>NZ_JAHGUP010000077.1 GCF_001989995.2 Vibrio anguillarum
GTGGATAAGCTGTTTTAAAGGTATAAATAGTGAACAAACACTAGCAGAAGCCGTCAACACCACCTAAGGCGATGGTTTAGAGATGACAACAAAAAGCGGCCCTTAAAGCCGCTTCTAAAATCATCTCTTCAATAAGGAGTTATTCGTGAGATCCATCTCGAAGGTAAATTAACCAGTACCAAATGCCAACAAAAACACCCCCACCGATGATATTGCCAATCGTCACGGGTAATAGGTTATTGATCAAAAAACCCATTAAGTTAAGGTCTGCGTAGTCGGCAATATTGGCACCCGTCATCTGCCAAAACTCAGCGGGTGCAAAATATTTGATCCCAATTGCCATCGGAACTTGGAACATATTAGCGATACAGTGCTCAAAACCCGCGGCGACAAACATAGCGACAGGTAAAATCATCACCATAATTTTGTCAGTCAAGGTACGACCACTGAAAGTCATCCAGACCGCCACACACACCAACACATTACACATAATGCCAAGCGCTACTGCCTGCATAAACTCGTGATGCAATTTATGCTGAGAAATGGCCATCGCATTGAGGCCAACTTGTCCACCATCAAACATATATTGTTTGGAAACAAGCATACAAGCGACAAGCATCAGCGCACCAGCAAGGTTGCCAAAATAGACGATGACCCAGTTTTTAATCAACATGCTCCAAGAAATTTTGCCACTCGCACGTGCAACCAAAGTCAGCACTGAACTAGTGAATAACTCACCACCGGTGACCACCACCAGAATAAGACCTAAGCTAAACGCAAAGCCGCCGATAAAACGGCTCAGACCCCAAGCCATATCGCCAGTTCCTGTCGTCACTGTAGTGTAAAAAACGAAAGCAATACCGATATGAATGCCAGCAGAAATGGCAAGAAGGAAAGACTTCATCGGATCTTTCGTCGCTTTTCCAACGCCAGTTTCTGCGGCGCGCTCTGCCATTTGCGGTGGCAATAGGGAATCAAATTGGTTTAAGTTCATGGCAAGTAACATTTTGAAACAAGTTATATAAGGCGCGGATAATCGCTCCATTCCTATGACAATTCAAGAGCTATTTTCTATGTTTACAAAAAATGTGTTTAGCGTGATGAAAATCATAAAAATTTATTGATAGCCCATATCCAGCGTCTTCTATAGATAGCCACTCTCTTGCAAACCAATGATGAATATATACCCAAACAACTTGGAGTTGCAGGTAGGCGGCAAGTGAGTGAGTCCCCATGAGCATAGGCAAACTATGTGATTGGGGTGAACGAACGTAGCCAACACCGCTGCAGCTTCAAGTAGGAAGGGTATAACTGTGTGAAATATCCCCAATTTGGTTGCAGATAACATTTCTTACAACAACTGATTGCAGCCAACAGCGCTGCCATCTATGGTGACAAAAAATCATTCACTATATAGGTGTCGAGATGAAATTTACTCAACAAAATATCGCCGAGCTCAATCTACTCCTCCAATTTGATTTAAGCAGCGCTGCGACTGGTATTAAAGTCCGTAATGATGCGTCTGACGACATGCAATCCGCCGTTCAACGTCTTTACGAAAAAGGTCTATGTACATTACCTGATGGTGGCTATTTGACGGATGAAGGCATCGAAGTGGCCGAGCATGCAGAGCGCGTGCTGCGCGTTTTGAACTCTTAATCTAGCCTGCAAAGGCAGCCGAGACTCTGCTGGCTGCCTTGCCCCTTTAAAAAACCGCCCTTCTTTATTTGGCCATTGGCTCAATCCAACGTTGATAGGGCTGAATTCGATCATATCCCCAGTTAAACAGTGTGGTGTAGATAAAGAAAAAGGTCAGAAACCCAGCTTCCAAAATCAATGCATCCCACATCGATACGTCTAAAACCCAAGCGATCACCGGAATAGAAATAAAGACGAGCCCACCTTCAAAACCGGTCGTGTGTAACAAACGTAAGCTAACCGTACGCGCTAATCGGTTGGTACCAAACACTCGGTCGAACAAAACGTTGTATAGATAGTTCCACGCTACGGCAAATAGGCTCAAACCAATACCTATCATGGCTAAATCCCCCGTTCCCTGCCCTGTCACCAATGCGGAGATTGGAATAATTAACGCTAATGCGGTCACTTCAAACGTTATTGCATGGAAAAGACGCTCTTTCATCGACAGCTCTCTCATTGACATCATTTTTCTCCTCTTTATTCTTCGTCTGAGGTGTTGAATGGACTCATTTTCATCTATATTGAAGATACTAAAAAGTTAGATAGTATCGGTAAATGAGATATGTTGAGTATTGATCAGTTGCAAGCCTTCACCGCAACCGTTGAGAGTGGCTCTTTCTCCGGCGCGGCAAGACAGTTGGGCAAAGTTCAATCGGCCGTTAGCCAACACATCATCAATTTAGAAATTGATTGCGGTGTAGAACTGTTTGATCGCTCCGGCCGTTATCCACGATTAACCGCGCAAGGCGAACGACTTCTACCGTATGCGCAAGCGACGTTGCAGCAACATCAACGCTTAGCGCAACAAGCACAACTGCTTGCTTCATCACCCAATCAACAGCTTTCGCTCGCGATGGATGAAGGGATCCCGTTACAAGGGTTAACCCATTTATTCAAACAGTTAGCCACACAGTTTCCACACATTGAAATTGAATGTTTAAGTGCATCAAGTACCGATGTGATTGAGATGGTGGAACAAGGTCGCGCTAGCTGTGGGATCATCTTCAGTGAATTGGCCTTACCGAATAACCTTGATTTTGAAAATGTCGGTTCAATCCGTTTTGATGTTTATGTGGCCGCAGAGCATGAATTGGCTCAGCATCAAGCGCCCCATATCGATATGCTAAGATTGCATCGCCAACTCGTTATCCGCTCACGCAGCCATAAAACCAGCAGTTTCCATCAAGCCTTTAGCCCCGAGATATGGTACGCCGATAACTACTATCTATTATTAGAGATGGCGTTAAGCGGTTTAGGATGGTGTTTGCTGCCAAGCTATTTAGCCGAAAGTGAACAAGCGATGGGGAAATTAGTGCGTGTCCCTGTTGAGTTTGAACAGCTGGCTTGGTATACCAACATTGATGTCATTCAGCATCAGCGCATGAGCGCCGATCCTATCCATAAAATGGTCAGGCAGTTGTTGCGCCAGCTTAGTCCACTCACCGATGCCTGATCGGCATACAATCAATACAGGATGTACATTTTATGAGCACCATTACCCTCATTGGCGCAGGTTGGCTAGGCCTTCCTCTAGCGCAAGCTCTTACCGAAAACCACCAAGTCTACGCCAGCCGCACCCAAACGGCAGGAATGCTTGAGTTAACGCAACATGGCATCACAGGCTTTGTATGCGATCTTTCTCTGCGCGACCAAAGCTTATCGCAGCACTTTATTGCTCAAAAAAGTGAAATTGTGATAGGCAGCTTTCCACCCGGTTTTCGCAAGGGAAGAGGGCAAGAGTATGCGCAGCAGTGGCAATATTTAGTCGCACAAGCAAAGCTGGCTAATGTGCGTAAAATCGTCATGGTCAGCTCAACCAGCGTCTATCCTGACATTGCACAACCAATGAGTGAACAGGATGCCTCCTTGTCACTGGCGCAAAATGACTCAAACTTCAGTGAAGGAGCACGAATCATGTTGCAAGCCGAGCAACACGTTATCGATTCAGGGCTAGATTATGTCATTGTACGCTGTAGTGGCTTGATCGGACCAAAGCGTCATCCCTCACGATTTGCAGCGCGTTTGGCGCAAGTCAGCCGGCTTGCACCAGCTAATATGTTGCATCAAAAAGACGCCATTGGTGCACTGATTTTTGCCAGCGAAAAACTCTCCAAACAGGTCGTTAACGCCACCACACCACAAACCGTGAGTAAAGCTGAGTTTTATCAAGCCGCGTTGGCGGCCGCCGAGCTAGACTCACCATTGCCGCCAATTGTCGATATTGCAGACAAACGCATCTTAAGCGACAAGCTGAGCCAATTGGGCTATCAATTTCATTATTCACACACGTTAGAGGCACTGGCACTGAATGAGTAAACATCTCTACCAACACATTGAAACCTTGTGGCAGTACATGCAGATGAAGCATGAGCTCGTCGCGGCCGATATCATTATGGTGTTTTGCAGCAATGATTTGCGCGTGGCTGAGTATGCTGCACATTTGTACCAACAAAATCTGGCTCCCTACCTTCTTTTCTCTGGCGGACAAGGGCGTTTTACTGAGGGTAAATTTGCTAAAAGCGAAGCAGAAACCTTTGCTGACATAGCCAAAGATTGTGGCGTCCCAACCCACGCGATTTTACTGGAAAAAGAGGCGACTCACTCTGGAGAAAATGTACGATTTAGTCACCATCTATTGGCAGAAAAATCGATCACTGCGCAACGTATTATTGTGGTTCAAAAACCCTTCATGGAACGTCGTGCCTACGCCACATTTGTTAAGCAGTGGCCCGCCCCATTTGAGTCATTGATGGTGACCTCTAGCGGAGAGACATTTTTCGATTATCTTGATGAGGATTTCACCGTTGATGTTGTACTGAGTGCGCTATTAGACGATTTTGTGCGAGTCCGCGACTACCCAGCACAAGGATTTCAGATTGAGCAACCGATCCCAGACGATGTGACACTTGCTTACCAAGTTCTGAGTCAATTTGAGTGGTAACACAAGTTGTGGAGCATACAAAATAGATAGGGAGGCTTAAACCTCCCTATCGAATAATTTGTTCAAGGCGCAGAAGTAATGAATTTACTTACCCAAGGCTTCTTTATAGTGCTGACGACATACCGACACGTATTTATCGTTACCACCAATAGAGACTTGATCACCTTCGGCAATCGCCACTCCATGTTCGTCGGTGCGAATGACCATGTTCGCTTTACGGCCACAATGACAAATTGTTTTCAATTCCACCAGCTTATCGGCCCAAGAAAGTAGATATTTACTCCCTTCAAATAGCTCACCTAAAAAATCGGTACGCAAGCCATAGCACAGTACCGGAATGCCGATTTTATCGACCACTTCAGTCAATTGATAAACTTGCTCTTTGGTTAAGAATTGGCACTCATCAACCAAAATACAGTGACGCTTTTGTTGCTCGTGCAGTGCGTTGATCTCATCATACAAATTCGTTTCAGCGGTAAAAAGCTGGGCGTCTGATTCCAATCCTATTCTTGAACTTACTTTACCAACACCATAGCGGTCGTCGATGGCAGCGGTATAGATCACGGGCGTCATACCACGCTCTTGATAGTTGAAAGAAGATTGTAGAAGAGTGGTTGATTTACCTGCATTCATCGCAGAGTAATAGAAATACATTTGAGCCAAAAGAGAGATTCCTGTCACTAAGTCAATTGGCGAGAGAACAAGGTTCACTCAAATAAAAAAGGATAACCCTACGCAGGGGCAAAAAAGAGGGTGACTTGCGCCACCCTGTTACCGTTGCGTTTATTGCGCTTTTTCTTTTGCGACCGTGACCGCAATCGCCAACTCTTCGAGCGACGCTGGGTTAGCCAGACTCGGTGCATCCGTTAGCAAACAAGCGGCTGCGGTTGTTTTAGGGAAGGCAATCACATCGCGAATATTTTCCGTACCACACAACAGCATCACCAAACGATCAAGACCGAATGCAAGACCTGCGTGTGGTGGCGTACCAAATTTCAGCGCATCCAATAGGAAGCCAAATTTCAGTTGTTGCTCTTGCGCATCGATACCTAAAATCTCAAACACCACAGATTGCATTTCAGCATTGTGAATACGCACCGAGCCACCACCTACTTCATAGCCGTTTAATACCATGTCGTAAGCATTTGAATTTGCAACCGCTGGGTTGGCTTGCAGCTCTTGCGCGGTTAAGTTAAGTGGCGCGGTAAATGGGTGATGCATAGCATGCAAGTTACCTTCGTCATCTTCCTCAAACATTGGGAAATCAACAACCCATAGTGGAGCCCATGAATTTTCATTGGTGATCGCCAGATCTTTACCCAATTTCAAACGCAGCGCACCCAAGGCTTCAGTCACCACTTTTATTTTATCGGCACCAAACAAAATGATGTCGCCAGACTCAGCGTGAGTACGCGCCAAAATGCCTTCCACAATGTCAGCCGAAAGGAATTTCGCGACCGGAGATTGAACGCCCTCTAAGCCAGCAGCGCGATCATTGACTTTCATCCACGCCAAACCTTTCGCGCCATAAATACCAACAAACTCAGCGTAGCTATCAATTTGCTTACGAGTTAATGCCGCGCCACCCGGTACACGAATAACCGCCACGCGTCCTTTAGCATCATTAGCGGGACCAGAGAAAACATTGAAATCCACATCTTTTACAAGGTCTGCAACATCAACCAATTCCAGTGGGTTACGCAGATCCGGCTTGTCGCTACCATAGCGACGCATCGCTTCGCTGTATGGCATCACAGGGAAATCGCCTAGATCAACGTTTAGTAGTTCTAGCCACATGTTGCGAACCATTTTTTCGGTCACTTCACGCACTTGATCTGCCGTCATAAATGACGTTTCAATATCGATTTGAGTAAATTCTGGTTGACGGTCAGCACGTAAATCTTCATCACGGAAACATTTTACGATTTGATAGTAACGGTCAAAACCTGACATCATTAGCAACTGTTTAAACAGTTGTGGCGATTGAGGAAGTGCATAGAAACTGCCTTTGTGCACACGACTTGGTACTAAGTAATCACGCGCACCTTCTGGCGTTGCTTTCGTCAAAACTGGCGTTTCAATATCGAGGAAACCGTGTTCATCAAGGAAGCGGCGTACAAAGCTAGACGCTTTAGCACGCAGCTTAATACGATCACTCATTTCTGGACGGCGTAGATCTAAGTAACGATATTTTAGACGTTGCTCTTCTGAGTTCTTTTGGTTGAAATCCAGTGGTAAAACATCACTGCGGTTGATAATCGAAATCCCACTCGCGAGAATTTCTACTTCGCCAGTCGCCATCTCTTTATTTATTTGACTTTCTGGACGCGCGCGTACTTCACCAGTTAACTTAATGCAGAATTCATTACGCAGTTGGTTAGCTACTGCAAATACATCCGCCATATCTGGATCAACCACCACCTGAACGATGCCTTCACGATCTCGCATATCAATAAAGATAAGACCGCCTAAATCACGACGGCGATTAACCCAGCCGCACAACTCCACAGTTTGTCCTGCGAGGGACTTGTTCAGGTGACCACAATAATGGCTACGCATAATGAATTTCCCAATCTCTAATTAGTTATCAATTCTAAGCCGCTCAGCGTCATTATCTGAGCAGCGCAAAGTTCCATTTATACGCTGAAAGATGTGCAAAATCGACCTTCCAGAATACAATTTGTTGTGTTTTATCAAGGGTTGCTGCTTTTTAAATCAATAATCAACCAAAATAGCAACACCGCTGAGAAATTGCGGCTGATTATAGCGTTAAAATACCAAAATCATCAAAACTCTCGTAGAGTATTTATTTTTAGTAATGGATGAAAGGTCAGTATGATGAATTTACCACTGCGACTCGGCCTTACCATGTGGTCACACGCGGGCTGGCAAAGTACGTTTTACGGCGCGGGAACGCCTGCTGCGCAGCGTCTTGAAAAGTATGCGAGGGTTTTTCATACCGTAGAAGGCAACACTACTTTCTATGCGTCACCTTCCATGAACACAGTGCAGAACTGGCGCGCCGCCACTCATGATGATTTTCGGTTTACGTTCAAACTGCCCAAAGCTATTACCCACGAACATAAGCTCACTGGCTGCCAAGATCAGTTAAAAGATTTTATGATGCTCATGGAGCCTCTGCACTCTCGTGTTGGATTATGGACCATCCAACTGCCAGCTACTTTTAGCCCACAGCACTTAGAACAGTTGAAAAAATTCTGCGCCTATTTTCCCGCGGGTTTTCCACTGGGTGTTGAAGTGCGGCACCTTGAGTTTTTTGCTAAGGGAGAAGCTGAAAAAGCGCTCAATCAATGGTTAGTTGAATCGTCGATTGATCGAATCATTATGGATAGTCGTCCTATCTTTTCAGCCAAACCGACGACCGACGTCATCATTGATGCTCAGAAAAAGAAACCTAAAGTCCCTGTTCACGCCATTGCCACGGCACAAACGCCGATGATCCGTTTTATCGGCCACCCAGAATTAGAGGCCAATTACCCCTTTTTTGAAGCGTGGATGACCAAACTGCCACATTGGATCGAACAAGGAAAACAACCTTATCTTATGGTCCACACGCCAGACAATATTGAAGCCCCATTATTAGCCACCGAGCTATACCAACAGCTGCAACAACGACTCACATTACCTACATTGACAACATTTCCAGCCCAAGATGACCAACACCAAATCACCCTATTTTGATGATCGCGTGCGAGGTTAATGACACGCGCACACTTTTCTCTTAGAATGTGCGCCTTTTTTAAGGTAGTGCAGCCGTCAGCACTACTTGTTGCGCGCCGCTATGAGGTACACCATGAGCCATCATAAAGACATCATCTTTTCTGCCCCAATCGATAAGATTGGTGATTTCACCTTTGATGAACGAGTTGCTGAAGTCTTCCCTGATATGATTCAGCGCTCTGTGCCGGGGTACAGCAATATTATCTCTGCAATCGGCATGTTAGCTGAGCGCTTTGTTAAGCCACACTCTACCATTTACGATTTGGGTTGCTCTTTAGGGGCGGCTACGCTTTCGATGCGTCGTCATATTCGCCAAGAAGGTTGTAAAATTGTAGCGGTTGATAATTCGCCTGCTATGGTTGAGCGTTGTAAACTGCACATTAACGCCTATCGTTCGGATACGCCTGTCGAGGTAATTGAAGCCGACATCCGTGAGATTGAAATTCATGATGCCTCAGTAGTGGTGCTCAATTTTACGCTGCAATTTCTATCGCCAGAAGATAGGCTAGCACTGCTTGAAAAAATCTACGTGGGTCTTCGCCCCGGTGGCATACTGATTTTATCTGAAAAGTACATTTTTGAAGATGAAACGGCGCATGATCTGCTAATTGACCTTCATCATGATTTCAAGCGAGCCAATGGTTACAGCGAATTAGAAATCAGTCAAAAACGCAGTGCGATTGAAAATGTGATGCGCCCAGACTCCATCACAACACATAAAGCTCGCTTTAAACACATTGGCTTTTCAAGTTATGAAGTGTGGTTCCAGTGTTTCAACTTTGGCTCGATGTTCGCTATTAAATAATAGAATGACATTTTAGCTCTTTTCCCTAGAAGGGCCAAAACCTGACCAGCCATTTATCTAGGATCTTTTTACCTAATCTAGGAATACGCTTTGCATGTTTAACTTTGCCAATTTTTATCAACTGATCGCTCAAGATACCCGTCTTCAACCTTGGCTAAACGTTTTGCCACAGCAGTTGACGGACTGGCAAAATGCAGAGCATGGCGACTTTGACCGCTGGGTTCGTGCGTTAAATAAAATCCCCTCGGGTACACCTGAGCTGATCGAGCTCAAACAGTCAGTCACTCTCTCAAATAGCACACCGCTGACGTTAGGCGAACAGAAAAAATTAGAAAGTTTGCTTAAAACTTTTCATCCTTGGCGCAAAGGCCCTTATCACTTACATGGTATCCACATCGACACTGAGTGGCGATCCGATTGGAAATGGGACCGCGTATTGCCCCACATTTCACCGCTGAAAGACCGTTCCGTGCTGGATGTCGGCTGTGGTAATGGTTATCACATGTGGCGTATGCTTGGCGAAGGTGCTCGCCTGTGTGTGGGTATCGACCCTTCGCACCTGTTTTTAGTGCAGTTTGAAGCGGTGCGTAAACTATTGGGTGATGACCAACGTGCTCATCTTCTGCCACTAGGCATTGAACAGTTACCCGAATTGAACGCCTTTGATACCGTATTTAGCATGGGTGTCCTATACCATCGCCGCTCACCGCTAGATCATCTGATCCAATTGAAAAATCAGTTGGTCACAGGGGGCGAATTGATTCTTGAGACGCTGGTGATTGAAGGCGATGAAAATGCGGTGTTGGTCCCTGTCGACCGCTACGCACAAATGCGTAACGTCTATTTTTTCCCTTCCGCCAAAGCGCTCAAAGTGTGGCTTGAGAAATGTGGTTTTGGTGACGTGCGTATCGTTGATGAAAGCGTCACCTCTGTTGATGAACAACGAACAACTCAATGGATGACGCACAACTCATTGCCCGACTATCTTGACCCAAACGACCCAAGCAAAACCGTAGAAGGGTATCCCGCACCACGACGCGCTATTTTGGTAGCAAAAAAACTATAATTGACACAGTTTTAACGCTTGGCTAGGCGTATAATACTACCCTTGTCAAAGGATGCCGTACGCATCCTTTTTTATCAGCTAAATTTTGTTAGCTAAACTTCGGTTTATCCGTATTCATTCATTACAAACACATAAGGTCGCAAATGTTTAAGTCTGTAGCCCCCGTCATTGCCATTGCCTTACTGTCAGGTTGCACTCTAACCAATGGTGAACAATACCACCAAGCTACCCTCGCAGCGATTCAAGCTTCCGAATCGAACCTCAGCAACACAATGACCAACCTTGAGCTTCAGCTAAGTAACCAGAATGATTACATTGAAAGCCTTGAAAACCAAATATCAAAACTCGATCGAAAACTAACAAAACTTAAGCAGATCACGACCAATACCCAACAAAAACGTGTAGAAGCAACCAGTAATGATGATGTGATAATTCCAGTCGCTACACCCTCTATTCAAAAATCACGATATGACGTCATTTTAGGTGAAGTCGAAAAAGTCACGATTGATTCGATCAAACAAACCTTCGATGCTCGAGTTGATACAGGGGCCGCCACCTCTTCGCTCAATGCGATTGATATTGAAGAGTTTGAACGTAATGGGAAAAACTGGGTGCGCTTTCATCTTTCCGATGGAGATAGAGCAACAGACGAGAGTAACTGGATTGAATCACCCATTATTCGCTACGTTAAAATTCGCCAATCGACCAACGATGAGATGGAACGCAGAGCCGTTGTTGAGCTGTGGGTAAAATTAGGCAGTATTCACGAAAAAGCACAGTTCACCTTGGCTGATCGCTCTCAAATGAGCCATCCTATTCTTCTAGGCCGCGAGTTTATTCGTGATATCGCGTTAGTCGATGTCAGTCGCAAGTACATCCAAACCGAAACTAAATAGTAGCAAGGACATTTATGACGTCACGAGTTCCATTTTATCTATCCGTTTTATTGCTGATAGTGGCGGGAATCACACTGAGTGTAGTTCGCCACCAAACTTACGGGGTGCCATGGACACCTGGAGAAACTCGCCAAATTTGGGATATTGAAGCACGCGTCGAATTCAATGCGTTAGGTAAAGAAGCCAAAGTCTCTTTGGCCGCACCTCATACTCAAGATGGGTATACCTTAATCAATGAATCGTCATCGTCGCCGGGTTATGGCGTCGCTTACGTTACGACTGACACAGGCAAACGTGTTGAATGGTCAATCCGCAAAGCAACTGGCCCACAAACTATTTACTATAAAAGCCAATTTTTAGTTGATCCCCAAGCGAAAGCAACACCTATCCCGCCGGTGGGTGATGTAGTTCAACCGACCTTTAACGGTCCAGAAGAAGCAGCAGCTATCGCATTAATTGAACGAGCGAATCAACGCTCGGCGGATAACATCACTTTTACCCGCGAACTGATTAAAAACCTCAATGACGCCGATAGCCAAAACGCCTCTTTGCTGCTTAATAAAATGAGCAAAGTGGACGCCACACAAAAACTGCTGTCATACTCTCAAATTCCCAATAAGGTCGTTGGTGTTATTCAGCTCGAAGATGGTCGCCGCCGTCAAACGATTCAACACATGAACGAAATATGGAATGGCGATCAGTGGGTGCTTTTTAACCCTGAAACGGGCACGCAGCCCAACCACCCTAACCTACTGGTTTGGGATGAATCCAACGTTTCACTGCTGGATGTCACGGGTGGACAAAATAGCCAAGTTCACTTCACTATGCTGTCTCAAGATGTTTCACCTCAAACGGCAACCAATAATAAAATTGAGGCCGACAAACTCTTAAACTTCTCTATTCACAGCTTACCGCTTGAAGAGCAAGCAATGTTCAAGACCATTATGTTGATCCCTATCGGCGCATTAATTGTGGTGTTCTTACGGGTGATTATTGGGCTAAAGACCTCAGGTACTTTCATGCCTGTACTGATCGCCGTAGCCTTTGTTCAAACTCAATTACTGACAGGTATCGTGGGCTTTCTGCTTATCGTCGGAACGGGTTTAATCATTCGTAGCTATTTATCGAAATTAAACCTGCTGCTGGTGGCACGAATATCGGCGGTGATCATCACTGTAATACTCATTATCTCTGTCTTCACGGTTGTTGCCTTTAAGATCGGCCTCACCGAAGGGTTATCCATTACTTTCTTCCCGATGATCATTCTATCTTGGACCATCGAACGCATGTCGATTCTGTGGGAAGAAGAAGGAGCAAAAGAGGTTATCTTACAAGGTGGCGGCTCACTGTTTACCTCAGTATTGATCTACTTAGGTATGACTAACTCTTATGTGCAACACCTAACCTTTAATTTTATTGGCTTACAGCTGATCGTATTGGCTGCCATTCTGCTATTGGGAACCTATACGGGCTACCGTTTAACTGAACTTCGCCGCTTTAAACCGTTAGCCGAGGAGTAAAGATGTTTTCATTATCCGAATACACTTCTCCATTTAAGCTACGCCGTAAAGGCATTATGGGCATGAACAAGCGTAACCATAGCTACATTGGTCGCTATAACGATCGCTCAAAATACCCATTGGTTGATGATAAGTTACAAACCAAATTGATTGCGCAACGTGCGGGTTGTACTGTGCCAAAACTGATTGGTGTGATCAGTAATCAAGCGGATGTGAAGTCGATCCATGCCATGGTTAAAGAGTGGCCGGGCTTTGTGATAAAGCCTGCGCGCGGAAGCGGTGGTAAAGGCATTTTAGTGATTATGTCGCACAAGGATGGTGTGTACACTAAACCTTCTGGTGCGACCATCAACCAGCAAGATGTTGAGCGCCATATTAGTAATGCCTTGGCAGGACTATTTTCGCTAGGCGGTAAAAATGATGTGGCTGTGGTTGAAAACCTGATTAAATTTGACGATTGTTTCGAAGGCTTTAGCTATGAAGGTGTGCCTGATGTACGCATTATTGTCTTCAAGGGCTACCCCGTCATGGCGATGATGCGCCTTTCGACTTCGGCTTCTGATGGTAAAGCCAACTTACATCAAGGCGCTGTTGGCGTAGGTCTTGATATTGCCACAGGAAAAGCAGTACGAGCCGTACAGTTTAATTTACCCATCACTGAGCACCCAGATACCGGCAAAGATCTCTCAACGTTGCAAGTACCACATTGGAAAAAGCTACTCACCTTAGCCTCTAGTGCTTGGGAAATGACCGGCCTTGGTTATATGGGAACCGACATGGTGTTGGATAAAGAAGAAGGACCAATGGTACTTGAACTGAACGCTCGCCCAGGGCTTGCTATCCAGATAGCGAATGGCGCAGGGCTGCTGCCACGTTTGCAGCATATCGAAAGTTTAGGATCGCAACTTATCTACCCTAGCCCAGAAGAACGCGTGGCTTATGCCGCTAAGCAATTCGGCTCTGGTGAGTTAAGCGAGTAACTCTCACCAAATTTAATCACTAAAAAGCCCAATCTCTATCAGGAGTATTGGGCTTTTTTATTAGCGATGGAGGCGATGCTTACAGCATTTCGGCCATCTGCTGTGCTTCTGATTTTGGTTTTTCAGTTTGACCAAAACCTCGCAGACCGACCACATGAACGTGTTCGTGATCTTTAAACACTTTGCGCACTAATTTATAGGTCGTGCCTTTCTCAGGGCTAATGTTCTCTGGCGCAGCAATCAAGAGTTGCATGTCCAGACGCTCACACAGTTCAAACAAGGTTGAGATGGATTTGGCATCCAAACGCGCCGCTTCATCTAAAAACAGTAAACGGCATGGAACGATGTCTTTACTGCGTAGACGACGAGATTCCTCTTCCCAACTTTGAATTACCATCAATAAAATAGACTGCCCAGTACCAATCGCTTCACCAGTCGATAACGCGCCCGATTCCGCTTGCAACCAGCCATCGGATCCGCGATTTACTTCAACACTCAACTCTAAGTAGTTACGGTAATCCAATAGCTCTTCACCCAATACTTGCGGTGAACGTTGCCCCATATCGATATGTGGGTTAACACGCTGGAACAATTTCGCCATCGCTTCGGAGAAGGTATAACGAGTGCTCTCAAACAGATCTTTATGCTGACTCTGTTTTTCAGATAATCCCGCGAGTAGGATTTCATGGCTCTCGCGTACTTTCACGTTAAGGCGAACGCCTTTCACCTGACCAAAGTTAATGTTAGACAAACCTTGGTTGAGCATCCGAATACGATTTTGCTCACGTTGAATGGTTTTTTTGATGATGCTGGCCACCGATTCAGAGCTGATCGCTAAACGGTTTTCACGTTGAGTCAACTCTTCAGTTAAACGCGCAAGCTCCACTTCCATCTCTTCAATCGCTTCAACAGGATCATCAGTGCGAATGATGTCTTGGCGAATACGCTCACGCAGATGTTGATACACGGCGATGTAGAACAAAACTTTGCGTTCTGGATGTGCGTTATCTTCCGACAAACGCAGTGCATCGCGCAGGTCGTCATTGTTTGCCACCGCTAAGCGCAGCGCGCCCAGTGATTTATCCGACATAGAACGCAGTTCATCGGCCGATAGATAAGCCAGCTCACGTTTGTGCAAGCGGCGCTCAACATCGTGATCACGCGCCAAACGTAATACAGAGCACCACCCTGCTTTTGCATTCACCACAAATGTGCGCAGATCTTGATAATCTTTCTGCACCTTTTTCAACCGTTTAACTAATGCTTTCATTTCAAGATCAGTTGCGGTCAGTGTACGTTCATACTCGCTCTTACGGGTACGTGAGGCATGCAGACGCTGTTGCAATTCATCACGACGACGTTCAGCACGCTCTTGCGCACCTTCATCGGCATGCACACCAAACTCTTGTAGCTCCTGCTTGAACTCTTGAACCGTTTCCAACTTAGCTTGATGCGAGCTTTTTAAGGCCGCTAACACTTGGTTATATTGGTTCATTTGGCTTTGAGCCTGTTTGAGCTCATCACGAGTACGGGTACGGGCGCTTTCTGCCTCAACCAATTTGTTTTTGAGCTGCTCACTTAGCTCGCTACTTTTACTGAGCAGAGCAACCGAATCGGAATAGCTAAAATAGTGGCGGCGTTCAATCACGTCTGAGAGTGCAAAGATCTGCACTTTCAATGTCTGAAGAGCCTGATCCGCTTGCTGATATTGTGCAGTGAGTGCATCAAATTGCTGCGGGTCAACCTCAAGCGCTGAAGCAAGCTGCTCTAACTCCGCGATGGCTTTACCGTGCGAGCTTAAAAACGCTTTCGCTTCCGCCAGTTGATTAATGTTCAGCTCAGCTTCATCGAAACGTGCTTGCAACGCCTCATCTTCAATGAGCAACATGTTAGGAGCCAGCTTATCGAGCATCGTTAACGCGTGTTTGCTCAGCTGTAACTGGTTGCGCTGCTGCTGCTCTTTTGCGTCCAATTCAGCCAATACACGGACCAGTTGATTGCGTTGCTCACGTGCCGCTTGCAACGCTTGTTCTGGATCGGCTTCAAAAGCAACTTGGATGTGTGAAGCAACAAATTGGTTAAAGCTGTGGTATAGACGTTGCAGTTTTTGTGAATCAAACGCCGCTTTTGCGTGCTCTTCCACCACTTCTTCGCGCTCGTTACGCAGTAACTCTAAACGTTGTTCGCGCGCGGCGCGGCCAAAGAGTGGGATCTCAGGTAAACGAGAATAACGCATTTGGCGGTTATTGAGCTGTACACATACCGCTCCTTCCAATTCGTCAGCATTGAACGAGCTATCATCAAAGGCATCGACATCCCCTTCAATGATGTACAGATCTTCTGGGCAGTCATCAAGCTCGACCAGCTTCTCTTTGATGCCAGATAAATCCGAAACCACAATCGCATGACGAGCTGGGCCGTACATGGCACTGAAATAAGGTGCGTCGTCAATCGTGATGTCATCGTAAATTTCAGACAGTAAAACGCCACCTAAGCTATCCGCTAATCCTTTCAAGCGAGGATCATTTGAACCACCAGGAGACGCCAAGCGCTCGATTTCGTTTTCAAGCTGCGCGCGACGTCCTGCCAGCTTATCTTTAGCGATTGATTGTGCTTTTTCTTGCTCAAGCACTTGCTGCATCTGCGCCATCACAGCTTGGCTATTTTCTAATGTTGCACCACTTTGTTCGCGTAAAGTATGCAATGCATCGTTGGCAGCAATCCAAGTCGGAGCGATCGATTCCAGTCGTTGAATTTCAGCCTGTTTATCTTGCTCGGTACGGCGCTGCTCACTGCGCTGTTCACGCAGCACTTCTTGTTCATATTCCAGCGATTCAATCAGAGCGGCGTGGCGCTCGCGCTCTTGCTCTAGTGTTAGCTCATCGTGCAAGTCAATATGGTGTTGCTTTTGGTATTCAACCACGGACTGACGCGCCACTTGCTGCTGATTTAAGCGACGTTCCAGATCTCGCTGCTGTGCATACCACTGTGCTTCATTTTGGCTGATTTGCTGGGCGTTACGCGCTTGCTGCATGATGGCTTTTGCATGCTGAGCCGCATCGTGACGAGGCACTTCACCCACCACACTGCGCACCAGTTGCAGTGCCTGCTCAAACTGTTCGACCGCGGCCGAAGACATGTCCAATTTATGCTTTAACGCTAATAACGTGGTCGTATTAGCGTCTTGCTGATGCTTGAGATCAGAAACCTGTGCTTGGGCACGCTCTGGTGTTAACTGATCATCATTTAGCAACTGTTTGGCTTTATCGAGCGCCTGTACGGCTTGTTGATATTGCAAGGCTCGCGTTTGTTGAACATCTAATGCTTGTTGGTAATCGGCCAGTTGACTCTTTAAGCTATCGACCTCATCTTCAGAGATAACCGCTTGCTCTTCAGCCATCATGACGCGCTCTTGCGCCTCTTCGACCACCATCATCTGCTCTTCAAGGCGAATAGTGAGCTCTTGCAAATCCTCTTGATAGCGTTCAATTTTCTCTTGCTGACGCAGTGCGTTTTGCACCAGTTGCAAATGATCAGAAGCGGCTTGGTGATCTTGCTCTAAGGTAGATTCTTGCTCTAACAGCAGTTCAAGCTCTTCTTGAACTTGATTGAGTAATCGATTTTGCTCAATCAATGTATGGCGAGAGCCGAACAACTCGTTACGCAACGCGAGCGTTTGCTCTAGCTTATTGTGGCGATCGTTGGCGTGACGCATGTAATCAGCGGCCACGTAATTTGTCGATTCGGTAATCAGGTGCTTGAAGAGATCGCGATCCGCTTGCGTGGTTTTGATCGCTTCTAATGTCATGCGGTTTTCACGTAACGCCGATTCCATATCTTGGAATGCTTTCTTCACACCACCATTTTGTGGCAACAGATAATCACGCAACGAGCGAGTAATGGCACTGGAAATACCGCCGTATAAAGAAGCCTCAATCAAGCGATAGAATTTTGAACGGTCACTACTGTTACGCAGTTTTTTCGGCACCACGCCAAATTCAAACATCTGCGCGTGATAATCTACAATGGAGCTAAACGCTTTAAAATACGCCCCTTCAATTTTCGCGACAATCTCTTTCACTTCATTGAGTTGACGCACGCGCGCGTGGTTGTCTGAGACGTTTTCAATCAGCACATCGGTTGGTTTGACATGGCTTGGCAAGCCTTGAATCACAAACGGTTTGATATCAACTTTTTTATCGCGCCCCGCCACCTGTTGTAGCTTAACGCCAAACAGTAAACGCTGTTTGCGTGAATTCACTACATCCAACGCGGCGTAACATGCGCCCGCTTGCAGTTTACCGTATAAGCCTTTATCGCGAGACGCTTGTGAGCTGCCCGCTTCGGTGGTGTTTCTAAAATGGAGCAAACTTTGATCTGGGATCAAGGTGGTGATAAATGCCGCCATGGTGGTCGATTTGCCCGCACCGTTACCGCCTGACAAGGTGGTAACTAATCCATCAATATCAAAAGTACGAGCAAAAAAGCCGTTCCAATTGATCATGGTTAGCGATTGATATTTACCTCTCTCAATCATGCTTCACCTTCCCATTCTGTTTGCTCGTTAACATTTTGTTCTTCAATCTCGTCTTCGTTATCCAGCAAGCTGCCTTGATTCGGTTCTTGGGCGTGGACAACCGCTTCACCATCGCGGATCAAACGCAGTTGCGCTTCACGCATGTCGTCACCAATACGCACATCGGCACCAAAACGAAATACGGCTTCGCTAATGCGGAATTTATTGGTATCACCTAAATGGATGATCATCCCCAAACGACGTAAACGACGCAGTGAGGTACGCACTTTTTCAAACAGCTTTTCTTTATCTAAGTCTGAACCGCTGGCTCGGTTGGTAACGAGCTTCATCAGTTTTTTTTCATCGGCCAGAGACAGTAGCTCTTCGTACAATTCTTGATTAGTAAAGATGCCTTCGTGCGCAAGGCGTTCAGGACTCAAATAAAGAAAACAGAGCACTTTGCCGACCAGCATATCCAACTCAGACAGCACGCTGCGATTGATTAAAGCAGTAGAGCGAGGACGCAGGTAAAAAAAGCCTTCCGGCGCTTTGACTAATTCGGTGTTATAGCGTTGGTAAAACAGCGCTAAATCGGGCTCAAAATCCAATAAAAAGGTGTGATTATCCAAATCATCACTAGAAACATGACGCCCAGCTCGAAGCTGGCTATCTAGCGCAGGAAATAAAGGATTTGAAATCGCTTTAGCCAGATTTTCTGGCATGTATTCATTAATATCTGTCGATGACATTTGCTTGTACCTTTGCACCAAAATCGTTGATCGCTTGCCAGTCAGGTTGGATGGTTTGGTAATCTTGCTCTGAGTAGCCAAGTCTCACCGCTTGATCAACAATAATTCGGGCTAAATCAAAATGATGTGTATGGGGATGAGTGGCGAGGTAGTCTCTCAGTACTCGTCCTAAATCAATTGGCATCCCTTGATCTTTATGACCTTTGAGCATGCTGCCGATACGCAAGGAGAGCTCATCATTGACTTGCTGGAACTCTTCGTACTCCACTTCTGGAGGCACTTGCCCCATCACCTCATCATCTCTTAAGACGAGAGCTTCATCACGAAGGTCGGTTAAACGCTCAGCATCGGCATAAGTGAGATACCAAGGCGCGTCAAAATAGTCGCTGAGTGATTGACGTAAACGCTGGCTAAACGCTCGGTTTTGGTCCATATCAATGGCGGTACGAATGAATTTATGGACATGGCGGTCGTAGCCAATCCAGAGATCGATCGCCTGTTGTCCCCAACTGGTGATGCGATCAAGTTTCATCTGTAATCCAAACAGGATTTCTTCAATAAATTCGAGTTCAGTTTCGCCATAAACTAATTCTTGGATATCCAAAATTTGCGTTTGCAGCTCATCCCCCGCCGCTTGTAAAGTGTCTTGCAGTTCACGCAGCGTTGAAGAGGTTTCAGACAATAACGATTCACAGTTGTTGATCGCTTCACGCCAATCTTTATTCAGCAGCTCAGCAATTTGCAGTTTGACCGATTGCTGCTGCTCATCCATCACACGTTGGTTTAAATCGATACGATCAAAAATTTCCCCTACCGAGTATTTTAATACGCCGTAGACGTTCTTTTTCCAATGCCCTGGGGTACCGCCTTTATTCGCGGCTTCAATCGCCTTGGCCATTTCATCGGCAACCATAGAAAGCTGAATTGAGAGCTTCAGCTTGGAAAACTCTCTATGACGGACGTAGTAGTCCGTAATACCAATAGCCAACGGTGACAAACGGTAAATGCTAACGCCATCAGTCATCTCGCTGGTGAAGCGGCTCATTAAGCGCTGTTTTACCAACTCATTGATCGCATTATTGGCACGAAACGCGGAGGCTTCACCGGTTTCTTCAAATAAGCGAGTTACGATGGCAAACGCATCGTGTAACTCACCTTCACCTAATTCTTCATCAAACCTTTCGTTACTCAATACTGCGATGGCAATAAGGAACGCCAGTCGTTCTGTCGTCAGGTTCAATGAGAAATCATGCTGCTTTACCCAGCTAACCAATTCATCAATAGGTTGCTGTGCAGCGTTCTGAGTCATCTCACTCATTGTTATTCCTGCTCTATTTTCTTTTTCGCCCATACATGAATGTATCGACCTAGCGAGAGGTACGGCTCTTGTCTACATAATTGTTGTTCGAGTGCCAGTACATCTTCATATTGGTAGTCACCCATATTTTTCACATTCCCAATATAGTCACTGAATGATCGGATGCCCGATTTTCCACAAATCTCAAATCCTGATTCTTCGATCCATTGATACACTTCTTCAGGTTTTAGCCCTTGCTGAGGCTGGAGCTTAAACCGCTTGCGATGCGGCATACCCTCCAATACATGGGGAATGTTGCCACAGACAACATTTTTGTACACCAAGCCATGATGGTTATAGAACATGATTGATGCCATACCACCTGGCCTAACTTGAGCTAACAAATTCTGCAATGCGGGTTTTGGCTCGGCTAACCATTCCATCACCGCGTGAAACAACAACACATCCACTGGCGCACTAAGGTACGATTGGATGGATTGCACGGGGGAATGTACCAACCGATACTGCTCAAGCAGACCATTTTTGCGGATCTCTTGTTCCGCAAGTTGAAGCATTTCAGAGGATAAATCACACAGCGTGATTTGGTGTCCAAGCTTGGCTATTTTTTGTGACATTTGTGCCAAACCGCCGCCCGCATCAAGCACTTGCAAAGGTTTTGGGTGGTTGCTCAACAAAGCGAGCAGTTGCTCAAGATCTTGCCAAACAATGACTTGACGAATTTCACCTTTGTCAGAGCCGTATATGTTTTTTGCAAATTTGTGGGCAATATCGTCGAAATTCCGGTCTTCAGTCACAGTGGCTTGAGTTATGATAGCGAATCGTGCTGCTATTCTGTCATAGGAATGGCAGGAATAAAGGGGCTTTGTTCCTTTTTATTATCAAGTGGTGTTTTTTCGGACTATTTTGTATATGTTTGAGCTGAAAAAAGTTGTTTCCTCATTATTAATGCCTCTTCCGGCGATGCTAATCCTCGGTTTTGTCGGATTAATGCTCATAATGTTCACCGTCAGACGTAAGACTGGCTGTATGTTTGTCCTCTTCTCTTTAGTGGGGATATTTCTTATCTCTTTCCAACCCTTTGCAACGCGCATGTTAATGCCTTTGGAAAGACAATACTCAGCTTTTCTCCCCGTTGATGGCACCATCGATTATGTGATGGTTTTAGGTAGCGGCCACGTAGTGGATGACCAAATCCCGCCGACCTCGGAACTCAGCCGCACTGCGTTGGTACGCTTAAACGAAGGCATACGTGTCATGCGTATGTACCCCGGCTCAAAGTTGATTTTATCAGGCTACTCTGGCGGGTCGGAATTTAGCCATGCTCGCATGCTAGCCGTGGTGGCACTCGCGCTTGGAGTGAATAAATCCGATATTATTTTGCTAGAAACAGCTAAAGATACTTGGGAAGAAGCACGACAAGCCGCCGCCTTTGTTCAACAGCGTAGGCTGGTTTTGGTAACGTCAGCCAGTCATATGGAAAGAGCGTTAAAAGAGTTTAATTCTGCAGGTATTGACCCAATACCTGCGCCAACCAATTTCTTAGCGCAAACGAATATTGAGCAACCTTGGGAAAAATACGCTCCTCGAGCACGTTATTTAGAACAAACCGAGCGTTACTGGTATGAAACGTTAGGGCTGCTGTGGCAAGACTTACGTGATTGGGCCTCCGGGCATGGCGATACAGAATTGGACATCAATAGCAATTAGCAATTGTATTCAACCCAAAACGGAGCCACTGATGTGCTCCGTTTTTCTTGGTAATCGCGGCTACAAAAAATCATGGGAATAAAAAGGCACGGCCCAACGCCAATTTTACACACACGACCACTCAGCTAATCACCAGCGAACATATAACCTTCACCGTGCACAGTCACAAAGATTTGCGGATTCTTGGGATCAAACTCCATCTTCGCCCTCATGCGTCGAATCAGTACATCAATCGTTCGATCGTTAGGTGCATCCACACGGTGGCTGATCATATTTAAAATACGTTCACGGCTAAGGACTTGATTCGGATATGACGACAAGGCAACTAATAGCTCATATTCCGCTTTGGTCAGTTTTACGGGCTCACCATTACGGCTCAGCGCTCGGCGCTGGATATCAAAGGTCCACTCGTTAAAGCGCACTAAATTCGCATTGTGAGATACACCGCTCTCTTCGTTCAGTTTGTTTTTTGCGGTCGAGATCCGCCACAGCAAGTTTTTCACTCTCACCAGCAACTCGCGCAATTCAAAAGGTTTCGTTACATAATCATCGGCCCCCATTTCAAGACCAACAATCTTATCAATGCTATCCGTGCGCCCTGTCACTAATATGATGCCAATATCAGATTGGCTGCGTAGCTCACGCGTTAACATTAAACCATCTTCACCGGGTAAATTAATGTCTAGCATAATCAGATCTATCGCGCTGTTTTTCAAAGCATCTCTCATCTGAGTACCGCTTTCCGCTTGCGTTACCATATAACCTTCGCTTTGAAAGTATCCAGCTAGCTTGCTGCGAGTGACTGCATCATCTTCAACTACTAATACGTGATAGCTCATTTACACCACTTTACTCTATAGAAATGTTCAAACCTCGGCTCGAGATTCTGTACAAAGCCATTCTATTCATAAATAGTCATAATTCTAGTCGTATCACTTTTAAAATTAAGAAAGATGAGAGTTTATTGATTCAAAACAACCTTCCAGACATCCATTAACTTAATGAAAAAATCACTCATATTTTTTCATTTTCTTAGCGACTGCTATTCATTTTTATTAGTTACACTTAGATCAATTACTTTTTAAAAACGATTTTCGCAACCCCCCCCTTGGAGAGCCAATACCATGCAAGACATCAAAGCTTTTAATGAACAGCGTGCCGAGATTTATTGGTGGCTTTCGAGCTTATTTGTGAAAGAACTTTCGGAGCATGAATTAGAGCAATACTATACGCCCGCTATTCGCACATTTCTTTCAGGATTAGCAGAAAACGCGACACTTAAACCTGCCATTGATAAATTAGTTGATGCACTGAACCGATTGCAAGACAAAGAAGACGCACAGCTTGAGCTCGCAGCCGATTTCTGTGATCTTTTTTTAAAATCCAATAAGGAGTCCGCGCTACCCTATGCCTCAATTTACATTGGAAAATCAGGGTTGCTCAATGACGAACCAGCCAGAGCAATGTCGGATTTGATGGCAGCCCATCACATTGCAGTCAACGATACACTCAACGAACCCGCCGACCACATTGCGATTGAACTGGATTTCTTAGGTAACTTGATCATTCGCTCCAATGAGCTTGAACAAGAGACACACCTTGAACAAGCCTTTACACAGCAGTATGATTTTATTGAACAACATTTGCTCTCTTGGATCCCACAATTCCATCTTCGCTGCCAACAAATTGATCAATTTGGTTTTTACGGTGCCGCAAGCGAATTGTTGGTCGCGTTTCTTCACTTAGACCGCGACTATTTATCAAACTAATGAGATAACCTAGTTAATACCTATTACTAAATCGGTCAATTGTGACTGTTGACCGATTTATTCGGTGGATTTTTCGTTGCTTGATGGACATTTGCGGACTAGAATCTTGACCGCAAACGATAAAAAATGAATTTAAGATGCAACCGCTGATTAGAGGCGGTTTTTGTGTTTTTACTACTTTTAGGCTTCAATATAACACCGATAGGCCTAATACCGCTGAATTGCTCTTCGTGACTATCACTTTCAGCAGTTATCGACAGGACAGAGAATTTATGGCTACGATTAAAGACGTTGCACGCTTAGCGGGCGTATCAACCACCACGGTATCGCATGTAATCAATAAAACTCGCTTTGTGGCTGAAGCAACCCAAGAACGAGTGATGGAAGCGGTATCAGAGCTTAACTATGCACCAAGTGCAGTCGCTCGCAGCTTAAAATGCAACACCACCCGTACCATTGGTATGTTAGTGACCCAATCGACAAACTTATTTTTTTCTGAGGTTATCGATGGTGTTGAAAGTTACTGCTACCGCCAAGGCTACACACTTATTTTGTGCAATACCGGCGGTATTTACGAGAAGCAACGCGACTACATCCGCATGCTAGCGGAAAAACGTGTCGATGGTATGTTGGTCATGTGCTCGGACCTCACCCAAGAACTGCTTGAGATGCTTGATCGTCATTCAGACATTCCGAAAGTGATCATGGACTGGGGCCCTGAAAGTTCTCAAGCCGATAAAATTATTGATAACTCAGAGGAAGGCGGATATCTCGCCACCAAATACCTTATTGATCATGGCCATACTGACATTGCTTGCTTAAGTGGACACTTCGAAAAAGCGGCGTGCCAAGAGCGTATTCAAGGGTTTAAGCGTGCTCTTGCCGAAGCAAGCCTAACCGTTCATGAAGATTGGATTTTGGAAGGTAACTTCGAGTGTGATACTGCGGTGCTCGCCGCCGACAAGATCGCCGCCATGGACAAGCGCCCAACGGCTGTTTTTTGCTTTAACGATACAATGGCTCTCGGTTTAATGAGTCGCTTGCAACAAAAAGGCATCCGTATTCCTGATGACATGTCTGTTATTGGTTATGACAATATTGAACTTGCTGAGTATTTCTCGCCACCGTTAACCACGGTTCACCAGCCAAAACGACGAGTAGGGAAAAACGCCTTTGAAATCCTATTGGAACGCATTAAAGACAAAGAGCATGAACGTCGTGTGTTTGAGATGCATCCTGAGATTGTTGAGCGCAACACAGTAAAAAACATAACGAAATAGTGTCATTATTTAAAGCAAGCGACAAATGTCAATTTTAGGGATTTTCCTACATTCGAGACAGAACGCCGTATTAAATAATAGTAAATTTGGAATGAGCATCACGCAAATAATAAATAAGCGTGATGCTCATCCAAAAATTTATATATTCTTACTATTAGAAGTCACGCACAGGGCAAACCATTTGAAAAGATGGGACGCAAAGCCTCCGGCCTAAACCGACTATTCGGTAGGTAGCGGGGTTGCCGATGGCAAATATGCAAACGTTAAGTTTACCCCTTACTGACACTCTTTCTGCATAAGTTTGCTAATCTCTCGGACCTGATTTTGGTGGCGTTTTTCCCATACACCGAGAATTTACAGCATGGATAAACCAGTACTTAAAGATTCAATGCGACTCTTCGAACAACTTGGACGCGTTAAGTCTCGTTCAATGTTTGGCGGCTTCGGCATTTTTGTCGATGACACCATGTTTGCTTTGGTCGTAAACGATAAACTTCATATTCGCGCAGACGATCTATCAACCTCTCGCTTTAAAGAGCAAGGCTATGAGCCCTATATCTATAAAAAACGTGGGTTCCCTGTCGTCACAAAATACTTCGCATTACCTGACAATTGTTGGGAAAACCCTTCGCTTATTTTACGAGATGCTGCTGTCGCACTCGAAATCGCCAAACAAGAACGAGAAGTTCAAGCCCAAACGAAGCCAGAACGCCTAAAAGATCTCCCGAACCTTCGACTCGCCACCGAACGTATGCTTAAGAAAGCAGGGATAGAATCAGTAACGGATTTGCATACAAAGGGGGCTTTGGAAGCCTATAAAGCGATTCAGCAAACCCATTCTTCTTCAATCAGTCTTGAATTGCTATGGGCCCTTGAAGGTGCGATTGAAGGCAAGCATTGGTCGGTTATCCCACAATCTCGACGCGATGAATTAGCTAAAAGCCTTTAACTTCAGAGTAAATAAATCTCTCGATTAAATAATCAAATACGCTCGCATCACCATGCGGGCGTTTTTTTAATCCCGTTTTGAAATATAAATTCGACTTCCTCTGTCTTCTTCACTATATCTAGTAAAATATGTCGTTTTGAGGAATACCATGAATAAAAAACTTCTCTTAGGCTTGGCTTTATTTGCCTTTATTGTCTTTTTGATTGTAAATTTTGGCCAATATCTAACGTTAGATAATGCCAAAGCACAGCAAATGCTATTAAACGAATACATTAGCCAAAACGTGATCAGCGCTGCTTTGATCTATTTTTCACTCTATATTGTGCTCACCGCTTTCTCTATTCCAGGAGCGGCGGTCGTCACGTTACTGGGTGCTGCGCTGTTTGGTTTTTGGACTAGCTTACTGCTTGTCTCCTTTGCCAGCACCATAGGCGCAACTATCGCCTTTTTGAGTAGCCGTTTCTTACTGCGTGAATGGATTCAAACAAAATTTGGTCAAAAGCTGCAAACGATTAATCAAGGCGTTGCAAAAGATGGGGCATTTTATCTATTCTCACTGCGCTTAATTCCGGTTTTCCCTTTTTTCTTGATTAATTTATTAATGGGCCTAACACCCATATCAACCGCTCGCTTTTACCTGATTAGCCAACTCGGTATGCTGCCCGGCACTGCCGTTTATCTGAATGCTGGTACTCAACTAGCTGAAATTGAAAGCTTATCCGGTATTGTATCTCCTTCGGTTTTGCTTTCATTTGCTCTATTAGGTCTTTTTCCTATTCTCACCAAGTGGATTATGGCCAGATTGAACAAAAACCCAACTTCCGCCTGAAGTGAATAATGATGAAAATTTGTGTTTCAAACCACCCGATAGAGGCATATATAGTTTGTCAGTATTTACAGCAATTCAATATTCGCTGTGAAGTGAGAGGCGATAACTTATACGGCTTAGGTGGGGAGCTCCCTTTTTCAGAAGAAACCTTGCCCTATATATGGCTGTTGGATGAAACTCAAATTGCCGAGGCTCAAGCACAATTATTGGCCTATCAGATAGAAGAGATAAACGAAGAACCTAACTGGGTTTGTGGACAGTGCAACGAGGAAAATGGGCCGCAGTTTGCAGCCTGCTGGTACTGCGGTTGTTTAGATTCAGACTAACGAGTCTGATGCTGGCGGATGAACTCAATTGAGTGGTGGTTAAACATCTCAGATTGTTCAACATTACACACGTGGCCGCAATCTGGGATCTCTAATAACACACTTTGTCTATGCATTGCCACCATGTCTTTAACGGGTTGAATGAACATATAGTCTCTCTCTCCCATAAGATAAAGAGTGGGAATGGGCAGCTCTTTCTCTTTGAAGCATTTCATCAGAGGATTGACTTCGGAAGTCAGCATAAACCAGCGTTTAAACTCTTTTTGGCACAGCTTCTTCGCTTCTCGAATAAAAAGATGCCGTGACTCTTTTTGGTTGCGTTGTGGCATCACAATGTAAGCAAACAGACGATAAAGCCACATGTAAGGAATGATGTGTTTACTCAAATTACCCAACTTTACGAGCACTTGAGAGCGCACATTCAAACGGGTTATCGCTCCGCCCAAAACCATAGAGCAAACTCGCCCAGTCGCTATTTCAGCAAGATTACGCACAATAATGGTGCCGAGTGACATTCCAACAAAATGGGCAGACTGAATTTTCAAATGATCGAGCACTTTGAGAATATCAAGAGTGACGGATTTAAACGTGTAACGATTTGCCATCAACTCTTTAAACAGTTGGTTTGACTTGCCATGACCTCGTAAATCAACTAATAACAGGTTGAAATGCTCACGGTACGCTTTGATTTGCTTAAACCAGATGGATGAACTTCCACCTGCACCATGCACAAAAACAACCCATTCATCACTGGTGGGATGCAGGTAGGTCTTATGGAAAAGTAGGCTATGAGACATACAAAACCGTTAATCAGCTTCAATTTGAGAAACGCAAGACTACCACAAAACGGGGGCTGAATAGCAAAAAATCATGCGGGCTCGTTCGGCTAAACAAGTAAGGCGCCAAAGCGCCTTACTTGTTATAAAAACATCAGTCATGAAACGCGAGATGATACATCTTGATGTACTCTTTCGCTGAATCCTGCCAGCTAAAATTTTGTCGCATCGCCCTCTGCTGAACCTCCAACATAGTTTCGGGATGTTGAAGATAAAACAGCATCGCTCGCTGCATTGCAATAAGCAGTGCTTCTGGAGAAGGATCATGAAAACCAAAGCCGGTCGCTTCTTCAGGAAACTTATCATAATCACGCACGGTGTCTTTTAAACCACCAACTTCACGAACGATGGGCAGCGTGCCATAAGCCATGCTGTAGATCTGATTCAAACCGCAAGCTTCAAATTCTGAAGGCATTAAGAAGAAATCAGAACCGGCTTCAACCAAATGTGCAAAACGATTGCTATAAGCTTCAACAAACGCAAATTTATCAGCATGCTTCGCCGCCATTTTATGTAGCTGAACAGCAACTTCAGGCTCTCCTGTGCCAACAATAATGAGCTGAGCATCATTGCGTAAGAACGACTCTAGTATAGGTAAAATGTAGTGGAAACCTTTTTGGTGGGTGAGTCGACAAACCATCCCAAACAAAGGCAAGTCACGCTGAGGTAATTGCAGCTCCTCTTGCAACATACGCTTACTCGCCCGTTTGCCCGCTTGAAGTGATTCAGCTTCATCACAGTAGCCAAGAGGAAGAAATTCATCGTTTTGTGGATCCCACTCGCTATAATCACACCCATTAACGATGCCGTGCAAATCTCTAGCTCGGTGAACAAAATCATCTACTAACCCATGAGAGCCAAGCGGTGTTAGCAGCTCGGAAGCATAATTAGGGCTAACGGCATTGATTTTGTCAGCAAAGGCAATCCCTGCTCTTAGCATACTGACGTGATCGTGTCCGTAGCGTAAAAATTCCATGCCAGATAAGTTCAATTCTGGGATGATCTCTAATTGATGATAAGAAAAAATACCTTTAAAAATCGCGTTGTGAACGGTCAATACGCTTTTAATATCAGAAAAATAAGCGTCATGCTGGTAACGCGTTTTCAACAAAAATGGAACCAACCCTGTATGCCAATCATTTGCATGGATAATCTGTGGTTTTTTACCGAGCTTAGGTAAAACATCTAGGCTAGCTGCTGAAAAGAAACCAAAACGCTCACCATTATCAGCATACGCTTGGTTATTCTCGCCATACATTTGTGCTCGGCCAAAATATTGTTCACATTCAATTAAGTACACGGCCACTCCATCTAGCTCCATCTGGCGGACCAGATATGAAGTATGAGGCCAATGGGTAAGCTCAGTTTCTAGCACAACAGGAGCATCTGAAATGCCCAATATAGAATGATAAGCAGGTAGCACAATAGCTACCTGATGACCTAACTCTTGCAGTGCTTTAGGCAGTGCTTTGGCCACATCGGCCAAACCACCACTTTTGATCAAACCTTGAGCTTCTGAAACGGTAAACCAAACATCGATTTTTTCCATTCTAGAATCCAACTTTTGTTCCTTTTGCGATAACAACGATGCCCTCATCAGAAACATGGAAACGTTGTCTATCGAGTTCTAAATCTTCACCAATGATAGTACCTGGTGCTATTTCGACATTTTTATCAATAATCGTACGCTTAATTGTACATCCTTCACCAATTTTAACATCACCGAGGATCACGGATTCACTCACTAAAGTGTTGGCTCCGATGTTACTGCGGTAGCCTAGTACCGATTTATAAATTTTCGCACCTTGAATGTAGCTTCCGCCGGAGATCAAGCTGTCGGTGATCTGTACTTTACGATCGTGTGAATCAACAAAGGTTGCAGGTGGCAACGGTGGATAATAAGTGTGGAGAGGCCAGCTACGGTTATACAACGAGAAATCGGCATCATGCTCTAATAGATCCATGTGCGCTGCCCAGTAGGCCTCAATCGTACCAACATCACGCCAGTAAGTTGTGTCTTTTTCGCCTTTGATTTTATTGGTTGAAAAATCATAGACATAAACCTCCCCTTCTGGGAAAAGTTTAGGAATAATATCTTTGCCAAAATCATGGCTGGAGTGATTATCTTCAGCATCACGACGCAGTTCTGCACAGAGTTTATCTGTATCGAATATGTAGTTACCCATAGAAACAAGTGCAAGGTCTGGGTGCCCAGGGATCGCTTTAGGGTTGCAAGGTTTTTCTTCAAAACCGACCATTTTTCCGGCTTCATCAACTTCAATCACACCAAACTGAGACGCTTCTTTCAGCGGCATTCTCAGCGCAGAAACGGTCAGTTTTGCGTCTACACGTTTATGGAAATCGAGCATCTGGCGGATATCCATTTTATAGATATGATCAGAGCCAAAAATACATACTTGGTCGGGGGTAGAGAGTTCAATAAAACGAATATTCTGGTAGATAGCATCCGCAGTACCTTCGTACCAGCGCTTGCCATCACGCATCTGTGCGGGGATTGAATCGATAAACCGATCAGTGATGCCCGAAAGGTTCCAGCCTTTCTTCATATGTAAATACAACGATTGTGATTTAAATTGTGTAAGCACGTAGATACGCATCAAATCCGCGTTTACAAAATTATTCAAAGCAAAATCGATTAAACGATAACTGCCACCAAATGGCACTGCAGGTTTACTACGAGATTCCGTTAAAGGCATCAAGCGCGAGCCTTCGCCACCAGCAAGGATCATTCCTAAAACACCAGCCATTTTAATTCTCCTTATTTCATTCTTATATTTGCATTCCATACCTTAATTTACAGGGGATGTATGGATGCTATCCTTATTGACCACTTGCAGTGGGCTGTATGAAACTCCCTCACCACCCTAAATGCAATCGGTTGTTTATACGTTATCGAATTAAAGAAATAATACAATTTTAAATACGCTGTTCTGACTTGTCTGAACCCTTTAGTTTGCTAACTCCTAACCTAGCTCACATTTACAGCTCGGTGTAACATATAAACATAACAATGTATTAACTAATCATTTTTATTCACTTTATTGATGCATTCTTAATTTTATATACACTCTCTTTTTATTAAAAATACAACGAATTTATGACGCTATGTTTACTAGGTTAAAGACATAAATATTAATTACACCAAATAGCTCCATTTTAGTTGTTGAACCGACTGAACAATTCACAACATGCTGGTGCAATAAGGCTATCTCCTGTGTACAAGACTCTGAACATCCGACACCCCGCCCGCTCACGGATAGTTCATCATTACGGTCTTACTCGACAAATGTCAAAATATTGGCGATAGATTCACTATGAATTGTATGAATAGTTGAACTTGCTCAAACTCCAGCCAAAAAAAAGGTAGCCCGAAGGCCTGTCTCTTGATCACAA
>NZ_JAHGUP010000078.1 GCF_001989995.2 Vibrio anguillarum
ACTTGTGATCAAGAGACAGGTGCATAGCCACCCTTTATATTTTCCAATTTTCTTGATTTCATACCGATAAATTGCACATTTATGCTCTTAATTTTCCTATGTCCTATGCTATATTTCGTGCCACGTATTTACCGATCTAGGCTAACTCATGTCCTTCAACCTATCTTTACTTGCCGCTGAAGAGAAAAACAAAGTAGAGCTCGATAAACAAGCTTCCTTTCTTGTTTGGAAACTCAAGCAAGGAAAAGCAGGGCCTGAAGCGATCACTCAGCAGCAGTCTAAAATTGCCAGTGAGGCCGAAAAAGAGTGGTTTTTACAATCGGTGAACAAATACAAAAGAGTGATGGGTGTTGCGTAGCATTCATGTCTTTGCTAAGTGGAAAATTGAAATGATCCCACTTTTTGCTAAAATCCCTCGCGTTAAATTGAATTAGAGAGATCATCCCTATGGGAAGAAGTTTTGAAGTGCGCAAAGCCTCAATGGCGAAAACTCAAGGCGCAAAAATTAAAGTCTATTCCAAATACGGTAAAGAAATTTACATGTGTGCGAAAAATGGTGGTTCGGACCCAGACATGAACTTGTCTTTGCGCCACCTAATCACAAAAGCGAAGAAAGACCAAGTTCCAGGCCACGTTATTGATAAAGCGCTAGATAAAGCCAGTGGTGGTGGTGGTGAAGACTACCAACCTGCTCGTTACGAAGGTTTTGGCCCTGGCGGCGCAAGTGTTATCGTTGACTGCTTAACAGATAACGGCAACCGTACGTTCCAAGATGTGCGTCAATGCTTTGTTAAAACGGGTGCGAAAATTGGTACTCCAGGTACCGTATCACACATGTTTGATCACCAAGCGGTATTTCAGTTCAAAGGGGATGATGAAGATTCTATCCTTGAAGCACTGATGATGGATGATGTCGATGTGACGGATGTTGAACTGGAAGATGGTGTGATCACTGTATTTGCACCTAACACTGAATTCTTCAAAGTGAAAACATCGCTAAATAATCAGTTCCCTGATTTGACTATCGATGTGGAAGAAATCACATTCGTTCCACAAACACACACACCGGTCACGGGCGAAGAGGTGGAGAAATTCCAGAAATTCCTCGACATGCTAGATGACTGTGATGATGTTCAGCAGGTTTACCATAACGCTGAGCTGTAATAGAGCGAATTAATGAGAAGCCGAGTGATTGACTCGGCTTTTTTTTATCTGTGCATTGCTAACCGTGGTCTTATTCATAGAGAATGACGCAAGGATACATACAGCCCACACTCAGTTACGTGTGTTCGTCCGTTTGGGCTGCTGGGTAATAATAAAAGGAGAAGTTAATGAAAGTCAGTTTTATTGGATTAGGGGTTATGGGATACCCTATGGCTGGGCATCTAAAAAACGCAGGATTTGATGTTAGCGTCTACAACCGCACTCAAGCTAAAGCGCAGCAGTGGGCGCAGCAGTATCATGGGCATGCAGCGCAAACAGTCGCAGAGTGCGTGCAAGATGCCGATGTGGTTTTAACCTGCGTTGGCAATGATGATGATGTCCGTAGCATAACGACCAGTGACGGCGGCGCGATAGGGGCGATGAAACGCGGCGCAATTTTGGTTGATCACACCACCACATCGGCACTGTTAGCCGAAGATCTGGCGTCTGCGGCTCATAAAGCGGGCATTCGCTTTATGGATGCTCCTGTTTCTGGTGGCCAAGCAGGGGCTGAAAATGGTGTGCTAACCATTATGTGTGGTGGAGATGCCGAACTGTTTGAGCAGCTGCAACCCGTATTTCGTGCTTATGGCAAGTCATCGGTGCTGATGGGGAAAGCAGGGCAAGGACAACGCGCAAAAATGGTCAATCAAATTTGCATTGCTGGCGTATTAAATGGCCTGTCGGAAGGATTGATCTTAGCGGAAAAGTCAGGGTTAGATATTGGCGTTTTGGTTGATTGTTTGAAAAATGGAGCCGCAGGTTCATGGCAGATGGAAAACCGCGCTGTGAACATGTCAATAGGTAAATTTGATTACGGCTTTGCCATTGATTGGATGATCAAAGACTTGGGCTTTTGTTTGGATGAAGCGCAACGAAACGATCTAAAATTGCCGATGACAGAAAAAACTTATCATGCTTACCAAGCCTTGTCTGAGCAAGGTGAGGGAAGAATGGATACTTCTATCCTTATCAAAGCCGTTAATTCATAAATATCACAGTTCAGAGATAGACTCAATTGGCCCTATTTAGGGCCATTTACACTGTAAACCTATAAATCGATTCCTATTTATCTTCTGGTCCCGCATACCTACAGTGTCTATCTGTGTGCCTCTTTTCGAAAAACAATTGTATAAAACCATGATCGCCTACCGATTAGGGAGGACAAATGTCCTTCATTTTTATTTGCTGTGCGTGACTGTGCTGGATAAATCGTCAACTAATTACATTTACTGAAAAATCTTAAAATTTGGTTTTTAGTTTCAATAAAGCCACATAAATCCAGTTTAATATGCTGTTAATTCGGTGTTTTCATGGTTTTCAATCCAAGCCAAGCCCCTTGATTATAGTGATTATGACCAAGGTCTCAAAATGATCATAATGATTAATAGGAGTAGGATTCGCGACATTATTATTTTTATATAAGTGAAAAAGTAGTGAAAGACACTAAGGAAATGGCTCATTTTAGTCATGTTCAGATTTCTAATTGGACTAAACACGACACCTATTGGCTACTCAGTTTATTTGGTACGGCCGTTGGGGCTGGCATTCTATTTTTGCCAATCAACATTGGGTTAGGTGGTTTCTGGCCATTAGTGTTAATGGTCTTACTCGCTTTTCCGATGACTTATCTCTCTCATCGTGGTCTTGCTCGTTTTGTTCTCTCATCGCGCCGTCCTAATGCCGATTTTACCGACGTTGTTGAAGAACACTTTGGCCAAAGGGCTGGTCGCTTGATCTCTTTGCTGTATTTCCTCTCTATTTTCCCAATCTTACTGATTTACGGTGTCGGTCTAACTAACACGGTTGATAGCTTTTTGGTTAATCAAGCGCAGATGGTCGCTCCCCCTCGGGCGCTACTTTCTGGTGGCTTAGTCTTTGCGTTAATTGCCATTATGCTGGGTGGTGAGAAGATCATGTTGCGCGCTTTTGCTGTTATGGTTTATCCATTGGCGGCTATTTTATTATGTCTCTCGCTCTATTTGATCCCGTATTGGTCAGTGCCGTCATTAGTATTGCCGCAAATGAGTGATTTCTTACACACAGTGTGGTTAGCCATTCCTGTCGTGGTGTTTTCTTTTAGCCACGCAGCGGCGATCTCAAGTTTTGCCAATGTTCAACGTCGTCATTATGGCGTGCTAGCGGATAAAAAATCAGAGCAGATTCTGCGTTACACCAGTCTTGTATTAATTCTGTTTGTCTTGTTATTCGTGTTCTCTTGCGTATTGGCTTTATCACCAGAGGCATTGCAAGAAGCAAAAGTGCAAAATATTTCAGTGCTGACTTACCTTGCCAATGTCACAGATAATCCCTTTATCGCCACACTAGGCCCTTTAGTGGCGTTTATTGCCATTACCTCTTCCTTTTTAGGGCATTTCCTTGGTGCGCGAGAAAGCCTGACTGGATTGCTGTGTAAAAACTTTGGCCTGTCACTGCGTCTTGCTGGGCGACTCACCATTGCGATTTTGTTTGTCACGATTTGGATTGTCGCGATACTCAACCCCAGCATTCTGGGAATGATGGAAGCGTTTTCAGGCCCCGTGATCGCTATGATTCTGTTTATTATGCCGATGATTGCTGTATTCAAAGTGCCATCGCTGGCGAAGTATCAACAGCAGATGAGTACACCCTTTGTCATGGCAATAGGGTTATTGGCGGTATCGGCATTGCTTTATAACTTGCTCAATTAAATCAGCCATTGGCTCCGTCACTGGAGCCAAATCAATTACTTGATTTGAGCTTTTGTTATTTGAGGTTGTGCATTATTGAGCGTTGATGCTACCTCCAGAATATCTTGCCACTCATTGTAAGCTGATTGGTACCAAACTTGCTCCAGAATGACCGCTTGTGAATCTTGTGCTTTGGTAAGGTTAGAAACGACGTTGTTGGTTTCATTGTATAAACTGAGCACCGTGGTTTGTAGTGTATCTAAGGATCGGCTGATCGCCGCACAATCGTTGTTAACTTGATCGACACTTAGCAATAGGGCATTGAGAGACGCGATTTGTTGTTGATCTTGAGAGAGCGTTTGTTGATCGTGGTTGATGGTATTTAAAGATGATTGGATATCGCTTTGCAGGCTAGATATTTCACTTTGTGCTTCTACAATAGAGCTAACACCAAACCCTGCCAATATCAAAGAACCTCCCAGTGTAAACGGAGCAAGCACCACGCCAAAAATCGTTTCAAATATCCCTTTCTTACGCTGCGATTGAGCATTCGCAATGGCGGTTTTAAATGCTGCTATCTGTTGTTTCATTAGATCAATTTGGGCGTTAGTGGCGATAATTTCTGCTTGGATGGAAACTTCTTCTTGCTGGATCTGTGCAATAGTTTGTTGCAATGTGTTATGAGCATCTTCCACTTGGCGAGCCCAAGCATTCAATCCCTCATCATAACGTTTTATATTTGATGTAAGACTTTGAATCGGATTTTGTAATGTTAAGATTAATGAAGTGAGCTGCTGTAGTTGGGCGGTATCAAAACGGGTTTCTAGTGCTTTGAATAACGTTAAAATTTGAACATTAGAATCTTTGAATGTATTCGCAATGGAAAGAACACTGTCCATAATGTCATTTGAAAAATATAAATTACCACTCAAACGCCATTGCCGTACCAGTTTTTGCACCGCATTTAAATTTTGTTCTACCTGAGCATACCAATGTTCTGCATTGCCTTGATCAATATAAGTTTCAACAACGCCTTGGCATGCAGAATTTAGTAACACCATAGCGCTAATAGATGCAGGAATGTCGGTTTGAAGTTGCTCGCTGGCTGATTGATTCATGATGGTCCTCGAAAAAGAATAAAAGGGGGCGTAACCCCCTTTAGTAATGTTTAAGCTGCTTGTTTTACTGCAGGTGCTAACTCTTTCGTTTCGATAGCTATTTTTGCGCTAGCTAGCTGTTTAGCAAGTTCAACCGCATCATCCCATTCGTTTTTCGCTGCGTCTGACATCACTTTTTCCATAATAATGCTCTGCATGGATGCACCATTATTAAGCTTGGTTACTACATCATCTAACTCGTTACCAAAGACAGTCCACGTCGTTTCAAAATCAGATAATACTGATGTCGATGTTTCAATCGCTGAAACGACGGCGCTACTGGCATTGGAAAGCCCCTGTAAAGCGATAATCTGTTGCTGATCTTCAGCTTTTTGTTTTTGTTCTTGCGCGATGCTGTCGTAGTCATCATCAATTTGATTTTGTAATACGCCCCACGTAACACCACCAGCAATAATCGATGCCGCGCCAACGGCTGCGATACCGCCGGAGACTACCGCTGCGGTGCCAGCGGTGCCAGCGGTTGCGACGGTAAGCGCAACGCCTGCGACGAGCATAAAGATGCCAACACCAACCGCAACTTGTGCATAGACTAGATCTTTATTCAGTTTCTCAATGGCTGCACGATTGTTGTCTATTGCGTTATTCATGCTTTCAATATCTGTTTGTAAATCAATAATTGTTTTTTGAATATTGGTCGCACCATTGACTAAGTCATCATGTGCCGCTTGCATTTTAACACCCCAATCAGAGAGTTCCTTATTCATCCCTTTGACTGTGGCTTCGATACCGCTGACTTGAGAAGATAGGGCGGTCATAATCTGTGAAGCTTGCTGAACCGTTGTATTGTCTTTGCCACTTGCTGTTGGATCCGCTTTATACAACTCATGAATGGCATCGATTGATGCTTGGAAAGTGGCGTCAAAATTAATTACGCTGGAGGGAATCGATGCTGATACTTTTGGTCCTAAATCATCAATCCATTGCTTAGCAACCAGTTTTGCTGAGTCTAATTTTTTACTCAGGTCATCAAACCAATCTGGTTTTACCGTAGGTGGCGTAAATTGTGTATTTAAAATGGCATGGCACTGCGCTGTGATGACTGTGGTTGCTAAAAATGCAGATTGAGTAGTTTGCTGTGTTGGGTTCAACTGAGTAACTTGTTGTAGCATTGTGTATCTCCTTTACTGTTCTTGAATGGTGTTATTTAGCGTGTTGACTAAAACGGGTTTTCCAATGTTTGGCGGTAAACTAATGAGTTGCACAAATTCTGAAATGGTTTTCCATGAGGCTGAAGCAATCTTGATGGTTTGCAAATCAGTCAATAGGGCAGGGTCTGAACCGCTTTGTAAGGCGTTGATCAGTTCGTTTACCTTGTCTAATTCGTCTTGCCATAACAATGAAAGTGCTGGCAAGTTATCATCAATCTTTAGGAATTCTTCGCTCATGTTGCTGAGGGTTTGAATAATGGCTTTAGTAATGGCAGCCGCTTGTGCTTCTTCACTGGCTAGTGTTTGTAATTGAGTGAGTTTGTCTAAATCTTGTTGTACCTCTTTCGCGCTCGATATTGTGCTGTATGCACTGTAACCAACCGTGAATAGCGCACCAGCAAAGGAAAGGAATGGTACAGACGTCGTTGCTCCCATTACGACACCGTAGGAAATAGTGACCATACTTTGTATGTAAGCTTTTCCTGCTCTTAATTGGGCCGCCGTGACATTGGCTCCTAAACTGGCAATGGATTGCGATAGAGAGCCTATCTCTGTTGCAATCCGTACCATTGCTTGTTCTTCGCTCGCAAGTTCATTCCAGCCATCTTGAATGCTGGATGCGAGCAGCTCCTCTGCATTTTTCGCTTGGCTGTAAGATTTCGTGAAAACTTGCTGAGCTTCATTTGTTAACGTGATATTTTGCTTTAACGTTTTTTGCAATAATTGTAAGCATTCAATCCATTGCTTCGTACTTGTTATCGCCTTACTGTTTTGTGCGCAGGCATCGAACGTGGTCTGATAATTAATAAACGATGTAATAATTTGCGCAAAAATTTTAGGCTTTTGTTGCATAAACTCATTCATTACCGCTCTTAAGATCTCAGTCCTGCTTCGAACTTCTACGAGCCAGTTTGGATCTTTTGCTACATGGCCAATAAAGAGAGAGTTGCACGTTGTATCGTAGTTACTAATACCTAAAAAATCAGTATATACGTCGGTAAGCATATTTAATGCGGTATCAACATTTGGGCTTAACATGAGTTCGCCCTCTACAGTGAAATAACGAGGAAAGGATCAAACGTTAATCTTGCACCATCAATAGACAAGGTCGCATTGTATTGTTGTGTGCTGGCTTGTCCTTGCGCTTCAACTCGGCCTTCCCAGAATTCATCACCGCTTAGCCCTTGTTTAGTGGGTATACAAACTCTGTCATTTATCATTTGCCCATTAAACTCGACAATATCAACTTCATTGTCTGGTGAAATAGCGACAACTCGCCAGCATAGTAATTGGCCGTCTTTACAGGCTGTTTTTAACTCAGCTTGGCCTTCATTACCCGAGCCCATATATTTATTTGTATCAATGAGATAAATGTTACTTTGCAGATCTCGACTTGCAAGCGCTGCTGCTGCATCTACGACCATGAGTATTTCTACTTTTTTCATACAATGTTCCTTATTTAGATGGAGTTATTGAATAGATGGAGTTATTGAACTTCGAGATAAGGTGACAAATTCATTGTTATTCCGTTTATTGAAAGAGAAATGGTATATAGATAACGCCCAGTATCCCCGCGAGTCTGAACTCTACCTTCCCACGCGTCATTAACAGGGCTTGGTAAGCAAGCTTTTTGATCAATCATGTCGCCAGAGAATCCCGTTATATTGACTTCGTCATCTGGCGAAATGGCGCAGCTACGCCAGCAAATAAACTGACCATCTTGAGATACCGTGTGGAGTTGGCACGTTCCTTCATCCCAAGAACCAAGCCATTGGTTACTATCAATTAAGTAAACGTTATCCATTAAGCTCGTGGTTGTTAATGCTCCGGCACAATCAACCACGATAAGTATTTCTATTTTTTTCATTCAATACCTACTGACGTTTATTTATGGATCCACAGAATATCACTGTACTGATTTAACCATTTCGAATGGTTTTTGTGGTTATATCTATTAAATATTATTGATATTAGTGTTGATATTTACATGTTTATAATCTTTATGTGGCTAAATATAGTTAGTGATTTCAGTTAATCAAGGTTGCATAACTAATATGTACATATCAGTATGTAAATAAAATAATTTTATAATGATATCAATGGATAGATCTTAAGTTTAATTTCATTTTTGTTATTTATTAAGCGCTTAATTTGATGGCTTAATCATGTTTTTGCGTGAGATATTGAAAGGGATAATAAATGCTCATTTACTTGATGAAATTTTTATTTCATGGTTAAACGATGATTTCAACGATGCTGATTATTTTTACTTAATAGTATTGGGTGATTTATCAATATTTATTGTTGATTGTTTTAGTGTAAGTAAAAATATATTTTTACTTAACTTTTTAATAGGTAGGTGGTATGTCTGTGAGATAAATGAGGTCATCTACAATATTAATTATAGATAATTTCATTTTTGGCATTAACGCTATGTTTAATCTAGCTAATAATATTGATTAAATTATTAGCTAGAATGACTTAACGCTAAGCGATGAGATCGTTTTTCCAGCTTTGAGCGATGAAATCAATGAATTGGCGAACCAATGGGGTTTGATAGCTACGAGAAAGATACACAGCCCATAGTGCGCTGCTTGGGCTGTGAAACTCTGGCAAAACGCGTACTAGTGTTCCTGAGGCGATAAAGACATTTGCAAGATCGCATGGTAGCCGTACGATGCCTTTGTGATGTAGGGCAGCGCGGCATAAAATTTCCATATCATTAGCGCGGATGTTGCCATTCACGGTGACAGAGAGCTGTTCATTGTCTTTAACCACATCCCACTTGTTATTACTCATGTGCACAAAGCAGTTGTGCTGGGTTAAGTCATTGGGTGTATTGATAGGAGGGTGTTGGTTGAGATAGCTAGGGGAAGCGCATATGACGGTGCCGACGCTCATTAAACGGCGAGCGATGAGCGTATCATCCGGCTGTTGGGTAAAACGCAGGGCAATATCCACGCGTTCATCGACCAGTTGTGAAAGGCGATCTGAAGCGACAATGTCAATTAACACATTGGGGTGTCGTTGCGTGAAGTCTTCAACAACGGCCAATAACATGTTTTGAGCAAGGCCTATCGGCGCGGCAATGCGAATGGTACCGTTTAAGAGTTGTGACTGTTCCAACGCCCGTGTTTCAAGTTCGGCAGTTTGGTGCAAAATTTGTTCGCAACGGATTAAAGCCTCTTCACCGGCGGTGGTTAGGCTGACTTTGCGTGTCGTGCGGTGCAGTAACCTCTGCTTTAACCAATCCTCAACTTCTTGGACATGACGTGACACTTGTAATCGACTTAAGCTCAAGTTGTCTGCGGCTTTGGTAAAACTGGCAGTATTTGCCACTTCGATAAAACTGCGCATGGCGGTTAGTCTGTCCATGGTAGGCCTTTATTAGATACGAATATTGATACAATCTACATCATTTTTGGGTGTTTTTCCTCCTTCGTTTAACTACTAGACTACAATTGTTGTCGAGAAACAGAAACCGAATGAGGAAATAAATTATGAAAATTGCAGTATTAGGCGCATCAGGTTGGATTGGTAGTCACATTGTCAATGAAGCAAAAGCACGGGGCCACGAGGTGATCGCGTTAGTGCGTGATTCAAGTAAAGTTGATGCTGAAGGTGTTAGCGTTCAACAATTTGATTTACAACAGCCTTTGTCAAAAATTAGCGCTGCGTTAGCAGGTGTTGATGTCGTGATCGCTTCTATCGGCGGACGTGCAGCGGGCAACCACGATATTGTTGCGGCTACAGCGCAGAAACTGCTGTCAGATCTACCGCAAGTGGGTGTGGATCGCCTACTGTGGGTTGGTGGTGCGGGTTCATTGGAAGTCGCTCCCGGTATCAAATTGGTGACCGTAGAAGGTTTCCCTGAAGAGTACAAAGGGGAAGCATTAGCGCAAGGCGAAGCATTGGATCTCTTCCGTGCGAGTACAAGCAAGGTTAATTGGACATTTGTTAGCCCGGCCGCTGAGATTTTTCCGGGTGAGAAACAAGGTGCTTACCGTGTGGGCGGTGACGCTCTATTGTCTGATGCTGAAGGTAACAGCAAAATCTCAGTCAGTGACTATGCCCTCGCGATGATCGATGAGTTAGAAAGTGCCGCTCACCCTCGTCAACGTATTGGTGTTGCTTACTGATACCAGACCGATAGATCAATTTGGCTATTCTCATGATCGAAAATTGCTGATAACGTGAACGAAGTAATGCTCTCTATGGGCATTACTTTTCTTTGTTTCGCTTATAGGCATTTTAATGGAAATGTTCAGTAGTACGGCGCTTATCGCCATGTTTCTTATTTTCTTGGGTTCATTTGTGCAAACGGCGATTGGTTTTGGTTTAGCGATCGTCGCAGCGCCCTTGCTGTTCTTGATCTCCGCCGACTACGTTCCTGCCCCCATTTGTATCGTGGCGCTGTTTATTTCTATCTTGAACGCCTTAAAGCATCGCTCGAACATTGAGCTTGGCGGTTTAAAAATGGCGCTGATTGGTCGCGTTCCCGGTTCAATTGCGGGCGGTATCCTTCTGGTTTTAGTCTCGACGGATGTACTGGCGTTATGGCTTGGTTTATTGGTGTTATTTGCCGTGGCTGTTAGTTTATTGCCGTATCGCATCGAACCTACCCCGATAAAAATGGGTATTGCGGGTTTTTTCTCCGGCTTCTTTGGCACCAGTTCCGCGATTGGTGGGCCGCCGATGGCGTTGATCCTACAGCATCAAGAAGCGAATCAGTTGCGTGGTAATCTTTCGGCATTTTTTGTGTTTAGCTCGATCATCTCTTTGATCATTCAAATACCGGCAGGTTTTCTGACGTTGCATCATTTATGGATAACGATTCCGCTTATCCCCTCAGCTTGGTTGGGCTATAAGTTGGCGATGATGACCACGCAATCACTGCCCAAAGATAACATCCGTTTCGCTGCGTTGCTGCTTTGTACGATAAGCGGCGTTACGGCGGTATGGCATGGTTTAGCCTAGCGTTAATCTTCCGTTCAGGTCATGCAATGATACTGAAAGGGTTTATGGATCTATTTTGTACGGAGTAGTAGTGATGAGAACAATCGGCAATATTATTTGGTTTTTACTGGGCGGAGTGTTTATGGGGCTCGCTTGGTGGTTTTTTGGTCTCCTTGCCTTTATCAGCATTATTGGCATTCCATGGGGGCGTGCTTGCTTTGTTATCGGTAACTTTTCGTTTTTTCCTTTTGGACAAGAGGCGATTTCCCGTGATGAATTGACCAATCAGCAAGATATTGGTACCAGCCCATTTGGCTTAATCGGCAATGTGATTTGGTTTGTTTTCGCTGGTTTTTGGTTAGCCGTTGGTCATATTTTATCGGCGGTGGCGTGTTTTATTACCATCATTGGCATCCCTTTCGCACTACAGCATTTGAAACTCGCGGTTATTTCTTTGGCTCCGATTGGTAAAACCATCGTCCCGAAAGAAGAGGCGGCGAGAGCTCGCTATTCTTCTTATCGTTAATATAGGTTTTGTTTTTTGCTCCTTTTCTCTCGTGTTGCTCTCTCAGTGACGAGGGGAAGGGGGCATCTTGCCAACGCGATTAATACGCTTTAATCCCAAACTCTCGCAGTTTTCTAGGCAGAATGTCATCTAAATGCGCAATGTCTTGCGGGTGAATATTAATCAGAGCAAAGCCGTGATCGTGGTAAATCGCTTGAGTTTGTAAGCGCGTTTTTTCGTCGGTTGCGCCACTATCTGAGCCCCAATATTGTAAATAGACTTTCCCTGTTGGCAGATAAAAATCGCACATCACATCAGCTTCTATCGGCAACTGACGCTCATAAGCGTGGACGACGCCCGCCAAATAGAGCCAATTATCGATCAATAATTCGCCGGTCGAGCGAACATAGTGGCCGTCTAAGGTGCGATGTTTTGCCTCAAATTTTTGGCGAAAGTGGGACAATGATTTATCGGTCGATTGGCTGTGAGCCTCTTGCCCTAAAAATTCGACGATGGATTGTTTCAGACGTTTATGGCGAGTCACCGTATCATGCCAAACAACAAATAATTGCTCAGAAGCTTTGTCTTCACGTTGCTGGGCGCCAGCTCTGAGCCCAGCCTCCGTTACTTGCCAGCCTTTTTTTGTTTTAGATATCCAGCCTAACTCACTCAATAGTTGATTTATTTTTTTGGGGTTGAGCCTGAAATGATCGCCAAGTTGAGTGGCACTTAACGTTTTCCCGCTGGTGGCTTGTGTGTCGACGAGCAAGTTTTCCGGCCAGACAATAAATTGGCCATATTGCGTGTGCTGGGCGTATTCGCCGCCAAATTTTGCTCCCAGTTCTGTTAATACCCACTTGTTGTCGAAGCGGTTAATGTACCCTGCTTTTTGGAGGTTACTGAATAGTTGTTTAGCGTCTGTATTACGCAATTTAGCCAGTGCCGAGGTTGAATGTTTTTCTACCATCGTTCTCTCCTATCTCTCTTGAAATCGATCCAACAGATTGATATCCCTACCTTACTTGAATTTTTAATAAATGACAGTGTGAGAGCATGAGATCGTTTTTAAAAAACGGAGTGGTTTGAGTGAATAATGCTTTTATTAGTATCTTAAATTGAATCAGTGAAGTTCATTATTGGATCTATTTGTTCTAAATAAAAAACAATAAGATGTTATTACTTCGAACAATGAATGAAAGGTAAACACAATGACAATTTCAAAACCGTTGATAACGGGTTTTTTGCTAGCAAGCACTTCTTTCTCAAGTTTAGCCGCATTGACGTTTCAAACGTACAACCCAGGGGAAAATGGAGTCTTTCCAGTTAGCTCAACACTGATCAGTGGTGAGAAACAAGCGATTTTAATTGATGCTCAGTTTGGTACAAAAGATGGCCAAGCTTTAGTAGACATGATTAAGCAGTCAGGTAAAGAACTTAAGGCCATCTATATTAGCGCTGGTGATCCTGATTATTATTTTGGTCTAGAACCGTTGGTTTCGGCGTTTCCTAACGTTGATGTTTTAGCAAGCCAAGCGATTGTTGAGCATATCAAGTCGACGAAAGACGCTAAGCTACAGTTTTGGGGCCCGATACTAGGAGAGAGTGCGCCAAATAAAATTATTGTCCCTAAGATTTTTGACCACAGCGAGTTTTCATTAGAAGGTGAGAAGATCGAAGTGAAAGAGCTTAATACACACCAAGCTTACTTATGGGTGCCTTCTGAGAAAACGATTGTCGGTGGTGTAGCGGTTGTCTCTGGTATGCATGTTTGGACGGCTGATAGCCAAACCCCGAAAGCGCGTGGTGAGTGGGTTCAAGCTTTAGAGAAGATGCAGATGCTTAAGCCAAAGAAAGTCATTCCTGGACATTATTTTGCTGATATACCGCAGGGTGTCGAAGCCGTAAAATTTACTAAAACCTACTTGGCGAAATTCGAACAGGCTATTTCAACCTCGAAAGACTCGGCACAAGTGGTATCTAAAATGGTCGCAGCTTATCCAGCGCTTCCAGGTAAAGAGGACCTTGAATTAAGTGCGCAAGTGAATATGGGTGAGCGTACTTGGTAACAATATCAACGCGAGTTATTGGCTCGCGTTTTCTACTCCAGACGGTTTGGCTTCAACATTGCCTGTTTTTACCCATACGTTACTCAATTTATACATGGCGCAGACACTGCATGTCAGCACTTCTCCTTTGCCATGGATCACAAGCACGATATCTTCTCGTTTTTCTTTCGAGTTATTGCGTAGCTGGATCGTCAGTTGATTACCATCCACGCTGTAAGCGCGAGACCAGTGCTGAGTTTCAGATTCAGCACGTACAATACCCTCTTCGAAAATCAATAAGTCATCATTGAACTGGTTGTCATAAGTCCCTTTGAACTCATAAGTTTCACGGTTTAACCAACGTTCAAGGTCATCTTGAAAACAGCCTTGCAAAGTGGCTGTAAGGACGAGAATACTGATTGATTTTGCCGTAGATCTTATCATGTTGCTGCAACCTCTGTTGTTGTTCGCTCAAGTTCTAATAAGCTCGCTTTACGGTTTAAGCCCCCCGCATAGCCAGTGAGTTTACCACTTTTTCCGATCACTCTATGGCAAGGAACGATGATCGAAATTGGATTTCTACCATTGGCCAAGCCGACAGCCCTTACGGCTTTGGGGTTACCGATCGCCTCTGCAATCTGTTGGTAGTTCCAAGTTTCGCCATAAGGTATCTTGCATAATGCTTGCCACACAGATTGTTGGAACTCGGTGCCTTTTGCCGCTAAAGGTAAAGTAAATATAGTCCGTTTCCCGGAAAAGTACTCATCTAACTGTTTGATAGTATTGATGAGTATAGTGCAGTGTTCGGATTTTACCCCTAACTCTGTTGGCATGGTGGTTTCGGTTTCAAACCAAGCCCCCAATAAACCTTGCTCGCAGGCTTGCAATGTCATGATTCCTAAGGGGCTGTGATAGTGGGTGAAGCTATTCATATTAGTAATTCCAACAGTGAAAGGTGGCGTAACTTCCCCAAGGTGAAACCTTGTCTGCGTTCAGCTCAGGAAAATGGCTTAATGCCTTCTTAACCACCAAATCAGTGTCTAGAAAGCAATCTGAATCGGACTGACCTCTTAACCTAGCGTAGTTTACGGTCCACGGCCCAATACCTTTTAGTGAAAGCCAAGCATCCATATCGGCTTCAGGGTGTTGGCACATGAATTGAGCAAAGCGTGTTAAGGTCTCTTTTCGGCTGTGTGGCATCTTTAAAAAGTGCAAATCAAGCTGTGCGATTTGTTCCGGGCTTGGAAAGTAACTGCTCGTATTTTGAGCTGGGTTCACCGCATCGACTAATCGATTGAGCTGGCCAATGGCTGCTTTTATCGAAACTTGTTGACCTAAAATAGCTCTGACTCCCGCCTCCCAACAATTCCAAACGCCGGGAATGCGGATTCCTGAACGAGTGACTAAACCCGGAGCGCAGTCTTCCAAATAGGCCTCGATGTGGCTGATGTCGGCTTCGAGGTCAAATAGGCGGCGTAGTTTTGCCACCAAGTAACGCAGTTTGGTGATGTCTTGCAACTCGAATTCAACCTCTAAATGGGTCGCAGAGTTTAAGCTGGCACGAAACCAGCCGGTCGTATTGTGTATGTTGAAGGTGCGTTGATAATGATTGTTACTGACCTGTTCAATGGTGTTTACTGCACGTAATCGATAGAAATCTAGCATATGCTGCCAATCGAAAGGGCCGCGAAAAGAGAGTGTTAATAGGTTTTTTGTCATCAATGCTGTTTTAGATTGTCGCACTTGGCTGGGGGTCAGTTGCAACGTTTTGATAAACGCATCGTTAAAGCGGCGGGTACTGTTGAACCCACAAGCGAATCCTATATCGGTAATGGACAGAGCACTGGAATGCAACAACTGCTTAGCAAACATCAACTGATGGTACTGAGCATATTGTTTCGGTGACACTCCTAAATGAGTTTGAAACAGTTGTCGTAGATAGCGGTCACTGATCCCCAAACGTTCGGCAAATTGAGCCAGATTGCTCGATTGTAATTCACCTTGCTCAATAAGCTTGATTGCACGCAAAAAGGTGGTTTCAACCCCTTTCCATGCCCAAGAATGAGGTGCACTGTCTGGGCGGCAACGTAGGCATGGCCGATAACCCGCTTGTAGAGCCAGTGCGGAGTTGGCGAAGTATTCAACATTCTTTTCTTTTGGCAGGGTTGCCGGACATATTGGGCGACAAAAGATGTTGGTTGTTTTGACGGCAACGAAAAATCGTCCATCAAATCGCGGATCACGGCTAGTGCGAGCTTGTTGGCATTGTTCTTTATCGAGTTCCATCCATGGTGCCATTTGGTATAACGAGCCTTATGCAGTTTTTATAAGCTAAGTGTATGCATGAATTCTGTCGATACTAGCCATTTTCGGAACTGGATGGCTTTTTCTGCGGCTTCTCTTGAAAAAGGATATTCATAACGCTGTATTCAATACCCGCTACAGCGTTATGAATTTGTTGGGTCAGTCGAGAATGACCTCGCCCGCTTGTTGTAATGAGTAAGCACTACTAGGGTTGATGTTTTTGACTAACTTTTCCACTTGCATAATGGCTTCTATCGATGAGCTGTTTTTTCGGTAGCTGAGGAAGATGGGACGCTGCCAATCTTCCACATTGTCAATTCGATACAATTGGCCAGAGTGGATAAAAGGTTCAACAAGTGAGGTAGGAAGGTAAGCGCTTCCCCCTTTTTCTAAAATGAAATCAAGTGCGATACGAGCGGTCGAGGTGCGCAAATAGGGGGTTGGCGTCTTCGGATGTCGCTCAGCATGCTCGGAGGCGAAACGGCTTCCCCAATCGACGTACACGTATTTATTATCAAAGGCGGTTTCCAGTATGTCAGGACGAGTCGAAACCAACACCAGTACTAAATCTGCGACTTTTTTGCAGTTTAGCTCTTCGGCTTTAATTGGGTCAAAGGCAAACGCCATATCTAAGGTACGCTCCAGTAGGCTGCGGTTGAGCTGCTCGCGCCCCATAACTTCCGCCATAAACCCATAACCGCTAAAAGCATCAGTCACAACGCTTAAACAGTTTTGTAGATGAGCATCCCAAACGTTGGGCGTTCCCCCTAATGTCAGCTGTAAAGCTCGGCCATTTTCCAAAGAGAGCTCAAACTTGGCTTGTTGCAAGGTTGCCACCATCACTTCGGCATAGCCAACGAGTCGTTCTCCTGCCGATGTGAGCTTTATGTTGTTGCGATCACGCGTAAACAGTTGAGCATCAAAATAATTTTCTAATTGCTTGATGCGTGCGCTGACGGCGGCTTGGGTCAAATAAAGGTTTTCAGCTGCTCGCCCAAAATGACGTACTTTGGCGAGTTCGAGAAAAGTGCGAAAAACTTTTACATCCATATTAAATCCTCTGAAATTACCCCGTCAGATTAACAAGGAAGTGCAATTATGACGATAAAAAATTTTTGTTTTTCTTTTCGGAGATTTACGCCTAATTTTCGCGTGATCTATCGCTACATGGTAGTAGCGCCATTCACATGAGGTTGATATGTCTGAGACTGAATTCCGTCACGGAAAAAAACGTTTTTACGACAATACAAAGTTTCCACGAGGCTTTGCTAAGTCTGGTGATTTTACTCTTGCAGAAGAAGAACTTCTCGCCATTTATGGTGGTACCATGCTTGGTCTTGAATCTGGTGAACTCACGCCAGAGAATGCCGAAGAAGCTCATTTTGTTAAGGCGATTGAAAACCCAGGTAAAGCGAAATCTAAGTTAGAGCGTGTCTGGTTGAAATACACTCAACTTGCTCGTGGTCGGAAGCGTTTCCATACGTTGAACGGTCGCAATAAACCTGAAAGTGGTGACGACTATAATGATGAAGAAGTTAGCTTAACGGAAGAAGATTAATCTGTATCTCTAATGCAGGATCTTAAGCCGTAATTTGGTCAGCTTTCTCATTTATCTCTTCAGCCTTATTGTCTCAATAGGGCTGACAAACTCGCTCGCATCGCCTTTCATATAAGAGATCTCTGTGCAAAAGAGTGTGACTCAATCAAGATGAGAAAAGTGCTTTCGCTCAAAGCCCTAGTATTGATGATTCACTCGGGCTTTGCATTATCGCCACTCTGCTCATTTGGTCGCGCTTAGCCAATCCATGAGCTGGGTCAACACCGCTACTTAGCCAAAATGGCTACTTTTTTTAAAAAGCTGTCGCGTAGATGCTCTTGGTCATAATCGAGATGGTAGGTATTGTGGAAGCCAACTTTTAGCTCCACACCATTTCCTCGCATGTAAATGTTATAGCCGTCATAGTCTGAAAAAGCTTCGATACCTTCATAGATTTTCCCGAACTCAGTCGGTGTACCATGCGCCATTACTGTTTCATAAGCATGGAGAATTTTCGCGGGTTCAAGTTCGTTTTTCATGGCATTTGCTCCTTTCTTGCTTGTTACTCCAAGTATGGGTAATGAATGCACGCTTCGCCAGATAGTGGAGTGATAGCGACTCAAACTTTACTTAATTTTATAGATGAATTTTTATCTCATTTGGTTATAGCATGTGCCGTATTAGTTAAGCTTACCTGTAGAAATTGCTACAAATTTAAGCGCATTTCTGGTTGAGATTTGAAGAAAGAGCGAAAATTTGACCTAAAACAATGGCAGTTACCCAATACTTATTTTATAATGCGAATTAATGTTCTATTACACCATAATATTCCAATAACTAGGGGCCAATCATGAGACTTATCCCGTTAAAACAGGCTGCACAAGTCGGCAAGTGGGCAGCAGCACACATCGTAAAACGTATCAACGCATTCAACCCAACGGCAGACCGTCCTTTTGTATTGGGTTTACCTACTGGTGGTACACCATTGACGACTTATAATGCACTGATTGAAATGCATAAAGCAGGCGAGGTGAGCTTTAAGCATGTCGTGACATTTAATATGGATGAATACATTGGTATTCCTGAAAATCATCCGGAGTCATACCGCTCATTTATGTATAACAATTTCTTCAATCATATTGATATTCAAGAAGAAAATATCAACTTACTGAATGGCAACGCACCAGATGTTGATGCAGAATGTAAGCGCTATGAAGACAAAATTAAATCATACGGCCGCATTAATCTATTTATGGGTGGTGTGGGTAATGATGGGCACATCGCGTTTAACGAGCCTGCTTCTTCACTTTCGTCACGCACTCGCATTAAGACACTGACAGAAGATACACGCATTGCAAACTCTCGTTTCTTTGATGGTGATATCAACCAAGTTCCTAAATACGCGCTAACGATTGGTGTAGGCACACTGCTAGATTCAGAAGAGATCATGATTTTGGTGACAGGCCACAATAAGGCGCTGGCTTTGCAAGCGGCCGTGGAAGGAAGCGTCAACCATTTGTGGACAGTCTCCGCACTACAACTTCACGCGAAATCAGTGATTGTATGTGATGAACCATCGACTCAAGAACTAAAAGTGAAAACCGTAAAATACTTTGCGGAATTAGAAGCAAAAAATATCGAAGGTTTCTAAGTCTCTCCCTGTTGGGAAAGGACATTCATAAACAAAAGGCCTGCTAACATCAGCAGGCCTTTTTACACTTTGTAGCAAATGGGACTTTCTATCAAATGGGGAAGTGCGAACGAAATCGGTAGTTGAATTAACCTTCAGCAGCGATTTTCGCTTCTTTTAATTCAACTACTTGTTTCTCCGGGGCAGGGTAGGTTACTCCATTAAAGCGCCCACCTTGTTCAATGCTCAAGTCGTCGCTATAAATAGACCCTGTGACGCTCCCTTTGCTTAAAATTTCAATTTTAGTCGCGTGACATGTGCCTTGGAACTCGCCATTAATGATGATGTGGCCTGCGTACAGCTCACCATTAACCGTGCCTGTTTCACTAATGACGATGGTTTTATCAACGTGCAATTGACCTTCTACCGACCCGTCAATTTGAATGTCGCTTTCTAACCTGAGTTCCCCACTAATGGAACAGCCTTTTGCGATGAGAGTTGTAGCTGAGTGCTGACTCTTAGCTCGACTTTGTTTACTAAAGATTCCCATCGGATACCTCTTACCTTACTAAATATCGTTTCAAAATCATTCACGCCCCAATCAACAAAAGGTCTTGGATCTAATGAACGGCCGACAAATCGAATTTCATAGTGCAAATGTGGGCCAGAAGATAACCCACTGTTTCCAGAATAAGCAATTAAGTCGCCCTTCTGTACAAAATCGCCCCCTTTCACGGCAAATTTTTGCAAATGAGAATAGGAGCTGGTAAATCCATAAGAGTGCTGTAAGCGTAAAAAATTGCCTGACCCTTTATCACTGGCGCGAGTGACTTCGGCAACGCCATCGGCTGGTGCATAAATTGGCGTGCCTATGTTAACCGCAAAATCTTGCCCGCGGTGAATTTTGACGTTGCCAGTGACAGGATGAATACGCTCACCGTATCCTGACGAAATTCTCGCATTATGCACAGGTGCACCGCTGGGTATTTGGGTCAGCATCACCATTCTAACTGAAGAAGTGATAGCGGCGGTGTCTAAACGTGATTCTAATTCCGCTCCGCTTTCATCCATACCCAATACTTTTTCAAGATCGCCGAGCCTGTCTGAAACAACCTGCATCTTTTCTTCTCGTTCGAGCAGGTCATTCTCTAAGCTGCTTTTTAGCTCCTTTAAAGAGGTGACTTCTTCGGTCAGTGACATCGACTGGCTCTCTAACTCTTGTTGCTTGAGTTTAGCAAAATCAACTTCATCAAGAAGGTAATAGATAACGCCGCCAGTGGCGAGAATGCTGGCAACCAGCACATAGCCAAAACCTTTTAAAAAATGTCGGAACCATTTACCGAGATGAAAGTGCTTCGTCCCATGGATGGATGAAACGGAAACAACCACTCTTTCTTTCATGAATTCGTTCACAGCGTCTATGGTTAACAGTACAGCCGATTCTAACAGGGAATGCTCAGGGTCAAAACATTTTGCGTTGTAAGGCTATACTCGTCCCACCTCTTATTGTTCGGTTTGTGAATTGGAGCGTATCCTTGGCCTGCTTTTAGAGGAAGCTCCGATGTTGTTAGTAAAAAAAGCCATATTAATGTATGAGCTAATATTAATATGGTTTTGTGTATATAAGTTACAAAATAGACAATATGGAAGTGGTGGCTTTATTTTGATTAGTGAAATAAAGATGTAATTGTGATGTTTATCACTTTCGGTTCTTTAATTTTTAATAATTAGAGTGAAATTGTGATTTGAATCTCTTTTTTATCAAAAGTTAAAATTCAAAAAGTATGATGTTGATCGATTAAATATTGTTGACAAGTTGTATTTTTGGTTTTTGTTGTAAATTTACATATCAATTTAATGACCATGATCACGAAGAAATGATTTGTAAGCTAGGATTTATGAGGGGCTGATCACGAAAAACCCGTCGTCAGTTCCAGAATGAAATTGTGTGGTAAATTGATTGTGTACTAAGCAATCAACGGTTTTTCGCAGAACCGTTACAACAACAATATTCATCAGAACATCGAACGGGGAATCCACATGATATCACCAGATGCAAAGATCAAGATACAAAATTTTGGTCGCTTCTTATCTAACATGGTTATGCCAAACATTGGCGCGTTTATCGCGTGGGGCTTTATAACCGCACTATTTATCCCAACAGGTTGGCTACCGAATGAAACGTTAGCATCTATGGTTGGGCCGATGATTACTTACTTATTACCACTGCTGATTGGTTACACGGGTGGTAAATTGGTTGGTGGAGAACGTGGCGCTGTTGTCGGTGCCATCACCACAATGGGTGTGATTGTCGGAACAGATATCCCCATGTTCATGGGAGCCATGATGGTTGGCCCTATGGGTGGTTGGGCGATCAAAACCTTTGACCAACGTGTTGAAGGTAAAGTAAAAAGCGGTTTTGAGATGTTGGTAAACAACTTCTCGGCAGGAATTATTGGTATGCTTGGCGCAATCTTGGCGTTTTACCTCATTGGGCCATTTGTCAAAGTGCTCTCTGGTGGTTTAGCGGCAGGCGTAAACTTCCTAGTTTCAGCACACCTTTTACCACTCACCTCTATTTTTGTTGAACCCGCGAAGATCTTGTTCCTTAACAACGCGATTAACCACGGTATTTTCTCACCGTTAGGTATTCAACAAGCCAGTGAAATGGGGCAGTCAATCTTCTTCTTAATTGAAGCAAACCCTGGCCCTGGTCTCGGTATTTTGTTGGCTTACATGGTGTTTGGTAAAGGTACAGCACGTCAAACAGCTGGTGGTGCTTCCATCATTCACTTCTTCGGCGGCATCCATGAGATTTATTTCCCATACATACTGATGAATCCACGTCTGATTCTTGCTGCGATTGCTGGTGGTATGACAGGGGTGTTCATTTTGACTCTCTTCAATGCAGGTATTGTTTCTCCAGCGTCTCCTGGCTCTATCTTTGCAGTACTACTGATGACACAGAAAGGATCGATTGTTGGCGTATTATGCTCAATATTTGGTGCGGCAGGTGTGTCCTTTACCGTTGCGTCATTATTGATGAAAGCACAGAGCAGCACCGAGGAAGAAGGTGATGAAGCGGCGTTAGAAAAAGCCACATCACAAATGAAAGAGATGAAATCGAGCGCAAAGGGCAATGTGACGGCGGCTTCTCAAAAAAGCAATATTGATTTAGCCAACGTGAAAAGCATTATTGTTGCTTGCGATGCGGGTATGGGTTCAAGCGCAATGGGCGCAAGCATGCTGCGTAAAAAAATCAAAGATGCGGGCTTAGCGATTCACGTCACTAACCTTGCCATCAATAGTTTGCCGGAGAACGCAGAAATCGTGATTACTCATAAAGACCTGACTGGCCGCGCACGCACACATGCACCCAGTGCACAGCATATTTCACTGAGCAACTTTTTAGACAGTGAAATGTACAACCAGCTTGTGACTAAGCTTTTGGCTGCTCAACGCCCTAAGGCGGCGAATGATAGCGATGTGGTTAAAGTATCCATCCTCGCTGCGAATGACGACAGCTTTGAAATTCAAAAACCGTCCGTTTTTCAAATCCAAAAAGAAAACATTCACTTAGGTTTGAATGCCGCTAATAAAGAAGAAGCCATTCGTTTCGCTGGCAATAAGTTAGTTGAGCTTGGCTATGCGGAGCCTGAGTATGTTGATGCCATGTTTGAACGTGAGAAAATGGTATCCACTTATCTTGGAGAATCGATTGCCGTTCCTCATGGCACCGTCGCCGCCAAAGACCGTGTGATTAAAACGGGTATTGTGATTTGCCAATATCCTGCTGGTGTGCAGTTTACGGACGACCAAGATGGCGTAGCGAAACTGGTTATCGGTATTGCCGCCAAAAATGATGAACATATTCAAGTTATTACCACCATTACCAACGCACTCGATGAGCCTGATGCTATCGAGAAGCTCACCTCAACCAGAGACGTGAGCGATATCTTGGCCATCCTATCGGGTAACCAAGCAGCGTAATGCTTTTGCTCCTGAGGCAAAACGAGGTCGGCTGTTCCCCTATACTGCTGACCTCACCTCAATTGAAGTATTAAGCGCTCTTTTCTCTTTTAGATAAGTTTTTGGTAGGTAAGATTATGAAAAATGCAGTACATTTTGGCGCGGGTAACATTGGTCGTGGTTTTATTGGTAAATTATTGGCCGATGCAGACATTGAAGTGACTTTTGCCGATGTCAATGAACCTTTGGTCGATCAATTGAGTCATCGTCAAGAATACAAAGTAAAGGTAGTGGGTTCTGAGTGCAAAATTGATACTGTCACTCATGTCACTGCGGTGAATTCAGCCAGTGATGATGTGATTGATCGCATTGTAAAAACGGATTTGGTCACCACAGCTGTCGGCCCTGCAGTGCTTGATATCATTGCGAAAACGATCGCCAAAGGCATCACCAAAAGATTTGAAGCGGGCAATGAGCAGCCACTCAATGTGATCGCTTGTGAAAACATGGTGCGCGGTACAACACACCTGAAAGGCGAAGTGTATAAATATCTAGACCCATCGCTGCATGCTAAAACCGATGAGTTAATTGGTTTTGTCGATTCCGCGGTGGATCGCATTGTGCCACCTGTCGAAGCCGCGAACGATGACCCGTTGGCCGTGACGGTTGAAAGTTTCAGCGAATGGATTGTTGATGAACAGCAATTTAAAGGTGAGATCCCCAACATTGAAGGGATGGAAAAAACCAATAATCTGATGGCTTTTGTTGAGCGTAAACTCTTCACCTTAAATACTGGGCACTGCATTACCGCCTATTTGGGTTGTTTGAGTGGTCATAAGACGATTCGTGAAGCCATTGAAGATCCTGCAATTCGTCAGCAAGTGAAGCAAGCCATGCATGAAAGCGGTGAAGTACTCATTCGTCGTTACGGTTTTGACCCTGAATTGCACGCCGCTTATATCGAAAAAATATTGAGCCGCTTTGCCAACCCATATTTGGTGGATGAAGTGGATCGCGTTGGTCGTCAGCCAATACGAAAATTAGGCCCCAATGATAGATTAATCAAGCCATTACTCGGTACAATCGAGTACGGTGTTGAAAACAAAATGCTATTGAAAGGGATTGCGGCGGCCCTTAAGTATACCAACGACAGCGATCCTCAAGCGGTCGAGCTTCAAACATCATTGAACCAATATGGCGTATGTAAAACACTGGCCCATTACACAGGGTTAGATGAGCAGAGCGAGCAGGTTAAGCAAATTGAAGCGATCTACAAACAGCTTTAATCACATAAATACTTTGGAGGGCGCTAATGCCCTCCCTTTATAACAACAATTAGTACAGCGTATGGCAGATAGAATTAACGAAAGCGATATAATTGAACGACTGAATAGTGCCCATTCGGTGCGCGGATTCTTTATTACGACGGTTGAAGTGTTCAATGAGGCGATTGACGCATTAATGCAACGCATTTTTCGCAAAGATAACTTCGCTGTCCAATCAGTAGTTGGCCCTCTATTGCAAGATTCTGGACCACTCGGCAACTTGTCTGTCAGGCTAAAACTGCTGTTTGGTCTTGGGGTATTACCTGATGATGTTTACCACGATATTGAAGATATCATCAAACTGCGTAATCAACTCAACAGTGATGGTGCTGAATACGAGTTCACCGACCCGAAAATTTTGGTGCCGATAAAAAAGCTTCATTTGGTGGCCAAAATGGGCATGGTGCAGTTGGAAGTATTGGAACCGGATGGCGACATTGAACTGGATTTTTACCAGCTTCAACTTCAGCGTCAGCAACAAATCATCAAATCCGGGCTCTCATTGGCGATTGTCGAAATTTGCAATGAACTGAACAAAGAGAGCCCATTTTAGCCTCATCCCAGACAGGCAAGGATTGCCTTTTCACTGAGTTCTACACCTCCCTTTTTAATCTTCTTGTGTTAGCCTAACCTTCATCTAACGAAAAGAGATTTGATGATGAAAATTGGCATTATTGGTCTAGGTGATATCGCGCAAAAGGCGTATCTTCCGGTCATCACACAGCGCCCAGATTTAGAATTGGTATTTTGTACTCGTAATCCAGCTCTTGTTACGCAACTAGCGCAGCGTTACCGCATTTCAGAGAATTGCACGGATTATCGAGAGCTACTTGGCTATAACGTTGATGCGGTTATGATCCATGCGGCGACCTCGGCTCACCCTCAAATCGCCCAATTTTTCCTTGAACACGGAATTCCAACCTTTGTTGATAAGCCGCTAGCCGACAGCGCAAGCGCCTGTGAAATGTTGTATGAGCTTGCAGAAAAGCATCGTCAACCTTTGTATGTGGGGTTTAATCGCCGTCATATTCCGCTCTATAACCAACACCTAAATGCAGTGCAAACTGGTAATAGAAACGACTTACGTTCGCTTCGTTGGGAAAAGCACCGCTATGATCTGCCCGGTGATGTGCGCACCTTTATCTTTGATGATTTTATCCATCCGCTAGACAGCGTAAACGTGAATGCTAAAGCCACATTGGATGATGCTTATATTACCTACCAGCAGCATCAAGGTCAGTTATCCCGCTTGGATGTTCAATGGCAACACGGCGAAAGTTTGCTGCATGCCTCAATGAATCGCCAGTTCGGCATAACCGCTGAGCGAGTCAGCGCGAGCTTTGTGAATGAAGGTTTTGAGTTTGATTCGTTTACACAAGGAAAACGTTGGCATCAAGGGCAAGAGCAAGCCCTTAGTTTAAAAGATTGGACGCCAATGCTGACCAGTAAAGGCTTTAGCGCCATGATTGACGATTGGATTGGCGTGATAAACAGCGGAAAGCTGGCTTCAGAAGTGGTGGCACGTAACTTGGCCTCGCACCAGCTGGCAGAGGCGTTGTGTCATTATATTGCGAAGCAAATTCGTTAAAACAAAGCGTGATTGAGTAGTAAGTGGACACCAATACTTGCGGCGTAGCCTGTTGCAATAATCGGTGTCCATTTTAGATGGCCTACAAAGGTGTATTTGCCGTGTGCAGCGCCCATCAGAGCCACTCCAGCGGCTGAGCCAATCGAGAGTAAACTGCCGCCGACGCCCGCTGTTAATGTGACGAGCAGCCAGTTTCCTGTGGACATATCGGGTTCCATCGTCAGTACTGCAAACATGACGGGAATGTTATCGACAATCGCCGAAAGAAACCCAATCATCACGTTTGCCCATATGGGGTTCCATTGGCTATACATCACTTCCGAGATCAAGCCTAAATAACCCAGTAAGCTTAGCCCTCCTACGCACATGACCACCCCGTAGAAAAACAGTAGCGTATCCCATTCGGCGTGTGAAACTCGCTTAAAGACATCGAATGGCACCACAGAGCCAATACGTTTTAGGGCGGCCTCGTCATTATTTGCAATCGCAATTACGGTTTTTTTGGCCAGCGAAGTAGGTAAGGTTTTCCTGAGGAAGTAGCCAAAAAATTGTAAGTAAGCGAGCCCCATCATCATGCCTATCACGGGTGGAAAGCGCACCACAGCATGGAATGCTACGGCGGTAGCAATGGTTAACATGAAAAGTACGACAATACGGCGGGCTCCGCGTTTAAGCTCGACATGTTCATGCAGGGTGGTTGGCTTTTCCTTGGGCAGAAAAAATGACATCAGCAATGCAGGAACAAGGTAGTTGATCACAGAAGGGAGAAACAGAGAAAGGAACTGTGAAAATGGCACATGGCCCGCTTGCCAAACCATTAAGGTGGTGATGTCTCCAAAAGGGCTAAAAGCGCCTCCGGCGTTAGCCGCTACGACGATATTAATACAAGCAATGTTGATAAAACGTGGGTTGTTTCCTGCCACTTTTAGTACGATAGCGCACATCAACAGTGCGGTGGTTAGGTTATCGGCAATTGGCGAGATGAAAAATGCAAGTAGCCCCGTGATCCAAAAAAGAGCACGAAAATCAAAACCTTTTCCCACCATCCACGCTTGTAATGCATCAAATAATCGCCGCTCTTCCATTGCACTGATGTAGGTCATCGCGACTAACAGAAACAGCAATAATTCGGCGTATTCCAGCAAATTATGCTCTAGCGCATTTTTGGCAATCTCGGTTAATTCATACTGCTGATAAACATAACCAATCATGGCCCAAATTAAACCAGCTGCAAGTAACACAGGTTTAGACTTTCGTAGCTTAAGGTACTCCTCCATCATGACCAAAGTGTATGCCAGAGTAAAAATGACTAAAGAGGCATAACCAATCGTTGAGTGTGTTAGATCTAACGAATCGATATCGTTAGAGGAAGCGAGAGCGACTGAAGGAAAGAGTAAAGTGCAGAACAAAAGAAGCCATGTGCGTCGAGGTATCATTGTGTTCACTCCTAGAAAGTTAGGCTGATAAAATTCTAGATCTATTGAAGATAGTTCGGTGTGAGATAGCTCTGATCTGCTTGATTTTTAATCTTATTCTTGACCTGTAAAGCGAATAAAGAAAAACCCTGTAGCAATGGCGACAGGGTTTGATTTTGATGAGTGGAAGTGAAGAAAGTTAGGCTTGAGCTTTTGCTAAATGGACTTCTTCTTCTTTCACGCCAGCTTGTGGATCATTAAAGCGAGCTTCATCTAACGCGCCTTCTGTTTTCGCCACAATAAGAGTCACACAGCTATCACCAGTAATATTGACTGCGGTGCGGATCATATCTAATAAGCGGTCAACACCCATAATCAAAGCAATACCTTCTAGTGGCAAGCCGACTTGGTTTAGCACCATCGCTAGCATGACAAGACCAACACCCGGAACGCCTGCTGTACCAACAGAAGCAAGTGTTGCCGTGAGGATGACCATCACGTAGTCACCCATGGTTAGGTCGATATTGAACGCTTGGGCAATAAATGCTGTCGCAACGCCTTGCATGATCGCTGTGCCATCCATGTTAACGGTCGCACCTAGCGGAATGGTGAAAGAAGCTATCTTGTTATCAACCCCTAAGCGGTTTTTAGCCGTTTCCATGGTGACGGGTATAGTCGCATTGGAAGAGGCTGTAGAGAAAGCGAACATAATGGCATCTTCCATTTTACGGAAGAAGGTGATTGGACTTAAACCAGTAAAGCCTTTCAACATCAAACTATAGGTGACAAAACCGTGTAGCAGCAGGGTAACCGTCAGTACTACGAAGTATTCTGCGAGGTTCAAAATGGCACTTAAACCAAGGCTGGTGAACAGTTTCGCCATCAGGAAAAATACGCCGTATGGAGCAAGGTTCATCAACAAGGCGACTAGTTTCATAATAACTTCGTTCAAGTCATTAAAAACGCCCGCAATACGCTCGCCCGGTTTACCCGCGGCACTGATGGCTATGCCAAATAGTACTGCAAAGACGATGACCTGCAGTGTTTTACCTTCTGCCATCGCGCTGATTGGGTTGGTCGGGAACATATCAATAAACACTTGGCCCAAAGAAGGGGCTTGCGCAGATTGGAATGAGCTTGCTGCGGTTAAATCGGCTCCGGACCCCGGTTGAAACACAGTGCCCATTGTCAGTGCCAGTGTGATGGCAATCGCGGTGGTTGCGATGTAAAAGGCTAGGGTTTTACCGCCCATGCGGCCAAGTGTGGTGAGATCTTTCAGTGAGCTCGTACCACAAACGAGAGAAACAAACACGAGGGGTACAACTAACATTTTTAAGCTGGCGATAAAGATTTTTCCGCCAACATCGAATAAGCCGTTAACGATATACGCGTCAACAAATCCGTTTTCAGCAAATAGGGCTCGAATGGCAAAGCCAGTCAAAATACCCGCTACCATACCTAAAATAACACGGCCGGTAAGCGACATCGGTTTTTTGGTATTCATTGTGAACACTCCTTTATTTTATGCACTTCGACATCATTTCAAAGCGTGCCGCAGGTTAGCAGGGCTGAGTGCAAATCAAAAAGTAAAATAATGTTAACGGTTAATTGCTGTGATCTTTATCACTTAAAACTGCCCACCTTTTACGTTTTAATAACCTATTTTTGGGTTTAAATTTTTATTTTTTATCATTTGGCAACACATGAGTCTTTTGTGTTAACAAATGTCACTATTCTCATCTAATGGTAATTCGCTAGTTTTCATTCAATTTTAAGCTCGTTTGGTTGCATATTTACCCATTAAGGTTGCTTTATATGAATAGGGTCTCAACGGCACTTTTATGTAGCATAAAAAGAAGGGCATGCAACACAAGTAGAGAAAGGAAGGAAAGTGATACTAAGTTGAATGTTATCGACTGAAAATCTTAACGTTTGAAGGAGGCTTGGCCTCCTTCAATGAAACGGTATGCTGGCCTTAGGCATAGATTATGCGAGCTTTTTATTTAACCAGTTATCAAGTGCCAATTTGCCAGCACCAGAGAAAACCAACGATACACTGGCTGCAAGCAGCGCAAGGCCAAACTCATAACCGTTATTAGCCATGAATAAGCCGTTACCTAAGTGTACAGAAGCGATTGCGACGATCATCGTAATAGAAAGAAGCAAGGCGGCAGGGCGAGTTAGTAAGCCAAGTAAAATGAATAGGCCCCCAAAGAATTCACCACTACCCGCTAAAAATGCCATCAGCACACCTGGGTTTAAGCCAATTGAAGCCATCCATTGACCTGTGCCTTCTAATCCATATCCTCCAAACCAGCCAAAGAGTTTCTGCGCACCGTGCGCCATAAAAATGATGCCAATTGGGAAACGAATCGCAAGCGCAGAAAATCCAGAAGTTGATGTGGTTAGTTGTTTCAATAGTGCTTTCATTAAAGTGTCCTCAGATTCATTAAAAGGTAGTAGGTGCTCAGCGGCTTCCTAGCTGTTGGAGCCAGTGTAGAGTGATTCGTAACCTGAGATAACTCACTCCGTTTGATGATTAAGTTCGAAAAAATTGAACAAGATTTATATAGTACTTTTCTTAGCGCGGGGAATGTTGTGACCTTCTATCTATGATGAATCATGCCGATTGATCGTCTGATATCCCCTTCCTACTTGAAGCTGCAGCGGTGTTGGTTACGTTCGCTCACTTCATCAAATCGTTTATCTATACTCATGGGGGAAACTTACTTTCCAACCTACCTGCCACTTCAAGTTGTTTAGTTATACACAATATTATCATTTATACGGACACTAATAGCATTCGGATTGACCTGTATTTCATAGTAGTGTCTTTTCAAAGGAGCAGATAATGAATTAAAAAACGAAGAAGGTTACTAAAATAAACGGGCTACCTTTGGGTCGTTAGCTATATCTTTCTTTACAATGTCATCCATCATCTGTTTTCTCTTTCCCATGGTTTATAAAAAGTGCAAATATTAAAATAATGGAATAAGTGTCAAGAAATAATAAGATTTATGTCCGAATAGATAAATATCTTATTGTTTGGTCATTAGGATAAATAGTGAATTACGTTTTGATAAAATACCAAATTAGTTGGTTTACAGTTCCAGAAAAGTGCTCAGCCATAGATTAAAGAGCTTCGAGAATGAAGGCTTTTTCCTTCCCATTGAAAGCTGCAGCGATGTTGGCTACATTTTTAGCTATTGCTATGGGGTGCTCACTTACCATATCGACCTGCAACTTCAAGTTGTTTAGTCATAGACAGCCTAAACTGTATTTTTGCGCTTTTAAGTGCCTTTTTCATAAGACTCGTCGTTATCAAGAGTACCATCTTCTTTAATTTTCTCTGTTTATTGCCATCAAACAATAATAACTAATTTATTAATTACGGATTATTGTTTTTCTTTTGGCTTGATATTTTATTTAGCGCATTGCATTCATTTTTTTGAAAATTAGATCATCATTCAAATCTATAAAGTTTGATTATATTTAACCTTAACTTTATTGACTTAAGATCACGTTATTTAATTGTATTCATACATCTTATGTATCTATATATATGCCACGTCTAATTGTCGGAGATATAAAGTTTGAAAGTTAAGATAATGACCATTTTGTTATTAGCAATATTCGGTCTCATTGTTGGTAAATATTACATTAGCCATAGTTCATTAACATTAGTGCCTGATCCAAAAGCACCGAATAATAACGAGGATACTGATTTTAAAGCCGCAACAGTTGCTGATGAGCGTCAGCTGATGAAGCCACCACGAGAAGATGCATCGAACGCTGGAGATGCTCGTTCTGCTCTGAATTCAGAGCCTATCACTGAAGAGCGCATGCTTGCGGCACAAACCGTTGATGAAGTATGGCACGACATCAACCCAAGCCCAGCGTTGCAAGCCATTAGGCCAAAAAGTGATGCAGTGACGGAAATCAAAGCGATCGAAATCGAAAATATTGAACAATTCCGAGTTCTGGCAACGGGCGATGCTGTCACGGTCACTATGCCTGATAACCAGCCAGTCAATATCCAAGTCACTTCATCAGAAATTCAGAATGAAGGCGTCCGGACTTGGTCTGGGCAGTTTGAACTCGACGGGGAAGTTTACCCAGCCACATTCACTTTCGGCAAAACGGCAATACTTGGTTTTATTGGTCATCCCAGTGGTCAAGTGAAGCTTGAAGGCAACGGCAGTGAAGCATGGGTTTACCGAGTACCACCGAATCATGGCTATGACGAAACCTCGACCAGCCATTGATACCTCAAACGCACGGCTTTGTGTGTTAATAAAATAAATAATGTAGGAGTTTTCTATGAAAATAGCGTCATTGGCATTAGCCGTGGTGTTAGCAACACATGCGTTACCGAGTAGTGCAACCACTGAAATTGATATTCTAGGTGTTTATACACCCGGCACGGCTGAGTGGTTTCAGCAAGATCACGTGGCTCAAATCCAGCACCGATTTAACGTGGGAAATGAAATTCTGCGTCAAAGTGGTCTGGACATCAAAGTCAACTTAATTGGCACGAAAGAAGTAAAATACGATACGCAAAGAGGGCTGAAAAAATCGCAAGAGCAGGCGCTTGATGCGATTACTCCCGGCAATAAACAAGATCCGGCGTTTGCCGATATTGAGCAATATCGTAAGCAGGTTGGCGCGGATATGGTGGCGCTGTTTCGTAATCTAGATATTAAAAATTCTCCTGATTATGAAGATAAAGGCAATGGTACTTACATGCTGAGCTGTGGTCTAGCATGGATAATCCCTGCCGCGTATTGGAACAATAGTGCGCGTTATGCGCAATCTAGAATGTACAGTCATAGCTATTTGAATGAGTGTGGCGATGATACGTTTATTCACGAATTAGGCCACAATTTGGGCTTGAACCATGCTCATGAACAGTACAATGGCGAACCCCATCTTTCAAATGGTACAGAGCAAGATGCGTATGGTTATGGGGTTCAAGGCCAATTTGCGACGACCATGGCCTATGGTTTCTTATTTGGTATTCATAGCCGTTCTTACACATTCTCTAACCCAAGCAAAGTGTGTAAAGGTCAAGCATGTGGTGTCACTGACTACGCGAACTCGGTGCGAGCGATTGGCCTGAGCGCGCCATACATTGCGGCGATTTATGCACGTCCAGATGGGAGTAATGACGGAGGAACGTCACCCACCGAACCGACTTCGCCCCAACAAGCCATCTATGATTTACAAGGGCCTTTTGCCATTCCCGATCATGCACAAGGAGAGTTAGCACTTCCGATTAATGTGACTTATCAAGGAAATGCGGAAACGGCCACTATTCAACTTGATATTGAACACCCATTTGTGGGTGATGTTTCAGTCAAGTTGTATGCACCTGATGGTGGCTATTGGAACTTAAAATCGTATAACCAGTATGATCGCAACACGGCTTATCGTGTTCGCTTTACACTCAGCGGAATGCAACAAATGAACGTGCAAGGCCAGTGGCGTTTAGTCGTGGCGGATCACTATCAAGGTTTAACGGGTGTATTAAATTCGGCACGCTTATCCTTTGAATAAAGGTTTGCTGTGATGTTGACCCTGCACCTATGTGCAGGGTTTTTAATTACTGGCCAAATTGGGTGGCTTTGAATTGATTCAGCAATCGATGGATCACATAGGTTGTAAGTAATGTGGCGACAATAGCAAACAAAATACTGCCGACTCGGTACAGGGCACTGAAAATTAAATCATTTCCCGGCGTCAAATATTGACCAAACAATATCCCCAAGGTAGTCAATGAGCCAAAGCCGACCCCTGAACCGCTGGATTCTTTTACATGCCAGTAGCTAAAGAGCATCGCACCTATCCACAGCAGCGGAGTAACAAATAAAAGCTGACCTGACCAATCGTAGAGCAGCAGTTGGACCGCAATACCGAAAGTGACACCAAGCAGAGTACCCATCGCGCGTTTGCGTGCGTAGCCTAGCGCTCCGTTCCAATGCATCGGGAAAAGTAGCAACAAGGTTGTGGCTTGCGCGGACATTGAATCTTGCAGATCGAATATTTGAAACACAACGAAAGAGAGTGTGGCAATGGTTGCGCCCATGAGCGCTTCATGGCGCATACGATGTGACTCTTTGGCCACGCTTGCATGAGCGGGAGGTTGCCTTTTCTGTGCGTCGGGAATACAGAATGTCACCAGATAAGCGACCATTACCGAAAGCAAATTCGCGATAAAGTTGCTGGTAATCAGATCGTTAAGATCAGTTGTGGAGTAGCTTGCAAAGTGCAGCATGATGCTCAAGCTCAATACGCTGTTCGCTCCAAATAAGAATAAGCTGCCTTTCGACATACAAGCAAATTTGTAGAGAAACAATACGAAAGCCATCATCGTCATCAGTGCCGGATGAGCGCCAAACAGCCCCCCGAGAATGGCTACTTCTAAGCCACAAACGACGGCGGAAGCGAGCAGTTGCTTTGCGGCGTGCGCATTCATGATGGGCACCATGCCCAGTAACAGCATCGGTGTTACGGTAAAAAATACCCCGTAGTTCCAACCCAGTAGTTTACAAAAGGTAAAACCAAGCGTCGCACCTGTTGCTATTCTGACGCATTGGCGAAAGTCATTTTCAGATAATGGATGATCCCAAAGTCGCATTTTTTACTCCGCTTAATAGACGTAGTGCAGAGTGCTCAGAAACTGAATTTGCATTTTTGCCAGCCAAGCAAACGGGCCACTTTCTGGTAGCAACTGTACCGTCGCACGAGCACCGGAAGGCAATGTTGACATCGTTTCATCGAGCGAAAGGTGCACACGCATGCGTTGTGCATCACGCACCCAGCGATTAGATTCTGTTGGAGTGGCTAACCGCCCATTCGCATCAAACTGACCAGTGCTTACCCCAGCATCCAGGCTACGAATACGCGCGGTAAAGACTTCGCCGGGTTTGCTATCAAAAGCAACTAGGGCGCGGCTATTGTCTGGGAAATGGCGTAAGCTTTTTTCTCTAAAATCAGCAATCACGTCTACATCCGTCGCCACCAATGCAACTAACGGCATACCTGCTGCGGCGTAGGTGCCCGTTTCAAGCTGTAAGTTGGTAATGACACCATCTTGCTCTGCTAGCGTTTGTGTGTAGGCAAGGTTTAGCTTGGCTTGCGCCAATTGGTCAGGAAAACCGCATGAAAGTCGTTG
>NZ_JAHGUP010000079.1 GCF_001989995.2 Vibrio anguillarum
AAACTGGTGGTGCGGATCATTTACAAACAAGTCATTTCGATTTGAGACATTATTAGATCCTCGTCAAATTCAGTAATTCTCAGTCCTAAAGCTCGTTCAGTTGCATTAGAAAACTCATTTTCTTTTTGTTGAATCCCTAAATCATCCAGCACCATTTTTAAAAATCGAGACTGCCGATCAAGAATAAGCAAAATGAAATTTGAATATTCAACCTCGCTGTTTTCTTGATCCGTTCGCTTCGCCGAGACTACATTTACTAATGTGATGAACGCAACTATTGCACCACCTGAGGACAAAAATACACCGATCGAATTCAATATATCGATGATAGGACTATCTACATCGTTTGCAAATGAGTAAACGATGGCGAAAAGATAAAAGCCAATCATTGTATAAGTGACTTCAGATACATACTTGTCGAAATACTTTCTCATTTCTATATTACTATCTCAAATACTGCTAAATCGGCTTAACGCCCGCTTAAGTGGTG
>NZ_JAHGUP010000080.1 GCF_001989995.2 Vibrio anguillarum
CGTTGTCAACCCCTTAGCCGAGCGTTATGTTAATTAATATGTTGGTTAGTTTTAGTTAAAAAAGAGGGAATAATAAATGTCAAAGAATAAAAGTTACGTAATGTGGAACAATAAAGGTGGAGTAGGAAAGAGTACGATAACTTTCCATGTTGCTTCTGTTTATGCTGAGGAAAATCCAGATCGTGACGTTATCGTTATAGATATGTGCCCCCAAGCAAATTCATCATCAATGTTGATGGGTGGCGGTAAGCAAAGTGAAGAAAAACTGCAAGAGTTGATATCCAAGGATGAGCCTCAGAGTATTGTTGGGTACATTACCGAAGCTACCCTTAAAGGGGATGCAGACTTAAATAAATATATTACAAGGCTTTGTGAAATAAATAAAAATGTTAGCAATAATATATTTCTTATTTCTGGTGATGGTAATCTTGAGTTAATTGCTCCTTTATTATCAGAACGTGCAGAGGCAACTCCTTTATCTGCATCTGATAATCCTTGGATTAAAATTCATTCAATAATTCGTATTTTAACTGAAAAAAGATTAGATTCTGCTAGACCTTGTACATATTTTATTGATACTAATCCAAGTTTCGCAATATATACTCAGTTGGCCATTGTTGGGGGAGAGAAATTACTTGTTCCTATTAATGCTGATGATTCCTCAATATTTGCGATAACAGGTCTATTCAATCTCATTTGGGGTACGTCAATAAGTCACCCTGTTTATGGTAAATATACATTTGCAACGAAAGCAAAAAATCAAGGATTAAGTTTGCCTAAAATATCATTCTTGTTAGGAAATAGGTTTACTCAAAAGGTTGGTGCGGCACATGCATTCAAGGCGTTATCGAATGAAGCTATAAATAAAATGTATTCTGAGTTCGTGAGAAATCCAGATAAATTTGAAAGTCTTAGTACTAACGTAAATAACTTAGATGAATTTGAAAAGGCTTATAGCATAGAACTTCGTGATTTTAATAGTGCAGGTGTAGTCGCAGCAAACCAAGGTTTACCTTTAAGTAAAATGGACAGGCATACTTATGAAGTCTATGGCGAAAAAATCCAAGTTGCTAAAGAACAAAGAGATAAATGTAAGGCGGCAATTGTTAGCTTGGTTCAAAAACTCTAAAAATTAACATAACAAACGCTTCAAGAGGGACAGCCAACGCGTGGCATTTTTACTATGCGTTGGCTTTTGTGATTACGGTGTTATGCGGAAAATTAGTAGTAGCGTTGTCTGCCCCTTAAGCGGGCGTTAGTTTCAGTCATCACCACTTACACACAAAAACTTTTCAACTAATAATCATAAGGAAAATTAATATGTCACTTACAGAAATTATTACTATATGCGCTTTTCTTATCGGAGGGACATTCACCCTCAAATCTTACAATCCTGACACTTTTGATAAATCTATAATAGTTCTTATTTTCGGTGCTTGTTTTATAGTATTTTCATCTGCAGTTTCATGGGACATGGCAATATCCTATCTCACAAAAGGAAGAGAAGATATAGACCTATTGGAGACTGCATCACAATTAACAAAGTACTTGGGTGATATATACTTGATAAGCTTTACTTGGTTTTTCAGTAGCATTTTTATAATGTTTTTACCCCAAAAGGCCAATCTCGACCCCAAGGATAAAGAATGATAAGGGTAAACCCAAAAACACAAATAGATGGAACGCTGTGGTTCCCTGTATCTCTTTTAGTGGTCTCATGATGAGTACCTCCTAGTTTAATGAATAATCACAAGGAAAATTAATATGTTTGTAATTTACACTACTCACGTTTCTCAAGAAGATCAGCAATTGTTTCCAAGTCTTGAGATGCTTCATAGTAATTGCGTAAAATTGTCTGAAGCTGTAGAGAAACTTGCTGAAGACGTTTGGTTTCTCCATAACGTTGAATCTTTAAGCTTCTTAAGTACTCTGGGAATGTTAAACCAAGCTCACCGTCTGGATCTTGAATTTCACGTAAAAGGTCTTTGTTCATAGCTTCCTCTTTATATGTTTAATTTTATTACAATTAAATTGGTTGGTTGATTGATACCTTTGATAAAACTAACAAAGCATTCAAGTGGATTCACAACGCTCGGTGTTCCGAGCAAGAGTTAAGGTTCACAACTTGCGTTGTTCACCACTTAATGCAGCGTTATGTTACAAAGGAGAAAATGTGGATATATCAACAATTACTAGCGCTTTGAGGCTACCTAAGAAGACGTATTTTTTAGGTGCCATTGTTAGCGGTATGTTGCTTTTCTTAAATGATGAAATGTTACAGCAATTGGGGCTGCTTTCATTTAAAGAACTATATTCAATGTGGATTGGTATATTTTTCCTAATCACATTTGGTATGAGTGTTATCTTTTTAGGTGAAAGTGTTTTCATCTACGTCAAGCAATCTAGAGACTTTAGACAAAAGCAAGTAGAACGAAAATTAGAAGAAGAACGTATTGCAGCAGAGGTTGCTCAGCAAGAAGAAGATAAGAAAAAAGAAGAAGTAAAAGAAAATGAAAGGTATCAGAGAATATTGGAACGACTTGATAACTATGAAAAATCGGTACTGAGGGAGTTTTTTATCTCACAGAAAAATACAGAAGAGTTTTGCTTTGACGACGCTACAGTGATGGGTTTGATAAAGAAAGGTGTCATAAAACAGGTGAGCAATCATGCTTATCAAACGGATATCACTGGGCGTGTTGGTAAATTCCGGATTGATGATAGGGCAATTGATTACCTCAATGAGGTTGATTTTGACGCGATAAACCATGTTGCTAGACCCGAGTGGGTGGAGAGAATCGAAATCTACAAAACTATTCAGAGCAAGGCATTAGAAATTGGGCGGCAAATTAAGCACTTGTAACATAACAATCTGTTTAAGAGTGATTCGCAACGCTTGGCATTTTTGTTATGCGTTGCGTTTTGTGTTTTAGATGGTATGCGGCGGCTTTTGTATTGCGTTGCTCACACCTTAACAGGGCGTTAGCCGTTTTCACAATCATTAGCCAAAGTGTAAGTTGCAAAATGAGTAAAAAGGGTGTAATTTTTACTCATGACGAAATTCGAATTTGATGAAAATAAAAGCAGGTCAAATTTTGAGAAACATGGAATTGATTTCTATACAGCTCAAGGTTTGTGGAATGACTCTGATCTTATCGAGATCCCTGCAAACACAAGTGATGAACCTAGGTATTTGGTCATCGGCATGTTAAATGGTAAGCATTGGTCTGGCGTCATTACATACCGTGGACTAAATATTAGGATCATTTCAGTCAGACGTTCACGTAAAGCGGAGGTGAACTTATATGAAAGCGCATGAGTTTGATGCCAAGTTTGAAAGTGACGATGACATTTTAGGTGATATAGATTTATCTAAAGTTAAGCGTCCAATGCAAAAGCAGAAACGGGTAAATGTTGATTTCCCTGCATGGATGTTAGATTCACTAGATCGTGAAGCTAACCGAGTAGGTGTTACACGACAGTCGATTATCAAGATTTGGCTAGCTGAAAGGCTTGAAAATGTAGCTCATCACCACACTTCAAACTAAACGGCTAACAAACGCTTCAAGAGGGACAGCCAACGCGTGGCATTTTTACTATGCGTTGGTTTTTGTGATTACGGTGTTATGCGGAAAGTTGGTACTAGCGTTGGCTGCCCCTTAAGCGGGCGTTATAAAGCAAGGAGAGTTCTGAGTTTGAAAATTGGCACTGATAGACTAGAAATGACTCAAATCACAGCGGACGATTGGGATTTATACCAATCTTTAAATCGAGATCCTGCGGTAATCAACTTCTGCTTTGATGAGCCATCATTTAAGGAAATTGAGGAAAACTTCAATTCTCGGCTCCCTGTGTGGAATAAAGCTTCTGAACATTGGTTGTGCTTAACCATAACTTTGAATGAAACTGGCGAAAAAATTGGTGTTACTGGTTTTCGTATGCGTGATGGCGTAGCCGAAGTTGGTTTTCTATTTCAGGCTAAATATCACGGGTTAGGTTACGGCTCTGAATCTCTAAAAGCTCTGATTAAATGGGCATCCGAAGAACAAGGTATTCAATCATTTAATGCGGTCGTAACTGAGGGTAATATTGGTTCTGAGAAAGTATTAACAAAATGTGGATTTTCGCTTAAAGAAATCATCCCAGACGCTTATGAAATCGGCGGTAAATGGTACGCAGACCATATTTATCAATACGAAAAAATTGCTTTATAACAAAGCATTTAAGAGTGATTCCCAACGCTTGGCATTTTTCATTCCATCGTTGGGTTTTGTGTTTACGGTGGTATGGTTAGGTTTTGTGGTAGCGTTGCTCACACCTTAATGCGGCGTTAACCCTCTCACACATTCATGCGCGAGGTTATTTTGTTGCATAGGTGGCTATTGTCATTTAAAAACAAATGAGATAAGATGGAAAATGGCTTAGAGAGTTTTAATTGTTGTATAAATCACCCAGAGAAGTTGGCGCTTCTCTGGATAACTTTAACGAAGAGGTGTGTAATAAATACTTAACGCTGACATTATAGCTTCCCCAAGTTATCTTGTCAATACACACCTCCTAACTTTCCTCAAGGAGGTTCTTATAGAAAATTTACTAGTTTTGTTTTCCATCCCTAAACACGTTATTAACGGACTCTTAGGTTTCTTTAGACTCATAGTAAGTTTAATTACATATCGAAGACATACCAAGTTCTGTGAAAACATAAAAGATGAACGACTACGTTGTATTGCTTATGTAAAAGGGTTACCGCCACATTTAACAGACGCAAATACGTATGGACTCATCAACAACAATGAAAAGGAGATTAACCCAATAGAATTACCAAAACCTTAATAAAACTAACTCTCTAAGACCATTTTCCATCTTATCTCTAACAAACGTATATGCAACACAACTCGCAAACCTTACAACAAAGGTGTGTTATGTTGTTGTGCCAATACACAACAAAAGGAAATTGAAATTATGATTAGCCGCAATAAAGAAACTGTATTCCTTACAAGATTTGAAGCTAAAAGAAACAATAATTGGGTTGATATATTCGACGCAGATATGCATTTCAACTACCTACCAAGAGTAGGAGATATAATTAACGTAGACTCCTGTTTAATGAAGGTTTTAGTAGTTGAGTATGATTATAAGTATCAATTCAATCCGACTATTCGTGTCGAAGAGCTTGGACACATTGAAGAATACTTTCGTAATCATCTTTAAAATCTGGATCCCCACACCATCGAAAAATCTCAGACACATAAGAATTTAATGGGTTTTGGGGGTTAGTAATAATCACAGCTTTTACACTATTAGGTTTTAGCTGTGATGTAAAATTACCCTTAACTTCAATCAGTTTATTGTCGGTAGTAATTACATACATAATATTTCTCCTTATGAGAAGTTAATTTAATTTCGTCACGTTAGTGACATAAGGTTATGTTTGTGTGGCTAACAACAACCTCGCCACACAGAGGGTTAACAAAGCATTTAAGCGGATTCACAACGCTCGGTGTTCCGAGCAAGAGTTAAGGTTCACAACCTGCGTTGCTCACCACTTAATGCAGCGTTAGGGCTAAAAAGGATAGTTTCTATGGAAAGTATGAATATGAACAAAGTCATGTTGCTAGTCGATTTCATGGGCATTGGTGAAGATTTCGTTTTCCATTTGGAAGCCAAATACAAATGTGTAATTGAGGTCGGAGAATTAGTCGATGCACTTGACAAGGAGGGTATCGAGCCACCTTTGGATGAAAATATAATTCACAGTTTTATTTCATCGTCTAGTTACTTAGATACTTGCACCCCAATATTAGAACGTATAGTTCTACGCGATGAAGATAGTGTTTTACCTGGTGGGATTGAACGTGAACTCACCAAGAAGAAGTATAAAATTAAGGGTGAAGTTTGGGACGTACACCAAGATGACGTTGACCCTTTCCCTTCCTCGCCACATGCACATAATTACGATGAGAATGTGGTTATGCACCTAGGCACGGGAGAGTTATATAGAAGTCGAAAGTTAGTTGGAAAGGTAAACAAAAAGCACTTTCTGAGACTAAGAGCGCTAATTAATAATGTTGAACTTCCAACATTGGAAATTTAGCCCTAACAAACAATTTAAGAGGGATTCCCAACGCTTGGCATTTTTGCTTCTACTTCAAGTTAAGTGTTTATGGCGCAATGCTTTAGGTTGGGTGGTAGCGTTGCTCACCACTTAACGCGGCGTTATATGCTTTGAACTACCTGGCAATCCCTAGTGATACTGTTTTTATATACAGTTATGGGTGGTGTTGTTAGAATGCGATAAAAATCTTTCGGACTTTAACAATAAAAAGGACATCAACATGATTTTAAATCACGTTTCAGTAGGTACTTCTGATGTAGCGAGAGCCGTTAAATTTTACGATTCGGTTCTTTCTACATTATTCATCAAACGTGCTCACTATATCGAAAATATTGCTGCTGCTTATGGTGAAAACTTTGAGTTTTGGGTTGGTAATCCTTGTGAGGGGAAAGCGACTTCAAGTAATGGTTCACATATAGCTTTCAATGCCCCTTCTAAAGAGTCTGTTGAACAGTTTTATACCACTGCAATTGAACTAGGTGGTACATGCGAAGGTAAGCCGGGTTTTAGACCTGAGTATGGTGAAAACTATTATGCTGCATTTATTCGAGATCTGGATGGAAACAAAATTGAAGCAGTCATAATGTAGCTTTAGCACGCATATAACAAAGCGTTTAAGACGGACTCCCAACGCTTGGCGCTTTCGGCTTTCTTCAGGTTAAGTGTTTATGTCACAATGGTTTAGGTAAGGTGGTTGGCGTTGCTCGCCACTTAACGCGGCGTTATGCAACTCAGGGAAATTTAGGAGTTCAATCTTTTTAGATTTCTCCGGCCATTCGTTTTGTGTTGTCGGCAAATGAGCATTTTTACCCTCAAATTCTTGGTTAACTCAAACCGTAAAACAGGCAAATTTCTTTGTTTGCCTCAATTGGTTTTAGCGTTGGCGCGTTGTCAGTTTAGCGGGCGCAAAGTGTGGAAAGGGCAAGTTTATCGAGCATTTTGCACTTGCTGAAGTTTTCGCTCGTTGAGTTTTCCTGATTCAAAAGCTTGGTTTGTTGCTGAA
>NZ_JAHGUP010000081.1 GCF_001989995.2 Vibrio anguillarum
ACTTCGTACTTGAATCCAAGTTGCATAACAAACAATTCAAGTGGATTCTCAACGCGTGGCAGTTTTACTATGCGTTGAGTAAAGTGTTTTACGGTGCAATGCAGCGGCTTGGTCAGTGCGTTGTTCACCACTTAATTGGGCGTTAACTGTCATAGGAGAGAACGTGGAAATCAAAGGTATTAAAGTAGAAGCTATATCAAAGTTAGTAAAAGATGTAGTGATAATAGTTTTGGCTGGTGTTGCAATATTAAAAATAATTCAAGCTGATATAGCTTTAAGTTTTAGTGAGCTATCTGCTACAGATTTAGTAGCGCTTTTGTTGGCCGTTTTTTCTGTTGGTCTTTCGGCTGCATTCTACTTTGCTGCATCAGGTAGTAGTGAACGCTTTTATGACAACATGCACAAGTTTACTAAAGATACATCGGTGATATTGGGTGAACTCAAAGAGCAAGTAAAAAGCGTAGACAAGGGGCAGCAAGAGGTTAAGGCTCGAGTTGAACAATATGGAACCAACGGTGTCGGATCTAAGAAGGAAGAGTTAGAAACAAAGGAAAAAGAAGTTGTTGATGCTCGTGAAGATATGCATCAATTTATATCAACTTTATTCGAAAACCTTAAATTAGATCAGGCTGAAAAAGATAAGTTAAAGGCAGAGTTGGCATCGAAAGAACAGCAACTATCAGATCATGTAAATCAACTATCTGAAATTAAGGCAAATATTCTTGAAGAAAAGCTGAGAAAAGTGAAAAGTTATTTAGTTAGTCACGTGAAGCGTAGAGCTAAACGACATGACAGTTTTGAAGAGTTGCTTGAAGGTCTTGTCCCTCGATCAGGTACTCTATTTGAAGAAGATCTAATAAGTCTCGGTTGGTTCGAGCATGGTGAGTTCACATCTAAAGGCATTGAAGTAATAAGTCAGATGTATGCAGATATATGTGACAGTTAACAAAGCATTTAAGAGGGACTCACAACGCGTGGCATTTTTGTCATGCGTTTGTTTTTGTGATGAATGTGCTATGCGTTAAGTGCTTTGGTGCGTTGTTCGCCCCTTAACGCGGCGTTAGTTGATAGGAGGTTACTTTGGAGTATATGAGGGTTGCATTTAATAAAGTAGGGTGGTTTATCCCACCGTATGTCATGGTAGGGTATTTGGAGCAATTGGTGAAAAAAATTGAAGGTGGCTATATTACTTTCGATAATTTGTCTGATGCCCTTGCCCCATTGTATTCGCCTGAAAACCTAGCTGCGATGGTTACCGAAAGATACCCAGAAATACCTTATATATCTGAGTACAAAGAGATCATATCTGAATCAATTGAAGCTCATTTTTCTGGCTCAAACCATATCGCGGTTTCCGGCTTAATGCCAGTTATCGAAGGTGCAGGTAGAAAGTTGTTAGAAAGTCGAGATCTTGAAGCAAAATCTATTCGAGATGTATTCGCTACATTAGCTCAAGATTGTAAAGATGAAGTCATTACGAAACAAATAGGTGCAGTAGATGAAATCGTTGCAATGTTAGCATCTTTTCATGATTTCACAGACGGGCACCTTTATATCAATTCTAAAAAGTATCCATTACCTGACAATACAAATCGTCATGGCATTTTGCATGGTTCATTTGCCGATGAAGATTACGGTGAAGTGATAAACTTTTATAAAGCTATTGGTGCAATCAATTTCCTTTGCTTCGTTGCATCTTTACGTATCCGTATATCAAGCTTCGCCCCTTCTCCGACAGAAAAATCTCGAAAGTTAGCTGCTTATTATAATATGTGCATAGAGTTATCTAGCTTGAAACAAAATATCAACTAACAAGCAATTTAAGAGGGATTCACAACGCTTGGCATTTTTGCTTCTACTTCAAATTTAGTGTTTATGGCACAATGAGTTAGGTTTGGGTGGAGGCGTTGTTCACCCCTTAATTGGGCGTTAAGTATTTTTGGGAGTTTGTATGCAAAATGTATATGCTGAGATAATAATTCGAAATATTGATGATTTGTATGAGTACCTTAGGAAATCAGATTATGCACGGAACGGTCTGACTTTTCGAGGTCAAATGGATGAGAGTTGGCCAATATCTTCAGGCATAGAGCGTAAGATGCAGCCATACTTCAGTGATCGATATTTAATTGGAAATTACGAAGAAAAAAAGATTATAGATTTTCAGCGTAGGGCGCATACGTTCATTCCTCAGAGTGTTCCAGAACAAGACGATTACCTTGAATGGCTTGCTTTACTACAGCATCATGGAGCTAAAACAAGGTTAATTGATTTTTCTCGATCGATATTTGTTGCGTGTTACTTTGCTACGAGATATGACGGAAAATCAGGTAAAGATGCAGCTATATGGGGAATACATTTAGGTAAACTTGAACGTTTTAAAATGAGAAAGGTTTATTCGGAATTAGGTATTCAATCTGGACTTTCCATCTATGAAAAAGATCAAGAGATTATCCAAAAGATCATTAAGCGAGAAGCTCGTTTTGTAGGGGTCTCAATATTAAGTCCGTTTCGACAAAATAAAAGGTTATTCGCTCAGCAAGGGGAGTTCTTGTCTGCTCTGGATATAAATAAATCTTTCATGGATAACTTGGCTGAAGTATTTGTCGGAGACTGTGATACTGAAGTAAAGAATGGTTACTGTGATTTCGGTACTCCTTACAAGAGAGGTTACATAGATGAATTTTCTAGTGATGAGTTGGTGAAGTACATTGGTGTCGTGAAATTTATTATTCCAGAAAAAGTACATAAGGGTTTAAGGATTGTACTTGAGCATATGAATATTCAAACTGCTAGTTTGTTTCCTGATTTTGAAGGTGCGGTGATGTCACTGAACCATGACTATTACGAATAAAATACTTAACAAACTGTTTAAGAGTGATTCGCAACGCGTGGCATTTTTACTATGCGTTGCGTTTAGTGTTTAAGGTGGTATGCGGTGGCATCGGTATTGCGTTGCTCACACCTTAACAGGGCGTTATGCAACCGAGTA
>NZ_JAHGUP010000082.1 GCF_001989995.2 Vibrio anguillarum
AGTCTGGCTGGAGCAGATCAAAATGACTATCAAAAAGTAGTGCAGCATTACTTGAAACCAGATGAAAAATATACAATAGCTCAAGTCGAAGAAAAAATAGGGACAGCGGTTATACCAAGTTTAGAGAGTTCAACGGACAATATTCTGCATAGAACGAAGCAGTTATACATTGAAACCATAGAACTAAATAAGGATTTACTGGTTCAGCTTCGCCAAAAATATCCAGACAGAAAATTTATAGTGTCAGGTATGCTGGGACTATCGGCTTAACAAGGCATTTAAGAGTGATTCCCAACGCTTGGCATTTTTCATTCCATCGTTGGGTTTCGTGTTTACGGTGGTAAGGTTAAGTTTCGTAGTAGCGTTGCTCACACCTTAATGCAGCGTTATGAGCTTCCAAGAATTAGAAGGAAAATATGGCAGTTTTAGAAATTCTGATTGCACCGGATCCAAGGCTTAAGGTCAAAGCGGAAAAGGTGCAAGATATTACGACGGTACAAACATTAATAGACGATATGTTGGAAACGCTATATGCAACTGACAATGGTATCGGTTTGGCGTCGACTCAAGTTGGTCGTAAAGAGGCAGTTGTTATTATCGACCTTTCAGAAAGTCGAGATGAACCGTTAATTTTGGTTAACCCAGAAGTGGTTAGTGGCTCGGATAAAGCATTGGGTCAAGAAGGTTGTTTATCAGTTCCTGATTACTATGCAGACGTAGAGCGTTTTACTTCAGTTGTTGTGACTGCTTTAGATCGCGAAGGTAAGCCAATAACCATCGAAAGTGATGAGTTTCTAGCCATCGTAATGCAGCACGAAATAGATCATTTATCGGGTAACTTGTTTATCGACTATCTTTCGCCACTTAAGCGTCAAATGGCTATGAAAAAGGTTAAAAAGTACGTCAAAGCGCACTCTTAACCCCCGCTCATAACAAGCAATTTAAGAGGGATTCACAACGCTTGGCACTTTTGCTTCTACTTCAGTTTTAGTGTTTATGGCACAATGCTTTAGGTTTGGGTGGAGGCGTTGTTCACCCCTTAATTGGGCGTTATGTGAATTGGAGAAATTGAGTATATGAAGAAGTTAATCGCTATATTTATAGCTATCTTTTGTCTAGCTTCGATTGGTGCTCAAGCTAATGATCATCAGTTAAAAAATGCGTATGAAAATCATCAAAGTGATATTCAAGTTCAGGGCTCAGGCACAGTTATTCGCTTATTACCTGATGACAACGAAGGAAGTAGGCATCAAAAATTCATATTGAAACTGGACAGTAAACAAACTTTACTTGTTGCTCACAATATTGATTTAGCTCCTAGGGTTCCAAATCTAAAAGTTGGCGATCGAGTCCAGTTTTACGGTGAATATGAATGGAACAAAAAAGGTGGTGTCATGCACTGGACGCACAAGGATCCAAACAATAAAAATCCGCAAGGTTGGTTAAAGCACAACGGTAAGACGTACGAGTAAAATTCACATAACAAACGGCTCA
>NZ_JAHGUP010000083.1 GCF_001989995.2 Vibrio anguillarum
GCCACTCGGGAACCCCTCCAGAGGGTTTTCATACAATGTGATTTATAGTGTTTATAACGACACTATTGGCTCACAGTATGCTTAAACAACGTTTTCCCAACGCATTGCTCAAGTGCGGAGCGCATGATAGCAAACTCGCTCTCTCTGTAAAGCCTTTTTCTTATGATTTTGAATTGAATGCTGCCTTTTTGGGCAAAGGGGGGAGGAATGGATAGTTTTGCTCTATTTATACCCTTCCCAGTTGAAGCTCCAGCGGTGTTGGCTACGTTCGCTCACCCCAATCACATAGTTTATCTATGCTCATGGGGATGAATTTACTTGCCGCCTACCTGCAACTTCAGGTTGTTTGGGTATAGCCTGTGTGTGACGCCTAAAAAGCTGCCGGAGGAGGCTAAGTTATGACGCACGTTACAGATATTTAATAAGATTTACACTCCTTGACGTTCGAGCGTCGTATAAGCAGTTACAATTCAATCAGTCTATTTATTGTTGAATAAAAACTATGAAAAACACGTCTATTCTTTCGTTAATGATGGTTACTTTGCTTACCACACCGTTAAGTGCGTTCGCTGCGCAAGCACCACAAGCCGTTGCGGTGGTCGCAGAGCGTGTGGCAACTCATCAAGTGTCTCAGTCTCTTTCACTGATTGGTAAATTAGAAGCTGAACGAGCAGTGGAGATCTCATCTGAAGTTTCGGGAAAGGTCAGCCATATTGCGATTAAAGCCAATCAAGAGGTCAAGAAAGGTCAGCTCTTAATTCAGCTTAATGATGATAAAGCCAAAGCCGCACTTTCAGAGGCTCAAGCCTATTTGAACGATGAACAGCGTAAGTTGAAAGAGTTTGAACGTTTGGTCAAACGGAACGCCATTACCCAAACGGAAATCGATGCGCAAAAAGCGAGTGTTGATATTGCTCAAGCACGTTTAGATGCAGCAAACGCAAATTTAAACGATCTGCGCATTAGCGCGCCATTTAATGGCACCGTTGGTTTTATTGATTTTAGTTTGGGCAAAATGGTCAGTGCAGGGACGGAATTGCTGACTTTAGATGACCTATCGGTGATGCAACTCGATATCCAAGTGCCAGAGCGTTACCTTTCGTTAATCAGTAAAGGTATGACGGTGACGGCGAAGAGTAATGCTTGGGCAAAAAACGAGTTTACCGGCAAAGTTGTGGGTATTGATTCTCGCATTAACCGTGAAACCTTGAATTTGCGTGTCCGTATTCATTTCGATAACCAAGATGGCAAGCTAAAACCCGGGATGTTGCTTTCTACTAAGTTGAATTTCCCAGCGATTGAAGCGCCCATTATCCCCGTTCAAGCACTCGAATATTCAGGCACTAAACGCTATGTCTATGTGATTGATAGTAATAATAAAGTAATACGCACGGAAGTTTGGCTTGGCGCGCGGATCGACAATCAAGTGGTGATTGATAAAGGTTTAGCCATTGGCGATAAGATTGTGGTGCAAGGCATCGTGAATATGAGAAACGGCATTGTCGTTACTGAAGTCAATGTGGATGGCTCACCGATACAAAAGGATGACAAATAATGTGGTTATCCGATGTTTCAGTGAAGCGCCCTGTGGCGGCGGTGGTATTAAGCTTACTGTTGTGCGTTTTTGGTCTAGTGTCATTTTCTAAGCTTTCGGTCCGGGAAATGCCCGATATTGAAAGCCCGGTGGTTTCAATCAGTACTCGCTATGCAGGGGCTTCAGCTACCATCATTGAAAGCCAAATCACTTCTGTATTGGAAGATCAACTGGCAGGCATTAGCGGGATTGATGAAATTGAATCCACCACGCGTAATGGCATGTCACGGATTACCGTTACCTTTGAACTGGGTTACGATCTCAATACTGGTGTGAGCGATATCCGCGACGCCGTTGCGAGAGCGCAGCGCTCATTACCCGATGAAGCGGATGATCCAACCGTATTCAAAAATAATGGCTCTGGTGAAGCTTCTTTGTACATTAATCTCAGTTCTTCAGAGATGGATCGAACCCAATTGACCGATTATATCGAACGAGCTTTGATTGACCGCTTTAGTTTAATCTCTGGCGTCAGTTCTGTGGATGTGTCTGGTGGTCTTTATAAGGTGATGTATGTCAAGCTCAAGCCGAATCTGATGGCTGGGCGTGGTGTCACGACTTCTGATATATCAAGTGCATTGCGCAGTGAAAATATTGAAAGCCCGGGCGGGGAAGTGCGTAACGATTCGACAGTAATGTCGGTGCGTACCGACCGAGCGTACAAAACGGCTCAAGATTTTGACTATCTGGTGGTTAAGCGCGCAAGTGACAATTCGCCGATTTACTTAAAAGATGTCGCGGATGTCTTCATCGGCGCTGAGAACGAAAACTCAACCTTCAAAAGCGACGGTGTGGTTAATGTGAGCATGGGCATTGTGCCACAGTCAGATGCTAACCCCTTGGATGTGGCGCAGCGTGTCCATCAAGAAGTCGATAATATTCAGCAGTTTCTACCCAAAGGAACGCGCTTGGCCATTGACTACGACTCGACCGTCTTTATTGATCGCTCAATTTCGGAAGTGTATAGCACACTGTTTATCACGGGTGGTTTAGTGATTTTGGTACTGTACATTTTTATCGGCCAAGTTCGGGCAACGCTAATCCCAGCCGTTACTGTGCCAGTATCATTGATCTCTTCTTTTATTGCCGCTTACTATTTCGGATTCTCCATTAACCTTATCACCTTGATGGCGCTGATTCTTTCCATCGGTTTGGTTGTTGATGACGCGATTGTGGTGGTGGAAAATATATTTCATCACATAGAACAGGGAGAGAAGCCACTGCTGGCGGCTTATAAAGGGACGCGCGAAGTCGGCTTTGCCGTGATTGCCACCACATTGGTATTAGTGATGGTCTTTTTACCGATCTCTTTTATGGACGGTATGGTCGGCCTGTTGTTCACCGAGTTCTCTGTACTTTTGGCCATGTCGGTTCTCTTTTCATCGCTAATAGCGTTAACTTTAACGCCCGTTCTCGGTAGCAAGATTTTAAAGGTCAATGTCAAACCAAACCGTTTTAATCGTTTTGTTGATCGTATTTTTGGTCGTTTAGAAGCGGGTTACAAATCCTCTTTACGTTTTGCTATCCGTTGGAAATGGGCGGCACCATTCGTTATTCTTGCATGTGTCGGTGGCAGTTATTTTCTGATGCAGAAAGTGCCTTCCCAGCTCACGCCTTCAGAAGATCGCGGCGTTATTTTTGCCTTTGTGCGCGGAGCGGATGCGACCAGTTATAACCGGATGTCGGCCAATATGGATCTTGTTGAGCAGCGGTTAATGCCCTTGGTTGGCAAAGGTTTTCTCAAGTCGTTTAGTATTCAATCGCCCGCGTTCGGTGGGCAAGCGGGTGATCAGACGGGTTTTGTTATCATGATTTTGGATGACTGGAACGAACGAAGCATTACCGCTCAACAAGCATTAGGGCAGGTAAAAAAAGCGCTAACGGGAATTCCCGATGTACGAGTTATGCCCTTTATGCCCGGCTTTCGTGGTGGCTCTAATGAGCCTGTTCAGTTTGTGTTAGGTGGGTCAGACTATCCTGAACTCAAAAAATGGGCTGAATTGCTAAAAACGGAAGCTGAAAATTCCCCCTTTATGGAAGGTGCTGACACCAATTATTCCGAAAAGACACCTGAACTGGTGGTGACGATTGATAGGCAGCGTGCCGCGGAATTGGGGATCAGTGTCGCGGATATTTCAGATACGTTAGAAGTGATGCTCGGCGGGAAGAGTGAAACCAGCTTTGTTGAGCGTGGCGAAGAGTATGATGTTTATCTCCGTGGCGACGAAAATAGCTTCAATAACGCCTCCGATTTAAGCCAGATCTATATGAGAACCGCATCCGGTGAGATTGTTACACTGGATGCACTTGCAAAAGTGGAAGAAGTGGCATCATCAATCCGCTTATCTCATTACAATAAGCAAAAGGCGATCACGGTTACCGCAAATTTATCTGATGGCTATACGTTGGGTGAAGCATTAGATTTTCTTGACAAGAAAGCGATAGAGATGCTCCCTAGCGATATTTCTGTTAGTTATTCTGGCGAGTCAAAAGATTTTAAAGAAAATCAATCGAGTGTCGCCATTGTATTTGCGTTAGCGCTGCTTGTCGCTTATTTGGTACTAGCCGCCCAATTTGAAAGCTTTATCAACCCGTTAGTGGTGATGTTAACGGTGCCTATGGGAGTATTTGGCGGCTTTCTTGGCCTATTAATTATGGGGCAAGGCATCAATATCTATAGCCAAATTGGGATGATTATGCTGATCGGAATGGTGACCAAAAATGGCATTTTGATCGTTGAATTTGCCAACCAGTTACGTGATAAGGGGGTTGAGTTTGAAAAAGCTATCATTGATGCCTCAGCAAGGCGCTTGCGGCCAATCATGATGACCGCATTTACTACTTTAGCAGGTTCAATCCCATTAATTATCTCGACAGGAGCAGGCTATGAAAGCCGAGTTGCGGTGGGTACAGTGATTTTCTTCGGTATGGGTTTTGCCACTTTAGTCACTCTGTTTGTTATCCCTGCTATGTATCGTTTGGTCTCGGCATCAACACGCTCTCCAGGTCATGTTGAAGCTGAACTTAACCAAGAACTGCTGCATGATGTTAAAACCAGAAGTGTTCACTGATTAACGTATCAAGAGCCTGCGCCCTGCAGGCTCTTTTTTGTTGTCATCCCTAAACCACCG
>NZ_JAHGUP010000084.1 GCF_001989995.2 Vibrio anguillarum
AATACAGTTGCATACGCATTAATTATAATATCTCTCGTTTCTGAGAGATATCACCATGAAGTATCACGAAATGACCAAAAACTTTGTTTTTCGTGAATTTGAGTGCAAATTAAGTGAAGAAGAGACCGCTAAACTTTGTTTTAGAAGTGTGACCGTGGTCAAGGGTTGGGATAAAGGAAAAGAGATACCAAGAGAGTGTAAGCGGCTAATGAGAATGGCGAAAGGCCGCGAACTCAGTTCATGCACAACCTGGGAGCAATTCAAAATGCACTATAACAGAATGGAATTGCCGACAGGGCAGCTTGTAACACCCCAAGAAATTTTAGCCGGTATAGCATTGTTAGAAATTGAGGCGGTCAACGATGTGAAAACACTATCTAAGCTACTTAAATTCGCAAGAGCAATCAGTAAAATAAAGGAATAAATTAGCCCCGCAAGGGGCTTTTATTTTTCATTTAGCCGATTTGCTCATTAAATAAAAAGGTAAAATCAACAATGCGATAGATAGGCCGTAAAAAATAGGGAGTAAAGAAACACTCATGCCAGCTTGAAGAATAACGCTATCACCCGTGGCATCTGAAAAAGTTCGTATAAGCCCGATAATCCCACCCAAGATCCCGCTAAAAATTAAAGAATAAAAAGCACAATGAATTGCAGTAGTTTTAGATTCAAACCAGCCAACAACAAAAGCTAGAAGACTAGGGATAGCCACAATTAAAAAGCTGCTCAAATCTATAAATTGCAATACATCACCAAGAGATGCTATTTCATTTATGATAAGAAAAGTACCAACTACATATAAAATTTTGATCAATTTACTAATCATATTTACCACCAAAAACCGTACATAAGACTATCGGGGTTACGTGGCAATCGAAGCATAGAATCTCTATCTTGCATGTAACGCCTTACAAAATTTCGTTGCTTAGCTCCTGCTGATGGTAAATCACTAATTGCAGCAATTAACCGTTGGACTTGAGGATCGCTAATTTGCTTTCCATTCTCCAACGCCTCATGAAGCTCAGGAACAAGCACCTTATACAATTTATTGGCAGCATTTTTATCGGACACACGACCATAGATTTGCTCTATAGCACTCCTAATTAATGATGATGGCATAATACTCTCAGCAATAAAGTTCATAACAAGTCGTAATCATAAAAGAAATCTGACCAATATTGCCCAAAGAAACACACAATATTGAACCAAGATCACCACAGGCAACTTGTAACAGAAAAACATTTTAAGAGCAAAATCACCGCTAAGACTGATAGTTAGGTGGAAAGTACCCCCGTAG
>NZ_JAHGUP010000085.1 GCF_001989995.2 Vibrio anguillarum
CACAAAATATGCGCTCTCACCACCTTGTATCACTCAACCGTTACGGCTTTGGCCAGGTTACGAGGTTGGTCGACATCCGTACCTTTGATTAAAGCAACATAATAAGAAAGAAGCTGCATTGGAATGGTGTAGTAGATCGGCGCGGTAATTTCACTCACGTGTGGCATGGTGATGATTTTCATTGTTTCATCAGCCGCAAAGCCAGCGTCTTGATCGGCAAACACATACAGCAAACCGCCACGAGCACGTACTTCTTCAATGTTCGATTTTAGCTTCTCTAACAGCTCGTTATTTGGCGCAACTACGACAACGGGCATATCAGCGTCAATCAGTGCTAATGGGCCGTGCTTTAATTCGCCCGCTGCGTATGCTTCAGCATGAATGTAAGAGATTTCCTTCAGCTTTAATGATGCTTCAAGCGCGATAGGGTAAAACTCACCACGACCTAGGAATAGAGTGTGGTGTTTATCTGCGAAATCTTCAGCCAGTGCTTCAATCTGCTTTTCATAGGCAAGGGCTGCATTAATTTGTGCAGGCAGTGCATGCAGAGCTTCAACAATTTCCGCCTCTTTTTCTTTATTAATGCACTGCTTTTGTTTACCAAGAGCGGTCACTAACATTAACAAGGTTGCAAGCTGAGTAGTGAAGGCTTTGGTTGATGCCACACCAATCTCTGTTCCAGCGCGAGTCATGAATGCAAAGTCAGATTCACGAACCAGCGAAGAACCCGCTACGTTACAAATAGTCATCGCGGCCATGTAGCCTTTTTCTTTCGCCAAGCGCAAAGCGGCTAAGGTATCTGCCGTTTCACCGGATTGAGAAAGCGTGATCAACAAGCTATTTGGACGAGTGACAAATTTTCGATAGCGGAATTCAGAGGCAATTTCCACATCGCAACTCACGCCTGCCAATGCTTCAAACCAATAACGCGCTGTCATGCCTGCGTTGTACGACGTTCCGCAAGCGACGATTTGTACATGTTCCACTTGACTAAGAATTTCGGCAGCGTTCACGCCAATGCTTTCTGTCACTACGCTGTCTTTGGTGATACGGCCTTCCATGGTGTTAATCAATGCCGTTGGCTGTTCAAAGATCTCTTTTTGCATGAAATGACGATATTTACCTTTATCGCCAGCGTCATGCTCTGCGTTAGATTCGCTAATTTCACGCGTCACCTGTTCGCCGTTTGCAGCAAAAACCGTCACATCGCGGCGCGTAACTTCCGCGACATCACCCTCTTCAAGATACATAAAGCGGCGTGTAACATTCAGCAAAGCTAATTGGTCTGAAGCTAAGAAATTCTCACCAACACCGAAACCGATCACGATCGGGCTACCGGAGCGAGCAACCACAACACGGCTTGGATCTTTGCGATCAAGTACCACAGTACCGTAAGCACCCTCGAGTTGTTTAACGGTTTTTTGCACCGCTTCAAGCAGTGAACTGGCCGTGCGCAGTTCCCACTCAACAAGGTGAGCAATCACTTCAGTATCGGTTTGCGATTCAAAAAGGTAGCCGCGTTCACGCAGAACATCACGTAGCGTTTCATGGTTTTCGATAATGCCGTTATGCACAACCGCAATATCGCCCGACATGTGTGGGTGAGCATTAATTTCGGAAGGTTCACCGTGTGTCGCCCAGCGTGTGTGCGCAATGCCTGTGCCTCCGGCAACATGTTGCTTTTCGACTGCATCGGCTAGCTCTTGCACTTTGCCTAAACGACGAACGCGCGTTAATTGACTCGCACTATCCACCACAGCAACACCGGCTGAATCATAGCCGCGGTATTCCAAGCGGCGTAGTCCTTCCACTAAAATTTCAGCCACATCTCGTTGTGCTACTGCACCGACGATTCCACACATAAGGTTTTTACTCCATTTTAGATTTATGCTTCATCCCTAAAGCCACAAGCGAAGGCCTTTATTTAGGAATGGTTGAATAGGGGTTAATTAAGCTCGGATCACTCGCACTTGGTGCGATTCAATCAATGCGGCATCTTGAACGGTTAGATCGTTATCGGTCACTAACACGTCGATATGCTCCCAAGCGAGCTCAAGGTTGGGAATTTTTCGGCCAACTTTGTCTGATTCGATCATCACGATCACTTCTCGTGAGACTTCGGCCATCACTTTGCTCAGGCCAATCAGTTCATTGAAGGTGGTGGTGCCACGTTCAAGATCAATACCGTCAGCGCCAATAAACAGTTGGTCAAAATCGTAAGAACGCAGTACCGATTCAGCCACTTTGCCCTGAAATGACTCGGAATGGGTATCCCAAGTACCGCCCGTCATTAATAGTGTCGGTTCACTTTCTAGTTCATTAAGGGCGTTCGCTACGTGCAATGAGTTGGTCATCACAACCAAACCGCGTTTATCATTCAGTTGCTGAATTAATGCTGCCGTAGTACTACCACAGTCAATAACGATGCGATTGTGGTCTCGAATTAACTTAGCCGCCGCCTTAGCCAGCTTTATCTTTCGATTCGAAACTTTAGGATTAAACTCATCATTGACCACCTCTTTAGGCAGTGCAATCGCACCACCGTAACGGCGTAAGAGTTGACCGTTTTTCTCTAAAGAGGCCAAATCCTTTCTAATCGTCACCTCTGAGGTTTCAAACTGAGCAGAGAGAGCATCAACACTGACCTCACCCTGTTCATTCACAAGGTTAGCGATGGTGTGTCTTCTCAGTTGTGTATTTCGTTTCGACATTTATATTTTTCTTCAAGATTACGAATCGAAAGCAATATTAATCGAATCGAAACTTTATTGTCTATTTATTTCGATCTAAAAAATTAATAATTCACGCTAAAACCTTGTCCTAAGACAATTCTTAGGCAGTGATATTGAACTCATTAGGTGGTAGAATTCGCGCCGAAAAGAAAAAAAATTACAGAATTGACTGTTATTCTTTTGCAACTTAACCGATTTAAACTCAATAAGTGGCAAAATGACGCTATAAAATAGACAATGCTTGGTCATAAAATGACTAAACTGTTGAAAGACTTTCAGCTCTAATGTCACAAAATCACATTAATATTGTTGGGTAATAGATAAGAAAAATTGCCGCTTGTGATGACGCTAGAACACTCAACCAACTTCAAATTGTAATCATATTTACCGGAGAGAACCTTCCATGAAAAAGACCAAAATCGTATGTACGATTGGCCCTAAAACTGAATCTGTAGAGAAGCTTACTGAGCTAGTGAATGCTGGCATGAACGTTATGCGTTTGAACTTCTCTCACGGTGACTTCGTAGAACACGGCACTCGTATTGCGAACTTCCGTAAAGTAATGGAAAACACTGGTAAACAGCTTGCGATCCTTTTAGACACTAAAGGTCCTGAAATCCGTACCATCAAACTAGAAAATGGTGATGACGTTGATCTCGTGGCTGGCCAGGATTTCACTTTCACTACTGATGCAACCGTTGTAGGTAACAAAGATAAAGTTGCCGTGACTTACTTAGGTTTTGCTAAAGACCTTACTGTAGGTAACAAAATTTTGGTTGATGACGGCCTGATTGAAATGGAAGTGATTGCAACCACAGAAACTGAAGTGAAATGTAAAGTGCTGAACAACGGCGCGCTAGGTGAAAACAAAGGTGTTAACCTTCCTAACGTTTCAGTGAACCTTCCAGCTCTTTCTGAAAAAGATAAAGCAGACCTTAAATTTGGTTGTGAGCAAGGCGTTGATTTTGTTGCAGCTTCTTTCATTCGTAAAGCTGACGACGTACGTGAAATCCGCGAACTGCTAACAGCAAACGGTGGCGCAGATATCCAAATCATCTCTAAAATTGAAAACCAAGAAGGCGTTGATAACTTCGACGAAATTCTTGAGCTTTCTGACGGTATCATGGTTGCTCGTGGCGACCTAGGTGTTGAGATCCCTGCTGAAGAAGTTATCTTTGCACAGAAGATGATGATCGAAAAATGTAACCGCGCACGTAAAGTGGTTATCACAGCAACTCAAATGCTTGATTCAATGATCAAGAACCCACGTCCAACTCGCGCAGAAGCTGGCGACGTAGCCAACGCGGTAATGGATGGTACAGATGCAGTGATGCTTTCTGGCGAAACAGCAAAAGGTAAATACCCTGTTGAAGCGGTCACTATCATGGCGCAAATCTGTGCTCGTACAGACCGCGTTCTACAAGCTGAGTTGGGTTCTCGTTTAGACAGCCCACGCCTACGCATTACTGAAGCCGTATGTAAAGGTGCGGTAGATACTGCTGAGAAATTGGCGGCTCCACTTATCGTGGTCGCAACTGAAGCGGGTAAATCAGCTCGTTCAGTGCGTAAGTACTTCCCAACTGCGAACATCATTGCTGTAACTACTAACAAGAAAACGGCGGCTCAACTCGTTCTAACTAAAGGTGTAACACCGGTTGTTGTTGATACTATCGACAGCACTGATGCGTTCTACATCAATGGTAAAGAGATTGCACTGGCTTCTGGTCTAGGCAAGAAGGGTGACATCGTAGTGATGGTTTCTGGTGCACTTGTTGCCTCAGGTACAACCAACACAGCTTCTGTTCACGTTCTATAATAGAAACGTAAGCTAGAAATAAAAAAATCGGGGCTTGCCCCGATTTTTTTATTTCCGCTATTTACGCTTTACTTACCAAGCCCATCACTCTTTGTAGTATGCCTTAAGCAAGATCATCACTACTTTTACACAGTGAAACTCGATTTCGTCCTAAGGTTTTGGCCTCATATAAAGCAATGTCAGCGCATTTATACGAGCGTTTACCATCTGCGGTTAAGTCAGTAAAGCCAGCGCTGATAGTCACGGTGAGGCTTTGCTCTACCGCTACTCGTAATCGGTCTAGGACAGTCTCGGCTTCTTCTACAGAAGTATGCGGCATAATAATCGCAAACTCTTCACCGCCAATACGTGCCAGAAAATCCGTGGTACGCAATGTTTGGCTCAAAATTTCACCAACTTTAATAATGACGCGATCACCTTCATCATGTCCTTGTTCATCATTCACTCGTTTAAAGTAATCAATATCAATTAAGACGAGACAAACATGATGGCTTTCGGGATAACGTTGAATGATGTGCGTATGATGCTGCAATTCTGCTTCAAATTTACGCCGATTCCATAGCTGAGTTAACGCATCTTTTTCACTCAATTCTCGCAATCGGTTTTCTAAGACTTTGTACTGAGTAATATCGACTAAAGAGGTGATGTAATAACTGACTTTAGTCGCCTCTTTAATCGCTTGAATTCTCATGATGGCGGTTAGCGTCTCACCTTGTGTATTGACCATTTCTACTTCACCTTCCCAGAAATGTTGCTGCGATACCTCTTCAAGCACCTCGAGCATAAACTCCATACCATTTGGACTGAGCAGTAACTTTAATGCGTTACTGCCTTTTATCTCGTCAATAGTCAGACCGGTAATCTTTTCAAATTCGCCATTAACCATCATCACTTTGTGCTTTCTGTCTGAGATCATCACTGCAGACATACCATTCAAGGCCGCTCTTGCCAATTTGCTTTCAATACTTCGATGATGGTAATGCAACGCCATGGAAACCATGGGAAGCGCAAAAATGAGTATAACGAAGAAGACAAAAAAAGCTTCTTTGATTAAATCGTTGACGTCACGCTTCGCTCGATGATCTAATTGCTCATCGGTGAGTTGAATCATCAAAAAAACAGGTTTCAATGAAGCAAATTTAAGGGTTTTATAAACCGTAACCTTGCCATTTTCGAATACATAGCCAGAAGGAGTTGTCTGCATCTGCTGCCAAGTTTTCGGTAGCAGAAGTGCAAGATTCTCGTATTGATTGGACGGTAATAAGTCTCCAAATAATTTGGTTTTATCGTTGGAAGACCAATAGAAACCTGAATCGCCGATCAGCTCAGGAGTTAATTGTGGATCACGGACATGATTTAAACGCGAAGATTGTGACCAAATATCAACATCGAGGACTAAATAGCCTTTTCGCTCCCCTAATACGGTAACTGGCGTAATCACACATAGCATCGGCTGTATAGCCGCAGCACTTCGAGCACTAGCCAATGCAATGCCCCAAACCCCCACTTCTCCCTCTGACAGGTTTTCTGCAAAGGCAACATAACCATGATGTGACAGGTCTTGAAGATTTTTTGCACTAGAGGCTAAATGGTTGTCCGCAGAATAATCAATACGGAGTCGCTCATGCCCAAATAAATCCAAAAGTGTAATCGAACTATACCATGTTTGCTTTTCAGCAACCGAAGACCATATATTTTCAAGATGCTGCTGATTTATCTCTGAAGGAGAAAAAATAAATTCATACAAACTTTGGCTTCGACTAAGCAAATCAATAATGGAACCGACCTGAGCTTTCAACCCCCGATACTGTCGCTCACTTTCATTGAGTTGATCAAACGCCTCCGCTACCGTGTTTTGCGTTGCGTTGTCTTTCACTTCTTGGTAGCGCTGATAGTAATACCCAGTCACTATTGCGCTGAATAAGAAACAAATGATGAGAAGGATGCTGATTATTTTTGTGTATCTCATGACTTGTCTAAATATTAACCCTAAATAGTGATGAGCGGATTATAGCATCTTAAAAAATAGACAAAACAAAAAGCTACCGATTAATAATACAATCAATTTATGGAAGTAAAGGCTCGTTTTTATCCATTTTAAATTAACCAATCAATCAGTAGCTTAGGTAAGGGCTTAGTTGTTTAATTGATAGACTACGTCCACCCTATCGCGAATAATAAGCGTCGAGTCTTGGTAACTATTAGATTCAGATTTTGCATCCATTGCCATAGCACGCATCATAATCGGCTGCACGCTGGGCGAGTTGTAGTCTATCTGCCACACATCACCTAATTTCAACTTAAATCCTTCCGCCAATGATAGTGCTTTGGTATTCGCATCTTGAATCGCCGCTAGCCGAGCTTGTTGCTGGTATTGATCTTGATTCCGAACTTTAAGTTGAATATTGTCGACTTGGTTAATGCCCTCACCGAGCGCTACATCAAGGTATTGATTAAGCTGGCTTAAATCTTCAACCTCAACCGTGACACTTCTTGTTGCTTGATAACCCACTAACTCAGGCTTACCGGACTTAGGGTAGTGATATTGAGGGGCAAGGTAGAGATTTGAACTCGATATTTGTTGGGAAGTCACACCGGATTCTTTCAAACGCGCCACAAATGCTTCTACCACTTTGTCGACCGCTCTTTTTGCCTGCTCCGCCGTCAGCGTCGATTCAACCACTTTAACTGAAAACTCAGCCATATCAGGTGCCGCAACGACTTCACCATAACCTGTCGTTGAAAGATGAGGAAAATTCATTTCCTGCGCCATAGAACCAAAACTGAGCAATCCAGATAATAGCGTTACACTTGTCATTAATTTCATGGGAGTTACCTTACTCAAATGGGTGAATACATCATAGGCGATACTCTACATAAGCACAGTTAATAGCTTATGAAATGACACAACTTTGACGTTGAACTTTTGTCATTGCGGCAACACTTGGCGAGCATATTGAACGATGGCCTGAGAAATTTCCTGTAATATTCCCGTTTCTAACTGCCAATGATGCCAATAAATACGGTTGGTTAAAATGAACCCTGGTGTAATGTCGGTAAGCGTGCCTATTTCGAGCTCTTGTGCTATCTGTAAGCGAGGGATCAAACAATACGCCGCACCGGATAGGGCTAATTTAACAAAAGCTTCTGAACTACCCACGGTATGGTTTATGACGGCATCTCTTGGCACATTGAAGTGATCATGCAAATATTTTTTATGCAGATCATCATACTGATCATACGATACCGCTGGTGCTTTTTTTAAAGTATGAAAGTTCACACCTTGAGAGAAATAACGCTGATAAAACTCCGGGCTGGCAACACACACATAGTCCATTCGGCCTAAGTAGTCAGCATGACAACCAGGAATGGCTTGCGATTCTAAGCTTATTGCGCCAGCTACTTCGCCATTTTTAATTTTTTCGATCGTACGTGACTCACCGAAAACCGTCAGGTTCAACTCAACTTGCCGCGTTTTCATCGTATTCGATAACGCAGGAAGTAACCAAGTGGCCAAACTGTCCGCATTAGTGGCAATAGCTATTGAAACAGGCCGCGTATTCTCCTCATTCATCAATTCAGGCACCAGTTCATTTTCAAGCAAACACACCCTACGATACAGCCCTAGCAATTTTTTTCCCACCAGCGTTGGCCTTGGTGGCTGCTCTCGAATCAGGACCGGTTGGGCGATAAATCTCTCTAGTTGCTTGATTCTTTGAGAAATAGCCGATTGTGAAATATAGAGATTTTCAGCGGCTCGTTCAAAGCTTCCTTGTTGCAGTACCGCATCTAATGCCTCAATCCATTTGTAATCTAGCCCTCTCATCCTAGGCTCCTTTTTATGATTATTAGTATTACTAATATAATATTAAAATCATTAATTATACTTATTTTTATACTCTCGCTATTGTGCGCTCACTGTATTGAATTATTACGATGAGGTGAGCTGTGAATGTGTGGATTTTGCTACAAGGTTTTGGATTAGGTGCAACGATGATTATTCCTATTGGTGCACAAAATGCCTATGTGCTAAACCAAGGAATTAAGCGCAATCACCACTTAACGACGGCGACCATCTGTAGTCTACTGGATGTGATTTTTATTTCTCTGGGTATATTTGGTGGCGGTGCCCTACTCTCAAGTAACGAAATCTTACTGACCTCGGTTACCTTAGGCGGTGTTGCTTTTCTCTCATTTTATGGATTTATTTCTTTAAGGAGTGCCTTCACTTCAACAAGCACTAATGAATCGGATGGCGAAGTGATCGCACGTGGTAAACGAACGGTTATTCTAGGCGCGTTAGCCGTTACTGTGCTTAACCCACATTTATACTTAGATACGGTTGTGATTTTGGGATCGATTGGTGGTCAGTTTGAAGGCCATGATCGCATCGCGTTTGCGCTAGGAACCATGATGGCCTCTTTTGTATGGTTTTATTCTTTATCAATTGGTGCTGCGAAGCTGGGGCCGACGCTCTCAAAGCCTAACGTGAAGAAAGGAATAGACATGGCCGTGGCCGCAATGATGTTTAGCATCGCCTTTATCCTTGCAAAAGGGCTGGCAATTCAATATCTGGTGTAAGTGTATAACCAACAAAAAGAAAGGGCATGAACTGAATAATCATTTCATGCCCTTTTCACTTGATTGAAAATGAATTAATTCATTTTATTCAGATGAACATCCATTTGTGGGAATGGGATCTCAATACCTTCTTTATCTAACTCTTCTTTGATGGCTTGTAACAAATCAAAATAAACAGCCCAATACTCTGCCGTTTTCACCCAAGGGCGAACCACAAAATTGACTGAAGAATCGGCCAAGGCCATCACACCAATAGTCGGTGCAGGATCTTTCAATAAACGAGGCTCTGCCGCGACTACTTTAGCCAGCACTTCCTTGGTTTTTTGCAGATTGGATTTATAAGAAACACCAATCACCAAATCAATACGACGAGTATCATGGCGTGAATAGTTAACAATTGGGCCACTGATGATCGAACCATTAGGCACAATCACCATTTTATTGTCAGGCGTGCGCAGTACTGTTGAAAAAATTTGAATCGATTCAACCGATCCAGCAGTACCACTCACTTCCACGTAATCACCGGATTTGAATGGGCGGAATGCCACAATCAAAACACCCGCAGCAAAGTTTGATAGGGAGCCTTGTAGCGCTAAACCAACCGCCAATCCAGCCGCACCAATAATGGCAACAACAGAAGCGGTTTGCACACCAATGCGACCTAAAGCGGCAATTAATACCACCACAAATAGCGTATAACGGACTAGACCATGAACAAACTCAACAACTGCTTTGTCCATGTCTTTCTTTTTCAGAGCCTTGGCAACACTTCCAGCGACAGCTTTAACAACAATGTTACCGATAAATAGGATCAGAATAGCGGAAATAATATTGACGCCGTATTGTATCAAAAGATCTGAATTATTGGTCAGCCAAGTATTGGCTTGCGCTAAACCATCGACTAATGGAGCTTCGATGCCCATTGATTCACCTGACATATTGCATTTCCTCTTTATAAAATCATTTTGAATGTTGTTGTTACCACTGAACATCAAAGACAAAAAACGACTGACAGTAGAGTGTCAGTTTTTTGGCACAATATCTCACTTTGGTTATGTTGCAAAGTCAGTTTTATGTAAACACTGACAAAACAAATAGTTACTTGGAAGCATTGATATGAGCTTGTTAGAGGTTAAGCAATATTTTAACAATCCGCCAGTCATTTTGTCTGAATCTCGGCCATAAAAAAACCCGCTCATTGAGCGGGTTCATCACTTAGTCCAGATAAATGAACTTATAGTACGTCGATCGCATTAAGGTCAGCGAAGGCTTTCTCTAAACGAGCAACCATCGATGCTTGACCAGCACGTAGCCATACGCGTGGATCGTAGTATTTCTTGTTTGGCGCAGATTCACCCGTAGGGTTACCAATTTGACCTTGTAGGTAATCATGGTTTTCAGCTTCGTACTGACGGATACCGTCCCAAGTTGCCCACTGAGTATCAGTATCGATGTTCATTTTGATAACACCATAGCTGATTGACTCTTTGATCTCGGCTTCAGAAGAACCAGAACCACCGTGGAATACGAAGTTTAGAGAGTTCGCTGGAAGGCCAAATTTCTCAGAAACATACGCTTGTGAATCACGTAGGATAGTTGGAGTCAGTACCACGTTACCCGCTTGGTAAACACCGTGTACGTTACCGAAAGAAGCTGCGATAGTGAAACGGTGGCTCACTGCGCTCAATTTCTCGTAAGCGTAAGCTACGTCTTCAGGAGAAGTGTACAGCTCAGATGAATCCATGTCTGAGTTGTCAACGCCGTCTTCTTCGCCACCAGTACAACCCAGTTCGATCTCGATAGTCATACCCATTTTAGCCATACGCTCTAGGTATTTCGCACAAGTTTCAACGTTCTCTTCTAGAGACTCTTCAGAAAGGTCTAGCATATGAGAAGAGAACAGAGGCTTACCAGTTTGAGCGAAGAACTCTTCGCCTGCGTCTAGTAGACCGTCGATCCAAGGAAGTAGTTTCTTCGCAGCGTGGTCAGTGTGAAGAATAACAGGCACACCGTAAGTTTCTGCTACAGCGTGAACATATTTCGCGCCAGCAACCGCACCTAGGATTTGTGCACCTTGACCAGCAAGTTTAACGCCTTTACCAGCAAAGAAAGCCGCGCCACCGTTAGAGAACTGAACAACCACTGGCGCTTTAACTTTAGATGCAGCTTCAAGAACCGCATTGATAGAGTCAGTGTTCACTACGTTTACTGCAGGAAGAGCAAAGTTATTTTGTTTTGCAACTTCAAATACTTTCTGTACGTCATCGCCAGAAATTACGCCTGGTTTTACGAAATCGAAGATCTTAGACATGGATTTGATCCTATTTTTTCTATCGTTTTAAAAATAAAACAGTTAAGTTTAAATTCTTGCAAACGTTTGCTCACAACTGGCGTCATTCTATCAGAATAAAAACACACGTGCAGCAAACAAGAAAGCGGGAATCACTCCCGCTTTCATTAGTCATTAAGCTTTCGCGCGTGCTTCTAGCATTTCAACCGCTGGTAGTACTTTGCCTTCAACAAACTCAAGGAATGCACCGCCGCCAGTAGAGATGTAAGATACGTCGGCTTTGATACCGAACTTGTCGATTGCCGCTAGTGTGTCACCACCACCAGCCACTGAGAAACCTGCAGATTTCGCAATCGCTTCAGAGATACCTTTTGTACCTGCTTCGAAGTTTTTGAATTCAAATACGCCAACAGGACCGTTCCATAGAATGGTTTTTGCGTTAGCGATGATTTCAGCCAGTTGTGCGGTTGAGTCTGGACCTAGGTCGAAAATCATATCGTCATCTTGAACATCCGCCACGTTTTTGATTTCCGCTTCTGCGTTTTCATCAAAGGCTTTTGCACAAGCAACATCTGTTGCTACTGGTATAGAACACTCTTTCATCAACTTTTTAGCCGTTTCAAGCAAGTCTGCTTCATATAGAGACTTACCTACATTGTGGCCTGCTGCTGCGATGAAAGTGTTAGCAATACCACCGCCAACAACCAGTTGGTCAGCAATTTTAGATAGCGATTCTAGAACCGTTAGTTTAGTAGACACTTTTGAGCCACCAACGATAGCCACTAATGGACGCTCTGGGTTATCCATGGCTTTGCCTAGTGCTTCAAGTTCTGCTGCCAATAGTGGACCAGCACAAGCGATAGGTGCTTGCATACCAATGCCGTGAGTTGAGGCTTGTGCACGGTGAGCCGTACCAAATGCATCCATCACAAATACGTCACAAAGAGCGGCGTACTTTTTAGATAGTTCTTCTTCGTTCTTTTTCTCGCCTTTGTTAAAGCGAACGTTTTCTAGAACAACAAGCTCACCTGCGTTTAGCTCTAGGCCATCTAGGTAATCTTTTGCCAGTTTTACTTCGCAATCTAGCGCGTCGTTCAGGTAATTAACCACTGGTAGTAGAGAGAACTCTTCCGCGTATTCGCCTTCAGTTGGACGACCTAGGTGAGAAGTAACCATCACTTTAGCGCCCGCCGCTAGGCAGTGCTGAATTGTTGGTAGCGATGCAAGAATACGTGCATCAGAAGTTACTTTGCCATCTTTCACTGGTACGTTTAGGTCAGCACGGATAAATACGCGTTTACCTGCTAGGTCCAGGTCGGTCATCTTGATTACAGACATGGTTTGTCCTCTCAAATATTAATAAATAAAGTTTTTGGAAACCCGGCAACCTTGCCGAGCCTATAAATTCTTCAAACTGGTTATCGATATGGAGATTTGAGTTATTTATTTCAAGCTTGAAAATAAATAAATCTCCATCATCCTGCTACTACTCGGATGCTTGCATTGCGAGTGCCGTATCCAGCATGCGATTCGCAAAGCCCCATTCGTTATCACACCAAACGAGCATTTTAACAAGCTGCCCGTTGCTCACTCTTGTTTGTGAACCATCAACAATCGCACTATGGGGATCGTGGTTAAAATCGATGGAAACAAGCGGAGCTTCAGTATAGTCAACAATGCCACGTAATGTACACTGAGATGCGTTAACAATGGTTTGATTTACGTCATTAACTTTCACATTTGTATTAATTGTGACACTCAAATCCATCGCGGTGACATTAACTGTCGGTACGCGCACTGATATCGCTTCAAATTTGTTAGAAAATTTCGGAAAGATCCTTTCAATTCCTTTGTGCAACTTGGTGTCCACTGGAATGATGGATTGGCTTGCAGAACGTGTTCGACGCAAATCGGTGTGGTAGGCATCGATCACTTGTTGATCATTCATTGACGAGTGAATGGTGGTAATGGTTCCTGAATCGATACCAAACGCTTCATCAAGCACTTTAATAATCGGTACAATGCAATTGGTGGTACAGGATCCGTTTGACACAATGCGGTGTTCTGCGGTTAGCGTCTCATGGTTGACCCCATAAATGATTGTATTATCCAGATCATGTGAGCCTGGATGTGAAAAGAGTACCTTCTTTGCGCCTGCCTCAATGTGCTCCAAACCATCGGCTTTTGAGCCGTACACACCCGTGCAGTCGAGCACAATATCAACGCCTAAATCGCGCCATGGCAGAAGTTTGATTTCACTAAGGTGCAAAATTCGAATCGAGTCATACTCATCCAGCCCATGATGAACATAGATATGCTCTTGATCATTGGTGATCTTTTTACCAAATCGACCATGAGTAGTGTCGTATTGCAGTAGGTGCGCCATGGCATCAGGTAGCGCCAGCTCATTCACCGCTACCACTTTTATCTGCTGACTTTTTCCACTTTCATATATCGCACGCAGCACGTTGCGCCCGATACGCCCAAAACCATTGATCGCGACTTTAAGCATCATTCCATCGTCTTAACTTTTTTCGTGGTACAGATAGTAACCGATAGCGACCAAGAGCAACACCCCAAGCCATCAGTTGTCGCAAAAGATTCTGTTTCTAAACGGACTCAAGGTACAAGCAACAGCGGCTACGACAAGAAAGATGTCCATAAAAAATGGCTCACCAAACGGGAGCCATTTCATTGTCATCCCTAAAC
>NZ_JAHGUP010000086.1 GCF_001989995.2 Vibrio anguillarum
TTTTGAATGAAACAAACTCAACGAGCGAAATCTTCAACAAGTACGAAATAATCGATTAACTTGCCCTTTCCACACTTTGCACCCGCTAAATTCACAACGCGCCAACGCTAAAAATGATTGAGGCAAACCAAGAATCTTGTCCGTTTTACGGTTTGAATTAACCAAGAATCTGAGGATAAAAAGCTCATTTGCCGACAACACAAAACGAATGGCCGGAGAAATCCCAAAAGATTGAACCCCTAAATTTACCTGAGTTGCATAACGCCCAATTAACGTGTGAACAACGCACCAATTAACTTACTGCATTGCACCGTAAACACCACAATAAATGCAAACCAAAATGGCCAAGCGTTGTGAATCACGTTGAATTGTTTGTTAGGTAAATTAACTCATTTGTAGTGTGACTCTCACCGCACTACTATCCGATTTTCGTGACTCTCAGTCGTTTACTCGACCAAAATCACAGTTGCATAATAGCCATAAATCAATAACTTATGCACCATTAATCACACGACAAGCCTCACATATTGAGGTGAAGTTATAAGGATATAGAGAACATATGATTATTGGGGTATAAACTATGACAGAATCAGCACGTAATAAAACCAAACGTAAGCTCATAAATAACATTAAAGACATTAAGCCAACACATCAGACAGCGATATTTTATAACAACTTTGATGAAGCCATTGAGTTCAATAATTTGATGCAGAAGATTAAAAAACCTGTCAGTGCTGCATTCAAAAGTATCACTATGATTTGGGTGTTGAGATTAAAACATCAGCCTAACTATGGTGTGGTAGGATACATTCAAATTCTCACCTCTGCCGAACTTGATTTGAAATTGCTTAACAAAGTGCTCGCCAAATACACATGTGAGAACCAAATTAGAACAGTACAACGTCCATTTGACCGAGAAAAATATACAGATACAGTATCAAAGCAAAGGCTTGCCAATTTAGCCGCCTATTTAGGCTCAGAAACAAGCCCAAGGCGATATGCCATAACTAACAAGCCTAAAATTAATAAAACCGCTCAAAATTGATTACAGAGCATTTAAATCAGAACTAATCTCATTCACATGGGATTATCATCTGTTGGTTAAACGTGAATAGTAACCTAATTTACTTTGCCAAAACCGAACCTTCCTGCCATACACCATTGGCATCATAAATCACATGACTGTTCGGTTTGATTAAACTCAAATCCCTCTCAAGCCATGACATCACTTTCTTTTGAATTGACTGCTTGCTAGTTGCTCCAGCAATGCTTGCTGGGAAGGAAAAATCATAATCAGCACTTCTGAATTCAAAATGTCTGTGACCACTCACAACCTCAAATTCACATTCAAACTTCTCTTTTAAAACTTCAAGAATATATTCTTCAACCAACTTAACATCCATTTGTTACTCCTTTTCGTGAAGCAACCTAACGCCGCATTAAGGTGTGAGCGACGCTTGGCTATACTTGAGCGAAGCGAAACTGCCAAGCGTTGCGAATCACTCTTAAATGCTTTGTTATGTTTTTACCTATAGCTTGATCCCCATTTCAAGCAAAACTTCTCGACGAACGAAAGAAAGTTGCTCTTCATTGATCTGATACACTAAATCTGGGTCTTCAGCCATAGTAGATAAACTCATGTTTATTATTTGATGCTCAGAAAATACAAACCTTGGGTTCTTCGGGATACAGTTTCGGAGTGCTGTCACCTCAGCCAGTGCCAATTTGTGAACAGGAAAGTTAGGATTTAAATTTTCCTCATCTTCCATCCAAGAGCGTAACTTTTGAAGCGAGCTACCATTCAAATAGTTCTTGGTAAGAAAACCATCACATATACACAATATAAAGGTCAACGCCCCTATTTTGAGTAACATCGTACTGGGGTCTACGATTGTCACCAAATCCGTGTTTTCATTCTTAGTTTTAAAGACGTAAAGGCTCGAAGGTAGTTGAAATCCAAAGCCTTGTTTATATGAACTTTGTACAAATTTAAAGTTTTCACTTTGCACAATAGAAGAACAAACACCTTTCCACTCGGCATCTCTAGTAGAGATTAAGTCATAATAAAACAAACCATAATAGATTTTAGATAGCCACGTAGTCACCAATGCAGATACCGAGTCGGCAGGGCTATACATCATGGGAATACCAGCTTCTTCCTCACATAACTGAGTATATAAAAGTTCAGGTTCTTCCAGTAAATTTAACACTCGATTTTCGTAATCACTGCCAAATTGATTATTGCAAATTTCATGCGCAGGGACTTTTACCCGGCTATATTGAGTTGCATTAAATTGACCAGTAATAGTTTCTTCTTTTATTCCAAGTTTTCCCAATAAACTATTTGGAACAATATGTTCTAATGTCTTTCTACCATCAATGTGCTCTGTACAGAAAAAACACTTTCTTCTCAAGTCTTCCATTTCCGCTCCGTAATACTGATGTAAACACATAACGCCCAATTAAGGTGTGAGCCACGCTGGCGCGACACTCAATTTGAACACAGTAAACACTTAACTAAACCCAAACAAAAAATGCCAAGCGTGGCGAATCACTCTTAAATTGTTTGTTATATTTCTTGGATTCAAGTACGAAGT
>NZ_JAHGUP010000087.1 GCF_001989995.2 Vibrio anguillarum
TGCCCCTTAAGCGGGCGTTAAATTGGCACCGTTGAAAAGTACGTAGGCAGTTAGTCTCATAAAGGATAATTAGTGATGAATTGTAGTCAGTTATTTTACAGTATAGATGAAAGTATAGAAACCCTTCATCAACGAACTAAACTTTCAGATATCGTATTGTCGAAAGGCATAAATAAGAAAGATGAAGTAATTGAATTTTTGAAAGCAGAGCTCAGTGTTGCATTTGAATGCAAAGTAGAGTTTTGGCTGCAAGGCTCTTATAAAAGTAGCACGTTAATTAAGCCTGTAGATAAGTATTCCTCTTATGATATTGATATTGGAGTCTACCTACTATTTGACGCGGAGGAAGAGGAGATTGATGCTCAAGATGTCAAGGCTACATTAAAGGATGCATTAGAATCTTATTGTCAGATAAATGACGAGGCTAAACTACAAAAATCAAAGAATGCGTGTGAAGGTCTTACATTTTCGTCATTTTTAACTCTCGATACACCTATTTATTATAAATCTGATCTTGAAACAAAGCTTGCTACAGATAATGGATGGATTGATAGCGATCCTAGAGCAATTCAAGAATGGCTTACGAATTACTATACAAATAGTGATGACCGAGCGTTGATGAAGCGATTGGTACGTTATTTTAAAGCGTGGGTAAATGTTAAATGGCAAGGTACAGAGTTCAAAAAAATTCCATCGTTGGCTATAAATGTGCTTGTAGCTCAACATATGCAAAAGTATGAGAATGAAGATGACAGCTTTATACATACAGTTTTAAGTATATGTGAAGAGTTGGAGTCTACTTTCATCGTTAGTAATCCACTTAATGGTAATAACATTTTAACAATGCCAGAAGATGCTGAAACATTTGCGCATCAAAAATTAGACCATTTAAAGAGGGTTTGTTTAAATTGCTCCGATTCAAGTGAATTGGAACGATCTCTCGAATTTTCCAATCTATTTCAACATTATTTCCCTCAAGTCGAGCTTGGTCCATCTTCTGGTAGTATAAATCTTCCAGCAGTTACAACAGTTCCAGAAATTTCTATCTGCCGATATGATAAAAATGGAAAACACGTAGAAACTATAGTTACTAATAGCGTAACTGTGAAAAAAGGTGATTCGCTGACATTCACGATTTGTAACCATAGTGATTTTAATTTATTTGCCGATGCGCACTGGACTGTTAGGAACGTTGGTAAGCAGGCAACTGACGCTAATGATATCGGTCATAAAGTGTCAGGTCGAACAAACGAGAGTCATAAGAGAGATACTACGTATACAGGTGCTCATACGATGGAATGTATGATTACTTATAATGGTTCGGTAATTGGCATTCAAACCATTAATGTAGAAGTTAAGCCTGCCACAACATTGAGAAGAAAAAGAGTATTTAAGGGTGGGAGACGCTAATTGTGTGGGACTTATTACCATCAAAGTTAAAGTATGGCTTGCCTACAGCAATTGCTATCATCTTGTATTTGGCTTTTAACCAATATCTTGAACAGCCAATGCTACGGTCAATATCTTATACAATTACAGCAATAACCATATTGTCATGGATTGTTGGTAAATACCTGTGGAAGTATGTATATATCGACTACTTTAAGAATAATTTTTGTCCTGACTTTAACGGTAAATGGACTGGAAGGATTCAATCTAATTTTAATGGGGGAACAGTTGTTGAGTTTCCAGTTACAATTGAAGCAGATTTCTTTTCGATAAAAATGAAAGGTCAAACGACAATAGGTAGAAGTTACGCTAACTACTGTAAAGTAATTAGAACTGAAGATGACGGTTTTGAGCTCGAATACATGTTTAAAGGGGTAAATGATACTCCTTCTGAAACCGATACAATTTTTTACGAAGGTGCGGCTAGGCTGCATGTTACCGATGTCCCAGCTATGAAAATGAAAGGTGTATTTTGGACAAATCGTTGCTGGCAAAATGGCAAAAATACAGCCGGGATCGTTGAATTTACAAAAGTTGAATAGCCGTATATGTGCCATTTAACAAAGCATTTAAGAGTGATTCGCAACGCTTGGCATTTTCGCTTCGCTCAAGTATAGCCAAGCGTCGCTCACACCTTAATGCGGCGTTATGAGTAATTTAAGGATAGTGACAGACAGATGGAACGAAAAAGGCGAGTTGAGTGGTTAAAGATTCGAAAGAAAGGCTTTTTCAGGCACTTTTTAGGATATGGCTTAGGGTTTTGTATTCCAGTCATTTTCGGTAGTGCATTTGTTCGAAACGATTTTTATCTAGATTTATCTCCAATTGTGTCGTACCGAGTTTATTTAATGACGTTATTTGGAGCTGTGTTTTTTGCTGGTTGGGACTGGTTTTTCAAAAGTAGAGAGTACAAAAAATACAAAGAAAATCTATCGCGGAAAAATTACTCATAACAAACGGCTCAAGA
>NZ_JAHGUP010000088.1 GCF_001989995.2 Vibrio anguillarum
CAATTTCGCCATTTCCGCAACTTTCCTAAATATTTTTATAAGAAAAACACTTAGGAAATGGTGGCTACGACGGGATTCGAACCTGTGACCCCATCATTATGAGTGATGTGCTCTAACCAACTGAGCTACGTAGCCATTTTTATTCTCTCTTTAAGTTTGCCTTAATGTCGAGAACGGAGCGCATTATGCGGATATGGCTCTAGAGCGTCAATAGTTTTTTTGAATAAATTCTTTGAAACCAACCGTTCGAACTTTTTTTGAACAAAGAGACGTGTTTGTGATCAAAAACGGTTAATAAATCATTAAGCTTATTGATTTTTCCTTGCTTGTCGCTAAGGTTGATTTTGAGAAAAAAACAAAAAAGCCAACAGAATCTGTCGGCTTTAATGGTGTATTAATAGCTGATTAACGAGTTATTTACACGTTGAAGCGGAAGTGGATAACATCGCCATCTTTTACGATGTATTCCTTACCTTCCAAGCGCCATTTGCCCGCTTCTTTGGCTCCATTTTCGCCGCGATATTGAATGAAATCATCATAACCCACAACTTCAGCGCGAATGAAACCACGTTCAAAGTCGGTATGGATTTTACCCGCCGCTTGCGGAGCCGTCGCACCGACCGGAATCGTCCAGGCACGCACTTCTTTTACGCCAGCGGTGAAGTAGGTTTGTAGCGTTAGCAGTTCGTAACCGGTACGAATCACGCGGTTTAGACCGGGTTCTTCAATGCCTAAATCGGCTAAAAACTCGGCGCGATCTTCTTCTTCAAGTTCAGATAGTTCAGCTTCAATAGCTGCGCAAACAGCAACCACAGAATTGTTCTCTTTTTCTGCAAACTCTCTGACAGCATCAAGGTACGGGTTATTTTCAAAGCCATCTTCGCTCACGTTGGCGATATACATGGTTGGTTTCAACGTTAAGAAGTTGAGATAATCTACGGCGGCTAGCTCTTCTTTTGAGAGTTCAACCGTGCGAGCCATACCACCTTCCGTTAATACAGGGAGTAGCTTCTCTAATACGGTGATTTCAAATTTAGCGTCTTTATCGCCACCTTTGGCACGTTTTGCTTGACGTTGAATGGCGCGTTCACAGCTATCAAGGTCGGCAAGGGCAAGCTCTAGATTGATTACTTCAATATCTTCAATTGGCGATACTTTGCCTGCTACGTGAACGATATTTTCGTTCTCGAAGCAGCGAACAACGTGACCAATCGCATCTGTTTCACGGATATTGGCAAGGAATTTGTTGCCTAAACCTTCACCTTTTGACGCGCCAGCCACTAGGCCTGCGATATCGACAAATTCCATTGTCGTCGGAAGGATACGTTGAGGGTTTACAATTTCTGCTAACGCATCGAGACGAAGGTCTGGAACAGGAACCACACCCGTGTTTGGTTCGATAGTGCAAAACGGGAAGTTTGCTGCTTCGATGCCCGCTTTAGTTAGTGCATTAAATAATGTTGATTTACCCACATTTGGTAAACCCACGATGCCACATTTAAAACCCATGACTGTAACCTTATTCAGCTTTGAACGTATGTAAGCGATTTTGTGCTTTAGTTAGACCATCTTTTAGTAAAATGTCGAAGCAACGAACCGATTCGTCAACCGCGGCATCTAGGCACTCTTGCTCTTTGGCGGGTGCTTTACCTAAAACATAGCCTGCTACTTTATCTTTGTGCCCCGGATGGCCGATACCAATCCGCAGGCGGTAGAATTCTTTGTTATTGCCGAGTTTGCTGATGGTGTCTTTAAGGCCATTATGCCCGCCATGACCACCGCCCATTTTGAACTTAGCTACCCCGGGAGGTAAGTCTAGTTCATCATGTGCCACCATGATCTCTTCTGGTTTTATCTGGTAAAACTTGGCGATGGCCGCTACGGCTTTACCGGATAAATTCATAAAAGTTGTTGGGATCAATAAACGCAGATCTTCACCATTAACCACGATACGTCCGGTGAAACCGAAGAATTTGGCTTCGTTTTTCAAGGTGACGTTATGAACTCGGGCTAATTCTTCTACTACCCAAGCGCCAGCATTGTGCCTCGTTTTGGCGTATTCAGGGCCAGGATTCGCTAGCCCGACAAGAAGTTTGATTGGTTGGCTCAAGGTTAGGATCTCTTTGCAATATCAAAAGCGCGGTATGATAGCACACAAAAGGGAAAGGGTGCGAGGCGCTAAAATAACAAAGGAAAAAGCACCTCATTTTTCAATGAAGTGCTTTAAAAGCATTTAAAAATCAGTAAATAAACTGAGTTTTAATTAAACATGGCAGAAATAGACTCTTCGTTGCTAATGCGACGAATCGCTTCAGCAAGCATGCTAGACAAGGTTAATTGTGTCACTTTGCCGGTTGCCGCCATCTCTTTAGATAGGGTGATCGAGTCTGTGACGATAACTTGGTCTAGTACTGAGTTTTTGATATTTTTCGCTGCGTTACCTGAGAATACCGCGTGCGTTGCGTAAGCAAACACACGTTTTGCACCACGTTCTTTCAACGCTTCAGCGGCTTTACACAAAGTGCCGCCAGTGTCGATCATGTCATCCACGATCACACAATCGCGCCCATCAACATCGCCAATCAGGTTCATAACTTCAGACACGTTGGCGCGTGGACGACGTTTATCAACGATTGCGATGTCGATATCACCTAATGCTTTTGCAGTCGCACGAGCACGAACCACGCCACCAAGGTCAGGTGAAACCACAACAGGATCTTCTAACCCACGCGCTTTCATATCTTCAAGCAACACTGGCGTACCAAAGATGTTATCTACTGGGACGTCAAAGAAGCCTTGGATTTGTTCTGCGTGAAGGTCGATGGTCAAAACGCGGTCAACACCAACGTTTGAAAGGAAATCTGCAACAACTTTTGCAGTAATCGGTACACGAGCAGAGCGCACTCGGCGGTCTTGACGGGCATAACCAAAATATGGGATGACAGCAGTAATACGGCCTGCTGAAGCACGGCGCATTGCATCAATCATCACTACTAATTCCATTAAGTTGTCATTAGTAGGAGCACAAGTAGATTGAATAATAAATACATCGCTACCACGAACATTTTCGTTGATTTGCACTGCAACTTCACCGTCGGAGAAACGAGAAACAGTAGCATCACCAAGAGAGATGTATAGACGTTCAGCAATACGTTGGGCTAGTTCAGGTGTGGCGTTACCAGCAAATAGCTTCATATCAGGCACGGTGGAAACCTCAGGGTTGCGTCCAGTTTTTAAATAGGTCGGGTGTTGGCGAATTGGTATTCAGCCAGAGTCTTTTTCAGTGGCGAAATGTTACACCCTAAGGCGACAAACGCGAAGACTGTGTCAGGGAGCTTGGCAAGGACAGCTTCCGCTTCTACTTTGCTAGAAAATTCGGCAAAAACGCAAGATCCCGTCCCAGTCAATCTTGACGGCGCGTATTGTAGCAGCCATGAAAGTTGCTTATCAACCTCTGGGTACAGCATTCGGACAATTTTTTCGCAATCGTTTTCGTAAGGGTGTTCGAGAAGCGTTGCTAGCGCTCGTTTTGGCGTGTTCCTTATCAATTGGGGATGAGTGAAAATATCTTTCGTTGCAATGCTCACATTAGGCCGAACCACCAAATACCATTTTTGCTTTGGTTCGGTTTGGGTCAGTTTTTCACCTACGCCTTCAGCAAATGCGGCAAAGCCATGGACAAAAACGGGAACATCCGCCCCGAGTGTTAAACCGAGTGTAGCGAGTTCTTGCTGTGTTAGATTGGTTTGCCATAAGTAGTTCAGCGCAACAAGCACGGTTGCAGCATTGGAAGAGCCGCCACCGATGCCACCGCCCATTGGCAAAACTTTATTTAATTCAATGCTCGCGCCATAGCGGCATCCACTTGCCTTTTGTAAGGCGATGGCCGCTTTCCAAATCAAGTTGTCTTGTAGCGCAATGCCAGCAATGGCTGGTGTGAGAGTTATTTCGCCAGACTGATTGGCGGTAATGGTTAACTCATCACCAAAATCGAGAAATTGAAACAGTGTCTGTAATTCATGATATCCGTCGGCTCTTTGCCCGGTGATATACAGAAACAGGTTGAGCTTAGCGGGTGATGGCCAGTGGGTTGGGGTGCAAATCATGGCGTTAGGGTCCACTTTGAAATGACGAGGTTTAATGAAACTTGATCTTGAGTCAGCTTCAGTTTGGCCGGAAGTGGCACTGAAGTGGAAGAAGCGGATGTTGAGACGAAGGGATAAGCTTGGTAGTTCAAATATTCCAAGTGCCAGCGGCTAAGCCCTAGCTGTTTATCTAACGATGCCAACAAATTATTTTGATTCAATTGAAAACCATCCGCCTCGGTTGGCAATCCAAGAAGCCAATCTTGTAGCTGCTCAATGGGGATCGATAACCCAGTTAACTCGTAAACTAAAGCATCCGCATTCTGCGCATCGATAATTTGATCATCATACGTTTTGACCTGGGCGCCCTGAGGCGAGATGGAGAGATTTAAAACGGTCTGCCCTAAAAATGTTGAGAGACGAAGCTGGCTATGGTCGGCGTTTTTTTGCCAATGAAAATTGAGGGATTGGCGCTGTTGTGGTGATATATAGCCGAGTTTTCCGCTGGCTTGGTACTCGCGGATCGTTTGCAATTGCTGTTGGTGTTGCTGCCAGCCGACGCTCTCGACCCTTGTTGAGGGTAAGTTTGTGCAACCAAAGAGTGTCAGCAGAGTGAGGAGAGTTAAAATCAGTCTATTTGCGCGTGTCATATCTGCCCATTATTTACACAGTGAAGGCCGTAAAAACGCCTCACTATATCATTGATATCACGAAGTCGGGAAAACAAATCCCTGTTGCCCTTTCATTAAAACAGGGCATCAAGTAAAATTCTGCTCCTATTTACATTTCCTGAACCGAGAAACCTTTATAGATGTCCTTGCTTGCTATTGGAATAAATCACAATACAGCGTCGGTAGAACTGCGAGAGAAAGTGGCGTTTGGTCCTGATAAATTATCAGAAGCCTTGCGACAACTTGCGTCCAGTTCCAGCGTTCAAGGTAGCGTTATTGTCTCTACCTGTAATCGCACGGAAATTTATTGTGATGTAAAATCGTCGAGCAAAAGTAAGTTAATCGATTGGTTGTCTCAGTTCCATCATGTGAATCCTGAAGATCTTAAACCGAGTTTGTATGTACATGAAGAACAAGCCGCTATTCGTCATTTGATGCGAGTGGCTTGTGGGCTGGATTCACTGGTATTGGGTGAGCCGCAGATTTTAGGGCAGGTGAAGCAAGCCTATGCGGATGCTCGCGAGCATAACGCGGCTGATTCAGCGATTGAAAAACTGTTTCAAAAAGCATTCTCGGTAGCTAAACGTGTGCGCACCGAAACCGAAATAGGCGGCAGTGCGGTATCTGTGGCTTATGCTGCTTGTACGTTGGCAAAGCAGATCTTTGAATCACTCTCTGATTCAACGGTAATGTTGGTTGGGGCGGGTGAAACCATCGAACTGGTTGCGAAGCATTTAGCCAGCCATCGATGTAAACGCATGATAGTTGCCAACCGAACCCGCGAGCGAGCGATGGGGCTTGCACAGCAGTTTGACGCTGAAGTGATTGCACTCAATGAGATACCTGACTATCTCGCTCACGCGGATATCGTCATCAGTTCAACCGCCAGCCCACTGCCGATTATTGGCAAAGGGATGGTAGAAAGTGCGATTAAAGTGCGCCGCCATCAACCCATTTTACTGATTGATATTGCCGTGCCTCGTGATATTGAATCGCAGGTCGGGGATTTAAACGATGCCTATCTGTATACGGTTGATGATCTTCAGTCGATTGTAGACAGCAATATGGAACAGCGTAAAGTTGAAGCCATTCAAGCTGAAGCGATTGTCAGTGAAGAGAGCGCAGCCTTTATGAGCTGGATGCGCTCCTTGCAAGCGGTAGACAGCATCCGAGAATACCGTCAATCGGCCAACGAAATTCGTCAAGAATTGCTCAGTAAAAGCTTGCAGGCACTGGCTGCAGGGGGCGATCCTGAAAAAGTGTTACTTGAGTTAAGTAACAAACTCACCAATCGATTGATCCACACACCAACCCGAGCATTGCAAAGCGCTGCAGAGTTAGGTGAACCGGCTAAATTGGCCGTTATTAGACAAAGTTTGGGTCTTGACGACCCTCGATAATATCCGTCACTCCGAATTAAAGAAGAAACTATGAAAGCGTCGATTTTAGTTAAGCTTGAATCCCTTGTTGAGCGTTACGAAGAGGTTCAGCGCCTGCTTGGCGAGCCTACCGTAATTAGTGATCAAAACAAATTCCGTACTTTGTCAAAAGAGTACTCTCAGCTTGAGGAAGTAACTAAATGCTTCCAAGCTTACCAACAAGCGCAAGAGGATTTGGTTGCCGCAGAAGAGATGACCAAAGAAGAAGACGCCGAGATGCGTGAGATGGCTCAAGAGGAAATCAAAATAGCCAAAGCGACGATTGAACGTCTCACTGATGAATTGCAAATTCTGTTGCTACCAAAAGATCCGAACGATGATCGCAACTGCTTCTTAGAAATTCGTGCAGGGGCGGGCGGTGATGAGGCGGGTATTTTTGCTGGCGATCTGTTCCGTATGTATAGCCGTTATGCTGAGAAGATGAGCTGGCGTATCGAAATTATGTCCGCTAGTTATGCTGAGCATGGCGGCTATAAAGAAGTGATTGCTAAAGTGAGTGGTGATGGCGCTTACGGTGTGCTTAAGTTTGAATCAGGCGGTCACCGCGTACAGCGTGTTCCGGCCACGGAATCTCAAGGTCGTGTGCATACTTCCGCTTGTACCGTCGCGATCATGCCCGAAATTCCTGAAGCAGAAATTCCAGAAATTAAAGCTAGCGATCTGAAAATTGACACTTTCCGCTCATCGGGCGCGGGTGGTCAGCACGTAAACACCACCGACTCTGCGATCCGTATTACCCACTTACCAACAGGCACGGTAGTTGAGTGTCAGGACGAGCGTTCACAGCACAAAAACAAAGCCAAAGCGATGGCCGTATTGGCCGCTCGTATTGCACAAGCGGAAGAAGCGAAGCGCGCAGCCGAAGTGTCCGATACTCGTCGTAACCTACTGGGTTCTGGTGATCGTAGCGACCGTATTCGCACTTACAACTACCCGCAAGGTCGCGTTTCCGATCATCGTATTAACTTAACCATCTATCGCCTTAATGAAGTGATGGAAGGGGATCTGCAAAGCTTGATTGATCCAATCATTCAAGAATATCAAGCAGACCAACTTGCCGCTCTTGCCGATCAACACTGATCCCATGACGTTATCTCGTATTGATGATGCGTTGAAAGCCGCGATTGCTCAACTCCAAGAAGGCGGCAGTGATTCGCCTTCTGTGGATGCAGCGGTGCTGCTTTGCCATGTACTGGATAAACCACGCTCTTATCTGCTGACTTGGCCTGAAAAGACCTTAAGCGAAACGCAGTCGCGGCAATTTTGCTCGCTGATTACGCGTCGAGTGACGGGGGAGCCTGTGGCCTATTTGGTTGGGGAACGTGAGTTTTGGTCGCTGCCACTGAAAGTTTCGCCTTCGACATTAATTCCTCGGCCGGATACTGAACGCTTGGTTGAAATTGCGTTAGAAAAAAGCCAGCAGACGCAAGGGGATATTTTGGACTTAGGTACAGGAACTGGCGCAATCGCATTAGCGTTAGCGTCTGAGTTACCTGAACGTCATGTGGTTGGTATCGACTTACGCCCAGAAGCGCAAGCCTTAGCGTTGGAAAACGCGCATCGTTTAACTATTACCAATGTCACATTTTTACAAGGCAGTTGGTTTGAACCTTTAAAGCTCGGTACAAAGTTTGCTTTAATTGTCTCCAATCCACCGTATATTGAAGAAAATGATCCCCATCTAACGCAAGGGGATGTACGTTTTGAGCCTTTAAGTGCGCTGGTGGCCAAAGACAAAGGCTTGGCTGACATTAAACACATTGCAGAGAATGCGCGTCACTATTTGCAGCAACAAGGCTGGCTGCTGTTTGAACATGGTTATGATCAAGGGGCGGCAGTCAGAGCGTTATTTGAGTCACTCGGCTATCACCACGTAGTGACAGAAAAGGATTATGCGGGTAATGACCGAGTGACACTGGGTCAATATTCGCACTCAGAAGAGAGAGCATCATGTACGAAGGATTAAAACATTTTCATCTACTGACCATTGCGATCAGTGCACTATTGTTGTCGGTACGTTATGCCTTGATGATGATGGATTCCAAATGGCTGCAACACCCTTTTTTGAAACGTTTTCCTCATATTAACGATTCGCTGTTGTTGTTATCGGGTATCGCGTTGATTGTGATGTCTGGTTTCATCCCATTTACCCCAGCCGCACCTTGGTTAACTGAGAAGCTGACCTGTGTGATGGCGTACATTGCACTGGGCTTCTTTGCGCTCAAACTTGGTCGGAATAAGCTGTTGCGTACCTTTGCTTTTTTGGGCGCATTAGGTTGGCTTGCTATGGCGGGAAAAATCGCCATCGTAAAAACGGCTATGTTTTTAGGCTAACAGCATCCGAGCGGCATTATGTTTGAATGGTTCGATGAAGATTTTGATGCAATGGAATTGGTGGAAGGGGCGCTGATCTTAAACAAGGCCGTCAATCCTGAAACTGAGGATGAATGGGCACGCCAAGAGTTGGCCCGTTTGCTTACACAAGCAAAACACGAGTTAGCTAATGAACAGGATGAAAAACAGCGTTTCGAAGCGTTGTTGCATCTGTTTTACCAACAATGGGGTTTTCGCGGTGACAGAGAGGCTTATTTTGATTCACGTAATGCCTTCATCGATAAAGTGTTGCAGCACCGCAAAGGTATTCCCGTCAGTTTAGGTGCGCTGTTGCTCTATTTTGCGCGCAAGCTAGGCTTTCCTTTACAAGGTATTACCTTTCCCACACAGTTTTTATTGCAGTTGCATTGGTGCGATGAATCACCGATTTATATTAACCCTTTTACTGGTGAAACCGTCTCATTACATATACTGCAAGCGTGGTTAGTTGGGCATAAAGGGGTTTTGTCTAAGCTGAAATCGAGTCATTTGGAAGTGACAGATAATCCGACGGTGATCGGTCGTTGGCTGGCACTACTAAAGAGCGCACTATTAAGAGAAGAGCGTTATACCTTAGCGCTGCGTTGTACTGATTTAGCGCTGACTTTTGTTCCTGATGATCCGTATGAAATCCGCGATCGCGGCTTTATCTATCAGCAACTGGATTGTCACCAAATTGCCTTATCCGATTATCAATACTTTATTGATCATTGTCCGAATGATCCGGCGGCTGAGTTATTAAAAAATCAAGTTAATGCATTAAGCTTTGAAGCTATTACGCTGCATTAACCGCTAAATGAGAGAGAATAAAATGGAACAAAAAATCGTCCACGTGGGTGATATTCCCGTTGCCAACGACAAACCGTTTACTCTGTTTGCTGGAATGAACGTCCTTGAATCCCGTGATTTAGCGATGCAAATCTGTGAGCATTACGTGAAAGTGACCGATAAACTCGGTATCCCTTATGTGTTTAAAGCTTCTTTTGATAAAGCAAACCGCAGCTCTGTTCACTCTTATCGTGGCCCCGGCTTGGAAGAGGGAATGAAAATTTTCCAAGAGCTAAAAGAGACCTTTGGCGTCAAAATCATCACTGACGTGCACACAGAAGCTCAAGCTCAGCCTGTGTCTGAGGTGGTTGATGTGATTCAACTGCCAGCGTTTCTTGCTCGTCAAACTGACCTTGTCGAAGCGATGGCGAAAACAGGTGCAGTGATCAACGTGAAAAAACCACAATTTATGAGCCCTGGTCAAGTGGGCAATATCGTGGAAAAATTTGCAGAGTGCGGCAACGACAAAGTGATTTTGTGTGAACGTGGTGCTTGCCATGGCTATGATAATCTGGTCGTTGATATGTTGGGTTTTGGTGTGATGAAAAAAGTATCAAACGGCAGCCCAATTATTTTTGATGTGACCCATTCACTGCAAATGCGCGACCCTTCTGGCGCAGCTTCTGGTGGGCGTCGTGAACAGACAGTTGAGTTAGCAAAATCAGGTCTTGCTGCCGGGATTGCGGGCCTTTTTATTGAAGCGCATCCAAACCCAGATAAAGCGCGTTGCGATGGTCCATCGGCACTGCCTTTGGATAAACTTGAACCTTTCCTTGCACAAATGAAAGCGTTAGATGATTTGATCAAGAGCTTTGCTCATATCGATATCCGCTGATTTTTTGTTGGATCTACCACTCATAATTTGGCCACCGCAAGGTGGTCAAATTTTATCGAATGTTTTCCAAACCTGTTTATCTTGTCTAAGTGCTCACTTTTCCTTATTTTTTCGTGTTTAGGAAAGAAAACGATTGCCTGTGATCCATTAAAATTTCACGTGTAACCTGTGGCAACCGTTACATTTTTGAATTGATTTTATAGTGATCAATTCTACATAAATATGAAATCAATCTGTCACCTTTGAGATGTTAATTTAAACTGGGTCAAGTTTATCGGTATGGCTTGATTTTGTGTTTGCAACGTTGACCATAACCTCCCCCTCACAAGCAGTGGATTTTTCAAGTTCAAAGGTATGATAATGAAACAACGTCTTATTCTAAAAACAGCGCTCAGCGCGGCCATTCTTACAGCCCTTATGGGTTGCGCAACTCAACCCACTCATGAGTGGAAGGAAGATACGACTTATAAACTCACCGTGTTACACACTAATGACCACCACGGTCGTTTCTGGCAAAACAAATATGGCGAGTATGGTATGGCGGCACGTAAAACGCTGATCGATGATCTTCGCTCTGATATTGAAGCTGAAGGCGGCAGCGTACTGCTTCTTTCTGGTGGCGATATTAATACCGGAGTTCCTGAATCTGATCTACAAGATGCAGAGCCTGATTTTAAAGGTATGAGCAAGATTGGTTATGATGCGATGGCGTTAGGTAACCATGAATTCGATAACCCGCTCGAGGTTCTGTTTAAGCAAAAAGAGTGGGCGAATTTCCCAATGCTGTCGGCCAACATTTACGATAAAGCGACCGGAAAACGTCTATTCCAAGCCTACCAAATGTTTGATAAACAGGGCGTGAAAATAGCGGTTATCGGTTTAACGACTGAAGATACCGCTAAAATCGGCAACCCTGAATACATTGGTGGTATTGAGTTTAGAGATCCAAAAGAAGAAGCGAAAAAACTGATCGCAGAAATTGAGAAAACGGAAAAGCCGGACCTTATTTTTGCCGTTACCCACATGGGCCATTATGAAAATGGCCAACGTGGTGTGAATGCACCGGGTGATGTTGCGCTTGCACGATACTTGGATGAAGGTTCTCTCGATATGATCGTCGGCGGCCACTCTCAAGAGCCTGTCTGCATGGAAGGCCCTAATGTGGTGAAGAAAAACTTCCATCCGGGAGATGAATGTAAGCCTGATATGCAAAACGGTACTTACATAGTGCAAGCGCATGAATGGGGTAAGTATGTTGGCCGTGCGGATTACGAATTCCGTAATGGTGAACTGAACATGGTGAGCTACAACCTGATCCCCGTAAACCTGAAGAAAAAAGTGAAAGTGAATGGCGAGAGTAAGCGCGTACTGATTCAAGATCAAATCGCTGAAGATCCAGAAATGCTTAACTTTTTGCGCCCATATCAAGAACAAGGTCAAGAGAAACTGAATGTGGTCATTGCACAAAGTAATGGCAAGTTAGAAGGGGATCGCAACGTTGTGCGTTTCCAACAAACCAATTTAGGTCGTTTGATTGCACTTTCTCATATGGAACGCGCAAAAGCCGACTTTGCGGTGATGAATTCTGGTGGCGTGCGCGATTCGATTGATGCAGGAAAAATCACTTATAAAGATGTGCTTAAAGTACAACCTTTTGCCAATATTCTCACTTATACCGATATGACCGGGGCTGAAGTGTTGGATTACCTCAATGAAGTGGCGACCAAACCTGTTGATTCTGGCGCTTATGTACAATTCGCGGGGATTTCGATGACAGTGGCCAATGGTAAGGTATCGAATGTCTTTATTGGTGATAAGCAGCTCCGTTTGGACGAAACGTATCGCTTCACCGTACCTAGCTACAACGCAGCTGGTGGTGATGGTTATCCAAAAATCTCCGATCACCCAGGTTATGTCAATACAGGCTTTGTGGACGCGGAAGTATTGAAAGACTACCTCGAAGCACACAGTCCAATTGATGTGAACCAATATGCGCCAGCGGGCGAAATTGTCTATAAGTGATAGTGCGATAAAGAGTTTGACTCATTGTGAGCAATCATTTTAACTAAAGGCGGTGCTTAGGCATCGCTTTTTTATTGGCACTAACGGTTACTTTGAGATAAGCACGATGACACCTGCGATTGATTTGGCGAAAAAGAAAAAAATTCCTCACACTCTCCATCAATATCAACATGATCCTAATCACAGCAGTTATGGTTTAGAAGCGGCTGAGGTTTTGGGACAAGATCCGAAAAAAGTGTTTAAAACACTGCTGTTTTGCTTAAATGGCGAGCCGAAAAATCTCGCTGTCGCGATTATTCCTGTTGATCAAAAATTAAACTTAAAGCGTGCGGCCAAAGCGGCTAAGTCGAAAAAAGCGGAAATGGCTAATCCAGACATAGCGCAAAAAACCACAGGTTATGTGGTCGGTGGCATTAGCCCGCTTGGGCAGAAAAAAGCACTACCGACTTTCATTCATCTCAGCGCAGAAGAACAATCGACCATCTGTGTCAGTGCAGGTAAACGCGGTTTAGAGATTGAATTGGCACCGAGCGATCTTGCGTTATTAACGCGAGGTGAGTTTGTTGAATTGTGTCAAGAATAGAGAATGAAAATCCGGCCTCGAGTGAGGCCGGATTGACTGGCAAAATTAGTTCTTCAGTTTGATCTCTTCTTCCATCTGGGCGTTATCCACCACATGGTTTTCTCCTAAGTCATTAGGAAGGATCAAGTTTAGAATAATGGCTACGATACCGCATAAGCTGACACCTTGTAGGCTAAACTCTCCGATACCAAAGGCCATGCCGCCGATACCAAACACTAATGTCACTGCCACAATCACTAAGTTACGAGACTTGTGAAGATCGACATGATTTTTAATCAGTGTGTTTAGGCCAACCGTTGCAATTGAACCGAACAGCAAAATCATAATGCCGCCCATTACGGGAATTGGAATGGTTTGCAGTAGCGCGCCCAGCTTACCAACCAATGCTAATACAATCGCGGTGATCGCAGCCCAAGTCATGATTACTGGATTAAAGGCTTTCGTCAGCATTACAGCACCCGTCACTTCGCTGTATGTAGTGTTTGGTGGCGCACCCAGCATAGAGGCTGCGATGGTGGCAACACCGTCACCCGCAATGGTGCGATGTAGCCCAGGTTTCTTGATGTAATCTTTTCCAGTGACGTTTGAGATCGCGAGCATATCGCCCACGTGTTCGACTGCCGGAGCAATTGCAACCGGGATCATGAACAAGATCGCGTTGATGTTGAATTCAGGGAAAGTGAAGTTCGGCATTGACAGCCAAGCCGCTTGCGTAACAGGAGTAAAATCCACTACACCAAAATAGAGGCCCAAAAGATAGCCTGCAAAAATACCGCCGCAGATCGGCAACAGTTTGAGAAAACCTTTGGCAAAAACGCTAATCGTGATGGTGGTTAACAGTGAAACGCAAGAGATCCACATCGCTACATCTGAGCTAATCAGTTGTACCGAACCATCTCCAGTTTTACCTAGCGCCATGTTTACAGCAACAGGCGCAAGGCCTAAGCCAATCACCATGATCACCGGGCCAACCACGACAGGAGGTAAAATTTTGTGGATGATTTCTACGCCACGGACTTTGATGATCGCTCCCAGTAGTATGTAGACAAAACCAGCGGCCACTAAACCGCCCATCGTCGAGGCAACGCCCCAAGTTTGGATGCCAAACATAATCGGTGCAATAAAGGCAAAAGAAGAAGCAAGAAAGATGGGGACAGAGCGGCGAGTAATAAGTTGGAATAAAAGGGTACCGACACCGGCGCCAAATAGTGCAACGTTAGGATCAAGCCCAGTTAACAGTGGGACAAGAACCAGCGCACCAAATGCGACGAAGAGCATCTGTGCGCCTTGGATGGCATTTTTCATCATGATTTCCCTGAAGCAAAATAAAAATTCGCGGGATTCTATCACTTTTGCAAACGATTGCCATTGAAACTAGATCAAATAAAGTCACAAATGTTGATGAAATTATCACCGAACTCTGCCGTGGATTCCTTGCCGCGGACCGGATAGTTGCTTATCATCGACGTTCACAAAACAGATCATAGGAACAGTATGCGCTATTTAGCTATGTTGGTGATGAGCTTACTCACTCTCCCTGCTTATGCCTTAACCAAGGTCGACTTATACCATACCGAAGTCGTGATTGATCAACAGCAAGACAATGCCGACGCGAATGCTCGTATCAAAGGGATGAGCGAAGTGATTGTTCGAGCTTCGGGTGATAGGAATGCGGTGAACAATGAGGTGATTAAAAAAGCCTTAAGGCAGAATTCGCAATATTTAGCGCAAATCAGTTATGGTCAAAATGGGGCGCAATCTTCGATTGTTATGGGGTTTAGCGCACCGCATATCCGCACATTACTAACTCAAGCTCAATTACCATTTTGGCCTGAAAACCGAGCTAATGTTTTAGTCTGGTTGATTGAAGAGTCAGGTTATGAGCGCAGCATTGCATGGGAACACTCTGACACGAGTACGCTAAAACAGCTTAAAGACGCGACTCAAACTCGCGGTTTGCCTATCACAGTGCCTGTGGGTGATTTTGATGATATTACTGGTGTGGAAGTATCGGATTTGTGGGGCGGTTTCGTGCAGCCTATCAGCATGGCTAGCCAACGTTATCCAACTGATGCGGTATTGGTGGTCAGAGTACAAAGTAATGGTGTGCGCTGGAGTTTGTATGATCAACCCGCCGCTCAAATGGCACAAGCCACGAAAGCGCCACTGTCTGGTCAAGCGTCTGGTGACGATGCCATTGAACAAATGGTCGATCAATTGAGTGATTACTATGCAAGAAAGAGCTCGGTTATCGTGGCCAGTGAATCCTCTTCTTCGCTGCTTGCTCGTTTTAGCCCGATTGATGATGCAATGGATTTCTTTACCTTGGAGAATAAGTTGAAGCGCTTAAGCTCTGTTGCTTCTTTGGACATTCTCAAGATTCAAGGTGAGGAAATTACTTTCGAAGTGCATTTGTTGGCTTCAGAGTCTGAGTTTGAGCAAGAAGTGCTACGCATGGGCAAAGTCGCTAAAATTGACGACCCACAGCCAGAGAGTGTGCCAACACAGCTTACCCCAGCAGCAGAGGTTGATGATTCTGCTGTGGAGTCAGGCTCTTTGCAAGTCATACCTGAATCGTCATTATCTCAGGCCATCACTGAACCAGTGAAGCGAGTGCTCTCTTTTGAGTGGCAAGCGTAAAGTACTCAGTCACCCCTTGAACAAATGCTGAGATAATCAAAAAGAGCCCATCAGGGCTCTTTTTGCATGAGAAGAATAGGCAATCCTGTCATGGATTGACTCTATGGTTGGTTATCGTGGGTAAAATTGGCTTTCTCTTGCTTTTCGACTTCAGATAGACGCTTGAGTTTCAGTCCGAGCTCTTTACCGCGATGGCGAGCATACAAGGTATTACCGACAAAAGCGGCAAATGTAAGTAGCAGTTCCACTACCGCTAACCAGCGCTCCCCTCCATCAACATAAATCAGCGTCAATGCGTGTAGAAAGTAGAGCATTAAAACAAAGTTGGCCCAGGCGTGAGTGTAGGGTTTTCCGGCCAAAATTCCCGGTAATGGTAAAAACAGTGGGATAACCCATGCAATGGCCAATGCAATATGATTAAGATGAGGGTGAGGAGAGAGCGAGAATTGCCATAAAACCACCCATATAATTAGGGATAAGTTACTCAGTAAAGCTAGCCATCGGTACTGCTTGGTGCTTGGCATCATTTCTGCCGTCATAATCTGTCCTTTAATCGGCTGGCTAGCATTGCCAGCCGTTTTCCTAAATTTTTAGCCAGTTCACTTTCGTGCGTAGTGAGTTGTGGCGAGTGTGTTGCGACATGGCTTGCACCATATGGCGTGCCTCCAGAGGTTGTGGTATGCAGTGCAGGCTCTGAATAAGGGATGCCAACGATTAACATGCCATGATGCATCAGTGGCAGCATCATACTCTGCTGCGTACTCTCTTGGCCGCCATGCAAAGAGGATGAAGAAGTAAACACGCAAGCGGGTTTATCAATTAATGCGCCGCTAATCCATAAAGGGGTCGTTTGGTCCCAAAAATGCTTCAGTGGCGCGGCCATATTGCCAAACCAGACTGGGCTGCCAAAAGCCAAACCATCACATTGCTTTAACTCATCTAGAGTCAGGTAGGGATCGGTCGTTTGCTCTGCATGATTGTCTAGCGCCGGAACGGTGCGCAAGAGCGCTGTCGCGCCTTGTGCTTCAATTCCGCGTGCGATTTGCCGTGCCAGTGCTTGCGTTGAACCGTGCCTACTATAATAAAGTACGACGACTTTAATACTCATAAAATCTCAAGTACTTGCTCTGGTGGACGGCCGTGGCGCGCTTTACCATTGGCGACAACAATGGGACGCTCAATCAACTTAGGGTGCGCGGCCATGGCTGAAAATAGTTGATCATCAGTAAGTGCATCATCACTTAGGCCAAGTTCTTTATAGAGATCTTCTTTGGTGCGCATCATATCACGAACCTGTTGTAGCTCGAGTTGAGCGTACAAGGTTTTCAACTGTTCGATGGTTGGGGTTTGGTCTAAATATTTGATGATCTGTGGCTTTAACTGGTGGTCTTCTAGCAGTGCCAGAGTTTCACGACTTTTTGAGCATTTAGGGTTGTGATAAATCACGACTGACATAACTTCTCCTCGTTGTATTGTGATTATTGGAGTGATAAGAATCGGTCTCGTTGCACCATCAATTGGTCAATGCGCGAATCGTAGCGAGCTTGTTCTAAGCTGCCAAGTTCGGCGAGTTGACTTGCTTGGGTGTAATACTGAATCGCTTTATTCCAATTAGCTTTGAGCGCTAGAAGCTCCGCCCGCGCAGCAAGATCTTCTTGGCTATTGCCAATGCCGATATTCGCTTCTGATAGTAAATGCCAGCCGTTGGTATCATTAGGGTTGTCATGGGTGTAGCGCTGCAATACCCGAATGGCATCAGACAATTTATCTTGTTTTAACAAGCTGTTGGCGTAGTTAATTGTTAAGGTTGGATTGTTCGGTTTCTGTTTAAGCGCCTTTTCGAGCAAGGTTTGGGCTTTGGCTGCTTGATTTAGAGCGATATCGAGATCGGCCATCGCATCAAGATAGAAATTGTTTGTTGGGTCTTGTGCAACTAGCTTTGATAAAATCGCCTCTGATTTATCAAATTGCTTGCTATCGAGATAAACCAAGGCTTTGCCATATTGGAAGGCTGGCGCGAGAGTCGCACTCTCTTTTTTCTCCGCACGCTTAAACCAATCAAGAGCGGCTTCATTATCAATCCCAGCATAGCGAGCAACAATTCGTGAGCGTGCTAAATGGTAATCCAATGAAGGTTGAAGGCGCATAGGCGGGTAGTGTTGGGCACGCTCACGGCTGTCGGTAATACGATCTTCTGGCAGCGGATGGGTTAGTAACATCGGTGGCGGTTTACTAGCGTAACGATATTCATCAGCGAGGCGGCCAAAAAACCTTGGCATGGCTTGGGCATCAAACCCCGCTTTGGCTAGCGTTGCAATACCAAATCGGTCAGCCTCTTTTTCATTACTGCGCGTATAGTTTATTTGGCTTTGCATACTGCCTGCGGTGGTGGCGGTAATGGCGGCAATGCCCACTTCAGGTGCCGCAATCGCCAGTAACAAAGAGCCTGCCAATGCTGCGATTGTTGCTGGTGAGCGTCTGGCTTGGTCTTCCATACTGCGTGCTAAATGGCGCTGCGTGACGTGGGCAATTTCGTGCGAAAGAACCGAAGCGAGTTCGCTTTCTGTTTGTGCATGCAAAAACAACCCAGAGTGCAACGCAACATAACCGCCAAAGAAGGCAAACGCATTGATGTTGCGATCGCGGATCATAAAAAAGGTGAACGGCGTTTTTACATCGTTGGCATTGGCAACCAATTTATGCCCTAGGCTATCGATGTACTCGTTTATCACCGGATCATTGACGATAGGCTGGCTGTTACGCAGCATGCGCATATAAGCATCACCATAAATAAGCTCTTGATCAATCGTCAAGGTCGAACCTGCTACTGTCCCAATGTCCGGTAGCTCTATGGTGTCGGCATAGCTCAAGGAAGGGGCGTTTATCGCCACAGTAATACAGAGGCAAAGTAAGGATCGAGCGCGTTTAAACTTCATATTTGTCAGTGATATTCCGTGATCTTCTTGTCTGTATGACATTGAATGTGTGAATTGGTTTCCAACTCAAAATAACGGCCAAAAATTGTAGAGAGAGAAGAGTAAGCCAGCCGGTATTTGAGTATCGATAAACACTGGCATGCCAGTCAAAACTCGATACAATGGCAGGCCTATATTAAGCATTGAGCAGAAGAATGGAACCAAATATTCTGGATTTACGCCAGCAGCGTTGTCCGATGGCTTTATTACTTGCGAAGCGTCACACTGTTCAATTGGTTTTGGGTGAGGTATTAGACATTTGGCTTAACGACGTCAGCTCAGGACAGGATATAGAAAAATATTTGTCTGCTCATGGCTTTCGTTGCCAGTGGAACACGTCACCCGGCTATTTTTGGCTAAAAGTAATTAAGGAACTCGATTAAATGTTTGAAATGGTAACTCGTTGGTATCAAAGACGCTTTTCTGATCCTCATGCCGTTAGTCTGGTTGCTATTCTGTTTTTTGGTTTTGTAACGATATATTTCTTCGGTCATTTGATTGCGCCGCTGCTTGTGGCCATTGTGCTGGCGTATTTACTTGAGTGGCCAGTAATGCAATTGCGCCGTTTTGGGCTTCCTAGGTCCGTTTCCGTAATTTTGGTGATTTTGCTATTTGTCGGTTTGATGCTGCTGGCTATCTTTGGTTTAGTACCAACCATTTGGAAACAGGTTGGTAATTTAATCAATGACATTCCTAACATGTATGCAGGGTTGCAAAGCTTCATTTTGAGTATTCCTGAACGTTACCCTGAACTCGATAACTTACAGATTGTTGAGTCGGTGATAAGCAATGCGAAGAACCAGGCTTTAGGTATGGGGGAAAGTGTCGTTAAAGGGTCACTTGCTTCTCTTGTGAGTTTGGCCACCTTGGGTGTCTATCTCATTTTAGTGCCGTTGCTGGTCTTCTTTTTATTGAAAGATAAGAATGAAATGCTGCGAATGACCAGTGGGTTATTGCCACGCAACCGTAAACTCGCGGCTAAAGTATGGCAAGAGATGAACCAACAAATCTCAAACTACATCCGTGGAAAAGTGTTAGAAATATTGATTGTTGGTAGTATCAGTTACGTCACTTTCGCCATTCTTGATTTACGTTATTCGGTGCTACTTGCTGTGGCTGTGGGCCTATCGGTTTTGATCCCTTATATTGGCGCGGCCGCTGTGACGGTGCCAGTTGCCATTGTTGGTCTCTTCCAGTGGGGCATGACTCCGCCGTTTTACACATTATTAATTGCTTATGGCATCATCCAAGCTTTGGATGGCAACGTATTGGTTCCCGTTCTATTTTCTGAAGCCGTTAATCTACATCCCGTTGCTATCATTGTCGCGGTGTTAGTCTTTGGTGGGCTGTGGGGGTTTTGGGGCGTATTTTTTGCAATTCCTCTTGCCACTCTAGTAAAAGCAGTATGGCATGCTTTGCCCAGCACTGATGAACCTGTTGTTGAGGCTGAATCTCCCTAAAATCACTGAATTATAAATAAAAAATAGAGAGTAAACAGAATCTCTAAGGAAGCCTAAACCGTAATCGTTTTGGGCTTTTTTTTTGCCAAATAGTAAATATTGATTAGACTGAACTAAGTGGATGTGTAAAAAAGCTATAGATTTTTTGTAACTTGGCGATAACTAACTATAACCACAAAAATGATAATTAATTTGGCATCAATGAGGGATACTTATGAAGTTTAGCCAAAAAATAGTTGCAGCTTCTTCTGCACTTCTGCTTGTTACCGTCTCGCTTATTTCTATTCAGCAACTGAGCATTGTGCGCTCGGAAATAGAATCCCTAGTTACAAAAAGTCTGAATGAAATGGAAGCTGGGGTCAAAAACACCATTGTTTCTGAAATGGAAAGTAAAAAAACCTTGGCTCAATCGACGACTGAAGTGATTGAGCTTGATCCGCTCAACCGGGATTACGTTAAAAACATTCTTGAAAAACCGAAGTTGAAAAAAAGCTTTTTAGCCATAGGGTTAGGGTATGAATCCGATGGCAAAGTGGTGGAGAATGATGACGGTTGGGAGCCAAGCGCCGATTACGATCCTCGCAAGCGCCCTTGGTTTGTGGATGCTAAAGCATCGAAAAAACTTATCGTTACAGCGCCGTATGTCGATATTTCTACCAAAAATGTGATCATTTCTATTGGTACGCCTATTTACGATCAAGGTCGATTCTCTGGTGCCATGTTCTACGATATGGAATTGACGGGTTTAGCTGAATTGGTGAACTCTATTAATTTATTCGATGCGGGTTACCTCTTTATCGTTTCAGGTGACGGAGCGACGATTGCTCACCCTGATACCAAAAATAATGGTGAGAAGTTATCGACTTATTTACCGCAAGTGACTCTGAAAGAGGGGGACCAACAGATTGAAATTGATGGTACCCGTTATCTCGTCAGCTTCACTCATATTCCAAGTGAGAACTGGTACATCGGTGCGATTGTTGATGAATCCATCGCCTTCAATGCGATTGGCGTATTACGCAATAGCTCTATTATCTATACGTTAATTGGGCTTGTGTTGAGTGTGATTGGCTTGACGCTACTGATCAAAGTGTTAATGCGTCCATTAGGTGTGCTCAATGAAGCGATTCAAGATGTCGCCTCAGGGCAGGGGGATTTAACCAAACGCTTGGATACCAATACGGACCAAGAGTTTGCTCAACTCGCATCAGGGTTTAATACCTTTACTGAGACGCTGCAAAAGCAGATCACGCAATCAAAAGCGATTGGTGAAGAGATCATGCGTGGCACAGAGCTCACGGTGCAAGGTGCTCATGAGTCAGCAGAAGCGATGCGCACTCAGTTACAAGAGTTAGAGCAACTAGCCACTGCAATGCACGAAATGGCAGTGACATCGACAGAAGTTGCCAATAATGCGCAAGGTGCAGCAGCAGCGGCGAAAGAAGCCGATGAAGCAACGCAAGATGGTTCCAGTGTGGTCAGTGAAACGACATTGTCGATCGACAATTTATCGGCCCGCATTGACCAAGCGGTGGAAGAGGTGAAAGGCCTAGAGTCCGCGACGGCGAATATTGAAACTATTTTGAAAGTGATTAATGACATTGCTGATCAAACTAACTTGCTTGCCTTAAACGCGGCGATTGAAGCGGCTCGAGCGGGTGAATCTGGCCGTGGTTTTGCCGTTGTTGCTGATGAAGTGCGTACACTAGCTCAGCGCACTCAACAATCGACCACCGAAATTCGCAGTATGATTGAGCAATTACAAGCAGGAGCGAGTTCTGTCTCTTCGGCTATGAATGAAAGTAAAACGACGGCTGTTGATGCGGTGAATAAAGCGAAAACGGCAAATTCGGCATTGAATCGTATTCGTGATGCGATACAAGTGATTTCGGACATGAATATCCAAATTGCATCTGCGGCAGAAGAGCAAAGCCTTGTGGCTGAAGAGATCAACACCAATACAGTGAAGATTAAAGATTTGTCGACGCAAGTGGCACAATCTGCTGAAGAAGCCAATATCGCAATGCAGGTTCAAACGGAAAACGTTCGTGAGCAAGATGCTCTGCTCAATAAGTTCATTGTGTAATTACACATCAACTTTTGATTAGTCGTGTTACAAAAATGCCAGTATTAAGAACTGGCATTTTTTATTTCAGTCGAGTTTTGATTATTGGGCGTTTAGATAATCAAGTACCACTTCATGGTGATCTTTGGTTTTGAATTTATCAAAAACCTGTTCAATGATACCTTGCTCGTTAATTAAAAAGCTAATCCGGTGTAGACCATCATACACTTTGCCCATGAGAATCCACCCTTGGAAATATGCTAAGACATAAAACTTGACGATTCTTAATAAAGTCTATCTTTAACAGTAAGTTAAGTTAATAAATTTCTTGTTTGAACCCTAATTATAGCAGTTGTCATATTTTTTTGTAAATTGGGCTATTTTTGACGCTTTTCCAAGCGAGAACTTGTCATAAAAAGTTTAGGCGATGCTATAAGATGAAGCTGGTTTTCATCGCGACAGAATCGCTCGGTGATCACAAGCATGACTCTGAGCCTGCAACTCACTTGTGGACAAACCTGATTTTAGTTATTTTCCTAATTTAGCAACTCATGAATCACTACGAGCATGGTAAAGGTAAATGAACTCAATACTATGCTCAGTACCGCTAGTCCAGAACATTATCCAAGTGAGTGTTAATCTGCACATAACTTCAAATTAGCTACTGACCACATATGCTACAATGCACATCAAATTTTATTTTTTGGATGCTAGTATATGACTGAATTGTTTTTTCAGGGTGGCAGTGAAATAGATCGTAGAGACTTAGAAAGCCACTTGGCCTCGTTGTGCCAACTTGAAAATGTAGGTGTATTACTTGGAGCTGGGTCATCCAAAAGCGCTGGCGGCATGGTTATGAAAGAGATCTGGTTGGACTTTCAGGCAACCAATGAAGAAGCGATACCGTTGCTGAGAGATACTTACAAACTAATTAGCCAAGAAGACATCGATAATAATTCAGTCAATGTTGAGCTTCTGATCGATGAAGTACTAAAAAACAAAAATGTACTTGATACGTGGCAAAGCGATTCTTCAGCGCTCCAAAGTATTTTGGTTGGTTTGTATAGCTCAGTAACGAAAGCTGCTCTGTTAGTTGGCGCTGATTTTCAGAATCTTCATATTGGAAAATGTGACAAATTCGAAAAGCACAGAAATTTGTTAGAAAAACTTCTTTCCAACAGGCAGCCAGGTCAATCAGCCCCATCTATCTTTACAACCAATTACGATTTAGCCATTGAGTGGTCAGCAGAAGAATCAGGGATTAACCTAGTAAATGGGTTTTCAGGTATACATTCTAGAACTTTCCAACCCCAATCCTTCGATTTAGGTTTCCGTAATATAAATGCTGTAGGTGAAGCTCGTTTTGGGCATTACAACATGTACTTATACAAGCTGCATGGTTCGTTAACTTGGTATCAAGATGAAGCTGGCGAAGTAATAGAATGCACTTCATCGAAGGCTTACCAAGATTTTATTCGTCCACTAACAGAAACTAGTAGTTTCAGTAATAGCCAGCGGCTGATTTACCCAGGAGCTAACAAATACCACCATACGATCGGTTTTGTTTATGGTGAAATGTTTCGTCGATTTAGTGAGTTTTTAACTAAACCTCAAACTGTCTTATTCGTGAATGGTTATGGTTTTGGGGACTATCACATTAATAGAATTATACTTGGTGCGCTACTTAACCCGTCTCTCCATATAGTCATTTGTTATCCAGAGTTGGCCGAGCTTAGCGCTGACAGTCAGCTTGAAAACCGTTTAAGTCAAGCTCAGCAATGTGTTGATAAAATCAGGAAAATGAAACTGAACCAAGTCACTATCATTGGTGGCGCTGATGCATACTTTGACAATTTTGTTGATCTAGTTCCAAAACCTGTTTTATTTCCCAAAAACAATGCCGCGACTGTAATTGCAGAAGCCCTCAGAGATATCAGCTCAATCAATGCAGGGAATTAGTTATGATTTATAGCGATATATCCCAAATTGGCTATGTAGTGTCTCTTGAGGGAACTAGAGTCCGCGTGAACCTTTTGGATAGCCACAAAGGACAGCTTGCCTCACATAGGGGAGGTGTAAACTCCGTTTCTCAACCAGGAGATCTCATAGGTTTTGAGTCTGGCAGGCATCTAGTTATAGCACGTGTTACAGATATGTCTTTTGTTGAGCCTGAAAAAGCTCACGCTACAAAGTTTGGTACGATGAATGTATCAGACATACCACTAAGACAATTAGTTTGCCATGCTATTGGCCACATTAAATCGACCAAAGATAAGTTACATTTTATTTCAGAAAATTGGATGCTCCCTCCATTAGGGGCTAAAGCGGTTCCATTAGATAAAGAACTGTTGAACATCGTTTTTGGAATACCAGAAGAAGAACAAAAATTCTCATTAAAACTTGGTAGTGACTCAAGAACTCATACCGTAGAAATTAGAGCAGGTATGAACAGGCTTTTAAGTAGGCACTTAGCTGTATTAGGAAGTACTGGGTATGGCAAATCAAATTTTAACGCGCTACTAACGAGACAAATTGCAGAAAACTTCCCTAGTGCGAGAATAGTAATCTTTGATATCAACGGAGAGTATGCACAAGCGTTTGAAGGTCTAATAAATGTGAAACAAACTGTGTTAGGAATAGGCAAAAATGTCGAGTCTGATGGATTATTTTCCAAGGAGCACGTTAACTATCATCGTATACCTTATCAAGCTCTAGGTTGGGCTGGCTTAATCAAACTGCTTCGACCCAGTGATAAAACACAGTTGCCAGCATTAAGAAATGCACTACGCTCGTTGCCTTATATAAAAACAAACCCTTTGAATCAATTTGAAATGCTTGTAGAACAGCATAACTCAGCTACAGGTATGACAAACAGCTTCTCCCTTGTAGATGACTGTAACCCCCAGAACCAAGATTTTTTAGGTTCTTGGCTTAGTGTTCTACAAAAGCAGCATGTGCAACAGCAACTTCATTGGCCACCTTTCCGAGGATTAGCAAACTTAGTCGCAGAGTTTGGCTGCGTTGCCGCTAGCCGAAATGCGGGAAAGACGGAGAGAAACGCTTTTAATTATGGAAATGTTCTGCCGCTTATCAAAATTATTCAACAGTTGTCAGAAGACTCCCGCTTTATAGAGTGATCCGCACCACCAGTTTT
>NZ_JAHGUP010000089.1 GCF_001989995.2 Vibrio anguillarum
TAGTGTACCCCACGAAAAGTGGACACAACATAACTACACACTTTCAAACACCACTGGACTCACATAGCCCAACGCTGAGTGCTTCCTATTTCGATTGTAATAGATCTCGATATATTCGAAGATCCCCATTCGAGCTTCTTCAATATTTTGGTAGTCTTCTGCATATATCAGCTCGACCTTTAGTCGGCTGTAGAATGACTCCATCACTGCGTTGTCCCAACAATTGCCTTTACGGCTCATGCTTGGCACACCGCCATGCTTTCGCATGAAGTCCTGATAATCATGTGCCCTGTATTGTACACCACGATCTGAATGGATTATGACACCCTTAGGTGGCTTACGTGATTTGAACGCCATTTTCAGTGCATTCGTAATGAGTTGAACCGTCATCTTCGTATCTAAAGACCAACCAACAATACGCCGTGAATGCAGGTCCAGCACCGTGGCTAGATAGAGCCAACGGCTCTTCACCCAGATGTAGGTGATGTCGGTCACCCATTTCTGATTAGGGCGCTTAGCCTCAAAGTCTCTACGTAATAAATTATCAGCCACATTGGTCATCGCTGCCACATCCTTAGTGTATTTGAACCCAATACCGTTGCGTGCTTTTATGCCCTTTTCTTTCATGATATCAGCAATATAGTTCACGCAGCAGGCATGGCCTGCTTCCTTCAACTCATCGGTAATTCGCACCGAACCATAACGAGCACGATGCTTCGCAAAAGTACACATGACTAACTGCTCAAAACGGCATCGCCGCTTTGAGCGTTCACTTGGCTCTCGATTCAACCACTTGTAATAACCACTAGGAGAAACATCCAAGGCGCGACACATATGGGTCACTTTATATTCCCCAACATAACTTTCGATATACTCGTACTTCACTCTTGCTGCTTCGCGAAGTACGCCGACACCTTTTTTAGGAATTCCATCTCATCTCGTAGACGCTTGTTTTCGCGCCGAAGGGCGCGAAGCTCTTCAGACTCTTTCTTCGAGTAGTCAACACCGTCTAAGGTGTTAAACTGTTTATCAGATAGGCGTGTGAACTGGCGCTTCCAGTTCCGGATTTGCTGGGCACTAATGCCCAGCTCCCTGGCAACGGAGACTGCTGTTCGGCCCGGAAGACTGGCCAGGCGAACAGCTTCTTTACGGAACTCTTCGGTGTACGCTGGATTACGATGTTTAGCCATAAATCACCTCTCAATTAGACCCTAGATCTAACTTAGTAAAGTGTCTACTAAACGTGGGGTACTCGGTTGCATAACGCCCAATTAAGTGGTGAACAACGCACTGGCCAAG
>NZ_JAHGUP010000090.1 GCF_001989995.2 Vibrio anguillarum
TTGCCTAACGCCGCATTAAGGTGTGAACAACGCAACCACGAAACCCAACCTTACCACCGTAAACACTGAACTCAACGATGGAATAAAAAATGCCAAGCGTTGAGAATCACTCTTAAATGCTTTGTTATATTTATTTTTGCGACGACTAAAATATAGGGCTATTTACTTTTGTTTGAGCCATAGACAACTGAAGTTGTTGGAATTTTTGATTTTTGAGTGTTTCACCATGAGCATAGAAAAAATTATTATCGCCACATGCCACCCGCATAGCTTGTACGGCTTGCTCTACAGTGTAATTTTTATAAATCACATTGTTATAAAAAGAAGCATACGCAACTGTCACGTCCGACTGTAAAACCTTACCACTATTGCCAATTAAAAAGTGAAAAGCATTGTCAAAAGCGTTGTTCATATTCATAGCATTAATACCATCGCATGACGCCATACAAACAAAAGGGTCAAACCCTTTAACATTATTATGAGAAAGCAACATTTGGCGAAGTGAAAACCATTCAATAAAAGAGTTATCAGTTAAAGCAATACCTTCTGGTCTTCCGTGCATGCACAGATGCACAAATGGGATAGCATTGATGTTTGGTGTCTTTTGAACTTCAGCAATTGCAGTAGGAAGTCTTTGTGAAAACGTATTTGTAAATGTTTCCGTGCTTGTTGCCAACGTATAAAAGCACGGAATACGAATAGCTCGAAGTGCATCTCGAAGAGCCATTCCTATACTGTACCCTTCATACAGGTCAACACTCGATGGAGAATCAACCAAAAATACCATTGGCTGATTTACTACCTGAATTTGAGGGATATTGTTCATTTTTACTCCATAAATATAACGCCCAATTAAGGGGTGAACAACGCCTCCACCTAAACCTAAAGCATTGTGCCATAAACACTTAACTGACTTGAAGCGAGGCCGCCAAGCGTTGTGAATCCCTCTTAAATTGCTTGTTATGCGATTTTTCCGCGCATTATGTACTGGGGACCCGCTAAACCACCCAAGTACTGCTCAAAAGTATTTTCAAAGCCACCCCTTTCGTAACACACTCTAGCCCCTGGATTTTTGCAATTAACTGTCAGGTAAATCCAGTTAAACATTGAGTAGTGTGCTTTTAAGTAAGGGAAAAGAACCTTAACCGCTTCCGTTCCTAACCCTTGACCTTGGCAGTTGATGTCGATAGCGAAAGCTCTTAAGCCTAGCCCGTCTTTCGGACAAAACTCATAATCAGAAGAATAAGCAACATCTAGTTTGAAGAAACCCACTACTGCACCATTGTTTTTTATGGCATGCAAATGAATTGTCTCACTCGCACTAGATATAAATTCGTCAGAAGTACCCGCAAATTTAACCTGTTCATCGGCTAAATGTACATTCTTAACTTCCTCAATATTTGACTCGTTAACCTTTTCTATTTCTAACATTTTACTTCCATACTTTTGAATCGCATAACGCCCGCTTAAGGGGCAGACAACGCTACTACCAACTTTCCGCATAACACCGTAATCACACAAACCACCGCATGATAAAAATGCCACGCGTTGGCTGTCCCTCTTGAAGCGTTTGTTAGCAGCGTGCTACTTGTTTACGCTATGCTCATTTAAAACTATGAATGATGCTCTCTCAAGTAACTCATCGTAAGTTATGATTTCTACGTTTCGAGAGTCTCTACGGAAAAGCTCGAGAGTTTTGCGTTTCATTTTTTTAATACCAGGAGGTTCAACAGCTTTATCAACTTGCTCCCAGCTACCAACGATTAGAACTGTTTTCGAGTCGTAAGCATTCTGATTAATTTCACGATAATCATCTGTATATAAATCTCGCGTTGTTTCAATCTTTAACGTGCCGCTAGCTTTCTGCTCTAAAATTTGGGAATAAGCCTCCATCAACTCTTTTGATAGCTTCCAACTCTGCGCTCTATTCTGGGCTATCCCAAACAATGGTGTTGTCGGCAATTTAAGTTCAACAAATGTCGTGAACTTATTATCACCCATTAAGAAATCAGCAATAACTCCCTCACTACCACCGGCATTAGTATCAGACGCATGAAATTCCTTTTGTAAGATACCTTGGAATCGGTAGTCCAAGCCATAACCAAATATCCATTGGTTTGCTGCAAAGAAATGCTGCCATGCAGTTTCGTCTTTTGTATTGGGCTTTCCAATATCAACTTTGTACTGTGGTAGATAGTTTGAATACAGTAATTTCTTGAATATTTCGAGCTGGGATTTACGGTAACCTGTATTAACCAGATCCTGAGTCGTGATCATCCCTTGAGACAATAGATCTCTCACGACTTCCCCACCATCAGAACCTGAAAGTAGCGTAGTTATTTTCTGTTTAGTCTCAGCGTCAAGTACATCCATTGAATCATCAGATAATTTAATGCGTCGCTCAGCAATCCCTTTAAGATCTAGTTCTTGAATAAAGTTCAAGAACGTTTTTAGCTGCTGCATATTGAACTTTGAAAGTTCAATAACTTGTTTTTCCTGTCCGCTAACTAGCTTGCATAGTTTAATTCCCTCGATGTCGTCTTTTTCTTTCAGGTAAACAACTTTCATCATTGTTCGGGGAGCAAGCTGAATATGACATTCATTTTCGTCAGAGAAAATGACTTGGAAAAACCTACCTTTTTCAAAGGTGTGATTATAGAGAGTCTCTAGCTTTGAATTTCTAATCACATCATCTTCTGTAGGCCTAAAATCTGGAATATCAAACACCGATAACCTCTTATCTATCGTTTACTTTGAAGCTGCTAACGCCCGGCTAAGGG
>NZ_JAHGUP010000091.1 GCF_001989995.2 Vibrio anguillarum
AATATAAACCTATCAATCTGTGTGGGCACTCGTTGATGATAATCAAAAAAGATTTATCAATGAACTGAGTGACCAATCAGAATCAAGTTTACTTGATTTTGGCACAGTCAATTCATTGTTGTTCTGTTGGAACAACAATAGCTTTAAAATTACTTTTTTACTTTCGAGTAAGAGCAGTTTTGAAGTCAGTATTCATTGAGCCGGTCTTAGGACCAACAAAACTTTAATTGAAGAGTTTGATCATGGCTCAGATTGAACGCTGGCGGCAGGCCTAACACATGCAAGTCGAGCGGCAGCACAGAGGAACTTGTTCCTTGGGTGGCGAGCGGCGGACGGGTGAGTAATGCCTAGGAAATTGCCCTGATGTGGGGGATAACCATTGGAAACGATGGCTAATACCGCATGATGCCTACGGGCCAAAGAGGGGGACCTTCGGGCCTCTCGCGTCAGGATATGCCTAGGTGGGATTAGCTAGTTGGTGAGGTAATGGCTCACCAAGGCGACGATCCCTAGCTGGTCTGAGAGGATGATCAGCCACACTGGAACTGAGACACGGTCCAGACTCCTACGGGAGGCAGCAGTGGGGAATATTGCACAATGGGCGCAAGCCTGATGCAGCCATGCCGCGTGTATGAAGAAGGCCTTCGGGTTGTAAAGTACTTTCAGTCGTGAGGAAGGTGGTGTTGTTAATAGCAGCATCATTTGACGTTAGCGACAGAAGAAGCACCGGCTAACTCCGTGCCAGCAGCCGCGGTAATACGGAGGGTGCGAGCGTTAATCGGAATTACTGGGCGTAAAGCGCATGCAGGTGGTGGATTAAGTCAGATGTGAAAGCCCGGGGCTCAACCTCGGAACCGCATTTGAAACTGGTTCACTAGAGTACTGTAGAGGGGGGTAGAATTTCAGGTGTAGCGGTGAAATGCGTAGAGATCTGAAGGAATACCGGTGGCGAAGGCGGCCCCCTGGACAGATACTGACACTCAGATGCGAAAGCGTGGGGAGCAAACAGGATTAGATACCCTGGTAGTCCACGCCGTAAACGATGTCTACTTGGAGGTTGTGGCCTTGAGCCGTGGCTTTCGGAGCTAACGCGTTAAGTAGACCGCCTGGGGAGTACGGTCGCAAGATTAAAACTCAAATGAATTGACGGGGGCCCGCACAAGCGGTGGAGCATGTGGTTTAATTCGATGCAACGCGAAGAACCTTACCTACTCTTGACATCTACAGAATCCTGCGGAGACGCGGGAGTGCCTTCGGGAACTGTAAGACAGGTGCTGCATGGCTGTCGTCAGCTCGTGTTGTGAAATGTTGGGTTAAGTCCCGCAACGAGCGCAACCCTTATCCTTGTTTGCCAGCGAGTAATGTCGGGAACTCCAGGGAGACTGCCGGTGATAAACCGGAGGAAGGTGGGGACGACGTCAAGTCATCATGGCCCTTACGAGTAGGGCTACACACGTGCTACAATGGCGCATACAGAGGGCAGCAAGCTAGCGATAGTGAGCGAATCCCAAAAAGTGCGTCGTAGTCCGGATTGGAGTCTGCAACTCGACTCCATGAAGTCGGAATCGCTAGTAATCGTAGATCAGAATGCTACGGTGAATACGTTCCCGGGCCTTGTACACACCGCCCGTCACACCATGGGAGTGGGCTGCAAAAGAAGTGGGTAGTTTAACCTTTCGAGGAGGACGCTCACCACTTTGTGGTTCATGACTGGGGTGAAGTCGTAACAAGGTAGCGCTAGGGGAACCTGGCGCTGGATCACCTCCTTATACGAAGATTACACTGATGAGTGTCCACACAGATTGATGGTTTATA
>NZ_JAHGUP010000092.1 GCF_001989995.2 Vibrio anguillarum
TGGGATTATGGGGCGCATACGTTTAATGCGTTCTAGAGCCGCTTCTAATGCCAATAGTGTGTTTTCGCTCTTGTTCATAAGTTAGCTACCTTCAAATCAAGTTCAAAAGGAACAAAGGGCATATCAAAGTCAGCCATGACCTTCTCTGCGGCTCTTATTTGAGTGACATAGTGGCTATGTTCACTTACCGAAATTTCTTCTCCAGATTCTATATAAGCAACTAGACTACGGTGCTTTTTCTGCCACCACTTAGCCTGTTGCTCGTCAATGATGCTACTGGAAGAGCCGCAATCTACGCAGAACTGTGGTGCCACAACACCGTTCATATCGCAGTTGTAGCCATTTTTACAATAGCTGTGCAATGAGCCGTGCAGTGTTAGCTTGCCGTCCTTAACCGCCCTATAGATAACCTCCCAAGAGCTATAGATACTCGGTATTTCGCCGCGCATTTTCATGATTGCTTTACCGTGAGTTCCCGCGAGCTTTTCGTCCGAATGCCACTGCTTAAAAATCCTGTTCGCCGTTGATTCTGCATTGATGTCATTGAGCAGGTTTTTTACCTTTTCGTCTACCATTAAGTCCCGATAGCTGGCCAGCTTTCCGCCATTGGTGTACCACTCAGTCATGGCTAAATACAGGTGTTTAAACTGCTGCTTCAGTGCGACTAAGGTGCCAAAACGATTCTTAATACAATAAAACGCCAGTGTGCGCCTGAACTGGTGTGAGGTTAAAGGCCAAGGCTGGCCAACAGTCACCGATGCTTTTATTTTGTCCAATGAGCGCGGGTTTGACTCAAGGCATTCCTGATAATCATCCTCGCTGACCACCATGTCTAATTGCTTGCAAAAGCGTTGCAAGCGGGCATTCCAGTTATTAATCAACACTGGTGGCTTTGAGCGAGCGGTGTGATTTATCCAGAGTGACCCCGTGTACTTGGGATCAGGATAAACGGCTTCTGAGCGCCAGCGCTCGGTGAGAGTGGAGATCAGTTCAATAGCGTTTTTGGAAGATACGGCGGTGACCCAGGTTTCGCGTTTTTCGCCCAGTTTAAAGGTGTGCGATTGCAGCATGTGGTAGTCACGTCCTTCAAAGGTGTCCTTGTAATAACTGTCAGGAGTGAGCTTGTCTAGTTCGGAGTCTCGCATGCCACTGAATCCTCCACACACGATATAGCTACTGGTAATCAGTTGCCCAAGGTAACGTTTGAAATCAGCTCCGTTGTTTAACATAACATTCGGCAGTTTTTCGGCTAATGGTGCAATGATGTCGAGAACGGAGTGGGGCTGATTCTCTTGCAGTGCCGATCCATATTTGTGGTAATCAATATCGCCATCAGTTTTCAAAAATGTGAACCTAGCTCCTTGGGTAACCTTTTCATCGAGGGTACGTTTACCTTCAAGGTAATTATCTTGTAGAGCATTTTCGGTTTGGGCAATTAACGTCCTAAATGGAAGGGCTTCTTCGATAAAATCAATCGCTTTACCGTAAATCGCATCACATAAGCGTTCAGGGATCACCAGCGTTTGTTGCTGTTGTCGGTCACAGAGTTTTTTTGCCTCAACTGATGCCTTAAACGGCGCAGTAAAGCCTAGAGCTAATTGATGCCATGATGCGAACTCGATAGCTTTGTTGATAGCAATAAAACACAGTTCGATGGAGCTCTGTGAGTATTCCTTATCGACAAGATACGCGGTAAACGCCTGCCACTGGCTCGGTGCTGATAGTGCTGCCAGAGAGGTGAGATTGTTAAAAGCAAGGAAACGGTAGGCGATTTTTAGATTTGCTACACGGGTACGAACGCTAGGGAAACTGGCGGCTTTTCGTTGTTTCGGACTTTTATTAAACAGCCAACCAAAGGTGAGCAGTTTTAGCTCCCGCTGTAGCGTTGACGCCTGTTCAAACTCTGTGAATCGGATGTTGTTGTTTGCTTTTTTTCGTGAGAACGGAAAGCAATCCCAATCGCAATCGCTAAAGGTGGCCGTGACCGCCCCCGCTGTGTCTTTACAAATGATGACGGCATCCAGTTCGTCAAAACGTTGCTCTTGATACAGCCTAGCCACATCAGTATCGTGGATTTTGTGCTGTGCTGGAAAGTTGGCTTCATACAGATGGTCGGTTTGCATTATTTCATCTCCATATCGGCGCGAGGGATGAGGTTGAGGATGGAATCGGCTTCTCCCCACGCAGGATGCAGGCCATCGTCATCCAGACGTGTCTCGGCTTGTTTGAATACCTTGGCATGGAGGTTGGGTAGTATTTTCTGGTCGATGAAGGAAATAATCGCTTCGAAGTTGTTGCGGTAATGACTGGCATCCAGATGCAGATATAGCGATTCTTCGATACATGCTTTGAACGAGAGCAGGCACCAGATATCAGCCACCGACTGAACAATCACCTGTTCGGGGCAACCAAAGCAAGCTAACAGATCGGCGCAGGCTAATCGCTCCCCCTCTTTGGCTAATCCGTGGCGTCGGGCTTGTATGGTATATTTCTTTGACTTTTCACCAAACGGATTGCTACAGCTTGACCCGCTTGATGTTCGGCTGAGGTTGGGCAGTTTGATGCTGTTTTCTTGTTCAATAACCAGAACATCAATTGCCAGGTTCTGCCTCGCTTGCTGGGTGGTCACCCTGCTTTTTACCTGCTCTTCTCTTATCGCCATGGCATCTTGTAGCATGCCATTATTGGTTGTTTTATTGCCTTCACTGTAATGCTTCTTGCGAGTGTTGGGCGTGTTGTTCAGCATGATGTCGTTCGCCATGTCACCCTGATGGAACGCGGTTAACTGGGCACCGGTTTCGCGAAAGCGGCTTATCACCGGACGCAATCGACGACTCGTTTGGTCAGTAAATGAAAAGTGTTTTTCCATCCAGTCTGCAAAGGCACGGAGTGTAGAAGGATTGATTGGCTGTACCTTATTGGTAACGATCGTTTGCAGCAAGGTGGCATGGTCACCCGTATCAATCAGCATAGATGCTTCACGTAACTTATCGAAAAATTCCAAGGCGTATTTGGGAATATCCAACTCATGGCCACACATTTCCACCTGAATCGTTTTAAATGCGCGGCGTTTAAAGGCAGGCATGGTGTACCATACCTCGCCCAGTGTGGTTGAAGAATTGTCAGGGTGGCTGAGTTGCAACAAGTTTCCGGTATTGCTATGGGTGTAATAGGCTAGCAGGAACGTCCCTGCGCACATCATCTTGCTTACACCACCACACAAGTGGTATTGCACACCCTGCCAGTGAAAGGTCATGGTGTGCACGTTCTTGTAGGCATCAAAATGTTTTTCTGGGAATGCAATAAATTGCTTGTGCGTCTGCTTAAAGACTTGTCGGAAAAACGGAAGCAGTTGATTTAAATCGCTACGGGTGTAAGCTTCGTAGGGTTCGGTATCGCTGCAACCTCTGACCACCACGTTATCAAAATAGTGAAACGACAAGTCAAGATATTTGATAAACAGGATACTCATTTGCCCGCGTATCTGCGCGTAGGTCGAGCTTTTCATCAACCCCAACATTACTCGGTCATTATGGTGAGACATATAGCCTTCAATAGAGCATTGGGTGAATGCGTTGACACTCTGCTTATCGCACCACCTGAGATATAAGGATGTGGTAGAAAAGATCTTGTACAGGGAGTGATGGCTGCCGCCTTCTTCAATAGCTTTATCGAAACTCTGTTTTAACTGAAGAATAACGCCCTCTCGGTCAGCATCTTCAAATTGTCCGCCCTGTTGCAATAACTGCGTAGAGGGAAAGTGCTTGACCAGAAAACGGTTAAAGTCCGCTTTTTGAATGCCATATATGTCTAATTGAATACACAGCTCTGGCTGCCAACCGCTGAGATATTCCACTTTATTCATTTTCACCTCCCTGTTCGTCATGTAATGCGCTGTGCATGATGTTATCGAGGATGCCAAACTTGACCTTGAAAGCCTTTTTCCGTCTTAGAAAGCGCAAATACTTCCAGGTGGTCGATTCATTTTTATGTCCCATCCACGCCATCAACAGTTCCATACACTCAAGATCAAGGAGTCCGGCTTCGAGTAGGTCGCTGAGGCGGTAAGTGCCATAGGTCGAGCGAAAATCGTGGAAACGGTGGGTGAAGGTAGAGTGCGACTTTTTAATTACGCTGCGTAACTCTGACCACCTTGCTTCGATTGATTTTGCGGTTACCGGATTACCTTGTTCACTGACAAACAGAGGTTCGTGGCGCTCACAGCGCTCCAGCGCATCAACAGCTTCCTGTTTTAGCCCTAATGCCACTTCAAATAAATTATCCAATTTATTATTGAGCTTTTTCACACGCTGTAAGCGCCGTTCGGAGATGCGGTAATCATCTAACTGAGTTAATAATTCGGCTGATATTTCAATGGTTCTTCGCTTGGCATATTTGGTTTGAACACCATTCAATTGCGGTGAAATTGTCAGTTCATAGCGGTGCTTACTTTCAGCAAGTCGTATAGCAGTCTTTAATACATCAAGGGATAGTGTGGCGACTTCGTTGATCCGCATTCCGGTATCAATTGAAAGCAGCACTTGAAGGCGTAGTTCAATGGATGCTTGAGGCAGATACGAGGTCAGTATGCCCAGCGAATCATTACTCAGGGGTTTGAGCGGCCTTATGTTCTTGCTGCTACTGTCCCTCGGCACTTTAATTCGTAGATCACTTGTCTGCACGGTGAATGTTGGAGATATGTGGGCCAGCATCCCTGTGCTTTGCACAGAAACATACTCCATCTTAAACGGCGCTTCTTTTTCGCTTTTGACTATCAGGTAGCCTTCATACATCAACCACTTATAGTAGCTAACGATTTGGTTCATCCGAACGCTGGCGGTTGAGTGAGCTAATTCCCCGCTTTTGATCTGCTTAAGCAGATGTGAGCGAAAGAGGTAGGTTGGCTTTAAGCGTTTAACAGGCGGGAAGTAATCCCAACGGAGGTTGTTATCTTCTAAAAACTGATAAAAGGCTTGGAGAGCTTGGGCGCAAGGCGATAAGTCTTTGGCTTGCTTAATGGTCTTCTGATAGAAGAAGTAGCTATTGGCTTCGTGATTAAAGTCTCCTTCTTTGGTAAACAACGTGGGTAAAGAACCAATATTGTCTTTAAGTGGGGAGCAATGGAACAAGCCATCACTATTCGATATCAACTCCGTTTCTTTAAAAACATCATCTGAATGTATAAGAACCGACATAAATCCCTCTCAATACCCACTGTCTATACATACAGAATAGCCAGCGGGTGATTATTTTCCAGAGTTATTTATGTGTGTAAGATGCTTTTCCTACACTAACCTGTCATTGTAACAAACTTTATTATCTCTACAACCGTGCTTTCACGAACGGACTAGCCTGTCTCATTTGTAGGCGTTGTTCGAAGAAGATCGGCTGGTTTTTGCACCAGACGCAATATCAGGAAAATCTTCTTGCCCCTATATTACTCAAGCGAATGCGTCTGCATATCAAATGCTTGGTTCTTTGTACTTACCCTTTGATATCCAAAAATCATAAAAAGTTCGCGCTATCCTTCTGCTTTTTGTTTACTCGAAGATTGAACATAGCAACGGCTTTTTCATGCTTATCACTTTTAGCTCAAAGCATGTGATTCGATAGTAAGCGCCCCATGATCC
>NZ_JAHGUP010000093.1 GCF_001989995.2 Vibrio anguillarum
TCGTCGTCGTGCGTCCGTCGTCATTGGGCAATATACGGTGACCGTAGAAGTGATTTAGGGCGGTGAAATTCCGCTTCCTCGCGCTCGACTAATCAAAGATTAGCTCGCACTGTGGCGAGCGGCAGAAATCAGGTATGTCATTTTTGACATAATTAAACTTGTGAGTTTGTCATTTGGTGGGATGAGTGCGCATTATACAAATTATATTACGGGCTTCGATGGTAAAGCGATTCTCTATCCTAGTCATCACGGCCAGCGTTGCACTGACCGGATATTGCCAAGTCTTTCGCCCACCCTTGACGGCTCTCAGGCCAAAGGCAAACCCTCAACATAATTTATTGTCCATAATGCGCACT
>NZ_JAHGUP010000094.1 GCF_001989995.2 Vibrio anguillarum
AATTCACTATGCCACTACATTTCATTCCAAACAACATCAAAAGATGGCTCATCAGCGACAAGCGAATTGCTAATGCCATGTATTTGATGAGCAACATCAGGGATAGAGCAAAGAGGATTAACGAGACTCGTGTAGAGAACGGAACCGGAAAGAGCGTCGATGATTGAAATTTCACAGATACGAGCGTCAGAGTCTAGGCCCGTGGTTTCGGTATCGATAATTACCGAGTTTTCTAAATTGAGAGCATACATAACAACCACCTTGACTGATTGAGGGATTGACCACCAAGGGCGAGAGCGTCAAGAGCAAGCGCCCAAGGCAGTCAAATAGGTGAATCTCTCGGCGAATGTCCGGAACGCATAAGCGATGTGGTTAGTCTTAGAGAGATTCAAATCACGAATTGAGAGGATTGTAGGCACAATTATTCGTGCGCGTTAAGCACGAAAAAACATGCTCATTAAGCTAAGATTGATTTAAAGGGAGGATTTGCCATGTATCAAAGTCAGCTATTAGATGCCTATAAAAAGGCCCAAAACTACATACAAGACAAACAAATTGCGCACGATTTGAATCTACCGAGACAAAGGATAGGTGAAATGCGCAAAGGACTACGCTATATATCTGATGAGGAAGCCGTTTTTCTAGCAGAACAAGCAGGAATTGACCCCGAGCTGGCTTTACTCGGATGCCACGCAGACCGCAACGAAAACCCAAGAATAAAACAGCTATGGGAACACATAGCAAAAAAGCACAACGGGCTAGGATTAAGAACAATATCAATGGGTTGCGGAGCATTGGCGCTAATGGTTAGCACCAAAACAGAAGTCATATTACAGTGCGCATTATGGACAATA
>NZ_JAHGUP010000095.1 GCF_001989995.2 Vibrio anguillarum
TCAGATCATGAAACATAAAATTAGTTCAAAAAAATCCCCAAGCAGAGGCTTGGGGATTTGTGTATAAGAGACAGGGCTATGCACCACCCTTAGGAGATTAATGGTGAGAACTCGTCAGTGAAGTATGCCTAGCTCCTTCGCTTCTTCAATGGTTAAACCACTTTCTCGAATCTCTCTTAATGCTTCAATACGACGGCGAGCTTCGGCTGATTTAAGGTTTTTAACTGGTTTTTGAGTTTCTACTTCTTCCGTGAAGTCCCACTTATTTGCAATATCAGTCATTTCGTCATGGTCAATAGAATTTATGGACATTGTTACCTCCGAACAAACCACGTAAGGGACATGTAATCTGTAGCAAACGACATTTGATTTGTTAAGCATATTTCGTCCATATTGTGATTTTGGCGATGGTTTAGAAACCTTATTTTTAAAACTATTAATATTACTTTGCCAACCTTGCTAGACGAGGCTAAATTTAAATATTGCATACATGAATTCAAGCGTTTTAGCGCTCATTTTATTCTGTTGCATACTGTCGCAGCCCCCCTACCCCACGCTCTTTCAATGTGCTGATTTTTAGCACATGGTTCCCCATTTCTGTTTGGCAAATAAGCTTGAAATGCACCAGACTGTAGCTAATACATTTAAAGTTGTAGGTAAGACGCGATGTGTAAGCTTCACGACTGGTTAACCGAGATCCATCAATGGCATCTGAACAAGCGCTATGATCAGGTGGCTCAATTACAACCTCTGATCCTTAATGCTCCACAAGAGATCTGGGGGCCGGATCTGAGTGATGATCAAAGTAAAGCAATTGCTTGTTGGCTTGATGCTTGCCTGCGCCAATATGAGTACTACAAGCTCATTGACGGTGAGCTTGCCTTCCAATATCTGCAGCTTGTTACGCTCGTTTTCAGCGTTGTGTCTCGGAGCCGAGTAGTGAACTTGAGTTAAAATCTTGGTGTATAAAACGGATGCAGCAGTTGATGGTACTGAGTTTGGAGCATCTCAACCAACAGCACGTTGATGAGGCCTTATCCCGAAGTTTAATTGATGCTCATGTTCGATTTCTTGCATATTACGCGTGGAACGATGATCAAGGTATAAAGCGAGGGTATTAATTGATTGCAAGGATCAACAGATAAAAAAATAGCGAGTTATATAACTCGCTAAAAACATATATGAGCCAATCTATTAATTCATCAGATATGACAAAAGGTTGTCTATTCGTTTTCTATACTAACGAACCTTCTAAAACAAAATGTCAGCTACATGTCAAGGTTGTGTTGTAAATTGGTTTTAAATACCTTTTAAATACCAATAGCGACTTCATCAAGTGCCCGGAATACGGATTCATCTAAATGCCCCTCGTACACTTGCTTGCACACTTTGCGGCGTACCGCGAGACCCGAGATCAAACGTTCGATCGATAAATGTTTATTCTCGTTTTTCGTGTTATAGAGCTCGATCAATTTACTTAACGTCTCATAAGAGATCGCCTCATTTCCAACCCTCAGCCAATCCAGCTTATCAATCAGCTCTGTACACTCTTCCTTGATGGAGGATGGTGGATGCCCAGTCATTGCTGATAACGCCGTTATACTGCGTTCTAGGGCCTCTGGAGAGGTATATTTAGATAAGGTAATCGTAATTTCATCGGCATTGATCTCTACTAGGTGTTTGCGCTGCTTGACTCTTCGTCCTAGCTTACCCTTTGGAGACGGTGCTTTACGTTGAATCGGTTCAAATTCACCATCAATGATCTCAGAAAGCTCTTCTAGTTTTTGCTTAGAAACCATCTCATTGCGCAGTGGGTTAGGCAACGTTGGAGCCATGTTGCGTTTGCCTGCATTGGTGGTACGAGCGCGCGAGTAGCGCAGGACTTCTTCCACATCGCACTTAATGTCGACTTGGTAATCCATCACTTTTTCTTTATCCACCAGTGTGGTGACCGTCAAATGATAGCCCCAAAGATTCACGACAAATAACGAATCGCTGCCCTTTCCTTCCGATAATCGTTTTAGCTCACGGACAAGATCCATCGAAAAACGACGCCATTCGATATTACGGGCCAACTTTTGGTTCAATTCACTCAGTAGCATGCTGTCGGTATGGCGACGCGACATGCGACTGCGGAAATAGGAGTAGAGTTGGAAGACCAACGTATGTTGCTTTAGGATCTCTGGTGGAAACAAGAAAAAGTAATCGCGAGTGAGTAACTCTTCGTAGAATGAAGGCTCCCACACCAAAATGTACAAATTAGGTTTGATCCTAATTTCACCATCAGCGCCTTCCGTTGGCGCTTCTTCAGAAGCGGTGATCGTTCTTGCTAGGAACCGAAAACGATCACTCTTAAATCCTTCTGGCATGTTTTCACTCAGCCAACGGCCTGTTAACTCATGTAGTTGGAAGTCTGTAAATTCAATCCGATCAATACTATCGCGAATAGAATCTCTTGCTGGGCCACTATCTTTTTTACCGCGAAGCGACAAAATGTCAGTAATGTACAATGGGGTTTTATTCGGTGTGTGTTTGGTATTAAGTTGGTAATCTTCTTGGTGATGATCGTGGTATTGCACCGTTAAGGTGAACAGTGCAAACAGTGTCATTAGATCATCGACTGTCATGATATTTTTAGAAGAACGAGTTTCAATGATCGCACGGGTACCAGAAATCGACACCATTGATTTCTGGTAGCTTTTACGAGTTCTCGGTGGAGCTAATGCTTGATCAATGATCCCAGCCCAATTGGTGGGTGAAACCACAAACTGATCCGCTTCGTCTTTCATCGCTGGTGGAATATTTAGCCCATGTTCTGTCAACAAACGCTTATTGACCTGAGTTTGAGCCAGCGCTTTTGAACGCTTGCGTTTTTCTGTCTGTTTTACTGATTCAGTTACCAGACTGGTTGAACCAAGCACAGAGATGAGCTTATTTGGGTTAACAAATTTATGCAGCATTGTCTTGCCAGCTAAACCTTCTTCAAATCTCACCGGGATCTGTTTAAATAAACCAATACTTACTGCAGCACGCAGCCGTTGCTGAATAGCCGCTCTGGTCAATTGGCCATCGGTTGCTTCAATTAACTCTGTTGTTGAGACTAACCCATCTTGGCTGCGGAAACCTCTTAATGAGATCAGGTTAAGAAGTTCAACGATACTTTTGGTAACACCTTTAAAATGTTGGTATTGATCAACCCAATCAACAGCAGTTTCTGAAACTTCAAAAAGATGCCCATCTTTGTGGCTCCTTGGTGCTTTGATCAATATTTTTTCGTCTGCGTTCATTATTAGATCCGTATCACACTAGCCGTAATATCGCTATAGTTCCAATAGAATAAAGAAAAAGAGATCATAAATAAAGAAAAACTTATTGCTTTTAAATAACTGATCTTTTTGATTATTCTGATCTATATTGCTTATATGATCTAATGATCAGGCCTTAATGAGCAGCCTAGTTGATTGTTTTATAAGGAGAAAAAAAAATCCCCTTCAGAAGCATGATCATAGAAAACTGAAAACATGATCATTGTAGAGAAGAAAGCATGATCAATCACATTCCGAACGATGATCATCAGACGAGTGAATCAATGATCAAACACTTTCTTAAAGCATGATCATGGTTCATGCACAACTTATCCACATGATGAGTTGAAGTGATTATTTTATTTGAGCTAGATGAAGAATATGGGCTTGGTTTTTCTTTGGAAAGATGATCAAGGAAGTGCATTAAATGTTCTTTCAAAGTCGATTTTGGCATAAACACGAATTGAAATGACAAATAACTCTTTTAACGGCTTCTATTATAAGGAGTGAGAGTGTGTCGAAAGCATGATCAAGAGCGTATTGAAGAAGGTTTTGTTATTTGGTGTGTTTTAAATTTTACTTGTTATGTACTAGGTATCTTGCTCAGCCCCTACTCCATCTGCAATCACCCGTAATTATGCGCTATTTTTACATGCTTCCGAGCTTAAATCACACTTGATCATTGATCCGATGAAGATCCATTTGTTTTCTGATTATTTGCCGATAAGGAAGGCGCTAATTCCTCTTGATCATTGTTCCTGTGGCGAGGGATCTCTTCGGACGCATGATCATCATGTTAGCCTTGATCATGCGTCCTGCTCCCCTGACGAAAAGGATAAGTTTCCCCTGCCCTGTCGCTCTAGTTATTATTATTCATGTTCTACGATTATTTAATTGATCTGCCGGGGGAACATCATTCCAAATGACACATACCGTAAATTATGCTGCTCCTCTAATCGTTCCGGGTATTTTAAGCTTATTTACAATGTAAATAAGTTACGTTGTAATACTTTAAATGTTCAAATAAATAATGGACTACGTTAGCTATTATTTAAGGAAAAACGATGACCATAATGAGGTCAATTCATTAAATTCCGATATATTTTTCTATTTATTGTGATATTAACCCAAAAGTGAATGTTCACCTTTTTGTTGAGTATTAAATTGTTTGCTGTACAATCTGCGTTAGGTACTTATTATGGAATTTGGCAATGAAAAGAGAACAAACCATAGCGAATCTCTACCAGCTCGCCGAGCAAACTCAACAGGTGCAAGCTGACCGAATTGAAATTGTTTTAGAAGAACGTAGTGATGACCATTTCCCAGCGATGTCAAAAGCGTTAATGGAAACTCGTTCAGGCTTAACACGCCGTAAGCTAGATGATGCCATTTCCAAAATGGAACAAGCTGGCCATCAATTTACTAAAAACAATGCAAATCACTATTCAATTTCTTTAGCGGAAGCCCATATGCTCATGGATGCCGCTGGTGTGCCTAAATTCCACCAAAGGAAAAAGCATGGTGATCATAAGCCTTGGGTCATCAATGTTCAGAACCAAAAGGGGGGGACAGGTAAATCAATGACGGCTGTCCATCTGGCGGCGTGCCTCGCCCTGAATTTGGATCAGCGTTACCGTATCTGCTTGATTGACTTAGATCCGCAAGGCTCATTACGGTTATTTCTCAACCCGCAAATCAGTTTATCAGAGCACAGTAATATCTATTCTGCCGTTGATATTATGTTAGACAACGTGCCTGAAGACACTGAAGTGGACAAGGCGTTCTTACATAAGAACGTGATGTTACCAACCCAATATCCCAATTTAAAAACCATCTCTGCATTTCCTGAAGATGCAATGTTTAACGCAGAAGCGTGGCAGTATCTTTCGCAAAACCAATCGCTTGATATTGTTCGACTGCTGAAAGAGAAACTTATCGATAAGATTGGCGATGATTTTGACATCATTATGATTGATACTGGCCCACACGTTGATCCATTGGTATGGAATGCAATGTATGCTTCCAATGCATTGCTGATCCCGTGCGCGGCTAAGCGATTAGATTGGGCGTCAACCGTCAATTTCTTTCAACACCTTCCTACGGTTTATGAAATGTTTCCAGAAGATTGGAAAGGGTTAGAATTTGTACGTTTGATGCCGACGATGTTTGAAGATGATAATAAAAAGCAAGTCTCGGTATTAACGGAAATGAATTACCTGTTGGGTGATCAAGTCATGATGGCGACGATTCCGCGTAGCCGAGCATTTGAAACCTGTGCTGACACCTACAGCACCGTTTTTGATCTCACCACCAGCGATTTTGAAGGTGGTAAAAAGACGCTAGCGACTGCGCAAGACGCTGTGCAAAAAAGTGCACTGGAGCTTGAGCGAGTGCTTCACAGTCATTGGTCATCACTAAATCAGGGGTAAGTAAAACATGGCAATTAAAACGTCTGAACTAAATGCGAAACTGTTTGGTAAAGCGAATAAGCGACGTGCAACCACCCCGCAAGAAGCCCAAACGGCAGCGAAAGAACAAGCGCAAATCATCGAATTGGCGGTTGCGGGAGAAGAGTTAGTCACTTTCGAACTGGTCAGGATTCCCGCTGATCAAGTAGCGGAAAAGACGATTGTTTTTACGCAGAATGCGCGTGAACAAGCTTTTCTGAATGAGCATGCTCTATCTGATGTATTGAGTACATTACGCGAGCGTGGTCAGCAATATCCTGCGGTTGGTCGTAAAACCGCTGGGGGCAAAATTGAAGTCCTTGATGGCAGCCGTCGTCGAATGTCTTGTATCTTGGCGGGTAAAGAATTTTTGGTTTATGTCGCTGAAGACATAAACTCGGAACATGCGAAGTTTCTTTCGGATGTGGCAAACGCGCACAAGCCGCTTTCTCTTTATGAGAAGGGTAAAGAGATGCAAGCGAAGCTGGATAACGGTGAAGCGGAAGACCAAAAAGCTTTAGCCAAGATATTTCAGTGCAGTGAGGCCCTAGTAAGTGGTGCTCTAAAAGCAGCGGCTTTGCCACTTGAGCTGTTGCAAGCTTATCCAAATGTGGTTGAATTAGGTCGTCCAACCATAGTTAAATTGCATAAACAATTTAATGAACTCGATGCAAAGCAACAAGCAAATTTGTTGGAAAAGTGTCAATCTGAAGATGGATTTGTTTGGCAGCGTAGTAGCGTACAAGGTGTTGCCCGATTGACGAAAGAAGTCACAGAGACAATTGAGTCTTGGATACAAGAGTTGTTGCCACCTAAGCGCTCTGAGCATGTAAAAATTGATCTGATCAAAGGCCGCGTAAGTTACAGTCGTAAAGGCAGTAATTTAGCGCTTAATTTGAAAAAGGTGGATGATGCTACGGTGCAAGAAATATTAGATTTTATCCAATCTAAGCTTGATTAAGCATCCATCATGTAAAGAATAAAAAACCCGCCACGGCGGGTTTTTTAGTAACTAAGTCTATTCAGTTCGAATCTATTGATTTCTTAAACGCTGCCAGTATTTTTCGTAGATAGCGAGCGCTTCAGGCCCAACATCATTAATGAATTCTCCTTTAGCCATATCTTCATCGGCTGGAAAAATTGTTGGATTGTCGCGAAGTTCTGCTGGAAGCAACGCTCGGCCGCTTTTTGTTGCCGATGCATAACCTAAGCTATTCACAATCTCAGCTTGGTTCTCTGCTTGATACATGAAGTTGATGAATTTATTCGCCAACGCTTTGTTGTTGCTTCCTGATGGAATAGTAAAGTTATCCATCCACAAGACTGCGCCTTCTTCCGGCATTACAAATTTTAGCTCTGGCATCTCAACTTGGCCTTGGTAGGCATTCCCGTTCCATTGCATCCCTAACGCTGCTTCACCTGAGACATAAGGCACATGTGGCGCATCAGAGTTATACAACAGTACATTATCTTTTAACGCGACCAATGATTGGTAGGCTTTTTCAATCTCTTTTTCATTTTTTGTATTAATACTGAAGCCATTTAAGATCAGCGCCATACCAAAGACATCGCGAATATCGTCAATCAACATCACTTGTTGGCTATATTTCTTATCCCACAAATCAGCCCAGCGAGAGATACCTTCTGGTACTAATGCTTCGTTATAGCTGAGGCCAGTGATCCCCCAAATATAGGGCAGGGAATAACTATTTTTGGGATCGTGTGCTTGGCCGAGTAGTGAAGGCATGGCATCTTTCATGTTCGGGATTTGTGCATGATCCAGCTCGGTTAGTAACCCTTCACGTCCCATTTTTTCAATGAAATACGCTGAGGCAAAAACCACATCATAACCGCCACCTTTGAGCAACTTGAGCTTGGTATACATTGACTCGTTATTTTCAAAGGTCGAATAGTTAATCGTTACCCCTTCCTGCTGCTCAAACTGCTTGAGGGATTTTTCTGGAAGATATCCTCCCCATGCATAAACGTTGAGTATTTTGTTGTCCGCGCTTACGTGTGAAGAGGCTAGAACTGCTGTCAAAACCAATCCTTTGATGAAAGTTTTCATTGCATTTGAATTCCTTAAATAGCCCAGAAATGTACTGGGGTGTAGGTGAATAATTAGTTAAAAATGGTCACGATTAAAGCAAATATAATTTGTCGTAAAGAAAAATATTTTTAACGACGCACAGTGATTATAGCGGCTGTGCTACCATTGCGTTTCAGCGAGGTGGCGTAAATATGAACATGATAGCGGCTTATTTAGATGATTTAATGGTGCAGGCTGAGAATAGCCTATGGCGTATGGGGCTATTAATCCGTGGTGAGCCTCAATGGCAACAACACGTGCTTATGCATTTTCTCGCAAAAAATGAGGGGCAAGCCATATTTCAGTTAGGCGGAGAACCGTTACCATGCGTTCGTTATGCCCCCTTCAACAAAGGGCAGCAGTTTCTTGGTCAAGAATGCCATTTACTTATTTGTGACAATTACCACGGTTTTGATGCGAACAGTTTCAGTGCTGCGCTGGGTTCATTGGTCGGTGGTGGGTTGCTGTTGATCATTGAAGCCCCTCAGCGTAACGACTCTTTTGCTGAGCGCTGGTTAACGCGAGCGTTCGAGCAGCTCGTTGTTATAGAGCAGAATCAACCCTGCCCTCCTTTACCCGTTTATCCACGAGTCAGTTCTCAATCACCGATTTATGAACAGCAAGTTGATGCGGTTTCAGCAATTCTTCGTGTGATGGATGGGCATCGCAAGCGACCATTGGTTCTCACTGCCGATCGGGGACGAGGGAAAAGCAGTGCGCTTGGTATTGCTGCGGCTAAATTGATGGCGTCTCGTTCATTAGATATTGTGGTCACGGCACCCTCAATCCATGCCGTAGCGCCGATATTTGAACATGCGGCTAAAGGTTTAGCAGGCGCTCACGTCACCAGACAATCCCTTACTTGGCAAAACTCGTCATTGACGTTTGTGGCACCGGATGAGCTGATTTTGCATCGGCCACAGTGTGATCTCCTATTGGTAGATGAAGCGGCCGCGCTGCCTTTATCAATGTTAAAAAACTGGGTTGAACACTATCATCGTGCGGTCTTCTCTACCACCATTCATGGCTACGAAGGGTGTGGGAGAGGGTTCACGCTTAAGTTTCAAACTTGGTTAGCACACCATCGAGCTGGGACTCGAACTCTCCATTTAGATCAGCCGATCCGTTGGCGTCAGGATGATCCGTTAGAAGCGTGGCATTACGATACTTTCCTCCTTCGCTATGATTTAGCGACATCGCCGACGATGACATCAGAACAGTTAGCGACACTTAAAATTGAGCATCTGGATAAGGCTCAACTCATTGCCAACCCGACACGCTTAGCCGCTATTTTTTCGTTATTAGTGAATGCTCATTACCAGACATCACCAAACGATCTATTTCATTTTTTAGCGGACGATAAAGTTCAGCTAGTTGCTGCAATGGTAGGCGAGGTTTGTGTCGGTTGTTTGCTGACAGTACGTGAAGGTGGGCTTTGCAACGCTTTAGTGGAAGAGATCCAACGAGGAAAACGACGCCCTAAAGGCCATCTTGTTCCAGTCTGCTTAGCTAATCAAGTTGGTATTACGCAGGCAGCGCAGAGTGTTTGTCAGCGCATCATGCGTATTGCAGTTCATCCCGAATTACAAAATCAAGGGTTGGGCAGCCGCTTGATTGAAGCGTGCATGCTGGAAAATGATGCCGACTATTTAGCGACGAGTTTTGGCGTAACGAGCGATTTAATGGCTTTTTGGGCTAAGAACCAATTTGTTCCGATAAAACTAGGGAGCCACAGAGACAGTGCGAGTGGCTGTTTTTCCTTAATCATGGTTCAAGCGAAAAAATTGGATTGGTTAACTCGGGCAGAACAGATTTTCGAACAGCATTTCATTTTCTCGCTATCTGATTCTTTGCAAAGTTTAGAGCCGGCTTTGGTTCGTACCATCTTGTCATTAGTCCGAGATCGTGTCGCATGCGCGGATTCAAATGAAGTTAATTTCCTACCTTATTCATTGCTGCGTTGTTACGCACAAGGCGGTGCGGATTATGAGAGTGTGAGTGTATGGATTCATCGGCTAATTACTTCATTGGATAAAGCTGCTCTATCACTGTTATCTGATGTACTTATTGTCAAAGTGTTGCAAAAGAAAAGCTGGCAAGAGTGTGCCAGTCAATTAAACCTCACTGGACGGAAAATGATTGAGGCTACCCTCCGTCATGACCTTAATCGACTATTAGATGATTTACACTGTAAAGTTGATCATTCAACGCAATGAACTGCAGCCAATTTACAGTGTAAAGCGTGAATAATGTAAGAGCAGACACTTTCTCCAGGTGTACTGTGCTTGTCATATGACAAAAAAGTCCTACTACTTACGTCTTAAGAGTAGGATTTTTTTGTTCTAGTCACAGAATAAAAAAATCCAAACCATATTAATGAGTTAACCATACGGTCCCCCTTATTGTGAGGTTTTTATTTTTGTTCCTAACGTGTTCAATCATTTGCTTAATGAGTATTCCCTCCTACACTCAAAGTCAGGTGTTCTCCTAAAAAATAGAATATAAATAGCACGTAAGGATGAGATATGGATCTTTTGTTGGCGGAGTCTTTGGAAATTTCAACGGTACTAGATTCCAAAGCAAATTATCTTCAATGGCTAAGCCTAACTCCTCCTTTAACAATCGATGCATCACGAGTCAATAGCGTGGATGCTGCCGGTCTACAACTGCTTGCTTCTTTGTTTATGACAGCAGAGCGAGCTGGAATTGAGATCACTTTAGTTAACGCAACAAACACGCTCAATGAAGGTATTGCGCTACTGGCTTTAGAAAGCTTGTTCGCAGAGTAATGAGATTTTGCAAGGAAGGGGCTATGACAAAGATCCTCGCGGTTGATGATTCGGTTTCAATTCGTCAAATGCTAAGCCATACATTGAAAGATGCAGGCTATGACGTTGAAACCGCTACTGATGGAAGTGATGCATTACGTAAGGCACAACAAACCAAATTTGATGTTGTTATTTCTGACGTCAATATGCCAGTGATGGGTGGTTTTGAGTTAGTTAAAGCAATACGTGGTAATGCTCAATATAAGTTTATTCCTATTTTGATGCTAACCACCGAAACGAGTATGGAAAAGAAACAAGAAGGAAAACTCGCTGGAGCTACAGGATGGTTGGTTAAACCTTTCAACCCTGAGACGCTATTGAAAACACTAAAACGGGTCATATAGAACACCGTATTTTATTAAAAGCTTCATTCGTTAAACGACGTTAACTGGCAGGAAGAGCTATGGCTTTAGACATGGAACTGTTGCGCAAGATGTTTTACGAAGAGTGTCGTGAAAATCTTGAAGTGCTTGAAAATGTACTGCTTAATCTTGACCCTAATCAGGTTGAGAAAGAGACTATTAATACCATTTTTCGGGCTGCCCATTCGATTAAAGGTGGCGCTGCGACCTTTAGTTTACTGGATATCAGTGAATTTACCCACTCTGTCGAAGCGTATCTTGACCTCGTCCGTAACGAAAAATCAACTCTCACCGCTCAAAGTGTGGACATTTTACTGAAAAGCGGTGATTGCATTCGCAATATGCTCGCGGGGCATGAGAGCCACGGTGAGGTTGATAGTGAGCTTCAGCAGAGAGTCAGCCAGTCATTGCATACTTTACTTGCCGACAATTCAACAGTTGATCATGAACTAGCAGACCATCACTCACTTGACGCCGAAGATGAACAGACGTCATCGCTCTTAAAGGCTTCTGACAACGAGAACCACTTAGGTTGGAAAGTCGTTTTTACTCCGCATAGAGAACTTTATTTCAGTGGTAATGATCCACTTCGGTTGCTGCGAGAGCTTTATGAACTGGATGATCAGTGCAGGGCGGAAGCTCAGCTTGAGCACTTTCCCGAATTGGCGGAAATAGAGGCTGAGCTTTGTTATTTAAGCTGGACTATTTTTCTCAGTAGCCAAGTGCAAGAGAGTGATATTCGCGAAATCTTTGAATGGGTTGAAGATGAATGTGACTTAATTGTTGAACCTTTAGTACAAGAATCGACGACCCAAGATATGGTCAGCGAGAGCAAGGAATCTTTGGCCGAGGCGCCACCTACGTTTCATGCGAACGCTGTTCCCCCTACCGAATCAGCAGAGCAAGTTGATCTCATAAAACCCATCGATCTCATAAAATCAATAGAGTCTATGCCCGCTGTTGCGCCCAAAGTGGCGAAAGCAGAATCCAGCGTAAGCTCTATTCGCGTCGATATTGAGAAAGTCGACAGCTTGATTAATTTGGTTGGGGAACTTGTTATCACCCAATCAATGCTGACCGAAATCGGCAACGATTTCACTATGGATAAATTAGAAAAGTTGCAAGCAGGCCTAGTTCAGCTTTTGCAAAACAGTAAAGATTTACAAGAAAATGTGCTCAATATTCGCATGCTGCCGATGAGCTTTGCTTTTAGCCGCTTTCCTCGCCTTGTGCGAGACTTGTGCGGCCGACTTGAAAAAAAAGTAGAACTGAACATCATTGGCGAGCACACCGAGCTCGATAAAACCGTCCTTGAACGTATTGTTGATCCATTGGTTCATTTAGTCAGAAATGGTATTGACCACGGAATTGAGCAGCCACACATTCGCCTTGAACAAGGCAAACCAGAAATCGGCACAATTGAACTACATGCTTATCATCAAGGTGGCTCGATAGTGATCGAAGTGAAAGATGATGGCGCGGGGATCAACTGTGAAAGAATATTTCAAAAGGCGCTAGAAAAAGGTGTATTACCTAAAGATACATGGCGTGAAGAGATCACCGACAAACAGATCCTTAACCTTATTTTTGCCGCAGGGTTTTCAACAGCAGAACAAGTGTCTGATATTTCAGGTCGTGGCGTCGGTATGGATGTTGTAAAACGTAATATCGAAGAGTTGGGTGGGCATATTGATGTTGAATCCACGTTAGGTAAAGGCAGCCATTTCACTATCTGTTTACCACTCACTTTAGCCATCCTCGATGGGCAATTGATCAAAGTAGGCGGGGAAGTTTACATCATCCCACTGCTCACTATTATCGAATCTATTCAAATCAACTTAGCTAATGTGAAGTATGCCGCCGGTGGGGTTGAGCTGTACCGGCTTCGTGACGAAAACATTCCTATCTTACGTCTGCAAGATGAACTGGAAATGGGATCAAGTGGTGCTTTGCCCGATAGAATACTCTGCTTTGTTGAAGCTGCTGGGTGCCGCGTTGGCTTATTGATTGATGAGCTACTAGACCAACAGCAAGTGGTTATAAAGAGCTTGGAGTCAAATTACTGCAAAGTGGCAGGCATATCAGGAGCTACGATTTTGGGAGATGGTTCCGTTTCGCTCATTTTAGATATTCAAGGGTTAATCGCCACGTACTCAAATCGACGTTCAAGTTTATCTCCCAAGATTATTGCCGCTTAGTGAAGGTGACAGGGAAGAGCCATGGAATATGATTATTCACCAAATCATCAACAAGAGAATCAAACACAGAGTGTTTTGAATGCTGTGTATGAAGAAAGAAGCTGTGAAGCCGATTTTCTGAGTTTCCGGTTAGCGAATGAGTTGTACGGGGTAGCAATTCAAGATGTTGAAGAGATTCGAGTATGGGAGCCACCTACGCCTATTCCTCGAGCGCCTAGCTTTGTGAAAGGTGTGATTAATTTACGCGGCATGATTGTGCCTATTATCGATCTGCGCCTTCGATTTGGTATGGAGGCTTGTGGCTACTTTCCCACGACTGTGGTGTTGGTACTTCGTAGCCTGCAACAAGAGCGGCCTCGTATTATGGGCTTAGTCGTTGATGCAGTGAGTGATGTGATTGGCCAGGGAGATAATGTGCTGTTTCCTGCCGTGGGGGAAACACCTGCCGCTGCGTATTCGCTCGGTTTGCTCAATGTTGGCGAAGAGGTCATGTCACTGCTCGATACCCAAGGGCTCCTTGATATGCACCGAATACTGAGTGAGGAACCCTGATGTCTAAACAAGAGTTCCTTAGTTTCGTGCTGGATAACGATGAGTACGCTGTGCCAATCCTTGAGGTCCGAGAAGTTCGCGGCTGGAGTGATGTGCGCTCTGTACCCAATGCCCCGGATTACTTAGTTGGCTTACTCAATATCCGTGGTGAGTATGTACCGATTGTTGATCTTCGAATTCGTTTTCATCTGCCACCTGCACAGATTGGGGCCACGACAGTTGTTATTGTTTTGAATGACGCGCAACGCAATCCGCTCGGCATTATTGTCGATGGTGTTTCAGAAGTGTATGACTTAGCCGCTGAAGAGATAAAACCTGTACCAGCCTTATCCACCACGGTTGAACCACAATTTATGAAGGGAATTGCTAGTGTGGCTAACGGTCATTTGATCCTAATTAATATCGAGACCCTTTTTGATGTACCTGGGTTAAATCAGACATTCGTAGAAGACGCTATTTTGTGAGGGAATACTCATGGCATTTTGGAACCGCAAACCAGAACCAAAAAAATTTGTTGAGCAGATAGAAGATCCATTGGTCGATGAGAATGAAGGGCTCTCCAATCAGCAGCTTCTTTCTGCTCTTAATGCAGCAAAAACCGCATTGATGATGATTAACCGAGATTTTCAAATCACCTATCTCAATAAGCAATCATTGATTTTACTTAAGCAGCATGAAGTGCTTTTTCAAAGCGTATGGCCGGGTTTTAAAGCAGAAGAGTCGTCATTGATTGGATACTGCATTGATGGTTTTCATGTCAATCCACAGCATCAACGCCAAATGTTGTCGAATCCAGCCAACTTGCCTTTCACTACCATGATTACTATTAAAGGAGTGAAGATCGAGCTTAATGTTGGCGCCATTATTGATGAAGACGGTATTTATATCGGGAACACATTAGAGTGGCGTGATGTCACTCAAGAGATTGCAAAAGAGCAAGAAATTGGCCGCTTAGCTTCGGCAGTCGAGGGGATGACAACCAACCTAATGATGGCCGATAAAGAGGGTATTATTCAATACTTAAATCCTTCATTGACCAAGTTGATGCGTACAAGAGAAAGTGAGTTGAGGACAGTATTAACAAGCTTTGACGTCAATAATCTGGTCGGACAAAATATCGATATCTTTCATAAAAACCCGGGCCATCAACGTAGCATTATTGCCAACCCTGATCGTTTGCCATTTTCATCCAACATCAAAGTGGGGGCGCTGCAATTTAATTTAACTTGTATTGCGATGCACAATCACAAAGGGGAATATATTGGCCCTGCATTGCAATGGATCGATATTACCGAACAACAAGATGGTCAATACCAAGTAGAGAGCCTCATTCAAAAAGCGATCGCAGGGCAGTTGAATGAACGAATTGATACCACCGTGTACAGCGGATTTATGCGGGAGTTGGGCGAGGGGATTAATAACTTGCTTGATACCTTAGTTTCACCGCTGGCTCAGTGTATTGACGTCATGAGCAAAGTGGCAGATGGCGATTTGAATACCAAGATGGAAGAGGGCAGCCAAGGTGAGTTTGGTCAACTGCAAAATGCGGTCAATACCTCGATTGCTAACCTGCGCGATATGGTTGAAAAAATCACCATTTCTTCTGCCAGAGTGGCTACGGCGTCAACAGAAATCGCGCAAGGCAATAATGATTTGAGCCAACGGGTGGAAGCTCAAGCATCCAATTTAGAAGAAACGGCCGCGAGTATGGAAGAGATGACAGCGACCGTGCGCCAAAATGCAGATAACGCCAAAGGTGCGAACGATCTAGCGAGTGATGCTGCCAAAAAAGCCAGTAAAGGTGGTGAAGTGGTGGGGCAAGCGATCTCGGCCATGTCGGAAATTAATCGTTCGAGTAAGAAGATTGCCGATATTATTGGAGTGATAGATGAGATAGCCTTTCAAACCAATTTATTGGCTTTGAACGCAGCGGTAGAAGCGGCAAGAGCCGGAGAACAAGGGCGTGGATTTGCTGTTGTTGCTGGAGAGGTTCGAAACCTTGCGCAGCGTAGCGCAGCAGCGGCGAAAGAGATTAAAGGGCTGATTAAAGATAGTGTTGAGAAAGTAGAAGAGGGATCGCGTTTAGTTGATGAGTCAGGAGCAACATTGAATGAGATTGTGGACGCTGTAGCAAAAGTATCTGATCTCATCGCCCAAATTGCATCATCCAGTATTGAACAATCGACGGGCATTGACGAAATCAATCGTGCAATTACAGCCATGGATGAGATGACGCAGCAAAATGCCTCTCTTGTTGAACAAACCTCTGCGGCCAGCCAATCGTTGAAAGATGAAGGGAAAGAGCTGATTAGCTTGATGAGCTATTTCACCACCGATGACAACATCAAAACGTTCGAGCCCAAAAGAACAGCCATCTCCGCCCATCAACCCAAACCCAAGGTCAAGAAAGTGGCAGGCATTAAAGCCACCAATAACGTTGCCAATTCTGGGCTCAACCTCAATGAGGATGGAGATGAATGGGAAGAGTTCTAACAGATAGCCATCCAATCATGATGAACAATGACCAAGAATTTGAACTCACCGTAAAGGATTTCAAATTCATCCAGTGGTTTATGCACAAAACGGCCGGCATTTACTTGTCGGATGCGAAGCGAGCGATGGTTTACGGCCGTTTGAGCCGTCAGATGCGTCGACGGGGGATTCAGCGTTTCTGTGATTACAAGGAGCTTATTGAGCATAATGAGCAAGAGCGGATCCACTTTATCAATGCGTTAACGACTAACAAAACCCAGTTTTTTCGCGAGTATCACCACTTTGAGTTTTTAGAAAAAGTACTGCTCGATGAGTGGCGATCACAGGGCGTGCGTCATCCTAAAATTTGGTCTGCTGGCTGCTCTAGTGGTGAAGAGCCATACAGCTTTATTGCGTCGCTATACAGCAGCGGTTTATTTGATTTCGCGGACAATGTTGATATCTACGCAACAGATTTAGACACACAGGTTTTGGCACATGCGCAAGCGGGCATTTATACCGATGAGGCTGTGGTTACTATTCCACAGCACTATCTTAAAAAGTGCTTTGTAAAAGGGCGCGGTATCAAACAGGGAAAAATAAAAATCGCCAGTCAATTGCAACGTTTTGTCCATTTTCAGCAACTGAATTTATTATCTCCTTGGACGCTACCTAAGAATTTAGACCTCATTTCGTGCCGAAACGTGATGATCTACTTTGATAAACCCACTCAGGAGGCTTTGATCGAAAGGTTCTATGAATGGTTGAAACCGAATGGGATTTTATTTTTGGGTCATTCAGAAAGTGTGGGGCGCTGTGCTGATGTTTTTCATCATCTCGGCCACACCATTTACGTGAAAAAATGAGGAACAATTAATGACCTCGTTGGCGATGCATTTGGCAACCGACAATCGGAATTTCAGCCGATTTTATCATCCCCAACAAAAAGTGGATTGGGTAAAGGTTTTGCCCGGTGGGTTGTACTGTACGATGCAACAAGAGGTTATTTGTACCGGTTTAGGTTCTTGCGTTACCGCCTGTATGTGGGACCAAGAGGCCAAAGTCGGGGGGATGAACCATTTTTTATTACCTTTTGATCAGCATTCGCAAATTGATCACTGGCATCCAGATGAAATTGAGTCCACGGCTTCTCGTTATGGTTGTTACGCAATGGAGTTACTGATTAACCAGTTGATCAAAATGGGGGCTGAGCGTCAGCGCTTACGAGTAAAACTCTTTGGTGGAGCACAAATGCTGGGTTTTAAAGCCATGATTGGCCAGAAAAACATAGATTTCATCAAAAACTATGTTGAGCAAGAAAGGCTTATTGTCGAAGCCAGTGACTTGGGGGGTGACGAACCGAGAAAAGTCATTTTCGAACCCATGACAGGTAAAGTGTGGCTAAAAAGAATTCCATTGACCGAAGTGAGCCGGTTAAGTTTTCAAGAAAAGGTTTATGCCACACAGTTGGATCGTAAAGCGCATAAAGAGAGTGATGATGTGGAGCTATTTAAATGAAAAAAATCAAAGTGCTGATTGTCGATGATTCTCCCGTTTTTAGAGCACTGCTCTGCGAGCTGATTAATGCTGACCCTATGTTAGATGTCGTCGCAATGGCACAAGATCCTTACCAAGCCCGAGAGCTTATCAAGCAGCACAACCCTGATGTGCTAACGCTAGATATTGAAATGCCAAAAATGAATGGCGTGCAATTTTTAAAAAATATTATGCGGTTACGCCCTATGCCGGTAGTGATGATTTCAACCTTGACCCAGCATGGCGCTCAAGCCACGTTAGAAGCATTAGAGCTTGGTGCAGTGGATTACTTCCCTAAACCATCGGTCGAAAACACGGCTGAAATGGCAAGTTATAGGGAGCTGGTGAACGACAAAATAAAAATGGCGGCAGGGGCAAATGTCGTTCAATCGCATCATTCTGCGGCGGTTAATCAGGTCGAACTGATAGCGGCTAGCCACCAAGAGGCGCGTTATCAGTTGATCGCAATTGGAGCCTCAACGGGCGGAACAGAAGCATTAAAAAGCATATTCTCTGTTTTACCAGCAGGGTTGCCACCGATCGTGATCACTCAACATATCAGTGCGATGTTTACTCGCCCCTTTGCAGAGCGTTTGAATCTTTGTAGCGCCGTAGAGGTGAGAGAGTTGTCCGCTAATCAAGCGCCTTTAGTGAATGGATGCGCTTATGTTGCTCCCGGAGATAAGCATCTGATGGTGATAAAAAAAGGCACTCACCTTTACTGTCAAGTTGACGATAGACCTGCGGTCAATCGTCATAAACCCTCAGTAGATGTGATGTTTGATACGGTTGCTGAAAATGTGGGAGACAAAGCCATCGGTATCCTCTTAACCGGGATGGGTAAAGATGGGGCGCAAGGCATGCTCAAAATGAAGTTGTGTGGTGCATTGACTTTAGCTCAAGACGAAAAAACATCAGTGGTGTGGGGAATGCCCAAAGCGGCAGTAGAGATTGGCGCAACACAGAATATCAAAGCGTTAAATGCCATACCACAATGGATTTGTGATGAGCTCTATCGCTAGTGTTGTCTCATTACATAAGCTCAACATAGAGAAGCAAGGAATGGGTGATGATAAATAAAACAGTTACACCAAAAGCAAAATATATTTTAGCTTTAGTTTTGCAGCTAATGGCCCTTTTTGCCGTCATGCTTCACTCCCCTAATTTATGGAACATGGGGCTAATGATTTTTGCGGCAGCAATACCTTGGCTAGTATTGTCTATGAATTTTAGTGAACAAAACAAAGCTAAAGCCAACCCCAATAAGGTTAAAGAAGAGTCCACTCTTGAAACGCAGCAACATCTACAGAGTATTGAAAAACTGTTCAAAGAGACGCTACCTAAAGTGAGTAGCCCTTTAACCATGCAGCACACCGTGATTGAAGGTTCAGTAGAGACATTAAATAACGCATTTTTTGGCTTGCAAGATATCAGCCAAAAACAGAGTCATGTCTCAAGTACCTTGGTCAATAACTTATTGGCAAACCAAGGCAGCGAATATGATCTCACCACCGTACTGCCAAGGACTGAAGCGATTATTGATGGCTTTGTACAAATTCTGATTGATATTTCGGAGAAAAGTATTTCAGCGGTACACAGCATTCACGACATGTCAGAAAAATTGGATATGGTCTTTAAACTGTTAAATCAAGTGAGAAGCCTATCGGAACAGACCAACTTATTGGCGCTGAATGCGGCGATTGAAGCAGCGCGAGCGGGCGAGGCGGGGCGAGGCTTCGCGGTAGTAGCTCAAGAGGTACGTGATTTGTCGGTTAAAGCAAGAACGCTGAATACCCAAATTGAATCCGAGATTAATGTTGCTCAACAAACGGTACAGCAAGCAAATAAAACCGTTGGCGATATGGCATCAATAGACATGACTCACGTCATTGAATCGAAACAGAATGTAGACCACATGCTACGTGGTGTCCAACAAGTGAATATAGAAATAGAGCAAGAAGTGCAAAAAATTCAAGAGTTAGGACAAGAATTAACCCAGCAAGTGAGTAACGGTGTTCGAGCTCTTCAGTTCGCTGACATAGTGGTTCAACAAAGTGATTATGCGCATGCATCTATTGATTATTTGCAAGAAGCAAATGAGCTATTGAACGCTTTACTAACACAAAGTATGACCAAAGCAGCATGGGTAGAACAACTTCACCAATTGACAGAGCGTCTGCACAATCGAAGCGGTCCCGCCGCAATCCAAACCAATATTGACGAAGGCGAAGTCGAGCTTTTCTAGGAGGGAGTACGATGAGTATAGAAACTGAAATAGATAGCAATGCGAAACACATTACTATCGCGATTGATGGTGCTTTTGGCTTTAACCTAGTTAAGGAATTTCGTAATAGTTATTCACCCTATCGAGGTTTTAGATTCACCATTGATTTACGTAAGGTGGACTATATTGACAGTGCTGGTCTTGGCATGCTGCTCAATATGCAGAAATATCTTGAGCAAAGTGATGGCATGATCCGAATTACCAATACCTTACCCCAAATAAGGAAAATCTTACTGATTTCTCGATTTGATAAAAAATTTAGTATCGAATAATGCTTAAGGAGTGAGCCGATGCGCGTAACGATTGTTGATGACCATAAATCAAATAGAGAGCTCTGTCGGTTTATTTTATCGCCTATTGTTGAGCACATAGATACCTTCGAAAATGGTGCTGATGCTGTTGAGGCGATGCTCGTCATGGACGTCTTACCCGACGTTATTTTGTTAGATGTGATGATGCCAGTTAAAGATGGTTTCACCACCGCAAAAGAGATCCGCGACTCTTTTCCAAATCACCATATCCCAATTATATTTTTGACCGTGCTTGATGATCATGATTCGTTTGAACGCTGTTTATCGCTGGGCGATGATTTTATTCTTAAACCAGTAGAGCGAAGCGTACTGCTCGCTAAAGTGCAGGCTCATTACCGTATTGTGAAAATGCATAATGAAGTTACTCAACAGCGAGATAAACTCAATTATTTCAACGAACAAGTACAATATGACTACGCCATCGCCGAATCCATTTTCACCAACTTAATGGAGGAGATGAGTGCAAAAGTCAGCAATATCTATGGCATCAGTTATATCTCCACACCTTCGACCATTTTTAATGGTGATCTCATCATTGTGGCGAACCGGCCCTATGGTGGCGTCTACATCATGATCGCCGATGCTACTGGGCATGGATTACCTGCCGCGATTTCAACGATCCCTGCTACGCGTACTTTTTTTTCAATGGCAGAAAAAGGGATGTCGCTTGGCGAAATGGTCGCTGAACTTAATAGTGCGCTGGTAAAGTTTTTGCCTGTTGGCATGATGCTTGCGGCCAGTGTATTTGAGATACGTGCCAACGGCTTCGAGGTTTCGTGGTGGGGAGGTGGTTTGCCTGATGGTTATTTACTGGATGAAGAAAGCAACATCGTTCGTCGTCTCGTTTCCACACATATGCCGTTGGGAGTTCTGGATGCTGATGAATTTGAAGTAAATTTAGTTCATCTCAAATTAAAACCTAACCAAACTATCCTCTGTTATACCGACGGTATTACCGAAGCGATGAATGAAAACGGGGAACAATTTGGCCAGTTGCGACTCGAACAAGTTTTGCAACGGAACGGTAAGACTCAGATTTCAGATTTGTACGATGAAGTATGCCAGTTTTCCAATCGTGGCCATGGTGATGACCTCTCAATTCTTTCAATGACATTTCCAATTACCAATAATAATGAAATATTAGCGTCGCAAAAAAAACAGTTTCTTAGCCATATACCAATGCAAAGCCATCTCTTTTTTCCTGCTTCAATTCTTAAAAAGATTTCAATTATGGTCGAGATGCGTAACATTGTTCGCGGTTTTATCAGTGGTGGCGAGCATCTTGACCTCGTTTGCTCTGTATTGTCAGAACTGTTTGCTAATGCCATTGAGCATGGGTTATTAAAACTTAATTCTTCACTAAAAGATGACCCAGATGGATTTCTCACTTTTTACCAACGACGTGAAGAGTGTATGGATGAGTTAGATGAATCGTTATGGATTAAACTAGACATTGATTATGACCCAACGGTGGGACAATTGAGCTTTTCACTTGAGCATAATGGCGAAGGCTTTGACTACCAACATACGGTTGTAGACGGTAACTGTACACACGGTCGAGGGATTATTTTGGTCTCTAAATTGTGTGAGTCATTGGAATATTCAAAAGATGGTTGCACTGTTAAGGTGACTTACGCCTTTAACAGTAAACATGATTTTCCGATATTGTCTTAATACTGAACAGATTATTTACACTGTAAAATTCTGCGTAACTCATTCTTTCGTTTATTTTTAGGTTATGTGGTTCGTTTCGTCGTGACTAAGTGATGTAGCCCTTAATTTGGTTGCCTAAAGATTTAGTCCATACTGTAAATTGTATACACTGCCATACGAACGGAATCTAACCATATGGGTTAAGTAGTATGTGGAAACGCTTAATTTCGCTTTCAGAGGACAAAAAACAAGTCATTGCCCAGCTGCCTGGGACAGAGTCCATCGACAAAAATTTTGACCAAGCAGGCTTGAAAGAAGCATTGTTTGAGTTATCTGCATCGACATTTTTCTTAAATGAAACTGAAGTTACCCGCTTTATCAACTGTGCAAAAGAGGGGAAGGGTGAAGCATTCTCTGGAATCACCATTGCAGAGAAGAAGAACGCTTCGGTTGAGATTGAATTTAGTGATCGAGATATGTTAGCCAGCATGGTCGTGACGGGTGCATACGGGGGCAGAGCATTGCGCGGTAGTGAGTTGGTGTATGCATTGGCTCATTCCCACGTGACAAAAGGCATCAACAAACTGGCTTTAAAGAAAGTGTTAATGGTAAGTAATACCTTGAAGCCAGGGGAAGTATACACTCAACCTGTTGCGCAGGGGCGCGAACCCATTCAAGGTAAAGACGCACAATTTGTTCCTTTGGTTGAGGATGTCAGTAAGCGCGTGTTAGCACCGACCAAAAAGCAAGGACAGAACAAAATTGATATGCGCAACTTAGGTGAAACCATCACTGTTGGTCAAGATGATGAAGTGATGCGTCGAATTCCTGCAACAAAAGGAACGCCAGGCTATACCGTGCAGGGAAAAGTGCTGGATCCTAAACCAGGTAAAGACTCGGCCTTAGTTGCAGGAAAGGGGTCTTACATCTCACCCAATGACCCGAATGTGCTACTGGCCAGTCAAGCGGGCATGCCTATCCTGAAAAGTAAAACGGTTGATGTCGATAACGCTTTATGTTTAAACAACGTCAGTGTAGCGACTGGCCACGTGAAATTTAAAGGATGTGTTGTCATCACGGGCGATGTCGAGCCTGGGATGATCGTGAGAGCGACGGGCTCAATCACCATCGGTGGGTTTGTTGAGTCTGCTGATGTTCAAGCCCAAGGTAATATTGATGTTGGTAAAGGCATTATTGGCCATACGGTGTTTGATGATGAAGCAAGAACATGCATTATCAAATCAGGAGGCTCTATCACGGCTAACTATGCTCAATTTAGCGAACTGCAAGCGGCAGATGACATCAATTTAGCGGTTCACAGCATGAGCAATGAATTGCGCTGTGGCAATGATCTAAAAGTATTAGATAGTAAAGAGAAGCAAGGCACACTCAGCGGTGGCCACGCGAAAGTTGGTGGTAAGATCGTTTGCTTCAATCTAGGCGTTGAAGGCGATACCGCCACGGCTGTGCAGGCTTTTGCTCGTTATGCTGTGTATAAAGAACGGGTCGCGAAACACAAAGAGCATTATAAACAAGCGCAAGAAGCGACGATGGAAGTGATCCGCCGTGAGATTGAATTTAAGAAAAAGCCTAAAGCGGAACGCTTGGAAGAGGAACTGCTAAAAATTGATGAATTTAAGAAACAGACTAATGATCGTTTAGAAAAAGCAAAATTGGCGTTGGATATGCTGGGAGAGGAATTTGAGCAATTGCTCGAAATGAATACGATCGAAGTCAAAAATAAAGTTTATACCCATGTGTCGGTGCAATTTGATGATGAGCGGATCATCACCAAGCGGGCTCATGGCGCTAGTATCTTCTCATTTAACCAGTATGAGATTAAATGTGCTTCGATGCTTGAAGATGAAGATGTCGGAGGGATCTAACATTCTTATCTCAGAGTGCTAAGCAAAAAACGAGGCATTTTGCCTCGTTTTTTGCTGATTATGCTATTTCTAGTAAGGTAGCTATTGCACTGATCTCACTTTGCCCTGTTTGAGATCGTTTAACACCATCGATTTAGGACCATCGGCAATGACACAGCCTTTCTCCATCACAATGACGCGATCAACCACATCGAGCATTGACGTTTTATGAGTAATTAATATTAACGTCTCACTTGGCGTCAATTGAGACAGTTGATGTTTGATGTGCATTTCAGAGCGATTGTCCATGGCGCTGGTGGGCTCATCAAGTAGCAAAACGGGTGGGCGTCCGAGCAGTGCACGAGCAATGGCTACCGCTTGCCTCTGACCACCAGACAACAGCAAGCCGCCTTCACCCACTTGTCGTTCTAACCCCGCAGGGTCTTGCTGTGTGAACGCGGTAACTCCCGCTCGGTTAGCGGCATCCATCACATCTCTATCATCAACTAAGGGACGCCCGAGCGTGATGTTATCGCGAATTGAACCGTAAAATAGGTTGCTGTCTTGAGGTACGCAACCAATATTACGTCTCACATCAATGTGATGCAGTTGCGCGATATCGGTGTCATCAATGCGAACATTCCCCTCGGTCGGTTGATATAACCCCATGATAAGGCGCTCTAAGGTGGTCTTCCCTGAGCCGATGCGGCCTATGATCGCTACTTTTTCACCCGGATGAATCGTTATACTTAAGTCACGTATTGATGCAACAGGCGCATTAGGGTAGTGAAAAGTGATTTTGTCTAGCTCAATTTTACCTTGAACAATCGGACGATGAATATAGCGTTTACCTTCTTCTTGCTCATCGGGCATTTGCATCACTTGCTCAATGATTTTTAAGGACGATTTGGCTTGGTTGTAGCGTGTTGAAAGTAATGATAGTTGCACCATTGGGCCAATCGCACGGCCGCTGAGCATGGTTGCGGCGATGAGCCCACCCATAGTTAAATCGCCGTTGGATATCAGATAGACGCCTAAGATGATCATGCCAACGTTCGCGGCTTGCTGAACAAAGCCGGCAGTATTTTGAATACCATCAGTAATTCTACGGCTTTTAATGTTCCAGTTCGCCATGTGCGCGACCGCTTCTTCCCAGCGATATTGAAACTGACTTTGAGCGCCAAAGAGTTTCACCGTTTCAAGTCCAGCTAAACTTTCAATCAGGTTGGCGTATTTTTGTGATGCCAGTCGAGAGCCCTCTTCAATCGCCCGTCGTAGAGGTGCTTGGATGAGCAGAGAATAGATAGCAATGATCAGTACACCAGCGATAGGTACCAGCACTAAGCTGCCTGCCATTAGCCAGATCAGCACTAAAAAGAGCAGTGCAAATGGCAGGTCAATCAATGATGAGATGGTTGCTGAGGTAAAGAATTCGCGTATGGATTCGAACTCTTGTAAATGTCGTGCAAACGCACCGACAGAAGGAGGACGAGACTCCATTCTGATCCCCATCACTTTACTAAAGAGCTTGGAAGAGATCAGAATGTCAGATTTTTTGCCCGCTACATCAATAAAATAACTGCGAAGTAGTTTGAGGAGCAGATCGAATAAGAAGATCACAAAAATCCCGCTCGCTAATACCCACAAGGTTTCAAACGCAAGGTTAGGCACGACTTTGTCATACACTAAACGGCTGAACATTGGTGCCGCAATGGCAAACAAATTGATTAAAATGGAAGCGATCAACACATCGCGATAAATGTGCTTTGACTGCCATAACGTACCCCAAAACCAGTGGCCATCACGGGTCTTTAATATTTCTGGTGATCGCTCGTCATAGCGAAACTGTTTTTTCACCATGAAGTAGCGGCCAATATAGCGTTCAGTCAGTTCCTCTAAGGGAATAGCTACGGGGATTAGACCAGACTCCGCAGTGACGACCTCAGCTTCTTGATTCGCTTCGTTGATGCTGCTGAGCACACAGGCCTCACCGCCTTTTAAAATTAAGATAACGGGGAAAACCAACTTTGGGATTTGATCCAATGCTGAGCGATTTTCCTTGGCGATTAACCCCGCTCTTTCGGCTGCTCGAGGAAAGAGAAAAGGCGTCAGTTTCCCATCTGATAAAGGTAGGCCGTTGATCAGTGCTTCTGGGGAATTCGCCAATCCATAATAACGACTCACATAGATAAGCGAATTGAGTAGCGTGTCTTGCATTACATCTGACCTTTTTTATTTATCCACAATAAAGCCTTGGAAGACTTCTATAAAATGCTCGGAAAGGAAATCAAGTTGAGTTTGCGTTTCTACCCTTGACGCAATTGTGGTGATTCCTAAATTGTGTGCTGTGCGAGAAATCGACGTTAAGGTGAACTTTTGCTTTTCATCGTCGAGATGGTGAGTAAATAGATAATCGAGTTTCACGTATTTTGGACGGTACTCGTTGATGTAGTCTAATGATTGGAAATTCCGGCCATAGTTATCGACACCAAAGTCTGCGCCGGCTGCTCTTATGGCATTACAAAATAGCGCCGTATGGTGAGGGGCGTTGAGGAATGCGTTTTCCGGTATTTCAAAGTGTAGGTTCTCACAGATAGAGCGATGCTTCGCCAGAGTCTGAGTGACCCAACGAATAAAACTGGGTTGAGAAAGGCTGCTTTGAGCGATATTAATGGCTAATGGTTCGGCTATCTCTCCCGTTTCGAGCTTGTGAATCATCGTTTCAATAACATATTCATCAAAAATATGGCTGGCATTGAGTTGGTCGAGTGCAAATAAGTATTGGTTAGCGCTGTAGCGTTTGCCATCGTGCTCAATCGCTGAAAAAACTTCGCGGTGGAAAGTTTGTCCCCAGCTATTATTGGCTGACTGCAAACGGAAACTGAACCAATCGTTATGGATAGCTTCTTCAACCAATGCTTTCCATTGCTGTTTACCCATCACAGTTTGTTTGGTTTCACTGCTGACAAAGCCGTAAATCAGCTCTGGATTTGCAGTTGCAATGGCTAACGCGTTGTCGAGCAAGGAAAGTAACTGTGTTGAAGATTTTGGTTCTTTATTATGAACAACACCTAAAGAGACTTTAGCTGATGCCATGCCAGTTGGGTCGGCTAGAGTGTCTTGCACAAAATTCATAATACTATCAGCGATGATTTTGAGTTCACTCTCTTCCATGTTGGGCAAAATAAAGCCAAACTCTTCGGTAGAAATGCGTGCCAGAGTCACATCAGGTGAAGTAATCGACACTTTTAGATGCTCAGCCAAATGGCGCACCATACCATCGCCTGCTTCATAACCCTTTTCTTCGTAAAGCTCTTTGATAAACTCTGCTTGCAAAATAGCAGCGCCACCTATGGCACTTTCTGATAGCCAACTACTGAGTTGACTCATGTAATAGGCGCGGTTGCCAAGTTGAGAAACTGGGTCAATATAAGCACGCTCACGCAGTTGCTGCGCTTCTTGCGCCTGAGCTTTGAACGCTTTTTCAACCTGCGCTGACATGCTATTGATACCATCAACTACATAAATCAGATCTTTGGTCGCTGGCCGCGGTAGCGGTTCACCAAAATGGTTGCGTGCGACTTGCTCCATTTTTTCGACAATCATCTGCAGCGGGCGTAAAGCGCGCTTCAGAATGAAAGCGATGGCGGCAAGGCCAATCACAAAAATAGCGCTAAACGCGATAAGTAGCCGAATCAGCGCCTTCCATAATTGCGCATAGGCCTCGCCAGGGTGGCTGACAATTTCGACTTCAGCAAGCTGCATCCAACCACTGGTTACAACGCGTTGATCATGGATCGGTGCAAACAGGTGTAAATTGGTAAACCATTGCGGAACGTTATTAGGTTTTACAGGGTAAGATCGCAGAATCTCTTCGTCATCGTCTAGAAAAATCAATCGTACGACTGAGTAAGAGCTGCCATCAAACAAGGCATTGATAACCGACTCAACCGCAATCTTATCTTTCTTCTCCAAATAAGGTGCCAGCGCCAAACCGACGGTGTTGATGGTGTTGTTGACTTCAGAGCGCTGCTGCTGCTCTAAGTTGTTGCGGGTCGTATTGAATTCAATAATAAAGACTGAAGTCATCAGCATAATGAAGACGGCAATCATTCCCGCGACAAGTTGTTTATATAGCGTCATATTACTTACTCATCGTAACTTACAATTGGTTTATTCAATTTTAGCGAGCGTTCCCGTTCACGTAAGTCATTCCAAAGACTTAATCGTGAAGAGTCTCCTGCAAGCTGGCCATTTTTGGATTTCATTAGCCATAAATTTTTACCGTTAAAGCTGTAGATCGGTAACAGATCACGGCGTGTTGATGCTGGCTTAATCTCAGGGTTTATATTGTCTAAAATTAAGGGCTCGGCATTGGGTGTTGAATAGTACGCAAGAACCATATGAAACTGATTTAATTCAATGGCTTTAACATACACGAGGCGCAACTTTTTATCATCGATACCCAGTTCAAGCAGGGAGAAGTACTTCGCAATTGTGAAATCTTCGCAATCCCCTGCGTTGCTTCCTAGAAACTCAAGTGGTGTCGCCCAGTAGTCATTTTTCCCCCATAAATCGATATCATTAACAAAGTACAGCTGATTGAAAAATCGATTTATTTCGGTCAATTTGTCACGTTCGGGAGCATTTTGGTGCTTGGCAATTTCTTTGCGCCATGTTTCGACGCGTTTTCCCGCTCTTGTGCCATAGGTAAGCGCGACCGCATCGACCCACTGCTGCTCTTTGGTGTTGAGCGCTTGGGGGGATGAGGGCATAAATAGCAATAAAACCAATGGCAGCCAAAACTTCATCAAAAACCGTCAATCATGAATATATTAAAAAGCATAAGTGAACCTTATTCTCTTAGCGCATTTTTTTGTGCACTGAGTATGGGCTTTAGTAGATAATCCATCACGGTTCGTTTACCCGTAATAATATCAACAGAGGCCGTCATTCCTGAGATGATAGGCAGGTTAGCATCATGCCCTAAGCTGGTTTGATTGGTCCTTACTCGGACTAAATAATAGCTTTTGCCTTCTTCATCTTGAGTTGTGTCGGCACTGATATGCTCAAGTGTCCCTTCCAAGCCGCCATATTTGGTGAAATCATAGGCGCTGAATTTTACGATGGCGGGCAACTCTGGTCTTAAGAAGGCGATGTCTTGTGGGGCAATTTGCGCTTCAACAAGCAAGGTATCCTCTGTTGGGACTACTTCAACAATATCCATACCGGGCTGGATAACACCGCCAACGGTGTTGACGTAAAGCGTCTTAATCGTTCCTGTCACAGGCGATAGCACAACAGTGCGATTTACCTTATCTTCAAGCCCGACGGCTGATTCTGTGATTGCTGAAAGTCTATCTTGGGCTTCGTTCAGTTTGTCTTGCTGCTGTGAGCGAAACTTTTGAGCCGCATCAATACGGTTGAGCACCGCTTCGCGAATCGCTGATTTTAATACTGGGATGTTAAGCTCGCTGGTGGTCATTTCACGGCGAGTATCGTTTACTTGGCGCTGTAGTTTCAGCAGCTCAATTCGTGGCACGACACCTTCGTCTGCTAAAGGTCTAGTGATCTCAAGCTCTTTATTCGCAAAATCATAACTTTGGCGTAAATTTTTCACGCGCGCTTGTATTTCAACCAACTCTTGTAGTTTCTGTTTGACTTGTTGATCTAAAAGAGAAAGTTGGTTGCGTAAGTTATTAAGATCTTGCCGGTAGGCGGCCCTTTGTCTATTAACTAAATCGGGTTGGTTGTCTGTTAACAGCGGTGGAAAGGCGAGTTTGTTATAGTCAATTTTGACGCTATTTTGCCAGTTGTCATCATCAATTTCTTCGTTAATCATCACGCTAGTAATGGAAGCGGATAGCTGTAGAACACTGGCGGTAAGGTTAGCGACTTGTTGTTCACGTTCGCGGTAGTCTGAGCGGAAACGTGTGTCATCAATTAATAACAGTTGTTGGCCTTTTTGCACTCGTTCACCTTCGCGAACCAATATCTGTTTGACTAAGCCTCCTTCCAAGTTTTGAACCACTTGAACTTGCGATGACGGAACGACTTTGCCTTGTCCAACTGTCACTTTGTCGACCTGTGCCCATGAGGCCCAGACGATGGCTAAGAGAAAAAAACAGACCATAACCCAGAGCATCACGCGTGCACTGTTGGGCGTGTTCAGTAGCAGAGCCGCCGTTTTGTCGTCTACGTACTCCAATTCTGTCGAAGAGAGTTTGTTATAACTCTTGTTGCTCATCGCTTATCCTTTGCGCCTAATCGTAGTGTATTTCCCTTTTCTACTTAAAGCTGTAGAGGGAGGCTACAACTGTAAGTTGTTTGGGTATAGTTGCTTGATTTTATTACTTGTCTAGCAAAATGTTAAGGATTTGCCACTCATCATGAGATTACTATTCACCATTTGAATTGATTGTACTTCCTATTGCGTACGTTCTACAGAGTTTAGCTGTGAATTACTGATTTTGTTGAACCTTAGCACTCTTGAGTTATGACGATGATAGGCGCACAATCGTCAAAAATTTCATAAGGAGCAGAGATGGAACTTTCAGACATCCGCCGCGAATACATAAAAGGCGGTTTAAGACGCAAAGATTTGCTTTCAAATCCCATTGAGCAGTTTAACCTTTGGCTGCAACAGGCCATTGATGCCGGTCTTACCGATCCCACAGCGATGACAGTGGCAACGGTTGATGAAAATGGACAACCTTTCCAACGTATAGTGCTATTAAAAAATGTCGAAAAAGACAGTTTTGTTTTCTACACCAATTTAGGCAGTCGCAAAGCACAGCATATTGAACACAACAATAAAGTCAGCTTGCACTTTCCTTGGCACCCATTAGAGAGACAAGTGCACATCACAGGAACGGCTGAAAAATTGTCGGCTTTTGAAAACATGAAATATTTTACTTCTCGTCCTAAAGATAGCCAAATTGCCGCGATAGCGAGCCGCCAGAGCAGCCGTATCTCAGCTCGTGGTATTTTGGAAGGTAAATACTTGGAGTTAAAAAAGAAATTTGAACAAGGTGAGATCCCAGTTCCGAGTTTTTGGGGAGGATATCGCGTTAAAGTTGAATCGATAGAATTTTGGCAAGGTGGTGAGCATCGTTTGCATGATCGCTTCTTGTTTACGCAACATGATCAACAATGGGACGCTGAACGTTTAGCACCATAAGGCCTACTTGTTAAAAGTCAGTCGCAATGAATGCCTCATTTATATGGGGCATTCACTATTGAGTACCACGGATAATTGCGTTTTGAGCAAGGTCTTGGGGATATTTGAGCCATAACCTTGGTCTAGAGCCATATCGATAAGTTGCTCTTTACTGTGGGCTGCAAATTTATGTCGCAATTTTGCTTCATAGCCTTCCACTGTTTTTATCGAAATCTTCATCACCCGAGCAATGTGTTTGGGCTTTTTTCCGTAAAGCAGAAGAAAAAGAACTTCAGATTCTCTCGTGGTTAGGGGCTCGGAAATGGGCTCTAGAACACCTGTGGAATGCTGTGTGGTCGTTAAACCTGTTGCTCGGCATATCCAATGGCCTACTTCCAAAATAGCGGTATCAGTTAGCTCTTGCCCGAAAAAAATTGTACCTTGAACCTCACCTTGTGCGTTGAACCATGGGGTTTTGGTGAAAATATGAGCGCGCCAAGAACCGTCAGCATAGGGGTGGATATCCAGCACTTTTAACGGTTTTTTTGTGGAGATTACACAGCGATCTTGTTGCTGGAATTCTGCGGCGCAAGCGGTTGTCGGGCTTGGCATTTCAAAGTCAGTTAATCCAATGCACTGTTTTGCATCACTAACACCAATTAATTTGCCATAAGCATTGTTTGCGTAAACAAAAACCGAATTAAGATCTTTGCAACCCCAATATCCCGGAAGCTGTTGAAACAATGAAATTTGTTCTGCGCTGAGGAAATTGACCATAGCGGGTTCTCCTAACAATGATATTGATATAATACCAATGGCATGGCGGGTTGTAATCCATAGCGGCATTTGAACATAAAAAAAGCCAGCCTGAAGAAGGGCTGGCATAAATACAAGAATTGCTTCTTGTCGACGAGTAGAAGAGGTTCTATGAATGCTGCGAGGGTGTTGCAAATTCATAGGGATACCACATGGATATCAAATATCAAACGTGTTTGATATTCAACACCACTTTAGACGACGAGAGTGCAATAACAAAGGGGGGAATTCCCCCCTTTGTTATATAAATGGTTGGGCTAGTTCAGCTTACCTAAAGTTCCCTAATGACCCTGAAGCCAACATAATTTGCCGAAGTAGCAGGAGCAATAAACAAATTACCATAAGCCGCCGCCGTTGCAGGGGAGAAGCTCCATGCTCCACCTTTTGCTTGACCTCTTGAGTCATTTGTCCATTCCCACACGTTACCGACAACATCATAAAGGCCTAGGCCATTGGGAGCGAAAGACTTCACAGGAGAGGTGCTTTTATTTGACCAAGGTGTACCACTCCAGCCAGTATTCGCTTTCCCAGTTCCGAAATCATCTCCCCACCAATAGTCTGTTTGTGTACCAGCGCGAGCGGCAATTTCCCACTCTTCTTCAGTCGGCAAACGGTATTTATAGCCAGTTTCCTTACTTAGCCAGCGAGTATAGGCCTTCGCATCATTTTGGCTAATACACACCACTGGCGAGTTGCTCAACTGCTTAAAACCAGGGTCGCGCCAATAGCTACCTGCAATCGGGGTAATTTCAGATTCGGCGACTGCTGTGCACAGTTTTTGTAGCTCAGCATCAGTTTGGTAGGTGGTTTGGTTCACAAAGGTTTCAAATTGACCCACAGTTACGGGGGTTGAACCAATTGCGAAAGCATGATCAAGGAAAACTTGTTTCGATGCGTGCTCGCCAATCAAATATTCGCCTGAGATCAAAGTGACTAACTCAGGAGCTTTAATATCCCCTTTGAGGGAATCAGCAAATTTATGTCCAGGTTTAAGTAGGTTGTCTTTTTCTCGTAGGTTCGCTCTTAATGTATGATCTGAGGTAATTTTCAGCTCTTGATTAAATGAGTAATACCCTTCTTTCTCAATCGTAATCATGTGCGGTCCCACTGGAAGCATCACTTCGACGGGAGTACTGCCATAGTTCACATTATCGATAGAGACTTTATCACTGTATTGGTTCGAGCGAATCGATAGGGTAACCCAAGCAATTTCTTTCTGTTTTTCTGTATTGGCTGAGTATTCGCCTGGGGCGAAACAGTATTGTGATTCGACATTCAGCAACCGACATGGTGTGTTTTCATCCGGTCTTGCATCAAGCTGAACATCTAGTACGGCTTTGTACTTATTGCCATTGTAGAAACCTGAATCTACGGTTTTATGGCGCAGTACATGAATATTAAAAGAGACATTGGCCAGATGTTGTTGGACGAGCTTGGCCTCACTTGTGGCCTCTATTAACTTGGTTTGATACTGGTTTACCGCTTTCTGGAGCGCTAAGTCAGTGGTCTGTTTCGAGCATTGAGCCAATGTCATATCGGCACTACAAGCGTTAGTAAAGCTAACTTTCTCGGTGCTACTCTGTTTGAGTTCATCTCTTAAGCGCTCAACTCGCGCGCGTAATTTATGCTGTTCTAGCTCATTGATATTTTTGCTGACCGTGTTCTGCTCGGCCCTTTTTTGTGCCAGCAGTGCTTCTGACTCTTGGCGTTTTTGCTCAACTTCTAAACGGTTTTTTTGATTCTGCTTTACATTAGCCCAAGCTGCTTGGTAGGCATTTTGTGAAGGCATGATGTCCAGTTCAGGATCATCAATCATTTTCATGTAATCGCGTTCTAAGTCAGTTTTTGCTTTTGCAAGTGCCTTATCAAAGAGTTGGGCTTGCTTTGTTAGCCTGTCTAACTCACTGTTGTGGTTGTTCACAACCACTTGTTGTTCATGGGTGGCCTTCTGGGCTGCCTGTAATTCGGACTGTTTAGTAAACAACGCATCATCAATGGCAATTACTGAGGAAGGCGTTCCTTCTGCCATCGTCGATGTTGCCACTAAGCAAGGCGAAAGTGCTAATAAGAGAGCGGGTAAACCTTGTCGCATTATTATCTACTTCAGTTAAGTTATTAGTTCATTGTGTCTATTCTAAACGAAAACACCATTTTGTCTGAAGTCATCTTTCAATAACTTAATGACAAAATGGCGTTTTAACCGCATCTTTGTGAATTACGACAGAAAAACAGAGTTTTTTTGAGGTAATTAACCCTCTTTATTCGGTCTTAGCTTTATCCAAACCGTATCATTGCCGTTAATTGTTAATACCCGGTTGTAGGTTTCGTAGCCATCTTTAGAGACGGTAACTTGGTGGCGGCCATTGGGCAAAACAATCTCAACAGGTGTACTGCCGTAGTTAATACCGTTGATGGTTACGGCATCGTTGTATTGATCCGACCTTACGGTCACATTTGCCCACTGTTTGTCATTTTTTTGCGTACCTTCAGACACGCCGCCTTTCAAACAGTATCGAGTTGACACGTTAAGCAGTTTACACGCAGCCACCGCTTCTGGTTTCGCTTGAAGCTGAGCTTGCATTTGGGTGAAGTATTCGTTGTTGCCTTCAAAACCACTGCGAATAATTTGGCTATCTTGTACATGGATATTAAGTTCCACGCCTTTCAGGTTTTGCTTGGCAATGACCGATTCGGTTAGGTCATCAAGCAACTTGGCCCGAAACGTTTTTACCGCTTTTTGTTTGGTAAGGTGCTGTCCCTGATTTGAACACTCACCGAGTGTCATTGTCGTTGAACAGGTGGTTTTATAGCCAGTTTCAAGAACACTACTTTCACGCAGTTCGGCTTCGAGACGTTTGACCCTAGCTTCAATACGCGACTCTTCGAGATTCGCATACTCATTACTGAGACGAGCTTGCTTCTGTTTGATTTGAGACAAGCGCATTTCAACTTCGGTCATCGCTTGATTATTCTCAAGGCCTTCAGCTTGGTTCTGCTTCACTGATGCCCATGTTTCTTGGTACTTCTTTTGAAACGAGGCTAAATCTGTGTCTGGATCATCTAAAAGACGGCTATATTGTTTGTCCAAAGCAGACTTGGCTCGATTGCGTTTAGCATCAAGTTCTTCACTTTCTCGTTTAATACGAACATGTTCATTTTTAAGTTGTTGAAGCTTGGCTCCCTCTGCTTCGTATTCTGCAGAAATCGCGTCGATTTCCGTCTGTTTAGTAGTCATTTTTTCATCGATAGCGGTGACAGGATCTACCTGAATAACTTCTTCCGCGTACACCGATGCAGATACCCAAAAAGGGCTTAGCGCAAGCAATAGCGCTGGGATGCGACGTGTGATCATAGGTCCCTGCAACAAATTAACGTTTAACCACAAAAGTGGGAAAGACAAACTTTTGACAGCTTTAATGGATAAGCTGTATTCATAATGCAAAATTTATTCCGAACAATAGCAAAATTCACTTAAATCTATTACTAGGTGACTGATTTTGTAAATTTTATAATTGTGCATCTTCATTTTGAGCCTAATAGCGAAATATGCAAGTCTCTATTTTCGATCTATTTAGGGGTTTTGGGATTGAACACACATTGACCGTAATTTATGTGCACTTGATCATTGTTCCGTTTTGAAAAATCGATCTCATTTCACCCCTAAACTTAAGCTTCATATGCACTTTGATGTTTAATTTTTAAAAAAATACAGCTTTGTTTTCGCTCCTGATAGTTTTGTTATAACATCAGCTTCTAACCTCAACCATGATGCAGCAATATGAGTGACTTTTCTTCGGCTAAGCTATCTAACTATCAACAAAATGACAAAGTTTTGTCGCCTAGGCCGGCAGAGTTAGTGACATTACCCTCGTACATGGAGTGTCATGATCATAGTTATACCCAAGTCGTTATCGGATTAAAAGGCCAAGCTGAGTTTGAAGTACAGGGTGTAGGCAATTTGGTGGGGCCGGGGCAAGGTTGTGTCGTTACCTCTGGAACTGGCCATGCGTTTGGTGGTGTCGTTGGGCAGTCGGATATTTTAGTGCTTAATCTTCCAATCTCCTGTGGAGATGACCCTTTGCTTTTACAAAAAATGAATGAGTTGTCGAATGCGGATATTTACTTTCAGCTGGATGGGCAAATCCAAAAGCTGATCCAATTGCTAGTTAAAGAGATGCAATCGAGCCCTGATGATTTACTGTTGAGCCGTGCCTGCAATGACACCGTTATGGCATTACTGCAACGCCATATTTCTGTATTTGAAACGCATCGCAAAGAGTCTCGTTTTGATCTTGAAGCGATTGATCGTTATATCGATCTGCACCTTGGTCGTAAAATTTCAGTAGCTCAATTAGCGGGCCGCGTTTATTTAGGTGAAAGCCAATTTCATATGTTGTTCAAAGAGCAAATGGGGATCACGCCTCATCAATATTTGTTAGGTAAACGAATTGATATGGCAAAAGATTTGATTGAGCAAGGTTGTTTGAGTTTTGGTCAAATTGCGGAATTAACGGGCTTTTCTGGACAAAGTACCTTCACTCATTCATTTACTCGCTTGCAAGGTATTTCTCCATCGCAATACCGAAAATTGTGTCGTCGCTAATTCTTTATATCCCTGCCTCTTTTTTGTTTGTAATTCCCACATCATTTTTATATTGCTTGCCTTGAACTATCGGCAACACGTGCACCTTTGGTTAAATTTTGGAAACAATGTTGCTATTTTCTGCTTTGTGCATGATGTCAATTGATGTGATTGTGTTTTTATTTTGTTAATAGCCAGAGTTTTTGGCAAAAAACTCGGAGTTTTTGACAAGTATTCTTCTCGCGCTCAAAATACACTGCCAGCCATTGCAGGAAACCCGACCTTTTTCGGGAGTGAGATTGAGGAAAACGCATGTTTACAGCAACAGATGTGTTGAATGCAGAGTTTATCGAGCAACCGCTTGATAAGCTGTGGTCGCTGATCTCTCCACTTTATATGGTGGACGAATCTCAATGGCTGAAGCAGTTATTACCGCTGGCAACAGCTACAGAATCAGAAAAATCGGCGATATTAAATAAAACAACCCAGTTAATCGAAGCGATCCGAGCCGACAAAAAAGCGGTGCAAATGATCGATGCCTTATTACTTGAGTACAGTTTAGATACGCAAGAAGGTATTTTGTTGATGTGTTTGGCTGAAGCTCTGATGCGTATTCCCGATGCGGAAACCGCGGATGCTTTTATTAAAGATCGCCTCAGCGTTGCGGATTGGAAATCTCATCTGAAAAATTCTGACTCTGTCTTTGTCAATGCGTCCACGTGGGGGTTGATGCTGACTGGTAAAGTGATTGGCCTTGCTGATGTGGATACGACTAGTCCAACGCAGGCGGTTAATCGTCTAGTGAATAAGCTTTCTGAGCCAGTGATTCGTAAGGCGATGCACCAAGCGATGAAGGTGATGGGCCACCAATTTGTGCTAGGCCGAACCATTGAAGAAGCACAAAAAAATGGCCGTCCTATGCGTGATAAAGGGTATACCTATTCATTTGATATGCTCGGTGAAGCGGCGTTAACCACGGCCGATGCCAATAAATATTTCAAAGATTATTTGATGGCGATTGAGGCGGTTGGCCGCGAGAAATATGGCTTATCAACTAGCCCGGCACCGTCCGTATCAATCAAGCTTTCTGCATTGCATCCGCGTTATGAAGTGGCTAATCAAGAGCGCGTGCTGAGCGAGCTTTATAGCACACTGCTACAGCTTTTAGCCCGTGCTATCGAGCTGGATGTGGCGATCACTATTGATGCAGAAGAAGCAGACCGTTTAGAGCTGTCATTAAAGCTATTTGAAAAGATATATCGCAGTGAGCCCGTGAAAGGGTGGGGGAAATTTGGTTTAGTTGTACAAGCTTACTCTAAGCGCGCTTTACCCGTTTTAGTTTGGCTTAATGGGTTGGCGAAACAGCAAGGTGATGTGATCCCACTGCGTTTAGTCAAAGGGGCGTATTGGGATAGCGAAGTGAAGTGGTCTCAGCAAAGTGGCTACAGCAACTATCCGGTATACACACGTAAAGAAGCTACTGATGTCGCCTATTTGGCTTGCGCTCGTTTTCTTTTAAGCGAGGATGTTCGTGGTCATATTTTCCCTCAATTTGCCAGTCATAATGCACAAACCGTGACCGCGATTGCGGTGATGTCACAACACAAAGATTTTGAGTTCCAGCGTCTGCATGGCATGGGTGATGCTCTTTATCATCATGCAATGAAAGCCTATCAACAATCGGTGCGAATTTATGCTCCAGTAGGTAGTCATAAAGACTTACTGCCTTATTTAGTTCGTAGATTGCTTGAAAATGGTGCGAACAGTTCGTTTGTGCATCGTTTAGTTGATGCTCGTTGTCCTATTGATACGTTAACGCAACATCCTGTCGATATGTTGCTCTCGTTTGATTCTTTACCAAATACCAAAATCCCTTTGCCACCGCACATCTTTGCCGAGCGCGTTAATTCCTATGGTGTCAATATTGATATTGAAAGTGAGGCAACGCCTTTTGAAGCGAAAGTAGAATGTTGGCTCAGTAAACAGTGGCATGCTTCTCCTATCATCAATGGTGTTGCTCAGTTCGAAAGCATGATCAAGGCAGGGGCATCGCCGGAAGTTGTGGCTGCGCCGTATGACCGTAGGAAGCATGTTGGACAAGTGGTATTTGCCAACCTTGATCATGTTTCCGAAGCTATCTCAATAGCGGAGCAATCCTTTGCTGCTTGGAAGCAAGAAGAGCACAGTGTTCGCGCGGGCAAACTTGATAAACTTGCTGATTTACTCGAAGAGAACTTGGCTGAACTGGTCGCCATTTGTCATCACGAAGCAGGGAAAACCATTCACGATAGCATTGATGAAGTCCGCGAAGCGGTAGATTTTTGTCGCTATTACGCCAAACAAGTTTCCGCGTTAACACCCTTTGAAGTGACGAGTTTTGATAATGAAAAGCGTAAAGTGAGTCGTGAAGGTCGTGGTGTTTTCGTGTGTATTAGCCCATGGAACTTCCCTCTTGCGATTTTTCTTGGGCAAATCACGGCAGCGTTAGTTGCGGGTAATACGGTCGTTGCCAAACCCGCAGAACAAACCAGTTTGATTGCTTCGCGTGCCGTGGAACTGATGTTGGAAGCTGGCTTTCCTGCTGGCGTTATCCAATTGTTACCCGGACGTGGTGCAGAAATTGGCAGTGCGCTGACTTCTCACCCTGCCATTGCAGGTGTCGCGTTCACTGGATCAACAGCGACCGCGCAACGTATCAATCAAGCTCTTGCTCAACGTGACGCCGCGCCAGTGCCGTTGATTGCAGAGACGGGTGGGCAAAATGCGATGATCGTTGATAGTACGGCTTTACCCGAGCAAGTGGTGAGAGATGTGATTCGTTCTGCCTTTGCTTCGGCCGGGCAGCGCTGCTCTGCATTACGAGTGCTATTTGTTCAACAGGATATTGCCGATCGCATCATCAGCTTGATTCATGGTGCGATGAATGAGCTCAAGATTGGTCTTCCTTACCTCCACAGTACAGATGTCGGCCCTGTTATTGATGAAAAAGCCAAACAAAAGTTGCTCTCTCACATTGAACAGATGACCAAGACACAGACCAAAGTTGCGCAATTAGAACTCGGTTCGGAGTGCCAACACGGCGATTTTGTACCGCCAGCGGCTTTTGAAATTTCAGATATTCACTGCTTAACCGAAGAGCAATTTGGGCCGATCTTACATATCGTGCGCTTTAAAGCGCGTGAGCTGGCCGATGTAGTGCAGCAAATTAATCAAACTGGTTTTGGTTTAACCATGGGGATCCATAGCCGCAATGAAACGACGTATCGTTGGATAGAAAAACACGCCCGAGTAGGTAACTGTTACATCAACCGTGATCAAGTGGGTGCGGTGGTGGGCGTGCAACCATTTGGTGGGCAGGGGCTTTCTGGTACCGGACCAAAGGCAGGTGGCCCACATTACTTATACCGTTTTACTCAAACTGAATTTTCTCAGTAATAAAGGCTCAGGAGAATTAGCATGGTTCATCAAGTAACACGTTTTTCTGACGCTTTTTCAGCATGGGAAAATTGGAATATCACCGATTTTGATTCTAAATGTGAGTGCTTACTTTCATTTAAAAATCTACTAGAAAGCGCTATGCCACAACTGGCAACAGTGATTTCTTACCATCTTCATCAGGCATCGGCGCTGTTGGCGCATTCGCATCAATTGATCGGTCCTACTGGAGAAACCAATGAGCTATACACCGCAGGTCGGGGCGTGGCTGTGATCATCCAAGGTGAACACAGTGATAAAGCGCAACAGGCGGTGGCAGCTCAGCTTTGTGCCGCTCTTGTGGCAGGCAATAGCGTCGTCTTATGTAGTGACGATGCGATGTTGATTCGAACACTGCAAGCGGCATTTGAGCAGTCAACACTCCCTACTAATCTCATTCAGTTTACGTCTTTTGATGCTTATCATCCGTTGATGGCGTCGGACGTTCGAAGTGTAGGTTACGTTGGGAACACTTCGGTTGAGCGTAGCCTCAACCGTCAGCTAGCTGATCGTAATGGTGCGATTGTCAGCCTAGTTTCTGAAACGGACTTGAGCGCGATCCCCGTGGCTCATGATCCTCACTTATCGTTGCGCTTTATTACCGAGCGTACTCGCACAATAAATATAACAGCAGTGGGTGGTAATGCGACCTTGCTTGAGCTTGGTAGCGAAACCCATTAATCCTTTCTGTTTTATCCTCTTCTTCGGAAGAGGACATGGAAGGCGATCTTTTAAAGAGGACAAACACAATGGAAAATAGCTTTGCTATTACAACCACCTTTATCCTGTATCTTATTTTGATGCTGGCTATTGGTGTGGTCGCATACCTTCGAACGAAGAACTCCGCAGATTATTTCTTAGGAGGGCGATCATTGGGCCCTTGGCCTGCGGCTTTATCGGCGGGTGCATCTGATATGAGCGGTTGGTTATTGCTCGGTTTACCTGGTTACGCGTACGCCGCTGGTATTGAGGCTTTCTGGCTAGCGGGTGGCTTATTATTGGGCACATGGGCTAACTGGTTAGTGAATGCTAAGCGCTTGCGCACTTATAGCATCACGACAGATTCATTAACATTACCTGAATTTTTATCACGCCGTTTTAATGATAAATCTAAACTGATTCAAACCATTTCAGCCTTCTTTATTTTGCTGTTCTTCCTCTTTTATACCAGTTCTGGCCTTGTGGCTGGCGGTAAACTATTTGAAACGGTATTTGGTTTAGATTATTCAACCGCAGTTATTATTGGCACCATTTGTGTGGTCTCCTACACACTGTTTGGTGGATTTTTAGCCGTTTCTTGGACTGACTTAGTGCAAGGCCTATTGATGGCAGCGGCATTAATGATTGTGCCAATCGCGGCAATCAACGGTGGTTTGGGTCAACTGAGTCAAGATCTATCCGCAATCAACCCAGAGCTACTGACGCTGTGGCATGATGTGAAAGGTGAGCCGTTAACGGGCGTTGCCATTATCTCATTAATGGCATGGGGGCTTGGTTATTTTGGTCAACCCCATATTTTGGCGCGTTTTAAAGCGTCTCGCTCAAATAAAGATCTCACCACAGCACGTCGTATTGCGGTCATTTGGACCGGTTTATCCATGGCGGGAGCCCTATTAGTTGGCTTAGTTGGGCTTGTTTATGTGACGAACACAGGTTCGCTGGAGCTGGCAGATGGTGAAAAAATCTTCATGCTGCTAGTGAATGCGATTTTCCATCCAGTTATTGCAGGTATTTTGCTTGCGGCTATTCTTGCGGCAATTATGAGTACCGCTGACTCGCAATTATTAGTTTCTTCCTCTGCGTTAGCGGAAGATTTTTACAAGCAAGTCATCAAGCAAGATGCAACGTCGGAGGAGATAGTTCGTGTTGGCCGCTTTGCTGTGATTCTAATTTCTATCGTTGCGTTAGTGCTGGCCATGACACCAGATAGTTCCGTGCTCGGCTTAGTTTCGTATGCATGGGCGGGCTTTGGCGCCGCATTTGGCCCTGCAGTGGTATTGAGCCTTTATTGGTCTCGAATGAACCGCAATGGTGCACTAGCCGGCATTATTGTTGGTGGCGTGACAATTGTGGTTTGGAAACAACTGTCTGGCGGTTGGTTTGATGTGTATGAAATTGTTCCTGGGATCATTTTCTCTGTACTTGCGATCGTTGTGGTGAGCTTAGCGACAGCTGAACCCGAAGAGAGCGTGAGAGCACAGCACGTGACCTTTAAAAAGCAGTTGGTTGAACTAGATTGACATTCATACCGTTGTTCAATAACTAGCCCCTTTCTGAGGGGCTTTTTTGTACAGGTTAGATTGTGTAGTGTGCTTAGCAGAAAATAAGGAGATTGGGATGGACGTTTTTTGAAGATAGCTCACGAAACACACACTAAAGTTTGAGGAAAATGAACCTGTAGGCGCAAAATGTGTCAATTATCAATAATGATGCAAATTGTAGGGATTATTGGACCATGTCAAAAGCTTATTGCACCTGTTGTCGTAAAGAGACACCACATAAAGTCGTGATGAAGCGCTGTCAGTCAGAACCTTGTTCAACGTGGCAAGGTGTTCAAAAGTTTTTTGCGCTCATTATACAAGGTGAACCTCATTACAAAATGGAAAAGCAAGGTTTTTGCCGAGTATGTAATCACCCATCAACATTAAGCCACACCGACTTCTCACGCGTCCGCGTTCTCTAAATACTTCCAGCACTGCGCTAAGGTTTTTGGCGTAGTGCGCCTCTCGCTCAAAAGATAATTTTGCTTTTATTCGGCTGACTAAGTTTGATTTAGTGCACATTTACGTGCCGTTCTATTGCACGAGTGTCAAGTATTGGGAACTTAGGCAAAGTAATAATCCATAGTTGTAATACTCTCAAGCCCATTACTTTGGTGAACAAGCTTCAAGGAGCATTGCAATGCAATTGAGTTTAAAGAGAAAAATGGTGTTCTCTGTGGTTGCTGCTATTACATTGACAGCCGCTGCATTGGTTATGGTTGGCTATCAAACCTTTAAAACCGACAGCTGGAGAGCGATTGAGAGTGAAGCGCGTAATACATTACAGGCTCATGCAAAAGGGATTGGTGACTGGTTTAATGGTAAACAAAAAACGCTGCTAGGATTAAAAAACGAAATTGAGCGTAATCCACAATTAGACATTGTTCCTCACCTACGCCAAACCTTGGAGTCTGGTGAGTTTGGGCTGAGTTATTACGGTAATGAACAGGGCGATATGATCCGCAATGACGGATCGCGTAACCAAAATGGTTATGATCCTCGTGAGCGTGGTTGGTATAAAGAAGCCAAAGTCGCGGGTAAACCGATCACAACCGCCCCCTACGTCAGCGTTACCATGCAAACCTTAGTGGTGACATTGGCAGAACCTGTCCGTCAAAATGGCCAACTGATTGGCGTCGCCGCTTCCAATTTAGCTTTGGGTAAATTGATCAAGGACGTCTTAGCTATTGAGGTTCCCGGGAAGGGCAATGCTATTTTGGTGAATACCAAGGGGCTAATTGTTGCCCATCCCAATCAAGAGCTTATTTTAAAACCTACCCAAGAAATGGCCTCACAACTGACCATTCAAAGCATATCAGAGGCGGCAAATTCTCAATTACCACTCTTTGTTGATATTGATGGTCAGGCCAAAGTATTGATGGCGCAAAGTATTGAACATACCGACTGGCTGTTGGTTATGGTGATGGACAAAACGGTTCTTGAACAGCCACTCAATGACATGCTATTGAAACAGAGCTTGATTGGCTTGATGATTTTAGTGATCTTGGCATTAGCGACCTCATGGTTCGTCGCTCGTCAGTTGAATGAGTTGAGTAATATTGCTCAAGCTTTGTCAGATATCGCCGAAGGTGATGGCGATTTAACCCGTCGTTTAGCCGTTCGCAGTGACGATGAAGTCGGTATCTTAGCGGATAAGTTCAATAAATTTGTCGATCGCATCCATGTCATGGTGCAAAGCGTGCGTGATGTTTCCGTTTCCCTTAACCAAGGAGCGACACAGGCCGCAAGCTCAGCCAGTCAACGTAGTGAACGGATTCGTACTCAACAAGATGAAATTACTATGGTTGCAACTGCGGTAACTGAAATGGCATCTGCGACCGCTGAAATCGCGGGCAATGCTGATAATACCGCTAAAAATGCCAATGAATCGGTTGAGCTTGGCGCACAAGGCTATCGCCAGATGCAGCAAAGCAAACAGTCAATCAATCAGTTAGCACAAGAGCTTAGCAGTGCTGTGGGCATCATTGGTGAATTAGAAGTGCACGCTAATGAGATTTCAACCATTCTGTCGACCATTCGCTCGATTGCAGAGCAGACAAATTTGTTGGCCTTGAATGCGGCGATTGAAGCAGCGCGCGCCGGAGAGCAAGGTCGTGGCTTTGCCGTTGTAGCTGATGAAGTCCGAGTGCTTTCTCAGCGCACTCATGCCTCTACCGAGGAGATCCAGTCTAAAATTTCCGGTTTGCAGAAGGTAACGACCAATGCTGTTTCTGTCATGACGGAAAGCCATAAACTGGTCGAAACAAGTGTGCAAGATGTGAACCACACAGGAGAAAGCTTACACGCAATCAGCGAAGCCATTCAGATGATCAGTGATATGGCGACGCAAATTGCATCAGCAGCAGAAGAGCAATCTTTGGTGACAGCGGATATTAATGGCAACACCGAATCGGTACGTGAAGTCAGCGACCAACTCGCCAGTGATGCGCAAAATGCAGTGCAACAAGCTCATGAAATGCACCGTTTAGCGAATGAGTTAGATAAAGAAATTTCTCGTTTCAAACTGTAATCATCTCAACGTACTCAAAGTAAAGAGGCGATAAATAGATTACAACCAAGAAAGTGGGTTCTTGCTCACTTTCTTTTCCTTTTTTCTCCTCAGTCTTTTTATTCTAACGTTCCCCTATTCTATGTGATTTATATCACAATGCCTTGTGATGATAGGTTGGTTTAACGCTGTAAGCCATTATTGTATGCCATATCACTTTTTTTAGAGCGCCGTGTAAAACCATGAGCCTAGACCGCATCGACCAACAGATCTTACGTATTTTGCACAGTAAAGGACGGCTTCCCGTTGTTGAGCTGGCAAAGTTGGTGAATTTAACCACATCTCCTTGTTCTGATCGTGTCAAACGCTTAGAAAAGGAAGGGTACATCAAAGGCTACCATGCAGAACTGTGCCCAGAAAAGTTAGGTCTGGATGTACAAGTGTTCATTCATATTCGATTGGATCAAACCAGTTTCTCTATTTTTGAGCGCTTTTCACAAGCAGTGGCGGACATTCCAGAAATTGAAGCATGTTATTCATTGTCCGGTGATTTTGACACCATGATCAAAGTGAGGGTGAAAGATATGAAAGCCTACCAAAGTTTTATGTCTGGCAAGTTGGGGACATTGCCGGGAGTGATTCAAACGCGCAGTGAATTTGTGATTGAAGAACATAAAGCCAGCTTTGGCATTAATCCTGAGCTCATTTCCAAGACGCTGCCTTAGCTGCGAATGAGGTGAAATACGGTGCAAGAAACAGAACAGCAACAGCCCTTAACTAAAGACGTTACGACACTTTTTACTAGGTTAAAACAGCAGACAATAGCAGAGCCGTATCCTAGCCTTGAGCAAAGACGTATTTGGTTGCAGCGCTTAAAAACCGCGTTACTCAGTGAACAGGCCGCGCTCGTTGAAGCCTTAAATCAGGATTATGGTTATCGGAGTCGCTTTGATAGTACGGTTTGCGATCTGCTACCGGCCGTTTCACACATTAACTACACGCTAAAACACCTCAAATCGTGGACAAAATCGCAATCGCGTCATGCGGGTTGGCTATTATTGCCGTCGACAGTGAGCGTTCACTATCAACCCTTGGGCCTTGTGGGGGTGATTGTACCTTGGAATTTTCCTATCGTGCTCAGTATGGCTCCATTAGTCACAGCATTGGCAGCAGGTAATCGCGCTATGGTCAAATTGAGCGAACATACGCCTTGCACCAACCAAGTGTTGATGCGTATTTTTGCGACGGTCGATGAAGCGGTTGATACTGTAGAAGGTGGGGCTGACGTTGCCGCACAGTTCAGTGCGTTACCCTTTGATCATCTGTTATTTACGGGGTCAACACCGGTAGGTAAATTGGTTGCCCAAGCGGCTGCGAAAAACCTAACACCAGTAACGTTAGAGCTTGGTGGGAAATCCCCCGTGATCATTGCACCTGATGCTGACCTTGCGCTCAGCGTTGATAACATCATGCTTGGCAAAGCCATCAATGCAGGGCAGATCTGTGTTGCTCCTGATTATGTTTTACTGCCGGAAGGCAAACAACAAGCCTTTGTGGAGCTCTATCTGCAACGCTTTAAGCGCTATTTTTCCACTAAAGATGGCTATGATACGTCACATATTATTAATCAAACTCAGTTTGATAGGCTGCAACAATACTTAGACGATGCTAAACAAAAAGGGGCCACATTGCATCCCGTAGAAGGCGATGCAAAAGCGGGAACGTATCAATTTTTGCCTTGCTTAGTGACGAATGTGAAGGTTGATATGTTGTTATCCCAACATGAGATATTTGGCCCCATATTGCCGATATTGAGCTATCACAGTTTGGATGAAGCGATAGCTTATATCAACGCTCGCCCACGTCCGTTAGCTTTATATTTAATGAGTGATGATCACGAGCTGATCAAACAGGTTAGTACACAAACGCATAGTGGTGGCCTAGCTGTGAACGATACTCTGTTGCATGTGGCCGCCGATGATGCCCCCTTTGGCGGTATTGGCGATTCTGGGGTTGGGCACTATCACGGGATTGAAGGTTTTAAGACCTTTTCACACGCCAAAACCGTATTGTTTTCTAAGCGTTGGTTGCCACGTAGCCAGTGGATGCTGCGTTATCGTTTAGTGATGCTGGCAATATTACGCAGGCTATTTATTCGCTAATCAATGGACCACACATTTTTAATATCAGGCCATCCCCAGTTGGTCAGTGCAACATCTTTGAGCACCCCCTGAAAACGTAATGTTTGCTTATGGTGGAACAAAGGGACGAGGCAGTATTCGTTGATCAAACTCGATGCTAGCGGTTCCAACGCGATAAGGTAGTGTGTCAATGGTGTCGTTGATCGAATGTCGATTAACGCTTTGAGCAGCCATTGGCTCTCTGCGGGGCCAATGCAATGGTGCAACATTGGGTTGCCAAATAAATGGCTAAATGCACTGAAATGCCGATTGTCATCTAAATTAATATTGGTGATAACTATGGTTTCGTACAATTTGCCTTGCTGGGCCAGAAAATTCAATTCTCGGTAGGAGTAAATGTTGACGGCAGCAGCCAGCCCCATCTCCTCTAAAATATGTTTCACACCGAAGGCGCAATGAATCAGTACCGTGTAGTCATAGACGGCAATCGAGATTTGATTTGGCAGGCTTGCTTTGGGCGCTGGTGGTCGCACCACAGGTTGCCATACTGGCAGTAGGTTACTGGCAACGACGGCGTCAAACTTAGCTGGTTGTTGTGCTAAATAGTGCTCCAGTTTTTCTCCAGATATCTCGGTAGCTAGGTAGCGTTTCTGATTTTCATTAAGAGGTGAATGAGCACCTTGATTGAACAAAATAAACATGCAGCCATCTTCCACTCTTGACGACTGATTAGAGGTGATGATCGCCAGTTCTTCAACGTTACTCAGCTCTACATCGTGGTGGCAAGAGATGTTTTGTTGCTGATTTTTTTGTTTGATATGCATGCCTTGATGGTACAACTCGTCTTCATTTAAAATCCAAATTGTGACGTGATCCGTTAAAGCTCGGCAGCCATAGAATTGGTCAAATGCGCTTAAAATGAGTTTGTGAGGCGAGTGATCTTGAACTTGAAATGGGCCACAACCTGTCACCATTGGGGAGTATGCATTGTTCACTTGGCTGGCTGGTTGAATGGAATATTTGACGCCAGAGAGCAACCCTGCAAATCCTAAATCAGATTGATTAAGAGAAAATACTACTTTTTGTGGTTGTGGTGCGCTTACATCAACCAAATGCGCGAGCTCTTTTTTGTACTCTTCCAAACTAGAGAGTTTGGCAAATAAACTCACGATCGTATTAGCATCAATCGGTGAGCCATCGTGAAACGCTAATCCGGGGCGAAGATAAAATACCCACTGAAAATGCTGCGCATCATACTCCCAGTGATGGGCTAATTCTGGATGAAAGCGTCCTTGTTCATCACACTGGATGAGGCAGCAATAGATTTGCCTGAGCAGAAATCGCTCACTACTACGCTGTATTTGATGGGGCACTAGCCGTTCAAATGGTCGTTTATACGTCAGTTGAATGTGTAAGCGACCTTCGCGAATAGATGCGCCGGAAGTACTTTGCAACAAACGCCCAAACACTACCTCATCATTATCCAGTATGGTTAAGGCTTTTTCATATTTCCCAGCCAAAATTTGCTCTTTCGCGAGCATTTGTTTGATTGTGTCTAAATCGAGGTTCAGGCGCAGTATCGAGCGTTGGTTACGTCCGACTTTGGGTTGCCACTTGAGCCAACCTTGTTGCTGCATTTTAGCCACCAGATTTCGTGCATGACGCGGTGAGGTGAATAAACATTCTGCAACCTGTGTTAACGACACTTTAATCTCTTGACCCACACCAAGCACGGTCAGGCGTGTGTAATAACGTAATAAAGTAAGATCAGACACTCGCAAATCCTCTGGATGAAAGGGAAGAGATAGGCAGTTCAGTTCTTCGCACGGCCTTGCGCTTTGCCCTCCTTTATGGCCAAGTTGTTTGGGTATAGTAGCGAATTTATGAAGAACTAAATAAGAAATATTAATGATCATTTGTTCCTCATTTATTGATTTTTAGTTTTTAAATATCGTTTTAAGGCTAATTTCGATGATATGAGGAATTAAAAAATAAAAAATTCTCAGTTTTTGTATTCCTTGTTTTGATTCACAATCAACGCATCGATAGCTGAGGAGGTGAATGATGAACGACCCCATAACGACTGACACCAAACAGCCAACACCGCTGGCGATCTATTACCGCCAGCGTTTAGAAAAATCACGTAACCCTATAGAGGTAATGGCGATTTTAGCTCTGATTCATTTATGTCACTGGTGACCATGAATAAAGGCATCTTGCATACCCTAAACTCTTGAGTTAGCTATGCTCCTGTTACCCCCCAATTGCATAATTGCAGGATGCCTTTCCTTTTCGATACACATCACTTTTTCTTCGTCCTACTTTTCATCTTTATCGTAAACGACTACCATGACATCGCTTTTTTAAAGCCAATTTATATTTTAAATTCTCAGGGCGGGGTGAAATTCCCCACCGGCGGTGTGTTTGTTTTTTCAGTTGAGAAGGCAGATGAGCCCGCGAGCGCTCGATGTATCGAGGTCAGCAGATCTGGTGAAAAACCAGAGCCGACGGTTATAGTCCGGATGAGAGAGAATGAAGAGACGCCAGTTAGTTCGCTAGCTGGTGCAATTTGTTTTGGATTTGATCCCTCATAGCAGCCCTGATTCTGGTGATTTTTTAGGAGTACAACCATGAATCAGCTATCTCTACTTGCCAAATTTGGCGACCCTATTACTCGTGTTGAAAACGCACTGTCTGCGCTTAAAGAAGGGCGAGGTGTGTTGTTGCTTGATGATGAAGATCGTGAAAATGAAGGCGATATCATTTATGCGGTTGAGTCACTGACCACACAACAAATGGCACTGATGATCCGTGAATGCAGTGGCATCGTCTGCCTATGTTTGACCGATGAACAGGCTAATCAACTGCAACTGCCCCCGATGGTAATGCATAACAATAGCGCAAACCAAACCGCTTTTACGGTTTCGATTGAAGCAAAAACAGGTGTAACCACAGGCGTTTCAGCGCAAGACCGTGTCACCACAATAAAAACCGCGGCTCGCTTTGATGCTAAAGCCGATGATCTTGCACGCCCTGGCCATGTTTTTCCACTTCGCGCTCGGGCGGGGGGTGTTTTGGCTCGTCGTGGGCATACAGAAGGGACGGTTGATCTTATGCAAATGGCGGGTTTAATGCCTGCGGGCGTATTGTGTGAACTCACCAATCCTGACGGTTCTATGGCCAAAACACCCGAGATCGTTGCGTTCGGGCAAAAGCACAATATGCCTGTATTGACGATTGAAGATATGGTGTTGTATCGAACAAGATTTGATTTGCAATTAGCCTAACTGCGATGGCCCAGAGAGGTAAAGCTTCTTTGGGTCAGTCGCCATCTTCTCTATTATTCGACATCTAATAAAATAGATAGGTGTCCGATCGCTCTTCTGCTACAGTGGCGCGCTATTTCTTCACAGTCTGTCATCTTGATGGCACTGGAAATCTAACCCTAGGATCTATTTTGACCAATAACGATATTTTACGCCGTATTCGCTACACTTTTGATTTTAAAGACTCAGCTATGGTTGAGATTTTTGCTGCGGCGGACGGCTGCGTTACTCAAGAGCAAGTGACTACTTGGCTAAACAAAGAGACGGAATCTGTGTTGAGTGATGTGGATCTAGCGATATTTCTCAATGGCTTAATCAATACAAAGCGTGGTAAACGCGATGGTGAACAACCTCAGCCTGAAACACGCTTAACCAATAATATGATTTTCATGAAATTGCGTATTGCGCTGGATATGAAAGCAGAAGACATTTTAGACACATTAGCTTTCATCGATTTTCGTTTAAGTAAGCACGAGCTCAATGCATTTTTCCGCAAGCCTGACAATAAACACTACCGTGAATGTAAAGATCAAATCCTGCGTAACTTTTTAATGGGTGTTCAGCGTCAACTGCGTCCAGAAGATAAACGCGAATATCAAGAAAAAATCGATTAAACCAAAGAAATCTCCTGTAAGTCATTAGGGATCTCTTCATTGAAAAAAGCCATGTCGACATGGCTTTTTTACTTTAATGATCAACGATCTTCATTCTGACGCTTACGAATATCAGTTTTACCTCTTCTTGCTAAACTTTAAAGCGGTCTACCAACTCATAGAGTTCGTTGGCTCGGCTATTCAGCTGTTGGCTACCCGCTTGGTTCTGATTAGCCAGTTCAGCCGATTGACTACTTTGATCAGATATCACCACAATACGCTCTGATATCTCTTGCCCAACAATACTTTGCTCTTCTGTTGCCGTTGCGATCAGTGCGTTCATATCCATAATCGTGGCAATAGAGTCTTGAATTTTTTGTAATGCTGTCGATGCGGCATTGGCTTTTTCTACGGTGCTTAAGCTACGACTTTGGCTTGAATCCATCGCTTTAACTGCGGCATCAGAGGCATTTTTCAGTTGCCCGATCATGGCATGAATTTGCCCTGTACTGTCTTGGGTACGGCTGGCTAATTTTCGGACTTCATCTGCTACCACGGCAAATCCTCGTCCTTGCTCGCCCGCGCGAGCCGCTTCAATCGCTGCGTTTAACGCCAGTAGATTGGTTTGTTCTGCAATATCTTGGATAACTGCAAGTAGAGACGAAATGTTTTTCACATCGCCTTCCAGTTTTGAAATCACAAGGCTCGCTTCAGCGACCTCTTTGGCGAGATCCTGTACCGATTGTGCGGCTGAATCAACAATTTCATGGGCATCTTTGGCGTTGTCGTCAGCATCTTTTGCCGATTGAGCGGCATGGTGGGCGTTGTTCGAGATCTCTGTTGCGGTGGTGGTCATTTCTGTCATCGCTGTCGCTACTTGATCGGTCTCTTCACGTTGCCCTGATGCAATGGCGTCAACTTGTTGTGCTCGTTGTGTCATGTCATTGGTTTCATCCACAACCTGTTGCCCAACTTGGTGCACGCGCGCAATGATACTTTGCAAGCTGGAGACAAAGGCATTGAAGTTATCACTTAATCTTGCAAATTCAGGGGCGTTGAATTTTTCCATTCTTGCAGTTAAATCAGCGTCACCGTTTGCAAATGAACGAATCGATAAATCAAATAGCTCGAGAGGACGCATGATACTGCGATTTAAAATGATGGCGAAAAAACCGACGATGAGGATAATGATCAAGCTCATCAAACCGATATTGACTAAACTGCTTTGCATATTTTCCGCAGCGAGTGTTTCCATGTTGGCGATTACAGCATCAATGTCATCGGTGTAAAAGCCAGTGCCTATCATTAGATCCCACTGTGGCAAATAGGTAGAATAGGCCAATTTAGGTAGTGGTGTCGTCTCTCCCGGCTTGGGGAAATAGTAGGTAGTGAACTTATCTACTTTGGCATTTTTGATTAAATCTTGGATTAAATAGTTGCCATGCGTATCTTGCATGTTCCAAAAGTTATCGCCTAAACCAGCATTACTTTGGCCCAGTAGTAGTCGATCCCCTTTGCTATTGTAGCCAAAGATATAGCCACTATTTTCAAACGCGATGTCACGCAGTATGGTGATGGCTTCGCTGAGGGGAGCGTTCTTTTGTTTGAGTGATTTGAGCGCTGTATCGGCAATTTGCAGATATGAACG
>NZ_JAHGUP010000096.1 GCF_001989995.2 Vibrio anguillarum
GGCTCTTCTCCGCTTAGATGAGCTTGATTTCTGGGTAAAAGGTAGAGTGAGTTTCTAGGATTGAGGTTTGTCTAATCTTCAATTTAAAGTAATCAGTATCCCTTACTCCTCGAGCTCTCCGCCTAAGAAGGCCTATCGATACATTCCCAGCTTCAACTCGGGCATTCGTTAGCCTATATTTTGCATAATTGCAGATCCCAACTCTTCTCTCCCAAAGCGCATCTGCAAAATTGATGAGAGATAAGATCCTTGTATTTTTAGCAAGCTGGCACCACGCATCAAGCGCTGCGATCATCAAGTCAAAATTACGTTCATTCCATAAGGCTTGAAGCTGCTCTTTGAGCATATAAATAGTACAAAGTGTCTTATTGCTTTCAAGTAAATCATCCAGCCTATCTGACTGCTTATCGCTTAATTTCGGCGCATTTTTGAGGAGTAAAAATAGCGTCCCCTTAAGCATTTTTTTCTCGTCATGCGTTCCTCTCCTAAACGCTTTATTACGCTCTTTCCTTATCAGAAGAGAGTAGTTCTGCATAACGTGAAACCGGTCAAAAACGATGTCTGCATTCGGAAGAGCCTTTCTCACCGCTGATTGGTAAGATTGACCCATATCCATTGATACCGCTTGGATGCCGTCTCTCGTTTGTGGTGATAATTGTTCAAAAAAGTTGATGAGTACGTTTGAAGTCCGTCCATGATCAACCCAGATAAGTTGTCCTGAAACCAGATCATAAACAACGGTCATATAGTCATGGCCTTTAGCCCTGGCGACTTCATCAACGCCAATATGAACAAGGTTGGTCAACTTCTTAGGCTCTAAAGCGGGCAAGGTAGATAACAGAAATGCTTTATCGATATTTTTCACGGTTTCCCAGCGAATGTCTAAATGCTTAGACACTGCATGGATGCTCATATAGCGGCATAGTCCACTAATAAAGTGACAGAATCTCTTGGTATAGCGACCACCCTTATCAACAAAATCAGTGGCTTCAATCAATCTTCGGCCGAGCTTATCTCTCGTCTGAGCCAGTTCAATTTCTATTACGCAAGGGCGACCACTTACAGGTAAATCTGACAGGCGACGTTGAACATAGTGGTCGACGGTACGCGGTGCTCCAGTCTCAGGGTCAACGACTTTACAGCGTCTGTCTCGCTTGCATTTGACGAGTACTGAATGAGTGCACTCTTCGAGCGTTACAGACTGTACGGATTGACCTTTAAAATTAAATAGAGCGGAAGATAATAACGACAAACTACAACACTAAGATATAAGACAGGAAGTAATTATAAATCAATGCTTTATTGATTTTATTGTTAATTTATAGACTCATCTAAGCGGAGAAGAGCC
>NZ_JAHGUP010000097.1 GCF_001989995.2 Vibrio anguillarum
AGTTCGGCGGTGCGTTGTCAACCCCTTAGGCGGGCGTTAGCACCAACAATAGTTAAGGAAGACTATGAACTACAGGGAATTATTAGGTACGGATTTTCCAATCATTCAAGCGCCGATGGCGGGAGTGCAGAGTAGCGCTTTGGCGATTGCCGTTAGTGAGGCTGGCGGATTGGGTTCTTTACCTTGCGGTATGTTGAATACGGAAAAAATAATCAATGAGATTGAAACTATTAAAGGGTCAACTAGCAAACCATATAATCTTAATTTTTTCTGTCATAACTTACGTCCTTACGATGAAAATCGCCAAGTGATTTGGCGAAACACACTTCAGCCATATTTTGCCGAGCTGGATTCTGAAGTAAACCTTTCTCTCGGCAGTACTCGAGTGCCATTTAGCCATGATATTGCTGATGCAATAGAGCGTTTTTCACCGGAATTCATTAGTTTTCATTTTGGGTTGCCAAATAAAGACTTATTGAAACGAGTCAAAAGTTGGGGGACAAAGGTAGTGTCATCTGCAACGACGCTGGAGGAGGCTATTTGGTTAGAGTCGCAAGGTGTGCACGGGATAATAGCTCAAGGTTTAGAGGCAGGAGGGCACAGAGGGATGTTTCTAACTGATAAAATCTCAACGCAACTAGGGTTAGTTTCGCTTGTGTCTCAGGTTGTCAAGCAGGTTAAAGTTCCTGTTATAGCAGCAGGTGGTATTAGTGATAATAATGGTGTGAGAGCTTGCTTGCAGTTGGGCGCGTGTGCTGTGCAGGTTGGAACATCGTATTTACTGTGCACAGAAGCTGAGACATCCGATATACATAAACAGGCACTAAAAAGTGGTAAATCATCACATACAGCTTTAACCAACATATTTTCGGGTAGACCAGCCCGTGGTATAGTTAATCGCGTTATGGATGAACTAGGCTATATGAGCGTGCTTGCTCCTGATTTTCCGTACGCTTCTCTTGAAATGTCTCAATTACGAAATAGCGCTGAAAAACAGGGGATGGATGGTTTTTCTCCGTTATGGTGTGGACAAAATGCGCAAGGGTGCCAAGAAATTTCCGCAAAAGAGTTGACACTTCAACTAGCTGGAAAGTGCTAACAAAGCATTTAAGAGTGATTCCCAACGCTTGGCATTTTTCATTCCATCGTTAGGCTTCGTGTTTACGGTGGTAAGGTTAAGTCTTATGGTAGCGTTGCTCACACCTTAATGCGGCGTTAGTTCTCTCATGACAACGAACTCTGTAGATGTATTTAGAGTTTAATTCAGTAAACTATTATCAGTTTTCTATTGAAATAATTAAATAATTGGAAATGAATATGGGTGCTTTGGAAACCGTAATTTTGGGCACTGTAAGCGGTATTTTTACAACTGTAATGTTGTACTTGATTGGAATGTTTTTTAAACATCGTTTTGTTCCTTGGTATCAAAGTATTACCTACAAAGGTGTTGATATAAATGGCACCTGGGAGACTAGTGCAGTTTCTGGAGCTGGGATACATGCAAAGATGGAAATGACCATTCGTCAAAATGCACATGAACTCGATGGTTCGTTAACTATTGTGCAAGGCGCAGACCCAGATAAACCGACTCAAGTTACTAACTTGAATGTAAGTGGTCATTTATGGGAAGGCTTTCTGACTTTGAATATGCAAAGTGTCGATCGAACGCGCTTATCGTTTTCTACATCGCTTCTTCAAGTGCTCAATGGCGGACTTAGACTCAAAGGAATATATTCGTTTAGGTCTATACAGGCTGATGAAATTGAGTCAGTCGAAGTGACTTGGAAGCGGAAAGATCAAAAAAAGAACTAACAAACGCCTCAAGAGGGACTGTCAACGCGTGGCGTTCCCAGTCCCATTGAGCTCCTGTGGTTACGGCTGTTGTGGTTGAGTTTCGTGGTAATGCGTTGCCAGCCCCTTAG
>NZ_JAHGUP010000098.1 GCF_001989995.2 Vibrio anguillarum
CCTTAGCCGGGCGTTATGTGGCAAAATTTGAGGTACGTATAAAGTGGTAGAAAATTATTTCGATTATATAAACAAAAGATTCACAGTTAGCTTCACTGAGCACAACACGCCTCCTGTTTTGTGCCCACATTGTTCTAGTGGTGAAATTAAGTTGGATAATGCAACATTCTCATTTGAGGAAAACCCTGACTCTAAGGCGCTTCATTCCCATCCTGAATTTGAAGCGGATTGGATTGAATATAGATATTCGGGCTCTTTCCTTTGTCCAAACTGCAACGGTCGTACGTACAGTTGTGGAACAGGTAGACATTACGAATTTCATCCTCAAGGTCCAGACGATGAATATGAGGACTTCCCCATTTTTTATCCGAAGTATTTTGAGCCGGTAATTCCTTTATTTCTAATCCACAATAAATGCCCGAAGCCAGTTCAAGACTTGTTGTTTTCATCGTTTAAACTAGCATGGACCGACGTATCCGCTTCGGCAAATAAACTAAGAATAGCTATTGAAACGTTACTTAATACAATTGATCCCGAGTTAGCGAAAATCACAGTACTGCATCAAAGAATAGAAGCTTTTAGTAAATCACAGCCTGAAGTCGCTGAATTGTTAATGGCAATTAAATGGTTAGGGAACGAAGCTAGTCATGAAGGAGCGCTAAAAGAGTACGATCTGGCTTTTGCATATGAAGTTATGGAATTATCGATTAATCGTCTTTTTGATGACTCTGAGGACAAGATTAAGCAACTAGTGGAACTAGTTAACAAAAACAAGGGTAAGCCGTTCCAAGAGTGGTAAGTGTAGGTGTGGTTTTGCACATAACAAAGCATTTAAGAGTGATTCGCAACGCTTGGCGCTTTCGCTTCGCTCAAGTATAGCCAAGCGCTGCTCACACCTTAATGCGGCGTTATGTGAATGGAGGTCAAAATGTCTTCTGTGCCAAGAAATAAGGATGAATTGGAGTTAACTATAAACTCAATATTTCCGAAACTCATGGCTGACTATCGTTCAATTCCGGAAAGCAAAGCTCGCAAATCTGGAGTAGAGGGAAACGTCAAAGGTACAGTCATTAGCGTTAGTGATACAGTGGCTTACTTGATTGGTTGGGGAAGACTCGTTCTTAAATGGCATCACTTAAGATCTCAAAACCAACATGTTGATTTCCCGGAAACTGGTTATAAATGGAACCAATTAGGTTCACTCGCTGAAAGCTTCCACGAAGAGTATTGTGAGTGGAAATATGACGATTTACTCATTGAGCTTGAGTCTACGGTTAACGAGATACTTTTACTCATTTCAAGCTTAAGTGACCATGATTTGTATGGTGTTGCGTGGTATGAACAATGGACTTTGGGGTGCATGATTCAGTTTAATACATCGTCACCTATGAAAAATATGCGTACAAAAGTTCGGCGTTTCAATCGAGAATTCACATAACAAACAATTTAAGTGTGATTCGGCACGCGTGGCGTTTTTACTATGCGTCGGTTTTAGTGATTATGGTGGTTGCGGCAGCATCTGTATTGCGTGCCTCACACCTTAATTGGGCGTTATGCTATCATTCACGCCTTTCAATTAACGGTGTTTTTTATGAAACTTATTCCTCTTTTAAAGCAGCCACGCATTCACTGACGGCATAGTGTTATTTCAATAATTCTTATTATTTAACATTAGCTTGAGGTTTAGTATGCACAAGAAGCATTGGTCAAAATTTCAGTTACTCCATGAGGTAGTAACTAACCCTAATATTTCTATCAAAGGCACACATAGTTATTACAGTGACTGCTGGGACAATGGATTTGAGGAATCTGTTGTTCGGTATCTTCATGGTGATGAAGTGAGTCGTGAATGGGAACCTAGGTGGGAAATCGATAAACTCCATATTGGTGATTACGTTTGCATCGGCGCAGAGGCAGTTATCTTAATGGGTGGTAATCATACCCATAGGGCGGATTGGTTCTGTTTATATCCATTTATGGACTACATTGATGAAGCGTATAGAGGCAAAGGTGATACCTTTATCCATGATGGTGCATGGCTTGGGATGAGGTCAATGGTTATGCCTGGTGTGACAATCGGAGAAGGAGCCATAGTTGCTGCAAATAGCGTGGTAACTAAAGATGTTGCCCCTTATAGTGTTGTTGGTGGCACGCCTGCCAAATTAGTCAAATATCGCTTTGACGAATCGGTAATTGCCGAACTGTTGAAAATGCAAATCTATGATTGGCCCACAGAGAAGTTTGAAGCCTTAAAGCGATATCTATGTGCATCAGACATTCAACAACTAAAGAGCGCAGCAGCAGCTTACGATGTTGAAAAATAGCACATAACAAACGCTTCAA
>NZ_JAHGUP010000099.1 GCF_001989995.2 Vibrio anguillarum
TGACGACTTAAGTGATTTGGAACGTCAATATGTTCTTGTGAAGCCTTTCTGTAACGATGCTTTGGTTCTTGGCAGCTCACTAAACCAAGAGTTCTCATTAGCTTTGTTGCTCGGTATCGGCTCAGCTTTACACCCTGATTTGTGACTATATCTGCAATGGTTCTCGCTCCCGCAGAGCCATTGCTTGCGGCGTGAGCCTCGCTAATCAAGCTGCGCAGTTTTATTGTTTCCGCATTAATTAACGCTGGGCGTTTAAGCCAATAGTGATAACTACTTCGATGAACATTGAAGACTTCGCATAATATTTTTACGCTGTGGCTCTGCTTGAGTTTCTTGATTATCAAGAATTGTTCAGTGAGTCCGACATCAAGAGAGCCGTGGCTTTTTTTAGTATTTCATTATGCTCTTCAAGGCGAGCCAGCTTCTTTTTCAATTCCCGAATTTCTATTTGCTCAGGGGTCATAGGTGAAGCTTTCGGTGTTTTCCCTTGGCGTTCTTCTCTAAGCTGGCGAACCCATTTATCCATCGTGGACTTGCCCACATTCATGGCTTGGGCTGCTTCCGTCACTGAGTAATTTTGGTCTAAGACTAGCTGCGCTGCTTCTAACTTAAATTCTGCGCTAAATAGTCGTCTTGTACGTTTTGTCATAATGTCACCTGTTAACTTATGAGGTGATGATATCACCTCTAACTAAGTGACCAAATTCACTATGCCACTACA
>NZ_JAHGUP010000100.1 GCF_001989995.2 Vibrio anguillarum
GTAAGCGCCCCATGATCCCACGGGGCGTTTTAGTTTCAGTGTGAGAAGTTCCAAGGAAGAAGAGAGTTAATATCAGGCTCTGGCTTTGCCAGCTCTTTCATACATTTGACTAGGTAATTATAGAGTATCAGTCCGTTAGCTTTTGCCGTCTCGATGATGCTATACAACAGCGCACTAGCATCCGCACCATTAGGATTATTGGCGAACAACCAATTTTTTCGGCCAATGACCAGCGATTTGA
>NZ_JAHGUP010000101.1 GCF_001989995.2 Vibrio anguillarum
GTTCATGCGGTTTCCGTAAGATGCTACCCAGTTCAAGCAAGATATGGCGGCTTTGCAAGCCAAAGGCAAAGTTTTTGTTTTGTCACTTGGTGGCGCGGAAGGCAACATTACGCTCAATACTGACAGTGATGAAGCGCACTTTGTTGATAGTTTGACGGCGTTGATCAAAGAGTGGGGTTTTGATGGCTTGGATGTTGATTTAGAAAGTGGTTCTAACTTAATGCATGGCTCGCAAATTCAAGCGCGCTTGGGGCGGGCATTAAAGCAAATTGAAGCCAACATCGGCGGTGATATGTACCTGACCATGGCACCAGAACACCCTTATGTTCAAGGAGGAATGGTGGCTTATAGCGGCATTTGGGGTGCGTATATTCCTATCATCAATGAGGTTCGTGACACACTCGATCTACTTCATGTTCAGCTTTATAACAACGGTGGGTTACCAAACCCTTATCTACCGGGTGCAGCTCCTGAAGGTTCGGTGGATATGATGGTCGCTCAATCAAAAATGCTGTTAGAAGGGTTTGATTTGGCCGATGGTTCACGCTTTGAACCACTGCGTGACGATCAAGTTGCAATCGGTTTGCCTTCTGGCCCGAGCTCTGCCAACTCTGGGCAAGCGCCCACGCAAAACATTCTTGATGCGCTTGACTGCTTAACCAAGGGAACCTCTTGCGCGACGGTGAAACCGAGTTTCAACTACCCTAACTACGGTGGTGTGATGACATGGTCTATTAACTGGGACGAACACGACGGCTACAATTTCTCTAGGCCAATAGGCAACAAACTGACGCAAATGAATAATGCCCAATAAAGGCTAAGTTGGTTTATAACGCAAGAACCCCAGCGCAGTGCTGGGGTTCTTTTTGGCTCGCTGATCATAGCTATCAATAACCACTAGCAATAATCAATAACAAGATCAGTTGTTGGGGTGAAATTGCTCGCACGCCAACAGGGTGTTTTCAATCAAACTGGCCACCGTCATTGGCCCAACACCACCCGGAACAGGGGTGATCAAGCTTGCTTTGGTGCGCGCTACATCGTACTCGACATCGCCAATCAGCTTGCCTGACTCCAAGCGGTTGATGCCCACATCAATCACCACGGCACCTTCTTTAATCCATGCACCGGGAATGAAATTGGGTTTACCAACGGCCACCACCAACAAATCAGCTTGGCGAACATGGTGCTCTAAATCTTTAGTGAAGCGGTGGCATGTGGTTGTGGTACAACCAGCCAGTAGCAGCTCTAACGTCATTGGTCGGCCGACAATATTGGATGCGCCCACAATCACCGCATGTTTACCACGCAGTTGAACGTTATAGCGCTCAAGCAAAGTGATGATCCCTTTGGGCGTGCAAGAGCGCAGTTTAGGAATGCGTTGGGCTAAACGGCCCACATTGTAAGGGTGAAAACCATCGACATCTTTTTCAGGAACAATGCGTTCAAGCACATGGGTTGTGTCAATCCCAGCAGGTAAGGGCAGTTGCACTAAAATGCCGTCAATTTCAGGGTCGGCATTGAGCTTATCGATTAACGCCAGTAGCTCCTCTTCACCTGCAGTTGCTGGAAGATCATAGGATTTAGAAACAAAACCTACTTCTTCACAAGCACGACGTTTGCTGCCGACATACACTTGTGACGCAGGATCTTCTCCCACCAGCACCACCGCTAGCCCCGGAGCTCGAAGGCCCACTTGAGTGCGAGCTTTTACTCGCGCCGCTACTTCAGAGCGAACCGTCTGGGAGATGAGTGTCCCATCAATATTTTGAGCAGTCATGGCTTTCCTTACACATTGGTCGCAAATATTTTTGGGCGCATTGTCGCAGATATTTAAAGTAACATCTATAAGCAAACGTTTGCTTTGTTCTGTTTTTCGTCACATGGTTAGCGAATGGCAGTTTTTTAGGCATTTGAAACAGAATGTTAGAGAAAGCGATTGATTTACGGAGTTCAACTCGTATAATCCTGTCCCTGTAGCGCGCCCTTAGCTCAGCTGGATAGAGCACGTCCCTTCTAAGGATGTGGTCGTAGGTTCGAATCCTACAGGGCGCGCCATTTATTCAAGAAAGCCCCGATAACTCAAAAAGTTGTCGGGGCTTTTGTTTTTCATGTTCATCCGTTCGGTTTTTTACTCCGATGGTACTTTTGTGCAGAGTGTTGATAATTTCATCGCTTTCATCTTATTACATCTTGCTCCTACTGGCCTCGCAAAACGCACCTTCTTAGCTATCCCACGAATATTTTGTGCCACACTCTATGTGAAATTTAATTCATATGGAGGGTGCGTAATGAATCTAACCAAATCTTCTTTAGTGACATGGTTTATCTGTTTTAGCCCAATGGTGGTAAGCCATCAGTTGTATCCTGATGTCGATACTCCACGGCTTAACGAAGCGCAGCTTGCAGAGAGTCAACTGCCATTTTCTCTGATTAGCGATGATGAGTTTGTTTTTCGACCTCATCAACGTCCTTTCAATATTGAAGATTTTATTGGTACCCATCAGCCACATTGGCTTGAGCTTGTCGAGTCAGTTAGCCATTGGGCTGGGGCAACGGGGGTTGATCCTCGAGTGTTATTGACCACTTTAGCGTTATTAGAACAAGAGAGTGCTTTGGATCAAAGCTTGGACGATAGACAGCGGCAGATCAAAGATATTGCGAATCAACTGTCTCAGCGTTTCTATCACTATCAAGAAAGTTCATCGGCTCTTCAATACAATGCTGCGACATTAGCGGTCATGCAGCAATTGAATCGGGTGGATGATTGGGCGTTATGGAAATCGCAATATGAGCTTTGGTTTGGTGCTTTCAGCGAGCCACAAAACACACCAGCTCCTATGCGTATGGGAAACCTCATTGCTTCGCCTAGTGAGGGGTTTATGCAGTGGCCATGGCGCAAAGGGTATCAGTGGATACCTAACGGTACGCATGCGCACAGTGGCTCAGGTTTTCCGCTTTCTTCAATCGACGTTTCTTACGATTGGCCAGCTTGGGGCGCGCCAACTTATAGTGTAACGGCCGCGCATGATGGCTACGTGTCGGTGATGTCTCGGTGCCAACTGCGCGTGACGCATCCAAACGGTTGGGCGACGAACTATTACCATATGGACGGAATCCAAGTCGCGAATAATCAGTGGGTGACGAAAGACAGTAAGTTGGGTGTTTATGCTAACCCGCGTTCCATTGCTTTGTGTGAAGGTGGATCGTCCACCGGCCCTCACTTGCACTTCTCATTGCTTTATCAAGGGCGTTTTCAATCTTTACAAGGTGTGAGTTTTGGGCCATATAAGGTTCAGACTGGGCGATATAGTTACGATAATCATTGCCAATATACATGGCTGTATGACCAACGTAAGCAGCAGAAAGTCTGCTTATGGCAACCTATTTATAATTAAGGTTCACGCTGAAATGTTGTGATGGAAAATGTTGGTGCAAGGTTCTCTTACACCAACATTCATTTTGTGCTCAACCGATTTGTTGTGTCGTGAGCCGATCACTGACTTATCGTTCTTTAACGACGAAACGAACGGTTACGTGCGGAACGCTCTTTATGGGCAGAAGCCGCTTTAGCCTGTGAGTTTAAAATGGAATCAACCGTCAGCTCCATTGGCTCTTTAGGTTTGAGGCCATGTGGGAAAGTGCGCGCGCGCGGTGGCAGATCATATTCTTCAGCTGAAGCGCGTGGCATACGTTTAAAGCGATATAGGTAGAAGTTTTCTACTTTCTCTCTCGCCCAATCGGTTTTATTGAGATATTTCACGCTGCTGGCAACCGATGGGTTGGTATGGAAGCAGTTAAAACGCATTGCCGTATCGAGAATATCCCAACCGTAAAAATCCACTAGTTCTTGCAGTAATGTTTCTAACTTAAGACCGTGTAATGGGTTATTTCTTTGTAATTCAATTCTTTCTTCTTCAGTCATCATAACGAGTTCCTAAGTAGTTCACTAACCGAGGCCAGCAGGGGTGTATGGTTTTCGTTGGTTTTTTATTCAAACAACGTGGCATCACGAATGATCATCTCTTAACACGCTAGTTGAAGGGGCCGCATTCTAACAGAATTCAGTGACCCTCCCTAAGATTATCGTGCGGAAGATCAGCGTTGTTTTATTGGTCAGATTTTTCTGCGTTCAATAAAAAGGACATAGCGCTTAAAGAGCTTGGATTGTCGTCTTTACACAGATTTACTTGTTACTTCATCTACTTTACGTTGTGATTGTTACTCTTAGATAACCTTTCTATTTAAGTGGTTATTGTAATGAGCAGAGTAAGCAAAACGGTATTGATTGTGATGGTGGTTGCCTCGGTATTATGGATGCAAGCCGAGCCAACGCTTTTGGTGTCTGAAAACCTCTTCAAGTGGCGATCGGCTTTTATCCAGTGGTCAGGCATTTTGGCCATTGTGGCGATGTCATTGGCTATGGTACTGGCGCTTCGTTTGCCCCTTGTTGAACAGTGGACACAAGGAATCGATAAAGGCTATCGGATACACAAATGGCTGGGCATTTCGGCCATGTTGCTTGGTTTATTTCACTGGCTTTGTTACCAGATACCGAAATGGATGATCGCACTTGAGCTCCTGACTAAACCTAATCGGCTCAATGGCTCTGGCCCACAGGGGAACTTGTCGGGTTTTGCGCTTTGGGTAAAAGAGATGCGCCCGATTGGGTTAGCCATTGGCGAGTGGGGGTTCTACTCATTATTGCTGCTGGTGGGGGTATCACTGTGGCTAACCATTAAATACAAACCGTTTCGCTTATCGCACCGTTTGATGGCGGTGGTGTACCTTTTGCTGGCTGGGCATTCGGTATTATTGTTGAAAAAGGCGTATTGGGGCTGGCCGATTTATTGGTTAGTGTTGATGTTTATTGCGCTTGGCTCGGCGGCAGCAATCTACAGTTTGCTTGGATTTGTGGGCCGAAATGCACGTTATTCAGCGAAGATTAGCGCATGCCACTACTGTGCAGCGAACCAAACGTTAGATTTAAGAATTAAGATGGAGAAAGCTTGGCCCGGACATAAAGCAGGGCAGTTTGCTTATTTGAGTTTTGTTGGCGAAGAGCCACATCCGTTTACTATTGCTTCGTACAATAAGGCTAATGAGCTGCGATTTTTGATCAAAGAGCTTGGCGATTTTACCACTGGCCTTCACAAGAGAATTACCGTGGGTGAGCCGATTGAGGTCGAAGGCCCATATGGACGATTTGAGTTTTATAGTGATAGGCCACAAGTCTGGATTGGTGGCGGTGTCGGCATCGCTCCATTTATGGCTGGGTTAGATTATTTACACTCGCTAAAAACGCATCCGGCTACTTATCTGTTTTTCTGCTGCCACCATGCAGAGCAAGCCCTGTGTGATGAGCTTAAGCAGAAAGCATTGCGTGCAGGTGCCTCCCTCACCGTGATTGATTCAAGCATTGACCCGCATTTATCTGCCGAGACTATTGCTCGCCAGTGTGGTGATTTAAGCGGTTTTGAGTTTTTCTTTTGTGGCCCTGTTGCCTTTTCACGGACTTTAAAACAGGCGTTGAAGCCTTACCATGTAGACGTTGAAACTCAGTTCCATGAAGAGTTGTTTATGATGCGTTGAGTATTTGTTGTGAAATGACCAAGCCCAATGTTTTTTACGAATGACAGCACGAATGACAGCCTGAATAACAGATAATGACCTTGCGAAAAAGAATAGATAAATCAAGTCACTTACTTGAATAAAATTCATATTGCACTTCAATGTTATTCACTATGATTTTGCTCACAGAATGTTTCAATGGCACTGACCAATAAAGCATTATGGATACGATATTATGAGCAAATTAACCCTTCTTGATGGTGGTATGGGGCGTGAATTAAAAAGAATTGGCGCTCCTTTTTCTCAGCCACTTTGGAGCGCGCAAGCGCTGATTGAATCTCCACAACATGTTCGTTTAGCTCACCAAGGATTTATTGATAGCGGTGCCGACATCATCACGGTGAATAGCTATGCGTGTGTCCCTTTTCACTTGGGCGAGTCACTATATCAAACCGATGGTGCAAGGTTGGCGAGCTTAGCCGCGCAGATTGCTGCGGAAGTAGCACAACAGTCAGAACGTCCGATTTTAGTGGCGGGTTCTATGCCACCGGCGATGGGAAGCTATCGGCCTGATCTCTTTCAAGCCGAAGTCGCGCGAGCGATTTCACTCACTTTGTATCAAGCACAAGATCCTTATGTGGACGTCTGGTTGGCGGAGACGATTGCCAGTTTAGAAGAGTTGAGCATGATTCAATCGGTGTTTGCCTCATCAACCAAGCCTTGCTATTACGCACTGACTCTGAAAGATGACACTAATATCGCACAATTGCGTTCTGGGCAGTCGGTCTCTGAAGCGGCAGAACAAATCTGCTCTGCGGGTGGGGCGGGCATTTTCTTTAACTGCTCAATACCTGAGGTGATGGCTGATGCCATTCAACAGGCGAAAACCGTGTTGGAAGGCCGAGCGCAAAAGATTGAAATCGGCGTTTATGCAAACAGTTTTACGCCGATTAAATCGGATCACGCTGCCAACGAAACCGTACAAGCCATGCGTGAGTTTAGTGCAGAAGATTATCTCGCATTTGCCAAGCAGTGGTATGCCCTTGGTGCAACCGTGATCGGCGGATGTTGCGGCATCACCCCTCGCCATATTCAAGCACTTTATGAATGGAGGCGCAGTTTTGAAAAATCTTAATTATGGATTGGCTTTTCCTGCGATTGCGTTAGTGCTTGTTTTGTTAACGGTATCTGCGCTTTATCCAGCCACCTCTCAAGCGATGGCGGCGCAAGCTATGGGCTGGGTGAGCCACTGGTTTGGCTGGTTAGTACAGATGGCAAGTTTGGCGTTAGTGGTTTTTTTACTGTGGCTGGCGTGTTCGAAATATGGCCGCATTCGTTTAGGTGAAGAAAAAACCGAATACAGTAATTTTTCTTATGGCGGGATGATTTTTACCGCTGGCGTCGGGGCGTCACTCATTTACTGGGCGATAGGTGAACCGATGTATTACTTACAATCGCCGCCGTTATTTGCTGAGCCCAATAGTTATCCTGCTGCGGCATGGGCCGTTACCTACTCTATTTTTCATTGGGGCATTACAGGCTGGGCGATTTACTGCTTTCCAGCGATTCCGTTTGCTTACGCATTTTATGTACAAAAAAAGCGCACGTTAAAAGTTTCCAGTTTGTGTTCTTCGGTAGTGGGTGACCATCCTTTGGTGGCAAAAAGTATCGATCTATTGTCGATTTTTGGTACGTTGGCCGCGTTTGCTAGCTCGCTGGCCTTAACTGTGACCTTGGTCAGCGCCGGTGTGGCAGAGCTGTTACAGATTGAGAATAGCCTTGGCTTACAAGGCGCAATCATTGTGCTTTTTGTGGCTGCGTTAGTGGCTGTGATGGGGGTTGGTTTTAACCAAGGTATCAACGCGATTTCTAACTGGACAGTCAGCATGGCGGTGTTGTTTGCCCTGTTTGTATTATTGGCGACTCAACCTTCTTTCATTCTTAATAGTTTCACTGACTCATTGGGCGTGATGTTGGATAATTTCTTTAGAATGTCATTGTGGACAGACCCTGTTCAGCAAAGTGGTTTTGCACAAGGCTGGACTCAGTACTATTGGTTTTGGTATTACGCGTACTTGATTATGATGGGCCTATTCATCACGCGAATTTCTCGTGGACGAACGATTCGTGAAGTAGTTTTGTACACCATCTCGATGGGCGCTTTGGGCTGCGCATTTTTTATCTCCATTTTTGGTGGCTATGCGGTGTGGGCTCAAATGTTGGGCGGTTTACCCGTTCAGGGCTGGATGGCGGAAGGTGGCTTAACCTACGCAGTGGTTTCATTGATAAAAACCTTGCCTGGGGGAAATGGGGTGCTTGGGCTATTTCTGCTCATTCAGTTTTTATTGATGCTGACCACTATGTCCAGTGCGAGTGTTGCGACGGCGATGCTCACCACCAATGAATTGGCTTTGAATGGTGATCCCGATAACCGAGTAAAATTACTTTGGGCCTGTGCGATTGGGCTGATCAGTTTAAGTGTATTTTTGGCTGGGGGAGGGATTGAAACCATTAAGTCGCTTTGTGTGGTCGCAGGCCTTCCTATGATGTTCATTTACGCCATCATGCTCAAAACCTTTTTACATACTTTAGGTATTTTGCCCAATCAGCATGAGCGGGAATCTGATCAAGAACCCGTGTTAATGAAAGTCACTTAAAGCAAGCCTTAACCTTATAGCCTTTAGCAAAATAAGCCAGCACGATGAAGATGCTGGCTTGTTGTATTGAAAGAAGACCAATGACTCTCTTTGAGGTTTAAATATTATTGAGAACCATGAAATGGGTCGAAAGTGGGGTGAAGTTGATCATCACATAGCTCTCTTGTTCGTTGACGAAGAGCGTCAGCGTTTGTTGATTTAGCGGGTCGAATAGAGTGTGCTCACCACTGGTTAACTGCCAATAAGTGGTCAATGCTTTAGGTAAATGCAGTTTTACGGTTTTGCCACTTGTGGCACTGAAGTTTGCTGCGATGATCAGCTTTTGTGATGGGTTAGAGCGAGCAAAGGCAAATAAGCCATCTTGTTGGTCGGAGAAGTGTTCAACATTGGCGGAGTACAGATCATGATATTCACCGGTCAGTGCGGGGCTCTGTTTGACTAAATTCAGTAATGTTGAGTAGAAATGGCGCAGCTGTTTCTCGCTCTCGTTTAATTGGCCACCATCAAATGCGCCGTTATTCATCCATTTTTGGTGTTGTGGGACACCGATATAGTCAAAAATAGAGGTGCGAGAAGGCTGCCCAAAGCCAGCATGTTCCGCTCCTGGTTCGCCCACTTCTTGCCCAAAATAAAGCAAGGTCGGTGAGCTGGATAAACAGGCTGAAATCAACATGGCTGGGCGTGCTTTATGTGCTTCCCCTGCAAATTCAGGCGAGGCAATTCTCTGCTCGTCATGGTTTTCCAAGAAATGCAGCATGTGATGCTCAATGTCGCGCAGTTGATGTTCAATACGCCCAATCTCTTTAGTTGAACCGTGTCCTTGCATGATGGCTTTGAGACTATCGTAAAGGTCGACTTTGTCGTACAGATAGTCCATTTTCCCGATCTGGATGTAATCGCGGTATAAATTTGGCTGATACACCTCTGCCATTAAAAAAGCATCGGGGTTGTGTAGTTTAATTGCCGAGTTGAGATAGCTCCAAAATTCAATCGGTACCATTTCGGCCATATCATAACGAAAGCCATCGACGCCTTTATCGATCCAATAAAGAGCGATATCCCGAAATTTACGCCATGAATCCGGAACGCTTTTGTCTTGCCAGAAAACGGCGTGTTCAAGGTGAGATAGAAAACGGTATTGCTGCGGAAGTTCGGCAAAATCTTTGCTTCCATCCGGTTTGATGCCGTAGTTTATTTTGACGGTTTCATACCAATCATCGATGTTCGGCTTGGCCAAACGAGATCCATTGCCTGTCCATTTTGCGGGGTGTTCGTAAAACGGGGTGGCTAAATCTGGGTGGCATTCACCGCCCAACGGTAGCAATGAGGTGGGAATATCTGGCAGTTTAAAGGAGGTGTCGGGTAGGTAATAGAAGTTATTGTCCCTGGTGTATTGCACACTGGTATCATCATTTTCACCAAAATCATTGACTCCGACAGGGTTATTGAGCCCTTGATATTGGCGCGCCACGTGGTTAGGGACAATGTCGATGATGACTTTCATGCCCGCTTGGTGTGTACGCTTAATCAAGGCTTCAAATTCGTGATTACGCTGAGCTGGGTCGTCGGCTAAATCAGGGTTTATCGAATAGTAGTCTTTAATGGCGTAAGGCGAGCCCGCTCTACCTTTGACAACACTTGGGTGATCATTCTCTATTCCCCATGCACGGTAATCACCCACCAGTGCGTGATGTAAAACACCGGTATACCAAATATGAGTGATCCCAAGTTGATGAATTGCATTGAGTGCATCGTCAGTGAAGTCACTTAATTTACCGACGCCATTTTGTTCTTTCGTTGCCCAAGGTGTGTTGCAACGGTTTGTATTACCGAATAAGCGCGTGAAAACTTGATAGATAGTGTATTTGTTGTAAGCCATAACGTGTCAACCTAAGCGATGATGGGATGCGAGAAATAGGAGATGAGTTGCAGGCTAATAGAAGTTGATGAAGACAGAATCATCCTTGAGTAGTGATTTTGGGGCGTAGAGAGAAAGAAGGCGTAAAAGTGTGATGCGGGAATGGTTTAGTCAACAAAATCCCACCGGGCGGTGGGATTTGTAAAGAAACATTATGCTTATGAGCGTTTTTCTTGTTTAGGGCGAGGGCTACGACGCGGTGCACTTGAGTGCTCGTTATCACGCTTTTTCAAGTGGTAATTTAAAATGGAAATAGGCACGTCTTTTTTCGGTGTGAAACCTTCAATTTCTTTACGCACAAGCAAATGTCCTAAGCGGCTTTCAATCATGCACAAGTTTTTAAAATCATCGCGTGATACGAGAGAAATTGCTTCACCGGTTGCACCAGCACGACCGGTTCGTCCAATACGGTGAATGTAGTTCTCCGCAGGATAAGGCAAGTCGTAATTCACCACTCTTTCTAAGTTATCAATATCAATACCGCGCGCGGCAACGCCCGTTGCAATCAAAAATTGCAGTTTACCTGCTTTGAAATCGGCTAATAATTTTTCACGAACTTCTTGGCTACGGCCACTGTGAAACGCCTCTGCCGCAATGCCACGCTTTTCCAGTTGGCTCGCCAGCTTTGCCGCACCGTGTTTGGTTTCGATGAAAATCATCGCCTGTTGCCATTGGTTTTCAGTAATCAAATGGCTCAGTAGTGCAGATTTTTGATCTTTATCGACAGTGATAATCCACTGCTCGATTTGATTTGGCGTGCGGTTGTAACCAGCGACATCAATTTCAATCGGATCATTAATGGCTGATTTGGCCAACTCACGCACTGGACGAGAAAGGGTCGCCGAAAACAGTAAGTTCTGACGGTTTAGTGGCAGGCGATCAACAATTTTATTGATGTCTTCAATGAAACCCATGTCGAGCATGCGGTCAGCTTCATCCATCACCAACACTTCAAGCTCATCAAAATGAACGGCGCGTTGGCCATACATATCAAGCAAGCGCCCCGGCGTGGCGATCAAAATATCCACCCCTTCAATCAAGCGTTGTTTTTGTTTTTGCGAATCGACACCGCCGTACATCGCAAGGCAGGTTAAGGGCAGATACTTTGCGTATTGAGTGACGTTCTCTTCCACTTGCAGAGCCAATTCGCGAGTGGGCGCTAAAATTAATGCGCGAACACGTTTGGCGCGCTGAGTTGTTCCTTGACTAAGCATCTGCAAAATGGGCAGTACAAAGCTAGCGGTTTTACCCGTGCCGGTTTGCGCTGCCGCAATGACATTTTTACCCGTCAAAATGGCTGGGATTGCCTGTTCTTGAATCGGTGTTGGGGCAGAATAGCCGAGTTCGTGAACGGCTTTTAAGATTGGATCGCTCAATCCTAGGTTGGAAAATGGCATGCGGGCTCTCAGAGTTAAAAAGTCAAAACAGTTAGCAAGCGATGGCTTTCTCATCGTAAGGCGCTACGCCCTAATACTTTGAGTGCAACTCATCGCAAATTCGGCGCATTCTAGCATGAACTTTTCAAATGCGGTGAGATACCTCAGTGTCAGCGATTGTCTCCTTATTCAGAATAGCGCCTCGTTGCCGAGTCACTAATATGAGATACCAATAAGATTGTTATCAATGAGTGCAGGGAGTTGGATTGGCATCACAGAGCTTTTAGAACAAGTGGGATCTATTTTCGATATATTAACCTTACTTATTTGTCAGGGAATAGATTCATGGAATATCAGCAGCTACCGATTCAGTATACTGTGGTGAGTGCGTTAAAATTAGTCCAAAAAAATTGGCTGACTCTCATGCTGCAATCTTCACCTTTTTTGGTAGTGAATCTCTATTTCACGATTGGTGTTGTTGACTTTGATGATCCACAACAGTTGTTCACATTAACGAATGTCATTGTTTATGTGCTTTATACGGTAACGGCGGCGATGGCGACAGTGCGCTTGCATCGTTTGGTTCTGTTGGGTGAAAAATCTTGCCGTTTGAGCACGATTTTTTACTTAAGTTCGCGTGAATTGCGCTTTATTGGATGGTGGGCTGCGTTAGGCGCTATGCTGTTTGCCATTCTAATCATACCCATGTTTATCATTGGCTCGCTGGCAAATATAGTGACTATGCCAATGTGGTTAATCCAGCTTTGTACCTATGCAGCAATGCTGCCTATTGGCTGGTTTATCTCCCGCTGGTCATTAGTTTTGCCAGCAACAGCACTAGATCATCAACCTAGAGGTTTGAGTGTCGCGTGGCAAATGTCAAAGCCCCACGCCAAAGCACTATTTGTGCTGATAGGTGTGATCCCCATGCTTATCAACGCACTACTACAGCCCTTGTTTAATCTGCATTTTCTGCCATTGACATTACTATTGTCACTCGTCTGGTTAGTGGTTTGTGCGGTTGAGATTTGTGTGTTGTCGCTCAGCTTTCAGTGGATTGTGCAGCGAGAAGCGATTACCCAGAACCAAGAGTTACGCATTCCTGAATTTACCGCTTAAACAAGCCCTGTATTCACACAGGGCTTGATGAGGATTGAACGGTATTACTACTCACAAGGTGGTGATAGGTGGATTAACGCTAAGCCGCCTAACGAGGTTTCACGATATTTCCGATTCATATCTTTCCCCGTCTGGTACATGGTCTCAATCACTTTATCTAGAGAAATTAAGCATTTGCTGGTCCGTTTTAGGGCCATGCGTGAAGCGTTAATCGCTTTCACGGCTCCCATTGCATTGCGTTCGATGCAAGGGACTTGAACTAAGCCACCCATTGGGTCGCATGTCATACCCAATGAATGCTCCATGGCAATTTCAGCCGCCATGCAAATTTGTTCGTTGCTGCCACCTCTTAGCGCGGTCAACCCTGCCGCTGCCATTGAGGAAGAGACTCCAATCTCCCCTTGACAGCCTACTTCGGCCCCCGAAATAGAAGCATTGGTTTTGTACAAAATACCAATAGCGCCAGCCACGGCGAGAAAATCTTTCAACTGCTTAGTGTCAAGCTCTCGGATAAAGCGGTGGTAATACATTAATACGGCGGGTATCACTCCTGCCGCGCCATTGGTTGGCGAGGTGACCACTTGCCCTCCCGCTGCATTTTCTTCACTGACCGCGAAAGCAAACAGGTTAATCCAGTCCATGATCTCCATTGGGTCACTTTCAATCGCCGCGTTAGCTTCCAGCTTTTTGAGCAGTGCTGGTGCGCGGCGCGTGACATGCAACCCACCTTCGAGAATGCCTTCCGTTTCAAAGCCGCGCTGCATGCAGAGCGACATCACTTTCCAGATTTGATCGGCTTTGTGGTTAATCGTTTCAAGGTCATGAAATGCTATTTCATTGCGCAAAACGAGGCTACCTAAACTCAAGCCATGTTTTTCAGCTTTAAAGAGTAATTCATCAGCAGAAGTAAAAGGAAATTCGACCTCCACGGGTGCATTTGCACTACCGTGTTCTAACTCTTTGGCAGTAGCAACAAAGCCGCCTCCCACTGAGTAGTAAGTTTCAAAGGCTAACGTTTCTCCTTGCGCTCCCAAAGCGGTAATCGTCATGCCATTTTCATGCAAGGGAAGATTAGTATTTTGGAAGAGGAGGTCTGTTTTTAGCTGGAATGGAATGAGCTGTTTTCCCGCTAAATTAAGCTCGCCGTGTTCAATAGCATGCGCTAGCGCTTGATTGGCGCTGGTGATTTTGATGGTGTCAGGCTTATTGCCCAGCAGGCCTAATATCACGGCGCGATCCGTGTGGTGGCCACGTCCTGTAAGTGATAATGAACCGTAAAGGTCAATCTGCACTCTTGCCACTTGCGTTAAATCAGCAATGATTTGGCTAAATTGATAGCCCGCAATCATTGGCCCATTGGTGTGTGAGCTAGAAGGGCCCACGCCAATTTTAAAAATATCAAAAATGGATAACATCGACTTCACCTTGAATGTGACCTGTAATAGGTGACAACTTTGCCTAATAATACCCTAGTCTAGAGCTCAAGTATTTGCTAACGTGCAAAAGTCTAACCAAAAACCATATTATGAGGACTTCGCATGTCGATTTGGGATCAAGTAACACTGCACACTCGCTATGGTGAATTACCCTCGGCTTTTTATTCTCCAGTGAACCCAGCGCCTTTAGACAATGTGCGTTGGGTTGCTTGGAATGCCTCACTGGCTGGCGATTTGTCTTTACCAGCACAACCTAATGATGAGCTACTGCACGGCCTGTCTGGCCAAGTTATTCCCGCGCAATTTAAGCCATTAGCGATGAAATACGCGGGCCATCAATTTGGTATTTATAACCCTGATTTGGGTGATGGCCGTGGCTTACTACTGGCCGAAATCGAGAGCAAAACAGGCGAAGTGTATGATCTGCATTTGAAAGGTGCAGGGCTTACGCCTTATTCGCGTATGGGGGATGGCCGAGCCGTACTGCGCTCCACTATTCGCGAATACTTGTGTAGTGAGGCGATGGCGGGTCTTGGGATTGCGACCACAAGAGCATTAGCGATGATGAGCAGTGACACGCCTGTTTATCGAGAAAAACAAGAGCGAGGTGCGTTGCTGGTACGCGTTGCACAGAGCCATATTCGCTTTGGCCATTTTGAACATTTTTTCTATACCAACCAATTAGCAGAGCAAAAGCAACTGGCTGATAAAGTGATTGAGTGGCATTACCCTGATTGCCTTACACAAGAAAAACCTTATGCGGCCATGTTTAGTCAGATTGTTGAGCGTACTGCTAAGATGATTGCCGATTGGCAAGCGGTTGGATTTGCCCATGGTGTGATGAATACCGACAACATGTCTATCCTCGGTCAAACCTTTGACTACGGTCCTTTTGCTTTTCTCGACGATTATGAACCGACTTATATTGGCAATCACTCCGATTATCAAGGCCGCTACGCGTTTGATCAGCAGCCGCGCGTGGCGTTGTGGAACCTGTCCGCTTTAGCGCATGCATTGTCACCGTTAGTTGAAAGAAGCGATTTGGAAGCGGCACTCGCCCAGTTTGAAGCACAGCTCGGCCGTTATTTTAGCCAGCAAATGCGTCGTAAATTGGGGTTGTTGACCTCTCTGCCCGGTGATTCTGTGTTGTTTGAGCAAATGTTTAAGTTATTAACCAAAAATCACACCGACTACACTCGCTTTTTCCGGCAACTATCCAACTTGGATCGAGAAGGGGAGCAACTGGTATTGGATCTCTTTATTGACCGCGCTGCCGCTCAGTCTTGGCTTGAACAGTATCTGGCTCGTTGTGAGCGAGAAATTGACAGTTCGGGGAATGCGATTTCGATTGATCAGCGCTGCACAGAGATGAGAAAAGTGAATCCGAAATATATTTTGCGTAATTATTTGGCTCAACAAGCGATCGATAAAGCAGAACAAGGTAATTACCAACAAGTGCACCAATTAGCACAATTATTAGCCAGCCCTTATGCCGAACAGCCGGAAAAGAGTCATTTTGCCCAGCTCCCTCCTGAATGGGGGAAAAAAATGGAAATCAGTTGTTCCTCATAAGTAACGCATTTTGTGATCTCTATCTAGACAGAATTCAAACTTTACATAAATATCAATAATCAAAAAAATGACCTATAGCTACACTAGGCCGATCAGTTGAAAATATGGATAGTGGACATGCAGGTAAGAACGCGCATTCTAGTCGTGGATGATGACGAAGAGATTCGGCAATTATTAGATGAGTACTTGACGAAGTCTGGTTTTGATATCGTCACCACCGCGGATGGCATCGAGCTATTAGCCTATTTGGAACGTAACAGTTATCCCGATCTTATTTTGTTGGATGTGATGATGCCCGGAGACGATGGTTTTACTTTATGCCAAAAAATCCGTCGTCATTCGAACGTTCCTATCATTATGTTGACCGCGGTTTCTGATGAAACTGACCAAATCATTGGTTTAGAAATTGGCGCGGATGATTATGTGGCGAAACCTTTTAACCCGCGTCAGTTAATGGCGCGCATCAAGGCTTTGCTGCGCCGGGTACAAGTCAATGATGAAAAAACAACCGATGCGCTGCCCAAACAAATTACGTTTGGTGATTGGCAACTCGATACCTTGTCACACCGAATTACACATCTAGAGCGTGCCGATGAGCATGACTTGTCAGGCAGTGATTTTGCATTACTGATGCTGTTTTTAACCCGGCCTAAGGAAGTGCTTGATCGCGATACCATCTCATTTGCTACTCGTGGACGTGAAGCGCTCCCTTTTGAGCGAGGTATCGACGTGCAACTTAGCCGTTTACGTCAGCGATTGGGTGATAGTGCAAAATACCCTCACTATATTAAAACCATGCGTGGCAACGGTTATATTCTGGCCGTTCCGGTCAGTTACGGCCATTAAAAATGACGCTAAGACGTCTCTTTTCACGCTTAAAACCCAACTCTCTTGTCTCACGAACACTGCTGCTGACTTTGTTGGCGGTGGTTATAGCGCAGGGCATTGCAACGGCGATTTGGTACAGCCAATCTAAACAAAAAGAGTTGGAAGGGATCAGTTCCGTTTCTTCTAGCATGGCAGGTATGTTTGCTTCCACCGTGACCTTTTTTCAATCACTGCCCGTCAAGTATCGGCATATCGTGCTGGATCAAATTCGCAATATGGGGGGAACCCGTTTTTTTGTCTCATTCAATAAAGAGCCATTGACTGTGGAGCCGATTATCGATACGCCGCTCAAGCGAGCTTCAGTCGATGCGGTGAGGGAAGTGTTGCAACAAAAGCTCAATAACGTTGAGAGTATTCAAGTTGAATTTACCAAACCAGAACATTTGCGGTTACTAAAAAACGATATTTTTCTCAGCGACTTACCCAAGTCGTGGGCCTACCATACACTCACACTTGAACCGCTAAACCCGCCAGTGCTGGTGGTGCAAATCGAACTCTCAAGCCATGAATGGGTTTACGTGGCGGCGCTACTTCCCGCTCCATACGTGAAATTGGATGACACTCTACTAAGAAAAGAGCAGATCTTATTTCTCTTTTTTTCCACCACCATTTTGTTAGCGTTGACCTACTTGCTTATGCGCCGCCAAGTTCGGCCACTGAGAAATTTAGCCAAAGCGGCGAATGAGATGAGTATGGATATTGCCCAGCGTCCCTTGCGTGAAGAGGGGGCGACAGAATTGATCACAGCGACCCGCGCATTCAATCGTATGCAGCAACGAATTCGACGTTACGTGGCCGATAGAGAGCATCTGTTTTCGGCCATCTCTCATGATTTAAAAACACCCATCACCCGCTTACGCCTAAGGGCTGAATTGCTCGAAAGCGATGTTAAGCGCGAAAAATTTAACCGCGATCTCGATGAGCTAGAGATGATGGTTAAAGGGGCATTGCAGTGCGTGCGAGATACCGATTTACACGAAAATAACAGCAGTATTGATCTCAATGAGATGATTCAGACGATTGCTGAAGGGTACAACTTAACTCGCCAAGTGGTCCATTTTACGCCTACACAGCTTGAACCGATAATCGCTAAGCCTTTAGCTATTCAACGAGTATTGACAAACTTGATTGGCAATGGCGTGAAGTATGGTCAGCAAGTGTGGGTGAAGTTGGAAGAAAATCCAGAGTGGGTGGTTATCACCATTCAAGACCAAGGCCACGGTCTTGGTCTTGGAATATGCCGAAGTATTTTACATGGACACGGCGGAGATCTCATTTTACGCAATCCAGCTCATGGTGGTCTGGAAGCACAAGTCTTTATCCCACCTACGTTAGCGGTGTAGTGTAACGCTTTCGTTACGTTAAAATTACGGTTTGTTTCAACGAAAAAAATTTTCTTTGATTAGACTAGTAGGTAAACGATCAGCACTTTAATGGTTAATAAAAGTTTGCGAATCAGGTTTGCCGAATCAAAACCAAGGAAGATGATGATGAAATTCCATAACACTCTGCTTGCTTTATCTTTCCTCTCTGCCTCTTTCATTCCTTCGACTCACGCTGGTGAAGTGGAAGTACTCCATTGGTGGACTTCCGGTGGTGAAGCCAAGTCGATAGCTGTGCTCACCGAAATGTTGGAGCAGCAAGGCCATAGTTGGAAAGATTTCGCTGTCGCAGGTGGTGGTGGTGAAAGTGCCATGACGGTATTGAAAACGCGCGCGGTGTCGGGTAACCCACCGTCGGCGGCTCAAATTAAAGGACACGATATTCAAGAATGGGCGGGGCTTGGTTTTCTCACGAATCTTAATGATGTAGCCAAACAGGGTGGTTGGGATGAAGTCGTACCACCGATGATCACCAATGTCATGAAGTGGAATGGCCAGTATGTGGCCGTGCCAGTTAACGTGCATCGCGTCAACTGGTTGTGGGTTAACCCTGCGGTACTGGCTAAAGTGGGTGCTAAAGTGCCAACCACGTTAGACGATTTTTTTGTTGCGGGCGATAAGATCAAAGCCGCGGGTTATGTGCCACTGGCGCACGGTGGTCAACCTTGGCAAGACGCGACGGTTTTTGAAACGGTGGCGTTGAGCGTTCTTGGCTCACAAGATTACGTGAAAGCATTTGTTGAGCTTGATATGGCTGTGCTCGCGGGCGACAAAATGGTTAACGTGTTCAGCCAGTTTAAAAAAGTTCATGACTACATTGATGTTAACTCTCCAGGCCGTGATTGGAACGTTGCGACTTCAATGGTGATAAATGGTGAAGCGGCGATGCAGATCATGGGCGACTGGGCAAAAGGTGAGTTTACCGCAGCGGGCAAAGTTGCGGGTAAAGATTACCTGTGCGTGGCCGCGCCAGGTACGGCCGATCAATTTATCCATAATGTCGATAGTTTTGTCTTTTTTGAGCTAACTGATGCGGACAATAAGCAGGCGCAAAAAGCGCTAGCCGCCACGATCCTAGATCCTAAATTCCAAGAGGTATTTAACCTCAACAAAGGCTCGATTCCGGTACGCACAGATATGAATATGTCAAAATTTGATCAGTGCGCGTTGGACTCAATGGCGGCCTTTAAAGCGACGGCTAAGTCCAACAACCTTGTGCCCAGTATTGCCCATGGTATGTCGACAACCAGCTATGCCCAAGGCGCGATTTTTGATGTCGTAACGAACTTCTTTAATGATCCGAAAGCGGATCCAAAACAAGCAGCACAAAAACTAGCGAAAGCGGTGAAAGCTGCAATGTAGCCCTAACCCCCAGAGTGGGTAGGTTTTTTAGCCTGCCTGCTCACCCTCTTCTTGTAGCACACCACTTTCTGTGTGCTACTAACATAATCTGTCGGTTCTAACCAATTAGCGCGCTCTCCGATAAAGAGCTCGGGGGGAGTGCCCAAACTAGGCTTGCTGTTTGGGCGGAGGGTGCGCTTCCTTCCTGTTTCACATTTTTTTGTCATTCTCATCGCCGCCCTTTGATGGATTTAGCTGGGTGTCATTTCTCACCCAAAATTCATATTCCTTGGGTCATTTTCTACCCATTTTTGCTTTCTATCATAAGATTCTATGGGTTGTTGTTAACTGAATAGTTGGCGACACCTTATGGTTACTGGCTTGTTAATGGAATGTGTCATGTTGGCTTGTTAATTGCCTTATAGAAAACAACCAGCACCCATTGATGGGGCTGATATGTTCAATCAAGGAGAATAATAATGTTAAAGCCACTGACTTTGCTGACCGCTTCCATTCTTGCTGTAACCAGTTTTAATGCGGCCGCAAATTGCGACCCCGGCGAAATCGTCATTAAGTTTAGCCACGTCACGAATACAGATAAGCACCCTAAAGGTATTGCGGCTTCGCTGCTTGAAGAGCGTGTTAATAAGGAGATGAATGGTAAGGCTTGCCTACAAGTTTTCCCTAATTCAACCTTATACGATGACGATAAAGTATTGGAAGCCATGCTAAACGGCGATGTGCAGCTAGCGGCGCCTTCATTATCAAAATTTGAAAAATTCACCAAAAAATTCCGTATTTTTGACCTGCCATTCCTATTTGAGGATGTGGACGCCGTTGACCGTTTCCAAAACTCGGCTGACGGTGAAAAACTGAAAAATTCAATGACACGTCGTGGTGTAAAAGGGTTGGAGTTTTGGCATAACGGTATGAAACAGATGTCAGCCAATAAACCTCTACTCGTTCCGGCGGATGCAAAAGGATTAAAGTTCCGCGTGCAAGCATCTGATGTACTGGTGGCTCAGTTTGAGCAGCTTGGTGCAAACCCGCAAAAAATGTCTTTTGCAGAAGTGTATGGCGGTTTGCAAACCAAAGTTATTGATGGTCAAGAAAATACATGGTCCAACATTTACGGTAAGAAATTCTTTGAAGTGCAAGATGGCATTACCGAAACCGATCACGGCATTTTGGACTACCTAGTGGTGACATCGAGCAAGTGGTGGGACAGCCTACCAGCCGACGTGCGTGACCAGTTCGCGACCATTTTAAAAGAAGTCACTGAAGCGCGTAATGCGGAATCAAATAAAGTCGAGCTCCAAAATAGACAATACGTGTTGGAAGCCGGAGGCGTGATCCGCACTCTCACACCTGAACAGCGCCAGCAATGGGTTACAACGCTGAAGCCTGTGTGGCAGAAATTTGAAAAAGACATCGGTTCAGATTTGATTGAGGCAGCGCTGGCTTCAAACAAATAATCAGCCTCCAACCCCACCTTGCGTGGTGGGGTTGGACTCAACGCGTTTATTGCTCGTCTCATTGATAACTAACCTGAAGCCGTGCGGTGACCTTGAGTCAATTCCGATAATTACTATGAGAGCGATGTATCACATGGAACACTCTTTTTTCTCTAAAGTCGGCCGATTTACCGATGCGATTGAAGAAATGCTGATTGCATTCTTCTTGGGCTCGATGACCTTATTAACGTTCGTTAACGTTGTTTATCGCTATGTTTTTAACGGCAACATTTTATGGGCATTGGAATTAACCGTGTTCATGTTTGCATGGATGGTACTGGTTGGTGCGTCCTATGGGGTAAAGAAACACTTTCACATCGGAGTTGATGTGGTCATTAATATGGTGCCTGCAACCATGCGAAAAGTGTCTGCACTAGTCGCGGTGGCTTGTTGTTTAACCTTTTCTATTTTACTGCTCATCGGTTCGTGGAATTACTGGTATCCGTTTGCGACTGAGCGTGCTTGGTATGAAACCGACGATATTCCTATGCCGGAAATGCTGCAATTTCTCTCCGATTGGCTCAATGAAGGGGAGCGCTATGAAAAAATGCCGCGCTTTATTCCATACATGGCATTGCCTATCGGGATGGGATTACTCACTTTTCGCTTTTTACAAATCGCCTATCAAATTCTCAGCGGTAAGTTAGACAGAATGATTTCTGGCCATGAAGCCGAGGAAGATCTTGAAGCGCTCAAAGCGGAAATGGCACAAGTGAGCGAGACCATGTTAGAGCCGAACCGCGAAGCGACCCCGCCTATTGATTCTCGCAAGGAGCGTTAATTCATGGATATTTTACTGCTGTTTGTTATGGTCATCGGCTTTATGTTAGTCGGTGTACCCATTGCTATCTCGCTCGGATTATCCAGCGTTCT
>NZ_JAHGUP010000102.1 GCF_001989995.2 Vibrio anguillarum
GAATCCTCCTGAGCGCGCCATTTATTAAGAAGCCTCGCATTGTGCGGGGCTTTTTTTATGTTGGTTTTTTGTTGCTATTTTGTTAAATTGAAAATGGCAACTATTTGTTTTATCTTGTTAATCTGCAATGTTTTAACTCCCTCTCAGTATCTGCATCATTTTTTGATTAACGTAGCCGTATTGGCTAGTTAAATGCCCTTCTTAATAGAGAAAATTCAGAGTTTTGTGATTTGTGTGAGTAATTGTTCGCCGATTTTGTGTGTTATCTACAAGAGTCCCTTAAACAAAATTGACAATTATTAACCAATCGAGATAATCCTAGTCCACTTGCCAAGATCGCACTTGTAAAAATGCGTAGCAATTGTTGTCAGGATGACACAGAAAGGAAGCAACATGACTACTATTGGAAGCCTATTAGTTGACGCCGCCACCCTTATGATTACGGGGATGGCTGTAGTCTTTATTTTTCTAACTATTCTCGTTTATCTCGTTCGGTTAATGTCAACCTTGGTACCGGAAGAAGTACCACAACCGATCGCAGCGCCGATTCAACATCGAAAAGTTCAACCAAACCCTTCAGCTGTGAGCCCGCAAATTGTGGCGGCAATTTCTGCAGCAGTGCATCAGCACCGCGCATTAGCTAAATAGCATAGAAAGGATGAAAAGGAGTTTATGAGCATGTCTAACCCACTAGCTATTACGGATGTGGTCCTTCGTGATGCCCATCAGTCACTATTTGCCACGCGCATGCGTATCGAAGACATGCTGCCTATTGCAGCAGAGCTCGATAAGATCGGTTATTGGTCACTGGAAACTTGGGGAGGAGCAACGTTTGATGCTTGCATCCGTTTTCTCGGTGAAGATCCATGGGAGCGTTTACGTTCGCTTAAGCAAGCGATGCCCAACACCCCAATGCAAATGTTGCTACGCGGCCAGAATTTACTAGGCTATCGCCACTATGCCGATGATGTTGTTGAAAAGTTTGTCGAACGAGCTCACGCGAATGGGATGGATGTTTTCCGTATTTTTGATGCGATGAATGATGTTCGCAATTTTGAAAAAGCGGTCAAAGCGACAATTGATGTTGGCGCACACGCGCAGGGCACACTGTCTTACACCACTAGCCCTGTTCATAATTCAGATACTTGGGTTGATCTTGCCAAGCGGTTGGAAGATCTCGGTTGCCACTCTTTGTGTATTAAAGATATGTCAGGGTTGCTCAAGCCGTATGAAGCTGAAGATCTGATCACCCGTATTAAATCCTCTTGTGCCGTACCTTTAGCACTGCACAGCCATGCAACGACTGGTCTTTCAGCGGCAACAGCCGTTAAAGCGGTAGAAGCTGGTATCGATATTTTGGATACTGCTATCTCTTCAATGAGCCAAACTTATGGCCACACACCAACCGAAACAGTGGTCGCTATGCTTGAAGGAACCGAGCGTGATACGGGCTTGAGCCTGACACAGCTTGAACCGATTGCCACTTATTTTCGTGAAGTGCGTAAGAAATACGCTAAATGGGAAGGACAGTTAAAAGGTGTCGATTCTCGTATTCTTATTGCGCAGGTTCCTGGTGGTATGTTGACTAATATGGAAGGTCAACTAAAAGAACAAGGAGCGGCCGATCGCCTTGATGAGGTTCTTGAAGAGATCCCTCGTGTGCGAAAAGATTTAGGTTTCATTCCCCTTGTGACTCCAACATCTCAAATCGTGGGAACACAAGCGGTGATCAACGTTCTGACTGGTGAGCGCTATAAGAGCATCACGAAAGAAACTGCAGGGGTATTAAAAGGTGAATACGGTGCCACGCCTGCGCCAGTGAATACTGAGTTGCAAGCCAAGGTGTTGGGTAATCTTACGCCGATCACTTGCCGTCCAGCCGATTTGTTGGATGCAGAAATGGCCGTGTTGACCACTGAATTGCTTGAAAAGGCAAAAGCAGAGGGAATTTCATTAGCTACAGATACGGTGGATGATGTTCTGACTTATGCATTGTTTCCACAAGTCGGTTTGAAGTTCTTGAAAAATCGTCACAATCCGGATGCATTTGAGCCTGCGCCAACCTTGGAGTCAGCCAAACCTACACCTGCCACCGTTGTGACAAAAGGTGGTATTGAAACCTACAGTGTTAAAGTGGATGGGCAAATTTACACGGTTGAAGTGGGACCACAAGGCCAGCTTAGCTCAATTGCTGCCAGCCAGTCTCAAGCAGCACAGTCATCAAGCGTGCCGGCAAGTAACAATGCAGAAGCGGTTCCTTCACCACTCGCTGGCAACATTTTTAAAGTGAATGTTCAAGCCGGTTCTGAGGTGTTAGAAGGGGATGTGTTAGTGATTCTGGAAGCGATGAAGATGGAAACTGAGATCCGTGCGGCACGTGGCGGTATTGTTCAAGATCTTCATGTCAAAGAGGGTGATGCTGTGACTGTTGGTGCACCATTGCTGAGCTTAGCGTAAGGGAGAACCATGGACGGATTATTGACCTTATGGTCTGAAACAGGGATCGCTAATTTTCAGCTAGGCCAAATCTGCATGATTTTGGTCGGTTGTTTACTGCTGTTTTTGGCTATTCGCAAAGGCTTTGAGCCACTGCTGTTATTGCCGATCGGCTTTGGTGCGATTTTAGCGAATATTCCGAATGCGGGTTTTACCGAACCCGGCGGTCTGCTTTATTACGTTTATCATGTTGGTATTGAGACGGGCGTTTTTCCACTGCTGATTTTTATGGGCGTGGGCGCGATGACCGATTTCGGGGCGCTGATTGCAAACCCTAAAACGTTATGGCTAGGTGCGGCCGCTCAGTTTGGTATTTTCGCCACCCTGTTTGGTGCGATATTACTCAACTATGTACCGGGTATGGAATTTACCATGGCCGATGCTGCGTCCATCGCCATCATTGGTGGAGCCGATGGCCCAACCGCTATTTTCCTTGCCAGTAAATTATCGCCGGATTTATTAGGTGCAATCGCTGTGGCGGCTTATAGCTATATGGCATTAGTTCCTATCATTCAGCCACCAATTATGAAGGCACTTACAACACCTGAAGAGCGAAAAATCAAAATGGCTCAGCTACGCCACGTTGGGAAGACAGAAAAAATACTGTTTCCTTTGGCGGTGCTATTGATGACGATTCTATTTTTACCGTCAGCAACGCCATTAGTGGGTATGTTCTGTCTAGGTAATTTAATGCGTGAATCGGGTGTGGTTGAGCGTCTATCCAAGACAGCGCAAAATGAACTGATCAACATCGTTACTATCTTCTTAGGCTTAGGCGTTGGTTCTAAACTGCAGGCTGATAAGTTTTTGAACTTGGAAACATTAGGTATTTTGGCGCTCGGTGCTATTGCTTTCAGTATTGGTACGGCTGGTGGTGTGTTGATGGCGAAAGTGCTTAATAAATTCTCGAAAGAGGATATTAACCCTCTTATTGGTGCTGCTGGTGTGTCTGCGGTACCGATGGCGGCGCGAGTAGTGAACAAAGTGGGGCTTGAAGCTAATCCACAGAACTTCTTACTGATGCACGCCATGGGGCCAAATGTAGCAGGTGTACTGGGCTCTGCTGTTGCAGCAGGCGTTTTGCTTGCTCTTGTTGGCTAAGCCTAGACGAGCCGATGGTTATTTTGCGAGCTAAAGATTAACTAGAAGCAATAAAATGGTATATATTCAAAGGGATGCTGAGGCATCCCTTTCTTTTTATCAATAGGGAAGTTTGACATGGATAATAAACAGATCGCAATTACTGAGTTTGGTGGACCAGAGGTGCTCGTTATTCAAACCAGTGACGTTCCTCAACCTAAAGCTGGCGAAGTGTTAATAAAAGTGGCGTTTGCTGGTGTAAACCCTATTGATGTAAAAACTCGGGCTGGTCTGGGGTGGGCTGCAGCGCAAAACAAAGATAAACTGCCATGGGTGCCAGGTTACGATATTTCTGGACAAGTTGTTGAGGTAGGGGAAGATAATCGCCGCTTTCAAATTGGAGATAATGTGGCGGGCTTTGTTGGGTTTCCGTTGCGTGGCGGCGGTTACAGCCAATACCTGTGTGTGGCAGAAAGCGAACTCAGCCTTGTTCCTGATGCTGTGACCTTAGAAGCAGCAGCAGTGCTGCCACTGGCAGGGCAAACGGCGGCGCAAGCCCTAAATAAAGCGCAAGTGAAAGAGGGGGATCGCGTATTGATCCTCGCGGGCGCTGGTGGTGTCGGGCACTTAGCGGTACAAATTGCTTTAGCAGCAAAAGCCGAAGTGTATACCACGTGCAGCGAACAAAATTTGGATTATTTAGCGACTCTTGGTGCTCATGCGATTAATTACAATTTTGCTCCTGCTTCACAGCGTTTAGAAGAAGTGGATGTGCTGATTGATTTAGTCGGGGGTGATGCGGCTCTCGATGCTTTGAAATGCTTGAAAGATCATGCGCGTGTCGTTACTGTTCCTACTCTAAGTGCTGAGCTTATTTGTGAAAAAGCAAAATTACTTGGTTTTGAAGCCACAGGCATGTTGGTTGATCCTAATCCTGAACAGCTTGATACCATGCTTTATATGGTCAGCGTTGGCTTATTGAAAACGGAAATTCAAGCTGTTTATCCGATGGCGGAAGTGGCTGCGGCTCATCAACAGATTGAAACAGGCCATACTCGAGGCAAAGTTCTTCTTGATATGAAATGTTAGACATTTTTAGCACCTATTTGGAACCGCTCTCATATTGGTTTGCTGGCTCTGCGCTGTGGGTGCTTTTTTTTAGTGGTTTTCTCAGTGCTACCTTATTACCGGGAAGCTCAGAAGCGAGTTTATTCGCCACATTAAGCCTGAATCAATTTCCCGTATTTTGGGTTATCGCCGTTGCAAGCGCTGGCAATACCCTCGGCGGTCTGACCAACTATTGGCTCGGTATCTGCTTGCCTAATCGAACTGAAAGCGAAAAGCACGGTCATAAAGCGTTAGCTTGGCTCAATAAATATGGTTATTGGGTCCTCTTATTCAGTTGGCTACCTGTGGTGGGTGATGTGCTTTGTTTGGCCGCAGGTTGGCTACGCATGAAATTTTTACCTACTTTTGTCATTATTTTGATCGGCAAAGCACTGCGTTACATCATGCTTGCCGCTGTATTCTATGGTTTTTTCTAAGGAGCTGTTATGAGAAAAATTTGGCTAGGTGCCCTTTCTCTTATTGCCATTTATGGCTGTTCATCAACGGTCGCACCTATCGCTTTTTTTTCATCATTACCGAAAGGGGTTACGCTGATTGAGCAAGTGGATGCTCAACCAGAAAAAGTGATGATCCCTTATGCAAAATATCAGCTCGATAATGGTCTTACTGTCGTGCTATCACCGGATCACTCAGATCCTTTAGTGCATGTCGATGTCACTTATCATGTGGGTTCGGCACGTGAAGAGGTTGGAAAATCAGGGTTTGCTCATTTCTTTGAACACATGATGTTTCAAGGAACGGAGCACGTTGGCGATCAAGAACATTTTCGTTTGATCACCGAAGCGGGAGGAACCATGAATGGGAGTACTAACCGTGACCGTACTAATTATTACCAAACAGTGCCTTCAAATCAGCTAGAAAAAGTGTTGTGGCTCGAATCTGATCGGATGGGATTTTTACTCAACGCGGTTTCTCAACGTAAATTTGAGATCCAACGTGACACAGTAAAAAACGAACGTGCACAAAACTACGACAACCGCCCCTATGGCTTGATGTGGGAAAAAATGGCGGAGGCGATGTATGCCGAAGGACACCCTTATTCATGGCAAACCATTGGTTATGTCGAAGATCTTGACCGAGTGGACGTCAACGATCTTAAAGCGTTTTTCTTACGTTGGTATGGGCCGAATAATGCGGTGCTGACCATTGGTGGCGATATTGATGTTCAGCAAACACTTGAATGGGTTAATCAATATTTTGGCACCATACCGGCAGGCCCAGCCGTTGATAACGCACCTAAACAGCCGGCCCAGTTGGCGCAGGATCGTTTCATTACCTTGGAAGATCGCATTCAGCAACCCATGGTTGTGGTGGGCTGGCCGACAGAATATCGCGGTGCTCAAAGTCAAGCCTCGTTAGATGCGCTTGCCAAAGTGTTAGGCAGCGGTACCAATAGTTATCTCTACCAAGCGTTGGTCAAAACTCAAAAAGCCGTCAATGCGGGTGCATTCCAAGATTGCGCCGAATTGGCTTGTACCTTCTATGTTTATGCCATGGCCCCTTCGGGTGAAAAGGCTCAGCTTGCTCCTTTGTATCGAGAGTTAATGCAAACGCTCAGTCAGTTTGAACAGCAAGGGGTAGATCAGAGTCGACTTGATCAAATTACCGGTATGGCGGAAGCGAATGCGGTCTTTGCGCTGCAAAGCGTATCTGGAAAAGTGACGCAGCTTGCGTCCAACGAAACGTTTTATGGGCAGCCTGATCGCCTAGAGCAGCAATTAGCTCAGATTCATGCGGTCACCCCAGAGTCAATTCAACAGGCTTATCAGCGCTTCATTGCTCATCAACATAAGGTTACCTTAAGTGTTGTGCCTAAACATAAAGCCGATCTTGCCGTTCAAAAAGCCAATTTCGTACCCCCTAAAAGAGTGCTGCCCGAGCATCAAACGATAACCGAAGATCAATTGGCTTATCGCCAGGTTGAAGATCAATTTGATCGCTCAATCATGCCTTCTGTAGCAAAAGGTGTGAAAGCACAAATGCCGACACTGTATGAACTCTATTTTGATAACGGTATTGAGTTATTAGCCACACAAACCAGCGAAACGCCGACCGTGCTAATTAATATCAATTTACCAGCAGGAGAGCGACATGCCGCGCGTGGCAAAGAAGGGTTAGCTAATTTAACCGCGGCGCTACTTGAAGAAGGCTCAACTCGACGCTCAGTGGAAGCGATTCAAGCTCAACTCGACACGTTAGGTTCGACTATCAGTGTTACTGCCAATGAGTATTCGACCAGTATTATGGTCTCTAGTTTGAAGAAGAATGTTGCAGCAACATTGGATGTGGTTGAAGAAGTTTTATTTCATCCTGCTTTCAAAGAGAGTGATTTTACACGGCTGAAGCAGCAGATGCTGGAAGGGTTGGTTTATCAGCATCAAACACCGGGATGGCTTGCTTCACAAGCTACTCGTCAAGTACTGTTTGGCAACTCTATTTTTGCGCGTTCAAGTGAAGGCACTGAGCAATCACTAAACGATTTAACATTAGAAGATGTAAAACGCTTTTATGCGAAACATTACACGCCACATGGTACGCAAATCGTTGTCGTTGGCGACATTTCCAAAAAAGAGGTCGCTAAACAGTTAACCTTTTTAGGGCAGTGGCGCGGTGAAGCTTCTCCTTTGTTACGTCCCCAAGTGGTGAACTCACTGACAGAGCGGAAGATATATCTGGTTGATAAGCCTGATGCGCCGCAGAGCATCGTCCGTTTTGTGCGAAAAGGGTTGCCTTTCGATGCCACTGGCGAGCTTTTTCTCAGCCAACTGGCTAACTTCAATTTAGCGGGCAACTTTAACAGCCGCATTAATCAGAATTTGCGTGAAGATAAAGGCTACACCTATGGCGCTGGGAGTTATTTCGCGAGCAATCGAGAAGTGGGCGCTATCGTTTTCAATGCTCAAGTGCGTGCTGATGCCACTGTAGCTTCAATCGTTGAAATAGAAAAAGAGATGGCAACATTCAGTCAAAGTGGCTTAACCGACCAAGAGCTAAAATTTATGCGCCTTGCTGTCGGCCAACAAGATGCACTGACGTATGAAACACCATCACAAAAAGCGCAGTTGCTTAGTAATATTTTGACCTATAGTTTGGATGAAGATTACCTACAGCAACGAAATGAACTGGTAGAAAACGTAAAAAAATCAACGCTCAATAAACTCGCCGCTAAATGGTTTGCACCACAAGAGTATCAAATTATCGTGGTGGGTGATGCGAAAACGTTGAAGCTACAACTTGAAAAATTAGATATTCCCGTAGAAGAGCTTGAAATCATCCGCTAGAGTACACATTTATAGGGGGCAGATTGTTTGCCTCCATTCTACTCTCTTGTTGAGTTAGAGCCGCTTTCATTCGGATCATTCACCTATAAGCGAATCATTATTTTGACTAATTTTGCCGCACGACTTGAACAAGTCACTAAAAAATCAGAAGTGTTTAAGCAGTTTGGCCGAGGCGTTGAGCGTGAAACGTTACGCTATACCCCAGAAGGCTCGTTAGCTCTGACTCCTCATCCAGAAGCACTCGGCAGCGCATTAACCAACCGTTGGATCACCACTGATTTTGCGGAGTCATTGCTTGAATTTATTACACCAGTCTCTCATGACGTGCCGACTTTACTCTCACAACTGGCGGATATTCACCATTTTGCTCAAACCAAATTGGGTGACGAAAAACTGTGGCCGCTTTCTATGCCTTGTTATGTTGGCAGCGAAGATGATATCGAACTGGCGCAATATGGTTCATCGAATACGGGTAAAATGAAAACCCTTTATCGAGAAGGCTTAAAGCGTCGTTACGGCAGCTTAATGCAGATCATTTCTGGCGTGCATTTCAATTTTTCATTTCCAGAATCATTTTGGGATGCCTTGCATGGCGAGCAAACTGAATCCCAGCGTACTGAGACAAAATCTGAAGCCTATTTTGGTGTGATTCGTAATTACTACCGTTTTGGCTGGCTTATTCCCTATTTCTTTGGCGCATCACCTGCGTTATGTTCATCGTTTGTGCGCGGACGTGAAAGCCATCTGCCATTTGAAAATATTGGTAAAACGCTTTATTTGCCTCATGCTACCTCGTTGCGCCTCAGTGATTTGGGTTATACCAATAGCGCGCAAAGTGGCTTGCAAATTGGTTTTAATAGCTTGGATCAATATTTAGAAGGGTTGAATCAGGCGATCCGCACTCCATCAAAAGAGTTTGCAGAACTAGGCGTGTATGTCGATGGTGAACATCGCCAGCTCAACAGCAATGTTTTGCAGATAGAAAACGAACTCTATGCGCCGATCCGTCCTAAACGTGTGGCCAAAAATGACGAAAAGCCGTCACAAGCGTTAGAGAGAGGTGGAGTCGAATACATCGAAGTGCGTTCGTTAGACGTAAACCCGTTTAGCCCGATTGGTATTACTGAAGATCAAGTGCGTTTTCTCGATCTGTTCCTCACTTGGACAGCTCTTTCAGATTCAGATCCGATGGACAATTGTGAGCTGGCATGTTGGCGAGATAACTGGAACAAAGTGATTTTAGAAGGTCGTAAACCGGGTTTAGAGTTACAAATTGGCTGTCGCGGTGAGAAACTGACGCTGCAAGCGTGGGCGCATAATGTATTCGATGACTTACGCAAAATAGCGCAAGTAATGGATAGCGCTTGTGGTGGCAACGCATACCAAGCCGTATGCGAGAAACTAAGCTCGTGGATTGATAATCCAGAATTAACCTTTTCCGCTCAACTACTTGAACAGACTAAACAGTTTGGCGGACTCGGTAAGGTAGGTTGTGCATTAGGAACCGAATACCGACAAGCCAACCTGGCGCATCACTATCAAACTTATTCTGAGTCTGTGATGGAAGAGGAAGTGCTGCGTTCCCGAGCCGCTCAGCAACAGATAGAACAACACGATACTCAAAGTTTTGAAGAATTTCTTGAAAGCTATTTTTCGTACCTAAAATGATCTCTCGATCATAATCTAACATTGATAGGCAGAGCATCGCTCTTTGCCAAATAAGGAGAAAGCAATGCCATTACTCGACAGTTTTACGGTAGATCACACTCGTATGCATGCGCCTGCGGTACGTGTGGCAAAAAATATGCAGACGCCTAAAGGGGATACAATCACCGTATTTGATCTCCGTTTTACTGCTCCAAACAAAGATATTCTTTCAGAAAAAGGGATCCACACTTTAGAGCATTTATACGCTGGCTTTATGCGCGCGCACTTAAATGGCCATGATGTAGAAATCATCGACATCTCACCTATGGGCTGCCGCACAGGTTTTTACATGAGTTTGATTGGCGCGCCAACAGAAGCGCAAGTGGCACAAGCGTGGTTAGCGGCGATGCATGATGTGCTAAAAGTAGAGAGCCAAGATCAGATCCCTGAACTAAACGAATACCAATGTGGTACAGCCTCAATGCACTCGTTAACAGAAGCTAAAGAGATTGCTCAAGCGATTATCACGGCAGGTATTGCGGTGAATAAAAATGATGAGCTTGCTTTACCTGAGTCGATGCTCAAAGAGCTGAAAGTGGATTAAAGATCGCCAGATCTGGCCCTTTAAAAACAAAAAGCTTGGCAGTGACCAAGCTTTTTTTCTTTCTTTTATGCAGTGGCTGGCGATTAATGTTTTTTGGTTTTGCGTGGAAAGACTTTAACCTGCTTAATGCGGTTTTCTTCTACATCCACAATCTCCATCGCATGGCCAGAAACTTTGACACTTAAATGGCTACTTGGAATATCTTCAAGGTGCTCCAAAAGTAAACCGTTTAAGGTTCTTGGGCCCGTCGTTGGCAGTTTCCACTTCAGCCCTTTGTTAATGTCACGGATATTCGCGCTGCCATCAATCAAGAAGCTGCCATCACTTTGTGGTGTAATTTCATCAGCTAAGCTTGGTGCCATCGAGGTGGTGAATTCCCCCACAATCTCTTCGAGAATATCTTCAACAGTGATCAAGCCATTGATATCACCGTATTCATCAACGATCAGGCCAATCCGTTCTTTGTTGCGTTGGAATTTAAGTAATTGTACGTTGAGCGGTGTGCCTTCCGGGATGAAGTAGACTTCATCAGCGGCACGTAAAATCATCTCTTTATTGAACTCTTTTTTTTCCAACATCAAACGAGAAGCATCACGAAGGCGCAATATGCCCACCGCTTCATCAATTTTGTCTCGGTAAAGCACCACGCGTCCGTGTGGCGAGTGAGTTAACTGACGCACGATAGATTTCCAATCATCATTAATATTGATACCAGTAATTTCGTTACGTGGGATCATGATGTCGTTCACTGTGACATGTTCAAGGTCGAGAATGGAAAGCAGCATATCTTGGTGGCGACGAGGAATAAGACCACCCGCTTCGTTGACGACGGTTCTCAACTCTTCAGAGCTTAGATGATCCTCCGCCCCATGCTTGGCTTTAAGGCCTAGTAAGCGGATGAAACCATTGGTGATGAAGTTAATGAACATCACCAATGGTGACAATATCTTCATTAAGAAGGTCAGTAAGATGCTGCTGGCGTAAGAGACGCGTTCAGGGTAAAGCGCTGCTAATGTTTTTGGCGTCACTTCAGCAAAAACCAGAACGACCAACGTCAGCGCACCAGTGGCAATGGCCACTCCTAGATCCCCATAAAGGCGCATACCAATAATAGTGGCAATTGCAGAAGCTAAAATATTGACTAGGTTGTTGCCAATGAGGATCAAACCAATGAGGCGATCTGGACGATCAAGCAGTTTTTCAACACGCTTTGCACCTTTGTGGCCGGTATTGGCCAAGTGCTTTAAGCGGTAGCGGTTCAAAGACATCATGCCGGTTTCTGAACCTGAAAAATAAGCCGAAATTACGATGAGACCCGCGAGTAGTGCAAACAATATACCCGTTGAAATGTCGTCCAAAACGTGGTGTTTCCTTATAAAATAGTGTGATTAAGTAATGATCTAATTAAATGAATGTGTCAATACGCTATCAAACGTGTTGAGTTAGCTCAAAATGATTTCTTTTACAAAACGGCTACCAAAGTAGGCCAGTGTGAGTAAGGTTGCACCAGCGACAGCAAACCAAGTCACTTTTCTACCGCGCCAACCTTTTCGGTAATGTCCCCACAACAATACAGAATAGACAACCCAAGCAATGAAAGACAAAATGCCTTTATGCGCTTTGCCTTGAGCAAACATATCACCGACAAAATCAAAACCAGTAATCAAGGTACCAGTAAGTAATACGTTACCTATCAAGATGATTTTAAACAGTTGCCTTTCTACCATCAGTAGTGGTGGCAAATTGGGGTTGATGGTTAGCATCTTCTTTTTCTTTAGCTTGTAGTCCAGCCAAGCCAATTGCAAAGCGTAGAGTGCGCCAATCGAAAGGGTTGAATACGAAAATAGTGCTAGAGAAATATGCAACAACAGTGGCGGATTGTTTTCTAAGTGAGTCATGAACATGCTGGGAAGAAATGAGGCGGCGCTGACGTTGATCGCGGCGAAGCTATACACCACCGGCAACAGAAACCACAAGCGCGTTTTTAACATCGCAATGCTCATCACCAGTGAGATAATAAAGCTTATCAATGATGCCACATTGAGCATACTGAGGTTTTGCCCATTAGCGTTGAAGATTAAATCACTCAGTAACCACGCATGAAAAGCCAGCGCCAGTGCTGAACTGAACAATACTGTCTGCGCACGAATCCCAGTTTGATTAACTAAGCCTGGAATAATGGTCGCTATGGATAAAAAATACAAAATAGTGGCGACTATTGCGATTAAGTTTTCCATACTTCTTACAAAATGGTGGCTGAATTGGCGAATTATACCTTGCATCACGATAATGAGCTACGTTGGATACCGATTGATTTGACATATACCCACCTTAGTTGAGGTCATGGTGCAAATAATTAACAGGGTGAAGGCTTTTATTCGATAAATCGCAGAGATAACTCTTTTTGACGCCCCCGTTTTGGGGACCCAATGTTACGTTTACGGGTTTAAGTCGCTTATCGCGAAGCGTCAATGGGTATGACTATTAGATTGGCTAAGGTATACTGACCCCAATTAATCGCCGAACTAGCGAAGAGACAACGATGTTTGAAAATTTAACGGATCGACTATCCAAGACGCTGAAAAATATCAGCGGCAAAGGCCGTCTCACCGAAGACAATATTAAAGAAACCCTACGCGAAGTGCGCATGGCGCTGCTTGAAGCGGACGTGGCACTGCCTGTAGTGCGTGATTTTGTCGCGCGCGTTAAAGAGGGCGCAGTAGGTGTTGAGGTGTCTAAATCGCTGACACCGGGACAAGAGTTCATCAAGATTGTTCAAGCGCAGCTTGAAGCGGTAATGGGCGAATCCAACGAAGCGCTGAACCTTGCCGCCCAGCCGCCAGCAGTGATTTTAATGGCGGGTTTACAAGGCGCGGGTAAAACCACCAGTGTTGGTAAGCTTGCTAAGCTGCTTAAAGAACGCGATAAAAAGAAAGTACTGGTGGTTTCGGCTGACGTTTATCGCCCAGCGGCGATAAAACAGCTTGAAACGCTAGCTAACGATCTGGACGTTGAATTTTTTCCTTCTTCAGCCGACCAAAAACCGATTGATATCGCCAATGCGGCCATTGACCATGCGAAGAAGAAATTCTTCGATGTGCTGATTGTCGACACAGCAGGCCGTCTTGCTATTGATGAACTGATGATGGCAGAGATCCAAGATCTGCATGCGGCGATTAATCCGATTGAAACATTGTTCGTTGTGGATGCCATGACGGGGCAAGATGCCGCGAACACCGCAAAAGCCTTTGGTGATGCGCTGCCGTTAACGGGGGTTATCTTAACCAAAGTTGATGGTGATGCTCGAGGTGGTGCCGCACTTTCCGTTCGTCATATCACCGGTAAACCGATTAAATTCTTAGGGGTCGGTGAAAAAACTGACGCGCTCGAGCCTTTCCATCCTGATCGTATTGCATCACGCATATTGGGAATGGGCGATGTTCTCTCATTAATTGAAGATCTACAACGTAATGTTGATCACGAGCAAGCAGAACGCCTAGCTAAAAAATTCAAGGAAAAGAAAGGATTTGATTTAGAAGATTTCCGCGAACAGCTCGGGCAAATGCAGAATATGGGCGGCATGATGGGCATGCTCGATAAACTGCCTGGCATGGCAAACCTACCTGCCAACGTGAAAGATAAGGTCGATGATAAGATGTTCAAGCAGATGGAAGCGATCATCTGTTCGATGACCATGCACGAGCGTCAGCACCCAGACATGATAAAAGGTTCACGTAAAAAACGTATCGCGACGGGTTCTGGCACCCAAGTACAAGATGTTAACCGCTTACTGAAACAGTTCACCCAAATGCAGAAAATGATGAAAAAAATGCAGAAAGGTGGCATGAAAGGCATGATGCGTAATATGCAAGGCATGATGGGCGGAATGGGTGGCATGGGCGGCGGCGGTTTCTTTGGTCGTTAACCTAACTCATTGCGATGCTTAAAATTTACTAAAGCGTGATGCTCATCACTGCAAAAGCATAATGCTTCTGCTGGTGAAAAAATAGCTAAACCCCTTGCAAAGCCTCGGAATAAGAGTAAAATTCCGAGGCTTTATTTTGGCACGAGACCCCAGACTGTTTTTCGTAAATGGTTTTTGGGGTTAATTTTATTATTGAGAAAGCAAAGAGGACGACATGGTAACCATTCGTTTGGCACGTCACGGCGCTAAAAAGCGTCCATTTTATCAAATCGTAGTTGCGGATAGCCGTAACGCAGTAACTGGCCGTTTCATCGAGAAAGTAGGTTTCTTTAATCCTACGGCTACTGGCCAAGAAGAAGGCCTACGTGTTGATCTAGATCGCGTTAACCATTGGGTTGGTCAAGGCGCATCTCTATCTGATCGCGTAGCTAAGCTAGTAAAAGACGCTCAAAAAGCGGCTTAATTCTTACTTTTATAGAAGAACATTAGCTTATGTCGATGAAAGGTAAAGAAACAATGAGCAAAGAAAACGAAAAGATTGTTATGGGCAAGTTTGGTGCTACCTATGGCATTCGTGGCTGGCTCAAAGTTTTTTCCTACACAGACGAAGCTGAAAGTATTTTTGATTACAGCCCTTGGTTTATTAACCAAAAAGGCCAGTGGATCGAGTACAAAGTAGAGAGTTGGAAGCGCCATGGTAAGAGTATGGTGGTAAAACTTGAAGGTTTAGATGTTCGAGAAGACGCACATCTACTCACCAACTTTGAAATTGCTATTGATCCCGCATCATTACCAGAATTGTCAGCAGATGAATTCTACTGGCGTGAATTGTTCGGTATGCAAGTTATTACCACTAAGGGATATAACCTTGGTGAGGTCACTGACCTATTAGAAACTGGCTCCAACGATGTTCTGGTTGTGAAAGCGAATTTGAAAGATGCTTTTGGCCAAAAGGAACGGTTGGTACCGTACCTTGAAGAGCAAGTGATCAAGAATGTTGATCGCGAAGCTCGACGGATCGAAGTTGACTGGGATCCGGCATTCTAACTCTAAAACGTCAGAGCGAGAGAACACATGTGGGTTGGCGTTATAAGCCTATTTCCTGAAATGTTCCGTTCTGTTACTGATTTTGGAGTAACAGGTCAAGCGGTTAAAAAAGGTTTGCTGTCTATTGAAGCTTGGAATCCTCGAGATTTCACTCATGACAAACATCGCACCGTCGATGACAGACCTTACGGTGGTGGTCCTGGAATGCTCATGATGGTTCAGCCTTTGCGCGATGCCATTCATGCAGCAAAACAAGCCGCACCGGGAAAGACGAAAGTCATTTACCTTTCTCCTCAAGGTCGAAAACTCGACCAAAAAGGAGTCGAAGAGCTGGCGACGAATGAGAACCTAGTTCTTATTTGCGGACGCTATGAAGGGGTAGATGAGCGTATCATCCAATCAGAAGTTGACGAAGAATGGTCGATTGGTGATTTTGTGATGACAGGCGGTGAACTGCCAGCCATGACGTTGATTGATTCTGTCTCTCGGTTTGTTCCGGGAGTATTAGGAGATTTCGCATCAGCAGAAGAAGATTCTTTTGCCAATGGTTTGCTAGATTGCCCGCACTATACGCGTCCTGAAGTGTTAGATGGAAAAGAAGTACCTGCGGTACTGAAATCCGGTAATCACGAGGATATTCGTCGCTGGCGGCTGAAACAGTCGTTGGGCCGAACTTGGCATAGAAGGCCAGAGCTCCTGGAAAACCTAGCTCTGACTGACGAACAGGAACTATTACTGGTTGAGTTCATTAAAGAAACTCAAATACATCAGTAACCTATTTAATTTAGTATCAGTTTATTCTAGGAATTTTTAAAATGAGTAACATCATCAAGGCTCTTGAAGAAGAGCAAATGAAACAAGGCCTACCTAAATTCGCACCAGGTGACACTGTTGTTGTTCAAGTTAAGGTAAAAGAAGGTGATCGTGAGCGTCTACAGGCTTTTGAAGGCGTTGTAATCGCAATCCGTAACCGTGGCCTACACTCTGCATTCACTGTTCGTAAGATCTCTAACGGTGAAGGTGTTGAGCGTACGTTCCAAACTCACTCTCCAGTGGTTGATAGCATTGAAGTTAAACGCCGCGGTGCAGTACGTCGTGCCAAACTGTACTACCTACGTGAGCGTTCTGGTAAGTCAGCTCGTATCAAAGAGAAACTTGCTAAGAAGTAATGCTATAAACTAGCGTTCTCATAGTAATAAACAGGGGTCGAGTAATCGACTCCTGTTTTTATATGTACGCTAATATTGATCTTCTGACCAACCATCACTGTCTGACATATCCGGTGCACCGGGAATACTTTTTTCCTCATCGGCCCACTCGCCAAAATCGATCATCTGACACTGTTTGGAACAAAAAGGACGATAAGGGCTCTGTTCTCCCCATTCGACATCGGCTTTGCACTGCGGGCATTTTACAATGGTAATTTTCTTTGACATAACGGACTTCAAGTAACGATGGATAGGCGTAAGTGTATTACCTAACGCAATGGAAAGTAAGAGTCAGTCGGGAATTGAAGCGGAATTGATTAACAGCAGACGGCGAGATCAAACTCGATATCGCGCCCTGTTGCTTGGCCTGATTGGAATTCGATAAACTTAATCGCGAAGCGATTTTTATGGCCTGAGATCATGGGGTATACCCCATACTCAAGTGGGATCGACAAGCGCAAGATATTGGCGTCTTCTGCATCGCTTTGATAAAAACCTAATCGTGCTAGGCGTGCTTTAAAATGACCCGTTTCGCGGGTTAACTTCAACCAAAGTTGCAACGCATCTGATAACGGTCGCAGCGTTTCCATCCATTGGTGCGCATCTTGGGTCTTCTTTTCTATCGGAATGTGTAGCCAGTAGTGCAGGGCTGGCAGGTCAAAACAGCACGACCCGCCCGGCAAATTAAAGCGTTGGCGAATCGTGCTTAAGAAACGATCTTCTTTGAGTGATTGACCAAAGCGTTCAGCGCTCATTAAATTACGATGCACCTCGTCGATCTCTTCAAGGAGCGATAGCAACATTTCTTGATCAACACCATCCACATTGAGCCAGCTACGGTAGTTCAAACGCTGTTTTTCAATATCTTTAGCCAACTCGCTTTTGAGTTGGATCTGTTCGAAGATTTCGAGTAAATCAAACAATGAACGAAAGAAGAGTTGGTGTTGAATACCGTCACGAAACTGAGCGGAATGCATCAACTGGTTAAGCAGCGCTTCGACTCTTAAATAGATACGAGTTTTTTCGTTCAGTGGGTGTTCAAACTTATGCGTGGTCATCTAGCTAGCCTTAGGTCCGGTCTGGGTTATTCTTACAGACTTAGGCTGCATATGGCTAGATACTTTTTGTGTAATTCTGTGATTTGAGGCAAAAGTTTTTGGTTTTCTGCGCTATTTTTAATCACATCGTCAGCGTATTGCAATCTTTGCTCACGGCTCGCTTGAGCGGCTAAGATCGAACGGACTTGTTGCTCTGATACCTTGTCTCTTGCCATAGTGCGAGCGATTTGGGTTTTTAGATCAACATCAACCACTAAGATGCGATCGACTAAGGTTTGTAGGTTATTTTCTATCAATAATGGCACAACCAATAAAGCATAAGGCGAGGTGGTTTTTGCTAAATCAGCAATCATTTTTGCACGGATCATTGGGTGAAGAAGCTGATTAAGCCAAGCCTTTTCTTGTTCATCAGCAAAGATCTTTTCTCTTAACGCGGCGCGATCCAATTGTCCATCGGGCTTTAATATGGATAGGCCAAAGTGCGCGCAAATCGTCGTTAATCCTTCACTACCGGGTTCGACGACTTCTCGAGCGATGATGTCAGCATCCACGACATCTATCGAGAAATGCTGCTGAAATAAATGAGCAACGGTGCTTTTTCCGCTGGCAATCCCGCCGGTTAAACCCACCACTAACCCCATGACGATAACCCCATAATTGAACCTAAATACCAACTCATAATATCGTTACCCCACAACAAGGTTAGCCAGCCAGCAATGGCGAGATAGGGGCCAAAAGGAAAGGCTTTGTCGATCCCTTTTTTTTGCAAGCGCAATTGAATTAGGCCAAAGACAATGCCAACCACAGATGACATGAGAATGATGATGGGCAGATATTGCCAGCCCAACCAAGCGCCGAGAGCAGCCAGCAGTTTGAAATCGCCATAACCCATTCCTTCTTTGCCTGTGACGAGTTTAAACAGCCAATAGACCGACCATAAGCTCAGATAGCCAGCAATGGCGCCGATCACCGCATCTTGCAAACTGACTGGGCTAATGTGCATCAATGATAAGCTGAGGCCCGCCCACAGTAGTGGCAGTGTCAGCTTGTCGGGTAACAGCATGGTATCGAAATCGATAAACGTCGCCGCGATGAGCACAAAAGTGAAAAACAATAGCGCTAGTGAAAAATAACTAAAACCGAAGTGGCTAGCCACGACAAAGCTCATACTGGCGGTGAGCAGTTCAATCAAAGGATAGCGTGCACTGATCGGACCTTGGCAACGGGAACATTTCCCTTTTAAAAAGAGCCAACTGAGTAGCGGAATATTGTCAATAATACGGATTGGCGTATCACAGTGTGGGCAGCTAGAACGGGGGAGACTGAGCGTGAGTTGCCCTTCCGGTGGCGCAATGTGATATTCGGGAAAGCAGTCAGCGCACTCTTGTCGCCATTCTCGCTCCATGATTTTGGGTAGACGATAAATGACCACATTGAGAAAACTCCCCACGATTAAGCCAAACAACGCTGCAAAAAGTGGAAAGAGCCAAGGGTAATAAATAAAAACTTCCATGCACAGACTCGATAAGTAAAAGATTAGCAGTGCTAATACTATCCTAATACACTCATTAAGTTAAAGATGGGCAAGTACATTGCCACCACTAAACCGCCGACCACCGTACCCAAAAAGACAATGATCAATGGTTCGAGAATTTTGCCTAAGTTATCGACGGTATTATCGACTTCAAATTCGTAAATGGTGGCGACTTTATTGAGCATGTCATCCAATCGGCCTGATTCTTCACCAATCATCACCATTTGCAGCACCATTTCAGGAAAGGCTTCGGTATTACGCATCGCAATATACATTGGCATACCGGCTGCCGTATCACGATAGACCTCATTAATCGCCGTCTCAAAATGGACATTGCCAGCGGTTTTAGCGGTGGTTTTTAAGCTGGCTAAAATCGGAATGCCTGCACTAAAACTGGTGGCGAGTGTGCGACTGAATTTAGCAATAGAGGCTTTGCCTATCACCCCGCCAAGAATGGGAAACTTTAATCCTAATCGGCTGGTTTTTAAGCGTATTAAAAAAGATTTTTGCCGTACTGCTTTCACGGCAATTGTGGTGAGGATTATGATGATGATTACCCACAAACTGTAACTTTGCACCCAATGAGAGAGTTTCAATACTTGCTGTGTAAACCAAGGTAATTCGGCTCCGAATCCTTTGAACATGCTTTCAAACTCAGGGATCACCATAGTAAGCATTAAGTAAGAAACACCTAACGCGACCAACACCACCATGGTTGGGTAGATGAGTGCTTTAATGACTTTAGCGCGCAGTTGTTCACTTTTTTCTCGATAAGTCGCTAGCCGCTCAAACACTTCAGCCAAGTTACCTGACTGTTCACCTGTGTGAATGAGATCAATATACAAGGTATCGAAATGGGTGCTGGCGGTACGCATCGCTTTGGAAATTGGCGTTCCGGCTTCAACCCCTTTGGTGACTTGCGACAAAATGGATTTCATTTCGGCTTTGCGATGGTTATCTCCGACCAGTTTTAAGGCTTGCACGATGGGCACGCCCGTGGTCAGCATGGTCGCCAATTGGCGTGTCAGAATGGTGATGTCTCTGGCCTTCACGCGATGAGTCAAGCGGGTGATAAAAGAGACGCCCCCTTTTTTGATTTTTTTGATTTGAATGTGCTGTTCTTTAAGTTTGTCACGCACTTCCAGTTCGGTTAAAGCGAGAGTTTGGCCAGATACTTTTTTGCCCGAACTATTGATGCCTTTCCAACGATAATTTTTGAGTTCTGATTTGATTTTTGTGTTCATACAATAGAGTCACCCAATGGCTAGCTAAGAGGGATCAAAGCGTTAGAAATAGAGCACGCGTTGCAGCTCTTTGAAGCTGGTTACGCCGTTTTTGAGCTTTTCAATGCCTGATTCTTGTAGTGTCTGCATTCCGTTGGCTTTCGCGATCTGCTCTATTTGATGAATGCTTGCTTTTTGCATAATCGCTTCGGCCAGCTGTGGGTTAAACGCCATCACTTCATAAATGCCGACTCGACCTGAATAGCCCCCTGTGCATTCGTTGCAACCATGCGGGTTCGCTTCATAAATGGTTTCTGTCGCTAGCAGCTGAAAATGTTGCTGCAACTGCATTGAGGGCACGACGGCAATTTTGCAGTGCCGACAAAGGCGACGAGCTAAACGCTGGGCAATAATTAAACTGAGTGAAGAGGCTAAGTTAAACGCTTCAATTCCCATATTACTCAAGCGAATTACCGTTTCGGCGGCGGAGTTAGTATGCAAGGTAGAAAGAACTAAATGCCCGGTTTGTGCCGCTTTCACGGCGATTTCGGCAGTTTCTAAATCGCGGATTTCGCCAACCATTACAATGTCGGGATCTTGCCGTAAGAAGGAGCGTAATGCTTGCGCAAAGCCAAAGCCAATTTTTGGCTGCACTTGAACTTGGTTGATACCGGATAAGTTAATTTCAACCGGATCTTCAGCGGTGGAAATGTTCACTTCAGCAGTATTTAAAATGCGTAGCCCCGTATAGAGCGAGACGGTTTTTCCGCTACCCGTCGGGCCCGTCATTAAAATCATCCCTTGTGGTTTTTTCAGCGCAGCTAAGTAGAGTTGTTTTTGCTGGTCGTTATAACCCAACTTGTCGATATCTAAGTTAGCAGCACTGCTATCAAGTAGGCGCAGTACGATTTTTTCACCCCATAAAGTAGGGAGGCTGGAAACGCGCATATCGATGGCGGTGTCTTGATTCAACCGCAGTTTAATTCGTCCATCTTGTGGTAAGCGCCGCTCGGCAATATCGAGTTTGGATAAAATTTTAAGCCGCGCGGCAAGCCGGCGACTTAAGTTGCTTGAGGGACGCTGCGTTTCCAGCAAAATACCATCACAGCGCAATCGTACTCGGTAAAGCGCTTCGTACGGTTCGAAATGGATATCGGATGCGCCTTTACGCACCGCATCAAGCAGAATTTGGTTAATAAAGCGACTGACTGGGGCGTCATCTTGGCTGAGGTCTTCAATCGATTGAATCTCATCATCAGACAGCTTAACTAAGTTCGCCAGTTCATCTTGGCTGATCTCTTTCCCTGAAGGAGAGGATCCTTGAATTGTTCGGCCATACAAGCGCCGGATGGCTGCTTGCAGCGCTTTGTAGTCGGCTAAAACCAGTTCAACTTGTAAGCCTGTCGCGAAGCGAAAATCATCTTCCACTTGTAAATGGGTCGGGTCGGAAACCGCGATGGTCAGGGTTTGGCCATTATTGGCAATCGGCAGTGCTTGGTAACGGGTGATGAGATCACGCAAACCAAGCTGTTGGCAGAGCTGTGGGTAGTCGTAGCGGGTTAAGTCGGTGTCCGGTAGGCCGAAAAGGGTACTTAACTGCTCAGTCAGATCATGAGGATGGAAAAAATCCAAAGCGAGCAAAGCTTCTGGCACACTCGCACCAGACGCTTTGATATGTTCAATAACTGCGTGTTCTTGCGTCGGGCTCAATATCTGAGCCTGACGCAGAATCGCAGGTAGGTTGGTTAGCATTTATGGAATTGTCGCACCTGAGGTACAACCTTTTGGAGAAAATTCACTTAGGGCTGTCGTGTCACATGTCCACAGGCCATTTGCGTCTCGAATTAATCTGACTTTGTGAGTATTTGCCACACCAGCCTCAAAGGTATATTTAATTGTGCCAGTTAATGAGCCGGCAGACGTTGGAGTGACCAATACTTTCCCATCGCCCATATCTTCAACGGTTCCTAATCTAGTAAATCCTGTTGCTGTCCCAGCAGTAGTGGTAGGGAAGCTGCCTTCAGTTGCAATAAAATCTTCAACATTTGTTTTTAATGCCGTGATATTTGCCAAACCGACCGCTACAGATGATTTTTTTACGTAATTTTGGTATTGAGGCACTGCAATCGCAGCTAATACACCGATTACTGCTACAACAATCATCAATTCAATTAAGGTAAAACCACTTTGTTTCGTTGTCTTATTTGTGTTCATTATTTGATTTGCTCCGTTTGAACGCATAAGGATGGGCAGAGCATAAGAAGCTTGTGGGTTGGTGTGAATGAGATAAAGAGCAGTGCGCGAGTGATTTGGATTTTTTACCTGTTTAGTTGCATATATCAATCACTAAAATACGACTGACTTAAAAATGCCGTCTTGCTTTTGATACGCAAGCAATAAAAAAGGAAGCTCGTCTGGCTTCCTTAACTATTTGAAATTTTTGATCTTTATTCCAATAATTGATGTAATTAATTACTGAAAGCGCATTGAGAGATCGAGTGCTTTAATGTGCTTAGTCAGCGCGCCGACTGAGATGTAATCGACACCGGTTCGCGCGTAATCGCCAATGGTTTCTAATGTGACGTTACCAGAATTTTCTAAAGCTGCGCGGCCTGCGTTAATTGCTACCGCTTCGCGCATCATCTCAATACTAAAATTATCCAGCATAATGATGTCAGCGCCCGCTTGAATCGCCTCTTCTAACTCTTGCAAGCTTTCGGTTTCGACTTCGACAGGTTTACCGGGGTTGAGCTGTTTAGCGGTGCTGATGGCTTGGGTAATACCGCCACAAGCAATGATATGATTTTCTTTAATTAAATAAGCATCAAACACGCCAATACGATGGTTAAAGCCGCCGCCACACGCGACAGCATATTTCAGTGCGCTGCGCAGGCCAGGGATAGTTTTGCGTGTATCAAGTAGTCGGCATTCGGTGCCTTCTAGCTGTTTGGCATACTGAGCAGTAATGCTGGCGCAACCTGACAAGGTTTGAATGAAGTTCATCGCATTGCGTTCACCAGTCAGCAGCGCGCGAGCTGGACCTTCAAGAGTGCACAAAATTTGGTTTGGCTTAACTTGATCACCATCTTGGACATGCCAGTCAATTTTCACTTCACCACCAAGTTGTTTGAAGACTTCCTCTGCCCATGCTTGGCCACAAAATACGCCATGTTCACGGGTGATGAGAGTCGCGGTATTACGCGCATCCGCTGGAATAAGGTTTGCGGTGATATCAGCAGTCGCATCCAAGCTGCCACCGAGATCTTCTCTGAGTGCATCGCTAACGGCACGAGTAATTTCCAATGGGAGTTGCTGTTTCAGATAATCAAGGCGTTGTCGGCTGTTGTGTGTATTTTTCATCGCAAATCTAATATGGTGTTGAACAGAGTGAGAATGATACGCTGAGTTTTACTCAAATTCAGCCACTAATCTCGCATTTCCTCTGGCTAAGGTTCATTTTTGTTTGAGTGTAAGGGGTCAACTGATGATCGATAAAAAGGGTTGGTATCAAAGCGCACGTCGAGTGCCATCGCCGTTTTATGATCAGCGAAGCGATGCGCAAGATATTTCATTGCTGGTGGTACATAATATCAGCTTGCCTCCGGGCCAGTTCGGCGGCCCATATATTGAGCAGTTTTTCACTGGCACGCTTGACCCGAATCAACACCCTTTTTTTCAAACCATCCACCAGATGCGCGTCTCGGCTCACTGCCTCATTCGGCGAGAGGGAGAAGTAGTGCAATTTGTGCCATTTAATGCCAGAGCTTGGCATGCGGGCCAGTCAAGCTTCGCTGGCCGTGCAAAATGCAATGATTATTCGATTGGGATTGAATTGGAAGGGAGCGATGAGACGGCTTATACACCTGCGCAATATCAAGCCTTAGCGACTTTGACGTGTGCATTGCAGCGGCGTTATCCGCTCATCACCAATCAACGCATTACCGGGCATCAATACATTGCACCACTACGCAAAACTGACCCCGGTTTGGTGTTTGATTGGCGTTGCTATCGAGCCTTGTTGGCAGCAAATGACTAACAACAAATTAAATCGAATCGTGATATTCCACTAAAATTTGCTCAACCCAGCATTGAATGCGTTCGTCGCTTTGCTCGTATTGCGAATCTTCATCGAGTGCGAGGCCAACAAAGTGGCGGCCATCTGCCGTTAAGGCTTTTGACGCTTCAAAATGGTAGCCTTGGTTGGGCCAGTAGCCAATCAATTGAGCGCCAATTTGTTTTAGTTCATCATGCAGCATCCCCATCGCATCGAGGTACCATTCGCCATAACCTTCTTGATCGCCTAAGCCGAACAATGCGACGTACTTGCCGTTTAGCGACACGCCACCGATTTGATCCCATATTGCGCTCCAATCTTCTTGGATTTCGCCAAAGTCCCAAGTTGAGATGCCCAGTATTAAAAGATCATAGTTGCTCATCAAAGAGAGTGGCGTTTCTTTCACATTGTGAATATCCACCAAATCCTCACCGATGAGCGCACGGATCTTCTCTGCTGCCATTTCGGTATAACAAGTTGTTGAGCCGTAAAAAAGACCGATCTTCATAATTTTGTGTTCGTTTTAAATCAAGAATAGTGAATTCTAACCATAAAATGACGCGCTTTGCAGCGATTATCCTGCCGATGATGTTTTTTTATGGTATTAAATCAGTGGCTCACATAACCTGAGCAACTCGATTTTCACCACAGAGGTTTGATGTGTCTGAATATATTTCTCCTGATCAAGGGGTTGTGGAACAGTTTTTAGATGCGATGTGGATGGAGCGTGGTTTAGCTGAAAACACGCTCTCATCGTATCGCAATGATCTGACGAAATTGTTGCAATGGATGCAGCACAATAATTATCGCCTCGATTTTATTAGTGTCACTGGTTTGCAGCAGTACCAAGCGTGGCTCGCTGATCAAGACTATAAGCAAACCTCGCGGGCGCGTATGTTGTCGGCGATTCGTCGTTTATTTCAATATCTGCACCGTGAGAAACTCCGCGGCGATGATCCGAGCGCACTCTTAATTAGCCCTAAATTGCCACAGCGTTTGCCTAAAGATTTATCTGAGCAGCAAGTGGAAGATCTATTGAATGCTCCCGATACCAATAATCCTCTAGAATTACGTGACAGAGCGATGTTGGAACTCTTGTATGCAACAGGGCTACGGGTGACCGAATTGGTTTCACTGACCATGGAAAATATCAGTTTACGTCAAGGCGTAGTAAGAGTGATTGGTAAAGGTGGCAAAGAGCGTCTTGTACCGATGGGCGAAAATGCCGTTGATTGGATTGAAACTTTTCTTGAACAAGGGCGGTCTACTCTGCTGGGCGAACAAACGTCGGATGTGGTTTTCCCTAGCCGACGCGCAAGGCAGATGACTCGTCAAACCTTTTGGCACCGAATTAAACACTACGCAGTGATCGCACAAATCGATGTGGAAAAACTCTCTCCACACGTATTAAGGCATGCTTTTGCCACGCATCTACTCAATTACGGTGCCGATTTGCGTGTAGTGCAAATGCTGCTCGGTCATAGTGACTTATCGACCACGCAAATTTATACTCATGTTGCGACTGAGCGACTTAAACAATTACATAGCGAGCACCATCCAAGGGCTTGAAAAGGTGAATTTAATGAGCGTATTACGCCAACTGACTCTTCTTACATTGCCACTTTTTGCTGTGGCGTGTAACGCTGAAACCACAGAGCAAGTGACGTCAACGGCTGTGCAAGCAGCTGCGCTTGATAAAACGGTTTTTGAACAACGTTTTTCTAAACTCGGATTGGAAGTGCTGAGTGTTCAAGCCTCTGATATTCCGGGAGTGATTGAAGTGCAAACTTCCGGTGGCGTGCTGTTTTCTGCGCCTGACGCGAGCCATTTTATCGCCGGAACCTTGTATGAATTAGATAAGAATGGTGGTTATGTCGATGTGTTAGCCAAACGCCAAGCGCCCGTTAATGCGGCGAAGATCGCGCAGTTTGAATCGAGTATGATCGAATACAAAGCCGCCAATGAAAAATACGTGGTGACTGTTTTTACTGATATTACCTGTGGTTATTGCACTCGCCTGCATAGTCAAATGAAAGGGTATAACGACCTAGGGATCACCGTGCGCTACATGGCTTACCCGCGTCAAGGCGTTACGGGGCAGGTAGCTGATCAGATGGCCGCTATCTGGAATGCAGATGATAAAATGGCAGCGATGAATGAGGCAAAAACCAATCATAAGTTGCCAGAAGCAGGGCAGAACATCCAACAAGCTAAGCAGTTGATTACCAAGCACTATCAGCTCGGGCGTGAGTTAGGCATCAACGGCACGCCTGCGATTTTCCTACCGAATGGCGAAATGGTTGGCGGTTATTTACCACCAGAGCAATTGTTGCAACGCCTTCAGCAGATTCAATAACTTTAGGAGTCGGGCTTGAGTGTTCTTGAGCCCGCTGATTTATGATTGAAATAAAACAAAGACCAGCCCCCGATCTTTCGCAACTCCCTGACACGATTCCTACACTGCTTAAACGTATCTATATCAACCGTGGTATCACGGACCTTGAACAACTCGACAAGGCTGCGAAAGCACTGCATTCCTACCAACAATTAGGTGGCATAGAGCAAGCGGTACAACTACTTTTTCACGCCATCGAGCATCAGCAGCGTATCATAGTCGTCGGGGATTTTGATGCTGATGGCGCAACCAGTTGCGCCTTATCTGTTTTGGCGTTGCGAATGTTGGGATCGCACAATGTGGACTATCTCGTGCCTAACCGTTTTGAAGATGGTTATGGCTTAAGCCCTGAAGTGGTCGATCAAGCAATTGAGCTTGGCGCGCAGATGATCATGACGGTCGATAACGGCGTCTCCTCTATCGACGGGGTGCGTTATGCCAAGCAGCAAGGGCTGACCGTCTTGGTGACCGATCACCATTTACCGGGACACGAGTTGCCAGAGGTTGATGCGATGGTGAATCCCAATTTGGCTAACTGCCCGTTTCCCTCGAAGGCATTAGCCGGCGTAGGGGTGGCTTTCTATTTGATGATGGCGCTGTGCGTGCATATGCGAAAAAACGGCTGGTTTACTCGACAAGGCATGAGTGAACCCAAGTTGATGGAGCTGATTGACTTAGTCGCACTGGGTACTGTCGCTGATGTTGTGCCGCTCGATGAAAACAACCGCATTTTAGTGCATCAAGGTTTGCAACGCATTCGCGCCGGGCATGCAAGGCCGGGTATTCAAGCTTTGATTGAGGTTGCTAAACGTGACGCGAGGCGTTTAGTTGCCTCGGATTTTGGCTTTGCGTTAGGGCCACGCATCAATGCGGCAGGGCGCTTGGATGATATGTCATTTGGCGTTGAGCTGCTAATGTGCAATGACATTCACGCTGCGCGTAGAATGGCCAGTGAGCTGGATGGCCTTAACCAAACTCGTAAAGAGATTGAAGAGGGGATGAAGCAAGAGGCGCTGGCTTTTTGTGAGCGCTTACAACTGAGTGAAAATAGCGAATTGCCGCACGGTTTAGTGCTGTTTCAACGCGATTGGCACCAAGGTGTAATTGGTATTTTAGCCTCACGTATTAAAGATAAATATCATCGCCCTGTGATTGCGTTTGCCGATGGTGGCGATGGCAGTATCAAAGGGTCATGCCGCTCTGTTGCTGGGTTACACATGCGCGATGTGCTGGATCGCATTGATACACAAAACCCCGGTTTAATCGCCAAATTTGGCGGTCACGCGATGGCGGCAGGTCTAACTATTGCCGAAAAAGAGTTTGAGCGTTTTGCTGAGCTGTTTGATCAAGCTGTACGTCGCGAGTTAGATGAAAGCGCGCTCAAGGGCGTGATTTTATCCGATGGAGAGTTAACACCTGAAGAGTTCTCGATGCACACCGCTGAAACCTTGCGTTCCGGTGGTCCGTGGGGGCAGGCGTTTCCTGAGCCTCTCTTTGACGGTGAGTTCAAACTATTGCACCAAAAGCTGGTGGGAGAAAAGCATTTGAAACTGATGCTTGAGCCGTTATTTAAAGGCCACCCAACCAACATTATGATCGATGGTATCGCTTTTAATGTCGATTTAAGACGCTGGCCAGATGCGTCGGTGAAAACGGTGCGTCTTGCGTATAAGCTTGATATTAATGAGTTTCGCGGCAATCAGTCATTGCAATTGATGATTGATCACCTCGAAGCGAAGTAACGGCTTGATATTTCTCTTCCTTCGATGCGTGACATGATCTCCCTCCCCTAGAAAGGGGAGGTCCCAACCAATGTTTGCTCTTACATTCCCTCCCCCTAGAAGGGGGAGGAGCCAAAGAATGTTTCCTCTTGAAAGGGTAGATATCAAAGAATGTTTCCCCATTTCTAGCCCATCATTTCCCCATCTGTATTCATTTTGTAATTGGTCTGACCAATAATATTGCTGTTTTAATCGACTATTGTTATCAAGGTGTTTAAGCGTGGGCTGTTCTATGATTTAGGTCAACTTTTGGCTGGACAGCTACGTTTTAATTATGTTAATTTCTGCACCAACTTGAAATTGGTATTACCAATTGACTGCAAAGAGTAGAAGAATAATAAATTATGGCTTATCAAAGGATTCGTCAGCCAAAACTCTCTGATGTAATTGAACAGGAGTTAGAAAGGCTGATAGTGGAAGGAACACTCTCTCCGGGGCAACAATTTCCTCCAGAACGAGAACTGGCAAAACAGTTCGAGGTGTCTCGTCCATCCATTCGTGAAGCCATTCAACGCCTCGAAGCCAAGCGTTTATTAACCCGCCGTCAAGGTGGAGGTACGTTTGTCAGTGAGAACATTTGGCAGAGTTTTTCTGATCCTCTGCTAAATTTATTGTCTAGCCACTCTGAAACCCAGCTCGATCTATTGGAATCGCGCCACGCGATGGAAGGTATTTCAGCTTATTTCGCAGCATTGCGTGGTACTGAGGAAGATTTTGCTCGCATTCAAGCCTGTTTGGCGAGAATTGGTGAACAACAAGCGAAAAAAGAGGTCGAAGCAGAGGCGTCTGCGGTGGTCGCGTTTTTAGTCGCTCTCACTGAAGCGGCCCACAACGTGGTGCTTTTGCATATTGTTCGCAGCCTCGCTCCTTTGCTTGAGCAAAATGTTCTACAGAATTTAAAACTATTACACCGCCGCCATGAAGTGGTGGAGAAAGTAAGTAGACACCGAGCTAATATCGTGGATGCGATCGTTTCTGGTCAGCCGGAAAAGGCGCGCGAAATGTCCCATTCTCACTTAGCTTATATCGAAGAAACATTGTTGGATTTGACCAAAGAAGAGTCTCGTCGTGAGCGTTCGTTGCGCCGAATTCAGCAGGGTAATGAGTCGTAACCTACGACGAATTGCTTGTTTTATAGATCCAACCAATAGAAGGATAGATCGCCATGTCTGACATGAAGCATGACGTAGATGCACTGGAAACTCAGGAATGGCTAGCCGCCCTTGAGTCAGTTGTACGTGAAGAAGGTGTAGAACGCGCTCAGTTCTTACTTGAGCAAATTCTAGATAAAGCACGTCTAGACGGTGTTGATATGCCAACCGGTATTACCACGAACTACATCAACACCATTCCAGCTGCGCAAGAACCAGCATACCCAGGTGACACAACGCTTGAGCGTCGCATTCGCTCAATCATCCGTTGGAACGCGATTATGATCGTTCTACGTGCATCGAAAAAAGACCTCGATCTTGGCGGCCACATGGCGTCATTCCAGTCTTCTGCTTCGTTCTACGAAACATGTTTTAACCACTTCTTCCGTGCGCCTAATGAAAAAGATGGCGGTGACTTGGTTTATTATCAAGGTCACATCTCTCCAGGGATCTACGCACGTGCGTTCGTTGAAGGCCGCCTAACGGCTGAGCAACTTGACAACTTCCGCCAAGAAGTGGATGGCAAAGGTATTCCTTCCTACCCACACCCGAAATTGATGCCTGAATTCTGGCAATTCCCGACCGTATCTATGGGTCTGGGGCCAATTTCTGCAATCTATCAAGCGCGTTTCCTCAAATATCTTGATGGTCGTGGTATGAAAGACACTTCTGAACAGCGTGTATACGCGTTCCTAGGTGATGGCGAGATGGATGAGCCAGAATCACGCGGTGCGATTTCATTCGCCGCTCGTGAGAAGCTTGATAACCTATGTTTCCTTATCAACTGTAACTTGCAACGTCTAGACGGCCCGGTCATGGGTAACGGTAAGATCATCCAAGAACTTGAAGGCCTATTTAAAGGTGCAGGTTGGAACGTTGTTAAAGTGATTTGGGGTAACAACTGGGATTCTCTACTGGCGAAAGACACCACAGGTAAGCTGCTTCAGTTGATGAACGAAACCATCGATGGTGACTACCAAACATTTAAAGCGAAAGATGGTGCTTACGTGCGTAAACACTTCTTTGGTAAATACCCAGAAACAGCGGCGCTTGTTGCTGATATGACTGACGATCAAATTTTCGCGCTCAAGCGTGGTGGTCACGAGTCTTCTAAACTGTACGCAGCCTTTACTAATGCTCAAGACACGAAAGGCAAGCCAACCGTGATTCTGGCGAAGACCGTTAAAGGTTACGGCATGGGTGAAGCGGCAGAAGGTAAGAACATCGCTCACCAAGTGAAGAAAATGGACATGACTCACGTGCTGCAACTGCGTGATCGTCTTGGTCTACAAGATCTTCTAACAGATGAAGCTGTGAAAGAGTTGCCATACCTAACATTGGCAGAAGGCTCGAAAGAGCACGAATACTTACACGCTCGCCGTAAAGCGCTAAAAGGTTACACACCTCAACGCTTGCCTAAGTTCACTCAAGAACTTGTGATTCCAGCGGTTGAAGAGTTCAAGCCTCTGCTTGAAGAGCAAAAACGTGAAATCTCAACCACAATGGCGTTTGTCCGTGCGTTGAACATTTTGCTCAAAGATAAGAGCATTGGTAAAAATATTGTGCCAATCATTGCAGATGAAGCACGTACTTTCGGTATGGAAGGTCTGTTCCGTCAAATCGGTATCTATAACCCACACGGTCAGAACTACACTCCTCAAGACCGCGACATCGTTTCTTACTATAAAGAAGCGACTTCAGGTCAGGTACTGCAAGAAGGGATCAACGAGCTGGGTGCTATGTCTTCATGGGTTGCTGCTGCAACTTCATACTCGACAAACGATCTGCCAATGATTCCGTTCTACATCTACTACTCTATGTTTGGTTTCCAACGCGTTGGCGACATGGCATGGATGGCAGGTGACCAACAAGCACGTGGTTTCCTATTGGGCGCTACCGCTGGTCGTACGACGCTGAACGGTGAAGGTCTACAGCACGAAGATGGTCACTCGCACATATTGGCGGCAACGGTTCCTAACTGTCTTTCTTACGATCCAACATTTGCTTACGAAGTTGCAGTCATCATGCAAGACGGTATTCGCCGCATGTATGGCGATCAAGAGAACGTGTTCTACTACCTAACGCTGATGAACGAGAACTACGCAATGCCTGAAATGCCACAAGGCGCTGAAGAAGGTATTCGTAAAGGTATCTACAAATTAGAAAGCTACGCTCCACAAGGAACGACTGGCTCTAAAGGTAAAGTTCAGTTAATGAGCTCAGGTACGATCATGAACGAAGTACGCAAAGCGGCTCAAATCTTAAGTGATGAGTACGGCGTGGCTTCAGATGTTTACTCAGTAACATCATTCAATGAAGTGACTCGTGATGGCCAAGCATGTGAGCGTTACAACATGCTTCACCCTGAAGCGCAGCCGCAAGTACCTTACATTCAAACGGTAATGGGCAGCGAGCCTGCCATCGCAGCAACTGACTACATGAAGAACTACGCTGAGCAAGCACGTGCGTTTATCCCGGCTGAATCATACAAAGTACTAGGTACTGATGGTTTTGGTCGTTCTGATAGCCGTGAAAACCTACGTCGTCACTTCGAAGTGAACGCAGGTTACGTGGTGGTTGCCGCGCTAAGCGAACTAGCGAAACGTGGTGATGTTGAGAAATCAGTTGTGGTTGAAGCGATTAAGAAATTCAACATCGATACTGAAAAAACAAACCCGCTATACGCTTAATTAAGGTAGGAAAGAATAATGGCAATCGAAATTAATGTACCGGATATTGGTGCGGATGAGGTTGAAGTTACTGAGATTCTTGTCAGCGTTGGCGACAAGGTTGAAGAAGAGCAATCTCTTATTACTGTAGAAGGTGATAAGGCTTCTATGGAAGTACCGGCTTCTCAAGCGGGTATTGTAAAAGAAATCAAAGTAGTCGCTGGCGATAAAGTATCGACCGGTTCACTTATCATGATTTTTGAAGCAGAAGGCGCAGCGGTCGCAGCTCCAGCAGTGGAAGCTGCACCAGTTGCGGCTCCTGCTGCCGCGGCTGTCGCTGAGCTTAAAGAAGTTCACGTGCCAGATATCGGCGGTGATGAAGTGGAAGTCACTGAAATCATGGTCGCAGTCGGCGATTCAATCGCAGAAGAGCAATCTCTACTGACGGTTGAAGGTGACAAAGCCTCAATGGAAGTACCTGCTCCATTTGCTGGTGTACTGAAAGAGATCAAAGTGGCCGCTGGCGATAAAGTATCGACAGGCTCACTGGTGATGATCTTTGAAGTGGCGGGTTCTGCTCCGGCGGCAGCCTCTGCTCAAGTGGCAGCACCTGTAGCTGCAGCACCAGCCGCTTCGGCAGCAAAAGAGATCCACGTACCGGATATCGGTGGTGATGAAGTCGAAGTGACGGAAATCATGGTGGCGGTTGGCGATACCGTGAGTGAAGAGCAGTCTCTTATCACCGTTGAAGGCGATAAAGCATCAATGGAAGTTCCTGCGCCGTTTGCTGGTGTTGTGAAAGAAATCAAAGTTGCAGCTGGCGATAAAGTGTCAACAGGCTCTCTTATCATGGTGTTTGAAGTTGCCGGTGCAGCGCCCGTTGCCGTAGCGGCCCCTGCGCAAGCAGCGGCTCCAGCCGCATCAGCGCCAAAAGCGGAAGCGGTAAAATCAGCGGTGGCAGCACCTGCCGAGTTTGAAGAGAACAATGAGTACTCTCACGCATCACCGGTTGTACGCCGTATTGCGCGTGAATTTGGTGTTAACCTAGCGAAAGTCAAAGGTTCTGGCCGTAAGAGCCGCATCCTAAAAGAAGACGTGCAAAACTACGTGAAAGAAGCGCTGAAGCGTCTTGAATCGGGTTCTGCCGCAGTGGCTTCTGGTAAAGGTGATGGCGCCGCGCTTGGCTTGCTACCTTGGCCAAAAGTGGACTTCAGCAAGTTTGGTGACACAGAAGTAAAACCGCTTTCACGTATTAAGAAGATCTCTGGTGCTAACTTGCATCGTAACTGGGTGATGATCCCACACGTTACCCAATGGGATAATGCGGATATCACCGAGCTTGAGAACTTCCGTAAAGAGCAAAATGCGATTGAAGCGAAGAACGACACAGGCATGAAGATCACCCCACTGGTGTTCATCATGAAAGCGGTAGCGAAAGCACTAGAAGCATTCCCATCGTTTAACTCTTCACTTTCTGAAGATGGCGAAAGCTTGATTCTGAAGAAGTACGTGAACGTGGGTATTGCTGTTGATACGCCAAATGGTCTTGTTGTTCCTGTCTTCAAAGATGTGAACAAAAAAGGTATTTATGAGCTATCAAGAGAGCTGGCTGAAGTATCGAAGAAAGCCCGTGCAGGTAAACTGACCGCTGCAGACATGCAAGGTGGCTGTTTCACTATCTCTAGCTTAGGTGGTATCGGCGGTACAGCGTTTACGCCTATCGTTAACGCGCCAGAAGTCGGTATTCTTGGGGTATCTAAGTCTGAGTTTAAGCCAGTGTGGAACGGTAAAGAGTTCGAACCACGCCTACAACTGCCACTATCACTGTCATACGATCACCGTGTGATTGATGGTGCGGAAGGTGCGCGTTTCATCACATTCCTAAATGGCGCGCTATCAGACATTCGTCGTCTGGTTCTGTAAGCCAAGTTTAGTGAAAGAGAGGGCGGCCGTTAAAGCCGCCCTTGTTAACACGAATAATTGAACAATTGGATTACGAAGGGTTTTTTCTTAATCGAATTGTCGTCTAGCTCACAGGCTAAATGGATTTACTTTTCACACCATTAACATCTCTGTAAACTGTTGCGGTCTGAAAATAATTCGTTTTAATTCATTTGTTTTAAGTAATTGGCTCAGTCATGGGTTTAATTCATTGGATTAAACACTAAAAACAACGAGAACATCCACTCAGCCTGTTAGGGATAATGACTACAAGAGGTCAAAATGAGCAAAGAAATCAAAGCCCAAGTCGTCGTACTTGGTGCCGGTCCTGCTGGTTACTCCGCTGCATTCCGCTGTGCAGACTTAGGTCTTGAAACAGTACTTGTTGAACGCTACAGCACCCTTGGCGGTGTGTGTTTGAACGTGGGTTGTATCCCATCAAAAGCGTTGCTGCACGTTGCAAAAGTTATCGAAGAAGCGAAAGCATTGGCCCAGCACGGTATTGTGTTTGGTGAACCACAAACGGACATCGATAAAATCCGCCTTTGGAAAGAAAAAGTTATCAACCAGTTAACGGGCGGTCTTGGCGGCATGGCGAAGATGCGCAAAGTGACGGTCGTGAACGGTTTCGGCAAATTTACTGGCCCTAACGCCATTGAAGTTGAAGGTGAAGACGGTAAAACCGTGGTTAACTTTGATAACGCCATCGTTGCAGCTGGTTCTCGTCCAATTAAACTGCCATTCATTCCTCATGAAGACCCACGCATTTGGGATTCAACGGATGCTCTTGAACTGAAAGAAGTTCCTGGAAAACTGTTGATCATGGGTGGTGGTATCATCGGTCTAGAAATGGCGACGGTTTACCACTCGCTAGGTTCTAAGATTGATGTGGTTGAGATGTTTGACCAACTTATCCCAGCGGCGGATAAAGACATGGTTAAAGTCTACACCAAACGTATCAAAGACAAATTTAACCTGATGCTTGAAACCAAAGTAACCGCTGTTGAAGCAAAAGAAGATGGTATCTACGTTTCAATGGAAGGCAAAAAAGCACCAGCGCAAGCTGAGCGTTATGATGCCGTTCTTGTTGCTATCGGCCGTGTACCAAACGGTAAGCTGATGGATGCTGAAAAAGCAGGTATTGAAGTGGATGAGCGCGGCTTTATCAATGTTGATAAGCAAATGCGTACTAACGTTCCTCATATCTTCGCGATCGGTGATATCGTTGGTCAACCAATGTTGGCGCACAAAGGTGTGCATGAAGGCCACGTAGCGGCAGAAGTAATTTCTGGTAAGAAGCACTACTTCGATCCTAAAGTTATCCCTTCAATTGCGTACACTGAGCCAGAAGTGGCTTGGGTTGGTAAAACTGAAAAAGAAGCCAAAGCCGAAGGCATTAACTACGAAGTCGCGACATTCCCATGGGCAGCTTCTGGCCGTGCTATCGCTTCTGATTGTGCTGACGGTATGACTAAGCTTATCTTTGATAAAGAGACTCACCGCGTGATTGGTGGCGCTATTGTTGGTACTAACGGCGGCGAACTGCTTGGTGAAATCGGTTTGGCTATCGAGATGGGTTGTGATGCAGAAGATATCGCTTTGACGATTCATGCTCACCCAACGTTACATGAATCGGTAGGCCTTGCTGCGGAAGTATTTGAAGGCACGATTACTGATCTGCCAAACGCAAAAGCGAAAAAGAAAAAGTAACTTCAACGCTGATGCGTTAAATTGCTGGTTAGTTAAATTGCCGGTTCGTAACATAGTAAAAAACCGCTGAATTCAGCGGTTTTTTATGCTCATAATTCAGAGACTAGGAAGTTAAGCCTAGTGATCTTTTTTATAGATGCAGAGCATGCTGAGGTAGCTTTTCACGAGTACACCCATGCTGGCTTCGTCTTGTATGCGATTTGCTTGTACAAATAGTGAGTAGAAGATACCAAGAAAGAGCGTAGCAAGATGTTCTGGTTCATGCCGATCGCACACTTCGCCACGTTCAATGGCTTTGATAAACATATTTTGTACCAAAAGTTGATTAGTACGGTTGGTGGAGAAAAAAAGTGGCCACACTTCTTCGCGCGTTGAAGCGCTCCATTCAAACCATACTTTTAACCAGTGACAATCTTCAATCACAAGAGAAATCATCTTAGTGGTGATGTTGGTTAAGTTATCTTTCGCATGCAAATCAAGATCAATATTATCTGCGAGGAAGTTTGAAAACTGACGTACAACATGAGTGAGTACGTCGTCGACTAAATCTTCTCGGGTTGGAAAGTAGTTAAAGACAGTAGCGACTGAAACTTGGGCGATTTCAGCAATATCTGCGTGGCCACCTCGGCCTATTCCCCGTGTTGCAAACACTTCAAGGGCGATTTCCATCAGTTGAAGTTTGCGTTTTTGTGGTGATAAGCGAGTTCTGGGGCGTTTTTCTATCGATGTTTCCATGAGTTGTTAATCCTTGCCAATGACTGTTGAATTGAGCTTTTCGCTCTAATGATTATTTTGTTAGTTGCTTTAAAGCTTTATGAGTGTACTGCTGCATATGGTTGAGGTCAACGTTTCGAGTTTGTTTTTTGTGCGATCGTGTTAAATCCCATCGGATTCAACGTGTTTTATTGTATCTTTTATTGATGTGGCGTATTTGTGGTGAGCGTGTCTGCGGCAGCGTAGGAGCTTTATTTCATCATATCCAGAGTTTTGCTAATTATTTAACTATCCTGTGTGGCAGTGGTACTATACGCGCCAAGCTAGTTACGCGACGCCATCATTAAACTGCGATGATCGTAGCGTGTCGCATCACCAGAAAAGAGAACAGTATGAAACATACAGTTGAAGTGATGATTTCTGAGCAAGTGGTTCAGGAACGAATTCGTGAATTAGGCAAACAAATCACAGAGCATTACCAAGGTAGTGAAGATCTGGTGCTGGTGGGCTTGTTGCGCGGCTCATTTGTCTTCATGGCAGACTTAGCTCGCGCGATCGACTTAGTTCATCAAGTCGATTTTATGACCGCGTCAAGTTATGGCAACACGATGCAAAGCTCACGTGATGTGCGCATTCTGAAAGATCTGGATGATGACATTAAAGGTAAAGATGTGTTGCTGGTAGAAGACATTATTGATACGGGTAATACACTAAATAAAGTAAAAGAAATTTTGTCTTTGCGTGAACCTAAATCGATTCACATCTGTACTTTACTGGATAAACCTTCACGCCGTGAAGTACCTGTAGAGGTCAAGTGGATCGGTTTTGAAATCCCAGATGAATTTGTCGTGGGCGTAGGTATCGACTACGCGCAAAAATATCGTCACCTACCTTACATTGGTAAAGTTGTGCCGCAAGCGTAATTTTGCCAGCGATAATAGAATGCCCACTAAATAGTGGGCATTCTGTATTTTTAACTATCAGTTTTAACGGCAATTAACACGCTGTTATCGACACAGCAAGTTATGTTGCGCATTAAGAATTTTTTCCATCGCTTTTTGATAGGTGTCGTTGACTCGCTCACGTGAATCGCAGCGAACGCCTAAGTATTCCAAACGTCCATCTTCAATACCGTAGACCACGCCATGCAGCTCGACATCTTGGCCGCGCTCCCATGCGTTTTGCAGTACGGTTGAGTTACCTAAATTATACACTTGCTCGGCAACGTTGATTTCGCACAATTTGTCGGCTTTATCTTGTTCTGGCATTGCATCTAAGTAGGTACGGTGCTTAAGGTATAAGTCACGCACGTGCAGTAACCAGTTGTTGATCAAGCCCAGCGGTGGGTTATCAATCGCTGCGTTGACGCCACCGCAGTCATAGTGTCCACAGATGATGATGTGCTTGACCTTCAGTACGTCAACCGCGTACTGCACCACAGAAAGGCAGTTAAGGTCAGTGTGAATCACTTGGTTTGCAACGTTGCGGTGTACAAACAGCTCACCAGAATAAAGCCCAGTCAAACGCTCGGCCGGAACTCGGCTATCAGAACAACCAATCCATAGAAAATCTGGGTCTTGCCCGCGAGCGAGTTTTGCAAAGTACTCAGGACGTTCAGCCTTAATCGATTCAGACCAACGTGAGTTATTTTCAAAAAGCTGTTTCAGTTCTGGCATCTCACTTCCCTTAAAAATAGTTCAATCGCATCAATGGTAATGCGCAAGAATAGGCCTGACTATACACAATGTTACAATTCCGTTCTCTTATAAAATGACAAAACACTCACTCATCTGACGAGTTTTCCTAGTAAAAAAATTAAACTGCTTCCATCGCTATTTGTATAGTCAACAGAGAATCAATCACATGTAAAATAATGATTAATTATTAGAATGATGATTTGTTAGAGTGAGACAACCTATTTTGAGTATGAGGAAAAGCATTGTGTTTAGAGGCCGTTTTGCCGATATCGACCTAAAAGGAGACGTCTTTGGTGGCGTCACGACCGCGATTATTTCACTGCCACTTGCCTTGGCTTTTGGTGTGGCCTCTGGTGCGGGTGCAGAAGCAGGGCTTTGGGGAGCAATATTGGTGGGGCTGTTTGCTGCCTTGTTTGGTGGTTCATCTACATTAATTTCTGAACCCACAGGGCCAATGACGGTCATTATGACGGCCATTTTAACCAGCATGGTGGCGCGTTATCCTGAAACGGGGCTTGCAGTTAGCTTCACGGTTGTCATGATGGCAGGCGCTTTTCAGATTGTACTTGGCACTTTAAAACTCGGGAAATACATCACCTTAATGCCCTATAGCGTGATCTCCGGCTTTATGTCAGGAATTGGGGTGATTTTGATTATCCTGCAGTTGTCACCGCTGCTTGGTCAGGCGGCCCCCGCAGGGGGAGTGATGGGAACGTTAATCGCGTTGCCCGAGATCATTAGTCAGATGAAGTTCAGTGAGCTCTTTCTTGGTTTGTTAACCTTAGGCATTTTATTTTTTCTCCCGGCTCAATATCGCAAACAAGTGCCCGTTCAATTGGTCGCTTTAGTCGGCGTGACGCTTGTTTCGGTACTGTTATTTGATAGCGAAGAGATCCGCCGTATTGGTGTGATCCCTGCTGGCTTACCCTCTTTTGTTATTCCAACCTTCAATGCCGAGATGTTCACCACCATGGTGATTGACGCTTTAGTACTCGGTACGCTCGGCTGCATTGATACGTTGCTCACCGCGGTAATTGGCGATTCTCTAACGCGTAAAGAGCATGATTCCGATAAAGAACTGCGAGGGCAAGGGCTGGCTAATATGATCGCGGGCTTATTGGGTGCGTTGCCAGGTGCAGGCGCAACCATGGGTACGGTGACCAATATTCAGGTCGGCGCGCGTTCTCCTCTGTCTGGTGTAGTCCGTGCCTTAGTATTAGCCTTAGTGGTATTGGTGGCGGGAGGCTTAACCGAACCGATTCCAATGGCTGTATTGGCAGGGATTGCGGTGTATGTTGGTTTTAATATTCTTGATTGGAGCTTTATCCAACGCGCGCATAAAGTGAGTGTGCAGGGGATGGCCATCATGTATGGCGTGATGCTGTTAACTGTCTTTGTCGATTTGATTGTTGCGGTTGGCTTGGGCGTTTTTATCTCAAATATTTTGATCATAGAACGCTTGAGCCGCGAGCAAGCTCGCCAAGTGAAAGCCATTAGTGATGCTGATGAAAACGATGTGCCATTGACTGATAGCGAACGAGCTTTATTGGATCAAGCCAATGGTAAGGTGCTGTTTTTTTATCTCTCAGGGCCGATGATTTTTAGTGTATCTAAAGCGATCGCTCGCCAGCACAATCACATTAGTGACTATGAAGCGATGATTTTAGATCTTACTGATGTACCTATGATTGATGTGACGGTTGGGCTTGCTTTAGAAAATGCGATTAATGATGCCTTAGATGCCCACTGCGCGGTCTACTTACTTTGCCCAAATGTGCACACCAAACAGCAACTGGAAAAGTTTCATATTTTGGATCTGGTGCCAACCGAGCAGACTTTTTCGTTTCGTTATGAAGCGCTCAATGCTGCGGTTAAGCAGGTAGCCCAAAATCGTTAAGCGTTAAGGTTGTGCAAGAATGAATTACGCAGATCGCTGGATCTGCGTTTTTTTATTTTATCAATTTCTAATATTGGGTTGAAAAACGCGAGCCTTAGCAGCACATTGGATAGGTTAACATCACAAAGAGTGATCCGTGGAATGTACGCATTAGAAATAGAACAATTACGAAAAACTTACGCTGGTGGGTTTGAGGCCCTAAAAGGGGTGAGTTTACAGGTTGAAAAAGGCGATTTTTACGCACTGCTTGGGCCCAATGGAGCCGGGAAATCAACCACCATTGGCATTATCTCTTCGCTGGTCAATAAAACCTCTGGCACCGTTAAAGTGTTTGGTTTTGATATTGATAAAGATCTTGAGCTTGCCAAACAACACATTGGTTTAGTGCCGCAGGAATTTAACTTCAACCAGTTTGAAACGGTTGAGCAAATTGTGTTGCAGCAAGCTGGGTATTACGGCGTGACGAAAGCGTTAGCGAAAGAGAGGGCAGAGAAGTACCTCTCAAAACTCGATTTGTGGGAAAAACGTAAAGAGCGTGCGCGTAATCTTTCTGGTGGTATGAAACGCCGTTTGATGATTGCTCGAGCCTTAATGCATGAGCCTAAGTTACTGATTTTAGATGAACCCACCGCCGGTGTGGATATTGAACTGCGCCGTTCGATGTGGGAGTTCTTAACCGAGATTAACGCGCAAGGGATCACCATTATCTTAACCACGCACTATTTAGAAGAAGCGGAGATGCTGTGCCGCAATATCGGCATTATTAACCGAGGTGAGCTTATTGAAAATACCTCGATGAAGGATTTGCTGGCCAAATTACAGCTCGAAACCTTTATTTTAGATATCGCAGAGAATTCTCCGCCAGCGCCACAACTCAGTGGTGTGATCTCGCAGACCATGCTCAACGGTTCGTTACAAATTGAGTTGGAGAAAACGAAAGGGCTAAATTCAGTCTTTTCACAGTTAACAGAACAGGGAATTACGGTACTTTCGATGCGCAACAAAGCGAACCGCCTTGAAGAGCTGTTTGTCAGTATTGTTCAACAGCAAAGCCGAGGATAATTATGATGTATCGTTTATATTGGACGGCTTTTTGCAGTTTGCTGACTAAAGAAATCAACCGTTTTACGCGTATTTGGGTGCAAACCTTAGTACCGCCAGCCATCACCATGACGCTCTATTTCATTATTTTTGGCAACCTAATTGGTTCGCGTATTGGCCAGATGAACGGCTTTAGCTATATGGAATATATTGTCCCGGGCTTAATCATGATGTCGGTGATCACTAACTCATACTCGAACGTCGCCTCTTCTTTCTTTAGTGCGAAGTTTCAGAAAAACATCGAAGAGTTGTTAGTTGCGCCTGTCCCTAACTACGTCATTATCGCTGGATTTGTGATGGGCGGGGTAGTGCGTGGCTTGCTGGTGGGCACGATAGTAACCCTTGTGTCGCTGTTCTTTGTTGATCTCAAGGTCGATCATTGGGGGATCATTGCGGCGACGGTTTTTCTCACCTCTGTTGTGTTCGCTTTAGGCGGCATGATTAACGCCATTTTTGCTAAAACCTTTGATGACATTTCGATTATTCCTACCTTTGTATTGACGCCATTAACCTACTTGGGTGGGGTATTTTATTCGATCAGCCTATTGCCTGACTTTTGGCAAGCGGTATCGAAAATCAACCCAATCGTCTACATGGTTAATGCCTTCCGCTACGGTTTTCTTGGCGTGTCAGATGTGGGAATTGTTACTTCGTTCAGTGTGCTTGGTATTTTTGTAGTGGCCCTGTATGGAGTTGCGCATTATCTGGTTTCGCGTGGTATCGGGTTAAGGACTTAATAGTGCCTCCCCCTTTTAGGGGGAGGCTAGGAGGGGGTTCACCCCACCCTAACCCT
>NZ_JAHGUP010000103.1 GCF_001989995.2 Vibrio anguillarum
TCAAACTTGATACTAAGTTTGATCTAAAACCCAAAGATGTTTTTAAGAACCCACCAAAAGTTTTGTACAAAAACAACTGAAATTAGCATGAATCCAACCGCATAACATGCGCAGCATACGATATATGCAGTTTTTCTCGCCCTATCAGCTTTCCAATAAAGGTGCCAGAATACACTTTGCATATACTCCTTCCCTTCATAAACTCGCCCTTCTTCCTCTAGTATGGACTCTTCAAGATCGAACTTAAAGTCGTCATAGGAAAGTCCAATATCATTAGCAAAAGGGCGTAAGTGCCATTCTTGTTTCCCTTCTCTTTCGAATGAACTATAAGAAGGATATTGCTGAATTAGTTTAGGACAGAGTAAATTATAAATTAGCGTCGCACCGGCAAAAAACAAAGCAGAAAAATAAAATAGTTGCCAAGAAAATGGTAGCTTTAAGTGTAACTCGAAGGTGTAGTCAAAAATTGTTACTAACGCTAATTCATTAGTTCCTGATAGCACTTTGGCTGCTACAGGAACAATAAATATCCAAACATACATTGATGAAATGAGTTTTACATCATGAACTTTATTTAAATTAGACCAATTGATATCAGTTCTTTTACACCAATTGACAAGCCTATTCCAACGCTCTTCCACTTTTATCCTCGCCTTTAATTAAAAATTTTTCGTACTAAAACCTAACGCCGCATTAAGTGGTGAGCGACGCTAAGCACCTATGCCTCGACAAACCACTTAAAATGCAAAAACTGAATTTACACTAAAACCGCCAAGCGTTGCGAATCCGTCTTAAATGCTTTGTTATGCAAATTCAATAAGATAAGCCAGAAGTTACACCAAATTTGATTAAGAAAACAATCAAAATATTGGTTAAGTGAATCAAGAATCAGCCAAAGCCTG
>NZ_JAHGUP010000104.1 GCF_001989995.2 Vibrio anguillarum
ACACATAACGCCGCATTAAGTGGTGAGCAACGCTAAACACCTATGCCTCGACAAACCACTCAAAACGCAAAAACTGAATTTACACTAAAACCGCCAAACGTTGCGAATCCGTCTTAAATGTTTTGTTATGCAAATTCAATAAGATAAACCAGAAGTTACACTGCATTTGATTAAGAAAATAATCAAAATATTGGTTAAGTGAACCAAGAATCAGCCAAAGCCTGAACTGTGATAAATGAGCCG
>NZ_JAHGUP010000105.1 GCF_001989995.2 Vibrio anguillarum
CTAAACGTGGGGTACTCGGTCACATAACGCCGCGTTAAGTGGTGAGCAACGCAGACCACCCTACCTAAACCATTGTGCCGTAAACACTAAAGCTGAAGCAAACCGAAAATGCCGAGCGTTGGGAATCCGTCTTAAACGCTTTGTTAGCTTTGTTGGTTAATGGATGGTTTTGCCGTTAACGCCCATGAATTGATATCAGCTCCGCACTGCAAGAGCTTTAAGTCTCTCCGCCCCCATGATAAAAGGATCTCTTTAAGCTCATCACCACTGAGGAGTTTCTTTTTTGAAACATTTTTGTATATATGACGCCCCAAATATACTTCTTTTATTGCGTCAGTTGGGATATCAAAACAATATAGTGGACGTCCCGCCACCGTGATTTTATTCCACTCATTGCAACGACCCTCACCAACATGATAACCAAACGGTAACTTTGATATGTCCTTTACAACACGAACCTCTTCTTCATAGCCCCATTCAATTGATTTGTATAAAAAGGCTCTCTTAACCAAATTGAAAGCATCCGAGTTAAACTTAATGCCGTTGCCAATACTCATTAATTCATTTTCACTAATGATTGGTAAATTGTTATGGGGCTTAGTCGCGGAATAAATAACCTCTCCGTACTGACTAGGAATAATGGCGGCACTCTCATCCGATAGATTGGCTAGGTCAACGTCAATACCTATAACAACACCTTGGTGCTCGTCGCCATAATGCGCCCACATTAACGAGTTTAAAGGTTGTCTCGTCAATGACAATACACCATAGTTTCTCGAAAATCGGTTTTTGCACGCGTTCGTAGCAATATTAGCTGTGATAATCGAACCATCACTCTCTTCAAACCCAAACGAAGTACATTCAAAAGGATCATTCAGATCTTCTAGACACGAAAAACCAAGTGACGAGTTTTCAATAACTGACCGTGCAGCTTGAAACGACATATATTTATACAGAATCACCGTTCATCCTCAAAAAGCTAACGCCCAATTAAGGTGTGAGCCACGCAACCACGACACTTAACTTGAACACCGTAAACACTAAACTTGACCCAAACCAAAAACGCCAAGCGTGGGGAATCACTCTTAAATTGTTTGTTATATTTCAAGTACTTCGATACCTTTGATATCTAGTACAAGAATTTTCGCAATGTGTTCTGGACGACTTAGGCATTGCTTTATGTCTTCCACGTCATCCGAAGCCATAAACCCTATGTGATCCACAAACACCAACCACCATTCAGGATATTTGCTATAGTTGGACTGAATTTTCATGACCTTTTCGTCAATACAGTGGTTTGTATCCTTGGCATAGGTATCAACTACCCAACCACCACTATCTTCATCAACCTCAATACCAACTTTATATTTCATATCCCTAATAGGACGCTCTAGTTCAATCTCAAACTGTACATTTTGGTGGAGTTTGCAAGAGTAAGGTATTGGTTCACCTGCAAGTTGAAATTTATTTATTGCTTCTTCTAAGTTGCTCACTATCGAAGACAACTTTCCAATTGGACGCTTATAGGAAACTGTCACAAAGTAGCTTTTGGACGTTTTATCCAAAGGATATTTCGATAGTTTTCTTCGAATAGCATCCATTAAACGGAATTGATCCGTTTCTAAGCCAACGGTCTTTTTGGCGCCCCGAAATTGCTGATTTAATCGCCGAACTTCAATTGCAATTTTACCGTTCACGAGAAAGTCAGGAGACACATTACCATCAGGCTCATGAATCACTTTATCAAAGCGAGTAGCTAAGTACTCACGAACAATGTTTTCATCTTCATTTGAAATCATAATTTCATCCGAAATATAACGCCCGGCTAA
>NZ_JAHGUP010000106.1 GCF_001989995.2 Vibrio anguillarum
CCTTAGCCGGGCGTTAGGCTATTCAGAGGATACGATGACAGATTTAAAAAATAATGAGCAATATTTCGACGTTTCTTTTGAGAAGCTTTCCTCACCTGATGAGAAATATAGCGACGTCGAGTTTGAAGATTGCCAATTCTCCGACTGCGATTTTTCAGCGGTTAAATTCCAGAAATGTAAGTTTACAAACTGCACATTTGAACGCTGCAATTTGAGTTTGGTGGATTTTACAAACTCAAAGCTCTTTGAGCTTAAATTTCAAGACAGTAAGTTAGTTGGCGTTGATTGGACGAAAGCGACATGGCCAGTTTATCACTCAGACTTTGAGCTAAGTTTTAAGCGTTGTATTTTAAATGACTCGTCTTTCTTTGGCCTGACCTTAAATGAATTGGTTTTGGATGAATGTAAGTTGCATGATGTTGATTTCCGTGAAGGTAACTTTGCAGGTTCAATAATGATTTATAGTGATTTTAGCCACAGTTTATTTATGAGAACAAATTTGCAAGGGGTTGATTTCAGTGAATCAACAGCATACTCAATTGACGTACTAGAAAATAACGTTAAAAAGGCTAAGTTTTCACGATATGAAGCGTTGAGCTTATTAGAAAGCTTAGGTATTGAATTGGTGGATTAATAGCCTAACAAGGCATTTAAGACGG
>NZ_JAHGUP010000107.1 GCF_001989995.2 Vibrio anguillarum
GGGATCATGGGGCGCTTACATTCTATCGGCTAACTAGCTTTAAACAAACTTGTTACGAGGGCAGAGTGAGAGCATACTAACCAAATCGCTCAAGACGGAGGCAGTTTGATTGGTATTTGCACTTCTGTGTTTGCTTGTTTTGGGATTTTGAAACAAAAATGAGTCAGATTTTAAGCTAACTAACATGCTGCTCAATTAACAAGCAAAGTATGCTCCCGCCCTGATTACGAGAGTGGTAACTAACTAGTTCATTAATTGGTTATCGCATCTTTTACGGCGTTGTAATCCCAGTATCGTTTAGAGTTTTCTATATATTGCATCGCCTTGTGAGTTCCTGAATATCTAATGACCTCTGGACACTTATTTTTGTCAATTGATGCTGCATTATATAAAACAACAATCTTTAAATTGTCACGAACAGCTTTAGCGCACTCATGCTCTATGTAGCTGCTATAACTAACGGTTTTCCCCCGGACACATCGACTTTGATAGGCGTTGTAGCTACCACAGTACTGACAACTGCCATTTCTAGCTGTTTTTGTATTTGAGCCAACAATGAGAACGAATGTTTTCGAAGCATCTATCCTGGTATTAAGGGAAGTCTTTATACTGCAATTTAAACTACCATCTCGAGCCTGCGTTATGTCATGGGCGTCAGTGAAAGATAGAGACCAAAAGTTACTGTCATTCCATTTGTGAAGTTGCTCGATGGCATTTCTGTCACCGTCCCATTCAGCGGCTAAATATGTTTTTGTCCGTCTAGTCAAGGTTAATCTCCTTGTAATGCGTAGAAATTAATTTTGTCAGCTTTGGATTCGTGGATCAAAATGGTTACTGTGGAAGGGTAAGTGAACTTCATTCGACTAACTTTGAATGACCATATCAGCAACTCAAGTAACTCTTGTTCTGAGATGGTATCGTAGCCTTTAAATCTGGTAATGCCTGAGCCCAGAAGAGGGATAACAACTGAACGGCCGGAATAGATAATGTCAACTTCATTCCAAAAATTGAGCAAAAAATTAATGTAGTCATCGATGTTCAAATAGGCTCTATTGTCAACGTCAAACTTTGAAAATGCAGTTAAGAGAAAATCATCTTTTTCGTAGATTGTGCCAAGTTTGTATTTTTTATTTTTACCTTTTTCACGGTCATTATTTGTATCAATAACTTTTTTGTTAAGGGCGCTGTTGTTATCGAGTGTATTGTCGAATTCGGCTAAGTCATCGACCTGAGTATTAATGTAAATGCCATTAAGCGAGCCTTCACTAATAATATCATTATCAACGATAGAGTCGAAGTATTCATTAAAAGCAATTACCTTCAACCCCTCAGTACTGAAGATATCACCAACTTTTATATCGATCTTAGAGTTGTTGATTGTCAGTGATGCGCATTTTCGTGAATTTGCGCTGAACCACATATAAACATATACAGCGGACAGGAACAGAGCGAGACATACCCCGATAGTAAATCTGGTGCTGTTCTCATCAGGAACCTTAATCACAATTAAGCAGAAAGAGGTTATAAGTCCTATCAGGGACAGAACAGCAAAGTAGTTCTGCCTTAATTGAGCATCGCAAAAATTAACTTTTTTCATGGAACCCTTATTCGTCACCGTGGTAACTTTTGTGCATGAAAAGAAATCATAGATCACAAGTCAATGAAAAAAGCAGATTCAGATCAAACTGTTACAACATTCTAAATATTGAGGTTATCGGATCGTGCTGTTCGTAGAGGGAGAAAATCTTCTATCTTATCGTTGTTAAAACGGCATTCGCTCCTTGTACTTACCGACCACTTAAACGACAGAGATTTCCTCCATTTGGTGCTCACATCTAATGTGCATTTCAAACGCAGCAAGCATCTCGACAAAAGCCTTTCCCGATGCCGAATCTGTCTACTCGATTGCTGATAGTGCAATTTCTATTGCCTTTAAGTCACTGACAAGTTGCTGTAGCTCCAATATCGACCTAGCAACTCTGTCAATACGTGGGAAGTCCTTAGTTTACTAGGTGGTCGATTGCTATATACGTGTGGACTGTAGATACTAATATGAACAGGTTTTACCATATCAAAAATAATCCGTTTTTTGCTAATTTAAATAAATACTCTAAGAAGGTTCTGTCCAAAGGTTTGTTGAACGGCGCATGAAACACGAAAATGACGATTAATGTTTAAAGACAAACGGTTTCATACAGAAATTTTGGTCACTAATTCATAAGCTACATGGCTAAATCTGTGCCATAGTAAGCTATACCCTTATAAGATTTTGAATGGCCGAAATTATGCATATCACCCTCTTTTGGGGATTAATAGCCCTAAATATAAACACACGACAATGCTAAACCACCGGATTAATTCATTTTGTTTGAATGATATGCTTGGTAGTGTGCCCATTAATAGTGTTCCATTCATGAAAATAGAATAATAATTACCGGCAACGAATCCAATTACAAGAACGACGTAAGTGAAAATGTATAAAGAATTTCTAAATGAGCAATAAGAAATCCGCTTTAAGATAATTAGCAGTATCAGTGTAAACAAAAAAAATAGAACTTCTTTCAATTGCTCGAATCCTTTATGGCATCGATGTTGTAATAGTCTGCTCCCATTTCGACACCTAATGCGGATTTACTCATTGCTTGATATCCCCTTAAGTAGTCCTCTGAGCTGTACCTAAATAACTTAAACTGCTTGGCTTTTGGGGTTCTTGTCCATAGCATTGGCTTTAGGTTAGGTTTGGAGGCAATTTGATACGCCTCTGCGGCATTTTTAGCTGTGGTGGTTTTGGCCACTAATCCATAAGCTGACATGGCTAAATCGGCGCCATAGTAAGCGATGTCCCCATAAGATTTTGAGTAGCCGAAAAATTCCGCAATATTCTGATAACTTTCTCGAACTAGCCCCGTGGCATTCTCATCGTCATCCCAAAAGTATTTGCCATTTTCATACATGTTATTTGTGCCATGAGCCATCAGTGAAGCACCAATTGAACAAAGATAAGCCGCAGAGTAGTAACAGATCCCCGCGCCAGCTGCGACCTGCATCACCCCAGATATAACACCTATCCCTTTTTGGGTGATTATGGCACCTTGGTCCATCAGGTTTTGTCTTTCTTTTCGAAGTTCTTTGAATACCGTTTCTTTGTTTTTTTTACCGTTCTTAAAGTCGTTAACAAGGCATTGTTCAAAACGATCAACGTCACGAACAAACTGCATCTTTAGCCCACCATTCGAAATATAGCGGTGTGACAGCGTGACGGCTTGCATAGTGAGTCCTTTTCCTGCCTTTTCGACTTCTCGAATGTCCCATGTGTCCGGCGCAGTCTGGTTTCTCATTCTAAGTCTCTTTCCCACGTTTCATAACCTTCAGTGCCAGCTATTTTATGTTTCCAAGTGATGTCTCGGTAAGAGAGGTGAAGGGTTTCTGACATATCTTCATCGCCAGAGTTAAGTACGTTAGGTTGGTCAAAAGACAGGGTGGTAATTAAGGCGTCAACCAACTCAATAGTATAGAAGTTTTCGTTATAGCCTTGCTCATTAGTACGAAAGAAATTGATTGTGCACTGTAAATGCTCTTGTTTAGAAAAGGCATTACCAAGAAGTGGAGAGGCTTTATCAATGGGTTTGGTAATGACGACTTCGGCAGGTCCGCCGTGTTTGTTTAAGGTGAAGTTACACGCCAGAACGGTGATTTCATTTGAATGCGATACTTGAGCCTTATTTCCTATAGAGTCTTTCGTGTTGCAACCAAGGGATATACAACCTTGTTTTTTACCGATAACTGAGAGATATGCCGTGTGAGCCATGTTATGCCTTTTATTGTCTATGGTGCAGTGCTCATATTGTATCTTTAATTACCTGAAAAGATAAGATATGCACATTAGATTTTGACATAAGGTCACAATGTATGTGCATGGCAAGAAAAATGGTAAGCGCATGCTGCGACTTGCTCCCTTGGGTTTGTCAAACTCTGCTACTTCTATTTGACCTTAGATAATTCAATTTATCTCAAGGAGTAGTGGCGTGTATTTTTGAAGATAGAATTTCGTTTTAATGACTCAAAGATTGGATACAACTGGTGACCTAAGTTTAAGGGAAGAACTTGATACAGCACGCTTGTGATAACTACAGTTACCGATAATTTACTAAATTAGAAAAACCACTGACGCGTTTTTATCCAAAACCAGCAAGAAAACCACGGCCATCGTATTTTGATGCGCTCTATTAACTCTCGTATCACCTTCTGGTGAAGTGTCATATGACAGTTATCGTCGCCGTCATGTTTTAAGTAGGGTGCACTAAAATATGGGCTTGATGTAACTCTGCGTTCCACTCTTTCATTTCGGCAAGGAACAGACCGTGAGCGTTAATCGAATTTATGAGCTCTGGTGCACGCTCTAGCTGGATAAGCATCGATAACGGTGTCACTTGGTTATGTTCTTGGTCAAAACTGTGTTCGACTTGCTCTTCTAACATGTAAAGAATGCCAGGCTCCGCTTCGCTACCTTCTTCAAACAGCCGAGACTCAATACCTTCTTCATCATGAAGGTGGACGAGTAGGTTATAGAGCTTTTCAGCCCCGACGAGTTTCGTTTGATTCGATTCAGTGCTGAGTTTATGCAGTTTCATTTCTAGGTTCCCGCCTTTTTTTCTCGCAACGCTGAGCATCAGTTTGATGTCTTTTTTAATATTTGTTAAAGACTTATCGTTGAGCTTAGGCTTGAGGTATTTTATCAAGATTTCATTGCGCGTTGCGACTGGCACAAAGCGGGGAGATGCTGACACTTTACATAACAAGTGAAGTAAGGCGTGAGTAATGACATTGTGTAGGTTGTGGTAGTAGTCAAAGTCTCGTTTGATTTGCATAGCCAAGATAATGTTGTGGTTCGATTATTAATATAATCGGGGGCTTGCTGTGCTTTATCAATCACAATAATGACTCAGGAAGCGATTTTCCATACATTTCGTTATTCAAGAATCGCTAATGTTATATTTTCTGAAACGGATTTTTGTCCAAACTGAGTTAACTTCTTGGTTAACTCATCTGTTCAATTAAAGCTATCAGCTCATAAGTATGTTGCTGGTTATACGATTTACCCAAACTATCAGTACCAACGATACGGTTCATATCTAAAGAGGAAGCCAATATAAATGTCGTCTTTTATATGTTGATTTTTTATATGTATAAAAACTTACAATACCTACAATCCATTCTTAATAAAGGTTTATTTACTAACTCATTCATATTTTATATGCTTTTTACTAGAAAGATGAATTCCTCGGTAGTTAATTGATAGGCTTCACGATTATCTAAACACGTTTAGGGAGCGATTCGTGTCAGGTGGAGTCACATTGACAAAAGGAGCCTTAATCGACCCCTGTATTAGCGATAGTTTTCGGATATAAAAAAAGCATAGATAGTTAGGCATAGTTAAAATGGTACTCCATAAAAAAATTAAGTTGGCATCCTCTTCCTAAGGCTCTTTCCTCAATTTGTTTCCATAATACTGGTAAATAGGTCTTAAGAACTTTTACATCCGATTGGTGGTATTTACTCTCTCCAATTGAAGCTTTTAGCCATTCAGATGGGGTTAAAAGAGTGAGCCTTTGGTGAAAGTATTCTGGAATAGCTTTACGGATTGATTCTTCACTACCGCTAGCGACATAAATTTTGACTCCTTCACCAGTTGCGTAATAGTGACAAACACCGACATAGAACATATTAACTCCTGACATACAATGGAAATATTTACCCGAACGAACAAAGTGTGAATGAGTTTTCGTTCTAAGTCATTTAATGAGGCTGAAATTAGTTTGTATATTTGCAGCGTCAGCATATCCTCTTTGTCTCTAAACAATATATCTTTCTATCAACGATTTTTGATACCATCATTAAGATAGTGGTTTGTAGCACAAAAATTTAGGAAGTCGATTGAACATCAATCAGGGGTTTGTTTTAACCCGACAAGCAAGAGACAGAGGTAACAAAACCGTTATCGAACTTTGGGTATCAACCCCTCAAGGGCCTGTACTGCTGGATATTGAGGGTGAGCGACCAACTTTTTTCATTGATGTCAGCAATGCCAAGAATGCTAGAGCATTGCTCATTAGCCGAGGGCTTAAATTTGAACTCAAATCTCTACCACTCAAGACGTTCCGGAATTACAATGTAGTAGCTTGCTACTTTGTTACTATTGAAGATGCTAATACGGCAATAACTCTACTAAAACAAAATGACGTTGTCGCTTATGAAAGCGATATTCGTCTCGCTGACCGTTATTTGATGGAGCGATTCATTAAAGGCAGTATCGAGTTTACTGGTCATCAACTCGCACGTCGTAATCATTTCTATATAACGAAGGCCAAGTGTCGTCCTAGCCAGTTCAAGCCAAGTTTGTGTGTGGTATCACTCGATATTGAATGCTCGGAAAAAGGAGCGCTATATTCTATTGGTCTTGATTGCGAGCGAGATAGCCGAGTGATTCTGATTGGCCAACCAGAGCCAGCGGAAACACCGATCCAATGGGTCTCCGATGAAAAAGCCCTCCTACTAACTCTCAATCAGTGGTTTCAACAATTCGATCCTGATGTCATCGTAGGATGGAATATTATCGATTTCGATTTTCGCTTATTGAATAAGCGCGCTCAGTTGAATAAAGTCCCACTCGCCATCGGTCGTAATAGTCGCAGTGCATTCTTTCGCTCAGGTAATAACCAGCAAGGTTTTATTTCGATTCCAGGGCGAGTAGTGATTGATGGCATTGATATGCTCAAGACAGCGACTTACCATTTCCGCTCTTGGTCGCTTGAGTCCGTATCACAAGAGTTGTTAGGTGAAGGTAAAATCATTCACAGCGTCCATGACCGAATGGAAGAGATCAATCAGATGTTCCGATCGGATAAGCCCTCTTTGGCTAGATATAACTTGCAAGACTGCGTTTTGGTTAATCGAATCTTCGATAAAACCCATCTATTAGATTTTGCCATTGAACGCTCATGCCTAACCGGGCTTGAGCTAGATCGCGTAGGTGGTTCGGTTGCGGCCTTCACTAACCTTTACCTGCCCCAACTGCATCGTGCTGGTTATGTCGCACCCAACATGCACTCTGAAGACTGGATAGCTTCCCCTGGTGGCTATGTGATGGACTCACTCCCAGGCCTCTATGATTCGGTCCTTGTTCTTGACTACAAGAGCCTTTATCCGGCGATCATTCGCTCATATCTTATAGATCCTCTTGGGCTTATAGAAGGACTACGATTGCCAACGGGTAATACGCTGGATAGAGCAATTGAAGGGTTCCGTGGTGGACAATTCCATCGAGAAAAACACGTCCTACCCAAGATGGTTCAAGATATTTGGCAAGCGCGCGATCTAGCAAAAAAAAACAATGATCTTGCCTTTTCTCAAGCCTTAAAAATCATTATGAACTCGTTTTATGGTGTGCTGGGTTCTTCCGGGTGTCGTTTCTTCGATACACGTCTGGCTTCTAGTATCACAATGCGTGGACATGAAATCATGAAAACCACCAAACAATTGGTAGAGGAGCAAGGTTATCAAGTTATCTATGGTGATACAGACTCGACTTTTGTTGCGCTTAATAGTGCTTATTCAGAGCAACAAGCTGATGAGATTGGCAAGAAACTTGTGAAGTACATAAATGCTTGGTGGAAACAAGAGCTAAAACAACGTTTCGGGATCGACTCTTTCTTGGATCTAGAATATGAAACCCACTACCGCAAGTTTTTGATGCCAACCATTCGTGGATCAGAAACTGGTTCGAAGAAACGCTATGCAGGTCTGGTGAGTAAAGACAACGATGAGAAAATTGTATTCAAAGGTCTTGAGAGTGCACGGTCTGACTGGACACAACTGGCTCAAGAATTTCAGCAAAGACTTTATATGATGGTATTTCATGACCAAGACCCATCTGATTACGTGAAAAATACGGTTGAACAAATCGAAGCTGGTGAGTTTGATAATATGTTGATTTATCGAAAGCGATTGCACCGACGACTCCACGAATACGAGAAGAATATTCCCCCACAGGTTCGAGCTGCGCGTATAGCTGATGAGAAAAACGCCCGCCTAGGACGACCGTTGCAGTACCAAAACCGTGGGTATATTGAGTATTTAATGACAGTCAGTGGCCCAGAGCCTAAAGAGTATTTGGAAAGTGCGATTGACTATCAGCACTACATCGAAAAACAGATAAAGCCGGTTGCAGAAGCAATCTTACCTTTCGTAGGGTACGACTTTAAGCAACTAAGCGGACCCCAATTAGGGCTGTTTTAAGTCAAATGTATTAGTTCAGACTAGATCTGACACTTCAATTTGAAAAGAAGAGAGTTACCCACTTTGATTAAAGGTGCTTAAACCGTAATCAAAAACAATAAGAGGTAACTCTCATGCTTCATACTAGCAATCCAATCATTAAACACAAAGCTGGCCTTCTCAATCTTGCAGAAGAACTTGGCAATGTCTCTAGAGCCTGTAAGGTTATGGGCGTTTCAAGAGACACCTTCTATCGTTATCAGGAGTTGGTTGAAACTGGTGGTATCGATGCTCTGATTAATCGGAGCCGCAGAACACCAAACATGAAGAACCGAGTCGATAGTGAAACTGAACAGGCCGTTATCAAATACGCCATCGATTTCCCTGCTCACGGGCAAGTGAGAACAAGCAACGAGCTGTGGGTGAACAACTAAGATTGAAACTTTTCTACTTCCAAAGCTCGTTTCTATCATGGCTACCAAAAGTCAATTGTGACAATAAAGATCGAAACTTAGGTTCTATCAACATGGCTATCTAAGAAAAGTATGACAACAAAGTTTGAAACTCACTTTTGTCCGTGCGACCTGAAGTCGTATGAAGCGTTGTTCACCACGAAAGAGTGAACCATCTGTATCACCAGATGACCCTAGGATCCTGAATAAAGCAGCGGATCTGACAATGTAACGAAACTTGGCTATCAGGCTGAGTGGGAACAAAATCGTGAGAGGATGTTCCTCCTGAAAACCACGGTTCGGGTAAGTGCTAGGGAGTCAATATGATGAATGTAATGTGAATCCATTTAAGGCGCGTTATATGATGAAGCAGCGGAAGTGGTTAATACGCTGTAGCCAAAAGGCAACGAGAGTCGGAAAGAGATTGGACAATGCTCTTTCGTGGTCATTGTACTCTCCGCACCATTGTGGGCATCTAAGTTGACATTTTACGCGACATACGGAACAGGGTAAGCCTGTATATCTCCCTATGGGAAAGCAGTCTGTGAAGATTGCCGATAGGTATGCAGGTAAAGGAGGTTAGAAAAAGCGAATGCCGCTTTGTAACGAAGCGGATACAGGTTTGTATCTGGCGCGAAAGCGAGCTGACTTCTAACTGGTCTCCCGTTGCGAAAGAGTTTGAAGAACTTTATTAAAGAAGAAAAGCAAATGATGATTTCAAATGAAATTAATGCGTCTTCTTACAACGAACCGTGGTCTATCAACTACTGAGTGACCATTGGGGAAGTATTAAAGCTTCAAGTGCGTATCGCAAAGGTAATTAAAACGAAGGGTTAGTGCCGTGATCAATTGTTGGTATCGCTCTAATCCTATAACGATTTAATCACTGGGTACTTAACGGTGCCTTTGTGGAGGCTTGAGCCGTATGCAGTGAAAGTTGCACGTACGGTTCTGAGGAGGGTGGCACCTGGCAACAGGTGCCGTCTATCCGACAAAGGTGTGCTGACGGGGTATGTAACACGAAATTGTCGAGTAGACGACACCTGTTACCAAGTGTCGTCCCTCTAAGAACCCAGCGTGCAACTTTCACCGCACTAGGCTCAAGCCTCCACAAAGGCACCTGATGGCACCCAGCAACTTATAAAGCAGCGAGAGCAGGCTCATGCCAAGAGTTACGGCATGGCTTCTTTGATTTTCTCTTAGCCAAGTATTCTTGGTATTGAGGATCAAAAGGCGTAGCGGCACTCCTGATTTTCACATGTCTCTCTATTGGCACCTTAGCTATTTGGAACAGATTGAACTGACAATCCATATTCATGATCTTCTGCCAACCGTGAAATTGCCATTGACCTTGACGGTTGATGAAGTATTTAAGGGCGATCCAAGTTCTAGATTTTGTTGGATGACGCCTTTTAGCCCAGTGCCATAACGTATGGAATAGCTTGTGACCTACAAATCCGAATACCTGTTTTGCAACGCAGTGTCGATAGTAATTCGACCAACCCCTGAGTTTCGGATTTATCAACTTGATTAAATCGTTAACGGGGATGGTTGCGTGCTTTTTGATGAGTTCGCGCAAGTTACTCAAGAGCATCAAAGTGTTGGATTTACTCGGTTTAATGAGCAGTTTTCCTTTGTACTTCCTATGATTAAAACCTAGGAAGTCAAAACCACGGCTGATATGGGTAATGTGCGTTTTCTCTTCGGAGAGTGTTAAGCCTCTTTCTGCTAAGAAATCAGCAATCAACGGTTTGATATCGTTCTCCAGCACTTCCTTTGAAGCACAGGTGACGACGAAATCGTCGGCGTATCCAATAAAGTTGGCTCTAGCACCCTTTTTTAGTGCAGTAGACTTTATGCGTTGCTCAAGCCCTGCAAGAGTCATAAGCATCAAGGTCGGAGATATGACCCCACCTTGTGGTGTTCCCTCGTCAGTGCGATAGAACAACCCTTTGTCTATAAAACCAGACTTTAGCCATTGTTCCAACATACGTTTATCTACGGCAATGTTGTCCATAAGCCATTGATGTCCGATCTTGTCGAAACAGGCTTTGATGTCTCCCTCAAGAACCCATTGAGCTGATTTCTTTAATGCCAGACACTTGAAGCACTGTGCGACTGCATCGGCAGTGCTGCGGTTTGGTCTAAATCCATAGCTGTTAGGGTCGGCAAGTGTTTCTGATACAGGCTCCAGAGCAAGAAGATGAAGCGCTTGCTGCGCTCTATCGGCCATGCAGGGGATACCCAGTGGTCTGAGCTTGCCATTTTTCTTGGGGATGTAGATACGCTTGAGCGGTTTGGCTTGATAAGCTTTTCTGCTCAATTGATTGACTGCTTTCATGCGGCGCGTATCTGTATTCCAGATAACGCCATCAATTCCAGGCGTTTTACTGCCTTTATTTTGAGATACCCGCTTAACAGCAAGAAGTTTTGCTGATCGCGAGTGAGTCAGTATCCACTGCAACGCTTTCGCTTTGCTGTGTTTACCTTCTCGTGTTGCCTTTGCAATACGCATCTGAAGCTTTAAAACATGAGATTCAACGTCTTTCCAATTGGTGGATTGCCATTGAGCACTGTCAGGAGAGGCACTAATCTCTTTTGAAATCATCATTTGCGTTTCTCCTTGAATAAAGTTCTTCAAATTCTCTTGCAACGGAAGACCAGTCGGAAGTCAGCCCACTTTCGTGATCAGATATGAATCTGTATCTGCATCGTTACAATGCAGCCTTCGCTTTTTCCAACCTCCTATACCTGCATCACTATCGGCCACGAAGGCTTTCCCAGAGGGAGTGATACAGGCTTACCGTGTTCCGTATGTCGCGCAATGTCAGTGTAGATGCCCGCTATAGATGTATGGACTCCTCTCCCCCCGGGGAGTACGGTATAGATACATCTGATAAAACTGTGGAGAGCAGATATGGAAGACAATCTTTTACTTGCAATCGACTTAGCGAAAAACTCATTTCAAGTTTGCTATATGAGACACAACGGTGAAGTTCTCCTAAACAAAGCTATTAGTCGTAACAGTTTGATTAAACTGCTAACTGGAAAGAAGAGGTTTTCCTTGGTGGCCATGGAAGCTTGTGGTGGTTCGCACTACTGGGCCCGCTTAGCAAAAAGAAACGGCCATGAGGTAAAAATCATCCAACCTCGAGCAGTTAAAGGGCTACAACTTAAGCAAAAGACGGATAAGAACGACGCTTATGCAGTAGGTGTTGCCGCTCTTCTCCCTCATATATTCAGTTGTAATTTGATGTCTGAAGATGAGCAAGGGTTACAGTGCTTAGATCGCGCTCGAGCATTACAATTAGCACAGCGAACAGCTCTCAGTAATCAGATGCGTGGGTTCCTAAACGAATATGGCATCGTGTTGCCTAAAGGAATAGCCCCTTTAGTAAAACGGATCCCAGAAATATTAGAAGATGCCGAAAATGGCTTGCCTGATAGTTTACGCCAGGTATTAGCTTCACAAGCTGATATATTAGCTATGCAAACAGACCAAATAGAATACTACGACTGTTTGATTACAGAACACATCAAACAAAACAAAATTTGTCAAAAGCTGAGTAAACTGGAGGGTGTAGGCCCAATTATAGCACTAGGTCTAATGATACGTTTAGGTGACGGTAAAGAATTTACACACAGTAGAGATGCCTCTGCTTGTATTGGATTAACACCTAAACAACACTCTACAGGTGGCAAAGAGCGGATTGGGCATATTTCTAAAAGTTGCGCAGATAAGCGCTTGAGAAGTCTCTTGTATCAAGGAGCAATGTCCATAGTGTACAAAGTAACACTTCGTGCTCCAACAACAGAGAAAGAACGATGGCTAAAATCTATCGTAGAGCGGCGTGGTAAGAAAATAGCCGCAATAGCTATGGCAAATAAAACTGTTAGAACAGCCGTTGCACTCATAAAAAGTGATAGTGACTATCAACCATTGCCGATTCAAGCGTAATCATCGTTAAATAAAGTTTTAATTCAATTGCTTGCATAAAATAAAGCGATAAGACAACCAATGGAATTCAGCTCCGCACTAAAGTATTCGGATACTGCACTATAGACTTGAACCATTGGGGCGAACACATCAAAGGGCAGGAATAGCTATCCAATAAGAGCCCGTATATAAGTGCGCAACTATCGTCATATTTGAAAAGGCATTGATTAAAACGAGGAGTCCATATAAGTGCGGAGAGTTCAACGATCACGAAAGAGCACGGGGCAATCTCTTTCCGACTCTCATGCCTTTTGGCCACAGCGTATTAACCACTTCCGCTGATTCATCATATAACGCACCTTATGCGGATTCACTTATGTTCATCATGCTGACTACCTAGCACTCACCCGATTGTGGTTATCAGGAGGATCGTTCTCTCGCGATTTAGATCCCGACTGGTGCATGACCAGCCTTCGTTACATTGTCAGACTCGCTACTTTATTCAGAGTCCTAGGTTCATCTGGTGATACAGATGGTTCACACATTAAGCGGTGAACAGCGCTTCATACGACCTCACGTCGCACGCCCCATTATGAGTTTGAAACTCTTCCCATAGCATTTCTCTGAAAGCCCGCTTTTGTCAGACCAAATATGAATCTAGGCATCTATCTATTGGGTTGAATGGAGTTAAAAGGTAAATACAAGACTGAGCTCTAAGTTCATGTAATAAAACCGAGAGTGACACTTGATATACAAACCGATGTGCATATCATGGTGAGAAATTAGTTAGGTAGGTTGACATTAGCATGCAAGAAGATGATATCACCAGAATTAAGACATCTATGCTTATATTTTCTCTTGAGAAGGCGTTAGGTAACTTTGTGCTCGACAAAGAGCACTTAGGCGATCAGCTTTCGACAGGAGCCGTTGAAAACATAATTGAACGGTCTGAGAAAAAAGGTGCCGCATTAGAAAAAGATCAGATTGCTTTGATCTTACAGGCCAGTTATTTAGGTGAAGTTTTTGACTTTGCTTTGAATGTTGCTAAAGGAACTATATGTGAGGAGTATTTAGTATCACTAAAGGCTTTAGCAAACCAACTCGGTATCTTTGATATTCGTAATGCGGTTTGTCACCCTAATAACCCCTTCCCTGATTGTTATTGGTATCGTGCTGCAACAATAGCTAGCGATCCTCTTATTGAGAAGTTGGGCCTACAAAATGTATCAGAAGCACTTACATCAGCAGTAGCTGGACAACTGAATGAACCCCCTCAAAGCTGGTTCTCTGATGTAAAATGGGCGATTCCAAACAATCTACCGAAAATGTTCCCTCATGAAATAACAGGATTACTTGGAAGAGAAACTGAGTTTAAAGAACTTAATCGACTTTTGCTTCTACCACGTGAAAACCTTATTACCATTGTTGCACCAGGAGGGATAGGAAAAACTGCGTTAGTACTACAATTACTCAAAGATCTTAGTTTAACCCCTTCTTTCTCTAAACAAGTTGACCGAATAATTTTTTGCTCGTTAAAGAACGAAGAATTAACTGCTGATGGTCTTAGGAAGATAGATGCTGTAAAAGATATTGACTCAATAAAGTCTCACATCTTCAATGAACTGAGAGATTTATATCCTGAGCGTACTTTTGGTTCATTCGAAGAGGCATGTGTTGAACTAAACGATGAAAAAATCCTTCTTTGTATTGATAACTTAGAGACATTGCTCATCGAATCTCAGCACGAATTTCAGCAGTTCAATCAAGAACTACCCCTTAGATGGAAGGTTCTTGTCACAAGTCGGGTTTCTTTAGGGGCGGGGACATCTGTTCCTCTGGAACCACTAAAACAAAAACACTCTGTTGCATTGGCTCGTAATTATTTTAGAAAACGAGGCGTTATGAACATCCAGCAAAGAACGCTACAAGACATAGCTAAAGCTGCGAATCATAACCCACTGGCAATTAGGCTAACGGTTGACTTGTACTTGAAAGGAAATGATATACCAGAGTCTATTCAACGATCTCAAAAAGACATTGCATCGTTCTCATATAAAAATTTAATTGACGCGATAGATGACACTGCCGTTTCTATTCTAGAAGCTATTTTCGCTCAACAAGTTTCGAATAGGACTGAACTGTCGCAGCTCCTTGATTTAAGTTATGAGGCCGTTGTTGAAGCTGTTAATGAACTAACAAAAACCACGTTGATCACTAGAGAATCAACGTCAGAAGATTTTGATAGCTACAAGTTAGCGGATTCTATTCGAGAATTGTTAATTTTCAACCCACGCAATATAGACGTAAGAAAAAAGGTTTCTGAGGAAATCAGAAAACGAAAAGTGGTAATTCAAGAGTTGAACAATAGGCAAAAACAGCTTGAAATTGATGAGTACTCGGATGAATACATTGCACCTGAAACTGCCGATATACTTACAATACTAGTAAATGATACGTAAGCGCCCCATGATCC
>NZ_JAHGUP010000108.1 GCF_001989995.2 Vibrio anguillarum
GCCTTGACGTGGTGTTTTTAGTATAATCAATGCCATGAAAAAGACGCCCGATATTAACCCAGAAAGCCAAGACATCGCCGAGCTTCAAGCCATGGTGAAAGCGTTGATGTCGGAGAAAAAAGAGTGGCAACAAGAGCGCCAATCCTTAATTGAGCAGTTTAAACTGGCCCTTGACCGTCAATTCGCCAAACGCTCGGAAGCGTTAAAACCGTATAACGAAGCACAGGGTGACCTCTTTAATGAGGCGGAATGTGAAGCGGCGAAATCGGAAGATGAGGTTATCACCACGACGACAATCAAACGTCGTGGTAAACGTCAACCGCTTCCTAAAGACTTGCCACGTGAAATTATCGAGCTTGACCTAGATGAGCACGACAAACAGTGCTCATGCTGCCAACACGCTCTGCATAAAATCGGCGAAGACCGCAGTGAAAAGCTTGAGTTTACGCCCGCCGTCCTAAAAGTGTTGGAATATGTTCGCCCGAAATACGCCTGTCGTCAGTGTGAACAACAGGCTGAAAAAAGCCACATT
>NZ_JAHGUP010000109.1 GCF_001989995.2 Vibrio anguillarum
CACCTTAGCCGGGCGTTATGGATCCCAAATTGAGTTGGTTACGAATGTCGATAAATTGGTTCAAATTGGAGTACTATGCTGCGATTGCGCTGATTTGAAGAACACGATGACAATTCCAATTAAAAATGTATCTAGTACGGAAATTTCTTGCTCAAACTGTCAGGCTTGTTGCTGTCGTTTAGAGGTCATGATCATTACAGATACAGGTGTGCCAGAGCAACACATTGCTTTCGACCAATGGGGTGGGGAAACCATGCTACGTTTGGCGGATGGTTGGTGCTCAGCTTTAGATCGAGAAACATTCATGTGCACGATTTATGAGAATCGACCTTGGATTTGTCGAGAGTTTGAAATGGGCTCTTATGAATGTCGAGATGAAAGGTCAGATTTACCTTAAAAATTATGTTCGATAAATCAGAGTGTTGTTAGCCATAACAAACGGTTAAAGAGGGACTGCCAACGCGTGGCGGTTTTTGCTCAAATCGGCATTTGTGATTACGGCTGTTATTTTGAGTTCAGTGGTTTGCGTTGTCAGCCCCTTAACCGGGCGTTA
>NZ_JAHGUP010000110.1 GCF_001989995.2 Vibrio anguillarum
ATAAAACGGGCTTTGCCCTGTGGTACAAACGGTTGGAAAAAGCCAAATTCAAATGGCCCACTCAAGAGAAAAAGCAGGTCTACACCCTGACTCAATTTGACTTAGATAGACTGTTATCTGGCTTCACGATAATCGGCCATAAACCGATAAAAATAGACAACTTTACAATGAGTTGAACCCGATAAAAGTGAGTTATACCAAGCCTTGACGTGGTGTTTTTA
>NZ_JAHGUP010000111.1 GCF_001989995.2 Vibrio anguillarum
AATGTGGCTTTTTTCAGCCTCTTGTTCACACTGACGACAGGCGTATTTCGGGCGAACATATTCCAACACTTTTAGGACGGCGGGCGTGAACTCAAGCTTTTCACTGCGGTCTTCGCCGATTTTATGCAAAATGTGTTGGCAGCATGAGCACTGTTTGTCGTGCTCATCTAGGTCAAGCTCGATAATTTCACGTGGCAAGTCTTTAGGAAGCGGTTGACGTTTACCACGACGTTTGATTGTCGTCGTGGTGATAACCTCATCTTCCGATTTCGCCGCTTCACATTCCGCCTCATTAAAGAGGTCACCCTGTGCTTCGTTATACGGTTTTAACGCTTCCGAGCGTTTGGCGAATTGACGGTCAAGGGCCAGTTTAAACTGCTCAATTAAGGATTGGCGCTCTTGTTGCCACTCTTTTTTCTCCGACATCAACGCTTTCACCATAGCTTGAAGCTCGGCGATGTCTTGGCTTTCTGGGTTAATATCGGGCGTCTTTTTCATGGCATTGATTATATTAAAAACACCACGTCAAGGC
>NZ_JAHGUP010000112.1 GCF_001989995.2 Vibrio anguillarum
CGGGCGTAAACTCAAGCTTTTCACTGCGGTCTTCGCTGATTTTATGCAAAGCGTGTTGGCAGCATGAGCACTGTTTGTCGTGCTCATCTAGGTCAAGCTCGATAATTTCACGTGGCAAGTCTTTAGGAAGCGGTTGACGTTTACCACGACGTTTGATTGTCGTCGTGGTGATAACCTCATCTTCCGATTTCGCCGCTTCACATTCCGCCTCATTAAAGAGGTCACCCTGTGCTTCGTTATACGGTTTTAACGCTTCCGAGCGTTTGGCGAATTGACGGTCAAGGGCCAGTTTAAACTGCTCAATTAAGGATTGGCGCTCTTGTTGCCACTCTTTTTTCTCCGACATCAACGCTTTCACTATGGCTAGAAGCGCGGCGATGTCTTGGCTTTCTGGGTTAATA
>NZ_JAHGUP010000113.1 GCF_001989995.2 Vibrio anguillarum
TTTGAGTTCGGCGGTGCGTTGGCAACCCCTTAGCCGGGCGTTATACCAATTTGGAGAAATAATGAGTACAACGGATTACGGTGCAATTAGCATCGATACATCAATATTTGATGGAAATGGGTTACGTATAGAGTCTGGGTTATTTAAAAAGCTAGAGCAATTTAAGCCTAGTGAGGTACAGGTAGTCCTATCTGATATCGTTTATCAAGAAGTTGAATCACATTTAAAGAAAAAGATCAGTGATACACGGTCTGCTCTAGAAAAGTCTCTAAAAAATACAGTAGTACATTTAAATGTAGGGGAATCGATAGTTAGTGATGCTAAAGGAATGCTATTAGCAGAATCTGTCGAGGATATTACAACAGCGCGGTTGCAAGACTTTGTAGATAGTACGGGGTTGCTAGTTATTAATTCCGAGGATCATCTTGATGTTAAGTCATTGATTAGTGCTTATTTTGATAACGAGCCTCCTTTTGCTCAAAGTGGTAATAAAAAAAGCGAGTTTCCTGATGCTATAGCTTTGATGACATTAGAAGCTTGGGCTGAACATAATGGTACTAAAGTTATCGCAGTTACAACTGATAACGATTGGTTAAAATATGCAGAGAACTCGGAATGGATTGATTGCACACAAGACTTTGCAGAAGCACTTTCGATATTCCAACCACAGACGGCTCCATATACATTTTTTGCTTCATTAGCAAAAACATTAGTGCCTGGCAGTTCGAGTCCATTTTACTCCTTGGTTGAAGAGCATGCGGCAGATTACACAAACGAATTAGATCCGTATGCAGATGCTACATCCGGATTTTATTGGGAGCAGAACGATATGGTTGAAGTATCGTTCAATAGTATGGAGTTTTTATCCGATGGGTCATCCCCAATTTTACAATTAGTCGAGGTTGACTCTGAGCAAGTAGTGGTTCAGGCAATAGTAAGTATCGAAGCGGATGCATCTTGTTCGTTTTCACTATCAGTACATGATTCTATTGATAAAGACTATGTATTTTTGGACTCAAGTTCAGCAAGTACCTCGTTTGATTTTCAAACCGAGGTTCTGATAACGTTTTCGGGCGATTTTACTGATTGCGAAGACTTTTCTTCAATAGAAATTACTGATGTTGAATTCATTTCTTCTCCATCAAGTGTTGATTTTGGTGATCTAGAGCCCGACTTTTGGGGTGACTAAATTGGTATAACAAACTGTTTAAGAGTGATTCGCAACGCGTGGCATTTTTTACTATGCGTTGCGTTTGGTGTTTAAGGCGGCATGCGGAAGCTTCGGTATTGCGTTGCTCACACCTTAACAGAGCGTTATGTTTCTAGTTGCACATTATCTAAAATTCAATAGAATATCGTTCTTTAAATTGTTGATAAGTTAATATGTTAAATCGTTATTTATTTGCAGCGTTGGTTCTTATTGCTCTGTGCGTTCTATCACTAATCGCTTGGCTATCTACTGGCACTGGTTTTTTCGTTGGAAGTCTTGTGCCTGAACTAATGGGTGTTTGTATTGAGTTACTTATTATCCTATTTGTTTTTGATGTATGGCAAAAAGCTGATGAGCAAAAAAAGAAGATAAAAGTTGAGCGCCGACTAAGAGAATTTTTGATCTTTTTCTTAAAACATTCATTTTCTACTTTCCCACCTTCCTGTCAGCCCGGTAGATTCTACGGTAGTGATCATGAACAAAATCAAAAGGCGTTAAGTAACCTAATTGAGCACATAGAGCAGAATGGTTTGGATGAAGCAGTAGTATTATCAGTACAATCATACTGTTTGAAGGAAAGGGAGATTTTCAATAACCTCATCCCTGTATCTTCAGATTTAGAAAATGATCATTTTAAGTCTTGGGTTAGAATTGCATACTTCATGAATGCCATCGTAACTAATAGTGAGAAAACTAGCTACTCAGTTATTAAGATCCTGCAAAACATACAGAGGTTTGACAAAGTTTCTCACGACAAAAACCTCTATGTTGGTGCAGAAAAAGAGTATTAAAGAAATAGAAACATAACAAACAATTCAAGTGGATTCTCAACGCGTGGCAGTTTTACTATGCGTTGAGTAAAGTGTTTTACGGTGCAATGCGGCGGCTTGGTCAGTGCGTTGTTCACCACTTAATTGGGCGTTAAATTACAAAGGAGGCTTTATGTCATTTTCAGATATGATGAAAGACAAAATACAGGTATTAAAGTCAGACGGAACGACTAGCTCAGTAATGAATGCGAGTGTCCAAAGTAAAGGCATTTACTTAATGCGTTCTGATTTTCTGATCGAACCTCATGACTTGATTCAACGTGTCATGTCTAACGGTGGGACGGAAACATTTAAAGTTATTGATCCCGGTTTTCATGAGGGGATGGGAAGACAGGGAAACCGCATGAAAG
>NZ_JAHGUP010000114.1 GCF_001989995.2 Vibrio anguillarum
AGTTTCACCTCTAGCCTCTCGCAGAACCGTACGTGATACTCTCATATCATACGGCTCCCATTACCCAATCGTTGATCTTCAAAATAGTGCCAGTGAATGAACAGGCTTGGTCTACTTTTAGCGACATGCCTTAACCACTGTGCACTTTTCCGCTTATGCCCTGCAAGGCGTTTATATTTTCGCCTTGCCCAACGTCCCAGTCTGAGTTCCAGATAGTCTGCTAGTTTGCGCATTTGTGTTGGATAAAAACATCCATAGTATTGGAACCATCCCCGTAATATCGGGTTGTATAAACGTGATAACTCTACCAACGTCGAGGGTGTTCTTACTGACAAACGCCAAGTTCTGATACGTGATCGCATGGATTTTAACGCTTCGTTACTTACCGCAGGCAAAAAGCTTGTAAATAGCTTTCCCTCCTTGTTATTCGCCTTTCTTGGTCTAAACGTAAAACCTAAAAAGGTGAATGCCTTTATTGGATAGGCAAGTGGTCGATTGCTGTCTTTACAGTACACAATCTTTGACTTGGTTGGATGCATTGTGAGCTTGCACACCTTCAGCCTTACCTCTATCGCTCGAAGCAAGTAGTTGGCTTGGGCTTCGGAATGACAATGCACAACGACATCATCCGCATACCTAGCAAATGGACACTTTGGAGACGTCTTGCTTATCCAAACATCAAATGCGTAGTGCATGAACAGATTCATCAGTAATGGACTAATGACCCCACCTTGAGGCGTACCTTGGGTTCGAGGAACCAAAGTACTATCGACGGTGAGGGTTGGTGCTTTTAGCCATCTTTCGATGTAAAGCAAAGCCCACGGCTCCTTTACGTGATGACGTACCGCTTTCATCAAGAGAGCATGATCGATATTATCGAACGCTCCTTTGATATCAAACTCTACAACCCAGTCCATCCGCCAACAACGTTGTCGAGTTTTATCAACAGCTTGTAAAGCAGACTTACCCGGTCGATAGCCGTACGAATCGGTATGGAAGCATCTGTCGATGTCTGGTTCGATTAACATCTTAACCACCATCTGTGCGACTCGGTCTGACACAGTAGGAACACCCAGACTCCTTATTCCACCGTCCTTCTTAGGTATATTTACCTGCTGAACAGCCGGTGGCATATAAGAGCCTGACGACATACGATTCCATATCTTGTAAAGGTTCCCTTTTAAGTTTTGCTCAAATGCAGACAATGAAACTCTGTCCACACCCGCAGCACCTTTATTAGCTTTTACACGTTTATATGCATTCCAAACTAGCTGTTTTGAAATATCAAACGATTTTGTTGATGCCATGTGGCTCCTCCCTAGTATTACTAGGTTGACGTGATTTCACCAACTGGATAATGCAACTCCTTCGCTCCACACTCATTACAAATGCTTCATCACTACTACGAGTTGCTCCGCCCCTGCATAAACCCTCGGTATTCTTTCTCATGGTATTTGCCATTTGTTATTTCCCTTCTCATGTTTATGCAGGTTCCCACGTTCCATACTGCTGCCTAAATCAAGCTCATGCCGCCTATACACCGATTGCCACTGAAACAGTAAGTAGGTTTCCTTTCAGCTTATCCTTGGGTTACTGGGCGCCCCAAGTTTTGACAATACTTAATCCTTAACGATGCGTCATCGGACGGTTTGCTTTCGCTCATCTTCTTGATTCGTACCTGATATCTTATCGATACCTTTTCCGAAGTCGCTCACTACCATATCTCTTAAATACAGCAGCACTTGGTGGTTTGAAACCGCCCCCTACAGGTAGATTTCGAGAGGCCTTCTCTCATCAGCAATACAGCTCCAAAAGGCATTAACCTTTTGTTCGTGGCACACCCCA
>NZ_JAHGUP010000115.1 GCF_001989995.2 Vibrio anguillarum
GAGGGCGTTCAGAATTCTGTGTCAGCTAATTTTGGCTAAATATCTAAGACGTCATCCAAGCGACCTTCAAAATGAATCGCCAGTTGAGACAATGTCGTATTCCAATTCTGTATTGGCATTGTCCATTTCTTAGAAGCATTCAATATCCCAGCATACAGTAGCTTAAGCAAGCTATTTTCATTTGGGAACCCACCCTTAGTTTTGGTCAGTTTACGGAATTGGCGATGTACGGCTTCAATAGCATTTGTCGTGTAAATAGCCTTTCGGACGTATTCTGGATATTTAAAGTAAACCGATAAATTTGCCCATTTGTTCCGCCAGGAACGAATCACTATTGGGTATTGCTGTCCCCATTTGGCTTCCAAACGATCCAACTCCATCTCGGCCGCTTCTTTGCTGACAGCCCGATAGACTGGCTTCAAGTCGGCCATAAACGCCTTCTGATGCTTAGAGGCAACATATTTCATAGAGTTACGGATTTGGTGAATGATGCATTGCTGAACTTCTGTATCAGGATAGATGGTTGCTATCGCTTCTGGGAAGCCTGTTAGCCCATCTACGCAGGCGATCAAGATATCTTCAACGCCGCGGTTATACAGATCTGTTAGCACGGAGAGCCAGTAATTAGCGCCTTCCGACTCTGACAGATAAAGACCGAGTAGCTCCTTTTTCCCCTCAACATCTAAGCCCAATATTGTGTATATCGCTTTGCTAACGTAGCGTCCGTCTTCTTTGATTTTATAGTGGATGGCATCAAGCCAGACAAAGGGATAAAGTGCATCGAGCGGACGTTGCTGCCACTCCTTCAGCTCAGGTATCAAACGGTCGGTAACACCTGTGATGGTGGCCTCAGAGACATCAATGCCATACATATCTTCTACGTGACCACGGATATCACGGTAGCTCATACCGAGCGAGAACATGGATAGGATCTTACGGTCGATCTCATCGGTCAATTTAGTCTGGTTCTTCTTAACTAACTGGGGTTCAAATGTTCCAGAGCGGTCGCGTGGGGTATCCAGTTCAAACGTGCCGACAGAAGACTTAATCGTTTTCTTGCTTGAGCCGTTCTTACGGTTAGGTTGCTCATCACCTTCAAGGTGCTGTTCGAGTTCTGCTTTCAAAGCAGCTTCTGTGATTTGTTTAATGAGCGGAGTTAAGAAGCCATCTTTACCTGCCAGGTCTTGGCCTGACTGAAGGGCTTTAATAGCTTGTTCTAGATCGAAGTCTTTATTCATGTGTCATTCCTGTTTTGTATATCATACTGAAATGACACAGATTTCTAAACACTACC
>NZ_JAHGUP010000116.1 GCF_001989995.2 Vibrio anguillarum
TCAAACTTGATACTAAGTTTTTTATGCCCACACGTTCGCAGTTGCAGCGTCAAATAGAGTTACTTTGCACTTAAACTTATCTTTAATTCTTTCGATATGCTTTCTGTCATCCTCACTGTATACGCCAATATAAACGCTAAAAAGTTTGTTACCAGAACGTCTGCCTTGTTTTGCTGCGATGTTTATAGCATCAATTATATGGTAATCATACTTACCAAAGTTAAATCCGAAGGTGACTAACGATCCTTGAATTTCACACAATGAATCATAGCAGAATGTTAAATATCGGTTATGAAGGATATGCTCAAGTTTTTCTTCACCATTACCCGAAGCTACAAATACAGGATAGTGACCATGATCTATCCTGCGTTTGATGTTTTCAAGCAAGTACTTTGTACCAGTGTATTCTTCTTTAAGAATATGCACACCTTCATCAAAGATAGGTAATGCTCCATGGAGATAATAAATATTTTGATTGCTTTTATTATTGCCCCACCTAAGCTCCGAGTATTCAGGTTCATCGTCATAACCACCATCATCCTCACGGTCTCGTCCAAAACCATCTATTGCATTTTTAGCACCTTTCCGCATAAGAACCCAATAAAGCAATAAGTCATAGTTAGTACTGAATACTGAACCATCATTATTGGTGAAAAATGATAGGAACTCGGAGCATTTATCTATTTGGGATTCTTGCAACTTAAAAACATGCTCAGGGTGTAATGATTCAACTGCATCAATTAAGCTTTCTTTTAACCGTTCACTAGCGGTTTCAACTTTGTCTAACAAGTCCTTATCTGAACCAAATGCCTCTATAAGCTCACAGAAATTGTCGAGTTGCTGCATCACCAACTCGAAGTTCTTAGTTTTCACTATGTCAAAAAGCGAAGTTATCAATGGGTCTTCTTGTTTTTCAATAAATTGATGCAATGCGTTGTAAGAAAAAATTTTGTGGTTATAAGCCATACTAAAGCCATTGCCCAGCAGTAAATGAGCTGTTCGTTCTTTTTTTCTTAAGTATTCTTTAACTTCATTATATGTTTTTAGTTTACTACCCATCCTGACCTCTCAATAAAAATATAACGCCGCATTAAGGTGTGAGCAACGCTACCACGAAACGTAACCAGACCACCGTAAACACAAAACCCAACGATGGAATGAAAAATGCCATGCGTTGAGAATCACTCTTAAATGCTTTGTTATGTGAATTTTTCACTTTAAATCAATAAAATTAAGGTTATGGCTGAATTAGTTTCCCAAGCTTAAAGATGCCATCCGAAATAGTTTTTCGTAACCGCACCATAGAGCTAGTTTTAGGTTGCTTTGACTAATATTTGCTGATGATTCGTTACTCTCAGCAGTAAAGTTAAATAATAAGGGCTCTTGATGCCATTGAGCTGGAAACCCCATAGATTCTCTAAACAGTTTTGCTGTTGGGTATTTTTCAAACAGGTGAGCTAATGCGGGCCCCAGTTTCTCTTCGTGACCTAAACCTGTATAAATTTTTTGTATTGCACAAATATTTGTGTAAATCCTGTTCACTTGATCTGTTTGCCGAGTTCCAGACTGAGGATTTGTACGAACCAATGAAATATGGCGATTTAGAACCCGCTTGATTCCCGTGGGTGCTGTGAGATTTCGATTGAATAGACGATTATGGTGACCACAAGCATTCCTTACATGACGAATACAACCCATCCAGTTTGTCAATGATTGGTACTTATTTACACCTAGCTTATTGTTCGCAAAACGATTGAGCTTAAGGTTTTGCACTGAATCAGTAGTAAAGCTATCCATTAGGCTCAAAATATTACCGAATGTCATAAGTTCAAGAGCTACCCAAGCAGGTGGTAACTCTCGATAGAATCGACAATAATCGTTGTAGTATTTACCACGATAATGAAGGGCATATTCCTCTTTTGAACTAATGAACATAGAGCGTAACGTTGTTACAGTCTTAATCTGGTCACCATTGCTATTGAACAATGAGGAATCCAGATACCAAAATGGATTGCCAGTTTTTCCCGTAACCCACTGATCTAGAGCAGATCGGACGCCAATTTCGACTTTTTCAATGATACGGAACAAATATGCTCTCAGCTCACTATCAAAGTGGTATAATTCATAGCCCTGTTCAAAAGTAGAACCAGTATTATATGTCTTAGTGTTTAAGTCTTTGAAAGGGAATAAATAGGCTTTAAAACGGTAATAACTACAACGTTCAAGCTCATTTTTAGCGTTTTCTACATCATGGATAGTTAAGCCTTGCCCTTGAAGCTTGGCGCATAGATCAGAGCTACTTAAGTAGCTTTTGTTGTATAGAATCAAGTTTGGCACTGTAATAGTCCGAAATTTAGCTCTTAGCCTCATTAGCTGAAGCTATACTACAGATAAAAAAAAGGCTTCCACTCTTACGAACATAGTTCAGGAGGAAGCCGTTGTTGAGATCAATACTAATACTAAGTCCTAAACCTTGCAAGCATATTTTGACGATTTCTGCTTAATTCACATAACGCCCGGCTAAGGGGTTGACAACGCACCGCCGAACTTAAAAAA
>NZ_JAHGUP010000117.1 GCF_001989995.2 Vibrio anguillarum
CTTGTGATCAAGAGACAGGCTTAGGCTTCCCTTTTTGTTTGACGTGACCCTTAGTACATTTCCCTTGCTAATCCTGCTTCGTTTCTGTACTATTTGCCGTCCTTAATTCTCGGTCTTTTTTTTTCGTTCCTTGCTTCCTATGGACGACCGAGCCAAACCTGGAAGCTGAATAATCCGTAAGGAGCAACCGATGCGTCATTATGAAATCGTATTCATGGTGCACCCAGATCAAAGCGAGCAAGTTGCTGGCATGATCGAGCGTTACACTGGTTCTATCACTGAAACTGGCGGTACTATCCACCGTCTAGAAGATTGGGGTCGTCGTCAAATGGCTTACCCAATCAACAAGCTTCACAAAGCTCACTACGTTCTTATGAACGTTGAAGCTGACCAAGCTGTGATTGATGAGCTAGAAACTGCTTTCCGTTTTAACGATGCAGTTCTACGTAACATGATCATGCGTACTAAAGCTGCTATCACCGAGCCATCAATCATGCTGAAAGCTAAAGAAGAGCGTTCTAAGCGTGATGAAACTCGTTTCGATGCAGACGCTGAGTAATTGATTTTATGACCAATCGGATGGAGTTGAGTGGCACTGTCGCAAAACCTCCCATTCGAAGCCAAAGTCCTGCGGGTATTGAACATTGCCGTTTCTGGCTTGAACATCGCTCAACAGTGATAGAAGCTGATTTACCGAGACAAGTCTATTGTCGTATGCCGGTAGTCGTCAGTGGGCAGAGGTCAACGAATCTCACTCAACACTTAGTACAAGGCAGCACCATAACCGTAAGTGGCTTTGTCGCTTACCAAACTAGCCATAATGGCGTAGGTAAATTGGTGCTACATGCCGACCACATTACTCAAATTTAAGATCAGGAGATAGCCCATGGCTCGTTTCTTCCGTCGTCGTAAATTCTGCCGTTTCACTGCAGAAGGCGTACAAGAGATTGATTACAAAGATGTAGCAACTCTTAAAAACTACATAACTGAAGCTGGTAAAATCGTACCTAGCCGTATCACTGGTACTAGCGCTAAATACCAACGTCAGCTAGCTCGTGCAATCAAGCGTTCTCGCTACCTAGCTCTATTGCCATACACTGATAAACATCAGTAATTGGCACCGTTTATTAAGAAAGAGGATTAATCAATGCAAGTTATTCTACTTGATAAAATCGGTAACCTAGGCAGCCTTGGCGACACTGTAAGCGTGAAATCTGGTTATGCTCGTAACTTCCTTATCCCACAAGGTAAGGCTGTAATGGCAACTAAATCTAACGTTGAAATGTTTGAAACTCGTCGTGCTGAACTTGAAGCTAAAGTTGCTGAGCAACTTGTTGCATATCAAGCTCGTGCTGAACAAGTTAACGCTCTTGAAGCTGTTGTTATTACTTCTAAAGCGGGCGATGAAGGTAAACTATTTGGTTCTATTGGTACTCGTGATATCGCTGACGCTATTACAGCGGCAGGTGTTGCAGTATCTAAGAGCGAAGTTCGTCTACCTGAAGGTGCTCTACGTAACGTAGGTTCTTTCGAAGTGAGCATCCAACTTCACTCAGAAGTGTTTGCAACTGCGAAAATTCAAATCGTTGCTGAGTAATTTCAGTCTTCGGATGAATTGAAAACACCAGCCTTGGCTGGTGTTTTTTTTATCTTCAAACTACCTAGAAACGAAACTGTAAACTAAATGAAGTGACGCTATCGGCTTTACTTAGTCCTGCTGGAACCTTATCGTGGTATTGGCGAGACAAGTTCACTTTCAACGCAATCGAATCAGTAATGTGGTTGGTTAAAATGAGTTCGCTATCGGTTCTGATATTACTTTCTCCTGCGACAAGAGTCAGTTCAGAGGAGATGGTTAAATTATCGAAAGTTGCCCAAACACCTTTTAAGTTACCACGAAATATGACTTCTTCGACTGTATTTGCAAACACAATATCCGTACTTGATATCTCATCTAGGTTAGGTTTTTGATAACGAAAGCCGGGCCCTATTTCAAGCTCTAATAGTAATATGTCGGTATTCATCAATTGGTAACCCATTCCACCAGATAGAGTGTAGTCTTTGAAATAGGCGCTGTATTTCGAATCAACACCGTTAAAGTTTGCGTATAGATAGGCTTTTGAAGCTAACTTATAGTCACTTTGCAGCGAATAGTTTGCCTGCCGCTTATTCTCTTTTCCATTTTTATCAAGACGATACAATTTCCACTCACCATTGGTTCGATGGCGACCTGTTATGTATTCTGTCTTGACTCGTGAATTCAATGACTCTGAATCAGTATTACCTGAGTGGGCTTGGTAACCTAATTCGACTTGGCTATTCCAAGGAGAAGGAACTTCGATTTCCGTATCGTTTTTAAGATCCTCATTAGCATAAGCTGCATTCATCGCGAACAGGCTAAAACTAAGAAACCAAATTTTGGACACGAAGTACCCCTAAAGTGAATAAAAATAGTGGGCGAAATAGTAGGTGTAGGGCGGTTCTGTTTGGTCAGCATGAGGTTAATTCTCTACGAGATAAACACAAAGTTTCGTTTACATAATTACAAATGATCTATTCTGGCTATAATGGTCGGTCATTAGATAGTATTGAGCGAAGTCATGGCTGCACCACGAACAGATCAACGAAATCGTAAACCGTTTGACGCACAAGTCGACGCAATTAAAGTTCCTCCACATTCGATCGAAGCTGAGCAATCAGTGATTGGAGGCTTGCTATTGGATAACGAACGTTGGGATACGGTGGCTGAGCGTGTGGTCAGCAAAGACTTCTATAGCCGTGCGCATCGTTTAATTTTTGATGCAGCTAAATCTATTTTGGAAGCCAGTAAGCCGCTCGATCTTATTACATTATCTGAGTATCTCGAGCGTCGCGAACAGTTGGAAGATGTCGGCGGTTTTGCTTATTTAGCGGATTTGGCGAAAAATACGCCCAGTGCGGCTAACATTAATGCTTATGCTGAAATCGTAGCGGAACGAGCATTGGTGCGTAACCTCATCGGTGTTGCCAATGAGATTGCGGATGCAGGTTATGATCCGCAAGGGCGCAGTTCGGAAGATTTGCTCGATCTGGCTGAAAGTAAAGTGTTCGCCATTGCTGAGGAGCGTACCAGCGAAAATGAAGGCCCGCAGAATGTCGATTCGATTTTAGAAAGAACTTTAGAGCGTATTGAACTGCTGTATAAAACACCACAAGATGGTGTCACGGGCGTGAATACGGGGTTTGCTGATCTCAATAAGAAAACGGCTGGTTTACAAGGTTCTGATTTGATCATTGTAGCTGCTCGCCCTTCTATGGGTAAAACGACGTTTGCCATGAACTTGTGTGAAAACGCGGCCATGGAGCAAGAAAAACCGGTTCTTATCTTCTCTCTTGAGATGCCAGCTGAACAAATCATGATGCGTATGTTGGCATCGCTTTCTCGCGTTGATCAAACCAAAATTCGTACTGGGCAGCTGGATGATGAGGATTGGGCACGAATTTCGTCTACCATGGGTATTCTCATGGAAAAGAAAAATATGTACATAGATGATAGCTCAGGCCTCACGCCTACCGAGGTTCGTTCTAGAGCTCGTCGTATTGCGCGCGAGCATGGCGGCTTGTCGCTCATCATGGTCGACTACTTGCAGTTGATGCGAGTTCCTTCGCAATCGGATAACCGTACTTTAGAAATTGCGGAGATCTCTCGCTCGTTAAAAGCGCTGGCTAAAGAATTGAATGTGCCCGTGGTGGCTTTATCGCAGCTTAACCGTTCGTTGGAGCAGCGCGCCGATAAACGCCCAGTCAACTCCGACTTGCGTGAATCCGGTTCGATAGAACAAGATGCCGATTTGATCATGTTCATTTATCGCGACGAGGTGTATCACCCTGATAGTTCGTTAAAGGGTATCGCAGAGATTATTATAGGTAAGCAACGTAACGGCCCGATTGGTTCTGTACGGTTGACCTTCCAAGGGCAGTATTCTCGTTTTGACAACTATGCAGGCCCTGCATTTGACGATGAGTAATTTGATGAGCTACATGAAAGCGGCGACCGCCTGCATCGATCTCGATGCGTTAAAGCACAACCTACAGCGAGTAAAACAGCAGGCACCAAACAGTAAAATTATGGCGGTGGTCAAAGCAAATGGTTATGGTCATGGGCTTCGGCATGTTGCGAAACATGCACTGGGCGCGGATGCATTTGGCGTGGCGCGCATTGAAGAAGCACTGCAACTGAGAGCGAGCGGTGTGGTAAAACCTATCTTGTTGCTTGAAGGTTTTTATTCCCCGATGGATCTTGCTGTATTGGTGACCAATAACATTCAAACCGTTGTTCACTGTGAGGAGCAGTTAGTCGCCTTAGAGCAAGCTCAATTGGATGTCCCAGTCAATGTTTGGTTGAAAATCGATAGCGGAATGCATCGTTTAGGTGTGCGCCCAGAACAATACCCCGATTTTTTAGAACGTTTGCAAGCGTGTAAAAACGTAGTGAAGCCATTGCGTTATATGAGTCATTTTGGTTGTGCCGATGAACTCGATAAATCAACGACTTCTGAGCAAATTGAGCTATTTTTAGCAATGACAAAAGGTCATGAGGGTGAAAGATCACTTGCTGCCTCCGCTGGTTTATTAGCTTGGAAGCACAGCCAGTTAGAGTGGGTTCGCCCAGGTATTATTATGTATGGCGTTTCTCCTTTTGATGATAACTCGGCGCAAGCGCTGGGCTATCAACCTGTAATGACATTAAAATCACACTTGATCGCAGTGCGAGATGTTAAAGCGGGAGAGAGTGTCGGCTACGGTGCCACTTGGACAAGCTTGCGTGACACTAAGGTTGGTGTTATCGCAATTGGCTATGGCGATGGCTATCCTCGTACTGCACCCAATGGAACTCCGGTTGTTGTCAATGGGCGTAAAGTGCCGATTGCAGGGCGAGTTTCAATGGATATGCTTACGGTCGATCTCGGTCCGCAAGCCAGCGACAAGGTGGGGGATGAGGTTATTTTATGGGGAAAAGAGCTACCAGCTGAAGAAGTGGCCTCTCACATTGGCACGATCGCTTACGAGTTAGTGACGAAACTCACTTCTCGTGTTGAGATGTCGTATCAATAAAGCCAGAGTATGCACCCATTAGGTTTACCTGACCTAACTCAATATGAGAGCGGGTAAGCTGCGTCATAATGGCGATCACAAAACGAATAACGACGTGTTGCCTTCCAAATATAGGCAGTCGATACCATTTTCTTTTTTTGCTCAATCGGGGATTCCATCATTTTGAAACAGAGTTTAGGAATGATAGGAATAAAACCTACTGTCACATCGGGATAGATACCATGTTGAAAAATATCAATCCAACGCAAACCAACGCTTGGAAAGCACTGACTGCGCATTTTGAATCAGCGCAAGATATGGACCTTAAATCGCTTTTTGCACAAGATGCACAACGTTTCGATAAATTCTCGACTCGTTTTGGTTCAGATATTCTTGTTGATTACTCAAAAAATTTGATCAACGAAGAGACCTTACAACATTTACAAGCATTGGCGAATGAGACTGAACTAAAGTCAGCCATCGACGCTATGCTGAAAGGCTGCGCGATCAACCAAACTGAAGGCCGTGCTGTACTGCACACTGCGTTACGCAACCGCAGTAACACACCGGTCATGGTTGATGGTGAAGATGTGATGCCAGCCGTGAATGCGGTACTTGAGAAAATGAAATCGTTTTCTGAACGAGTGATTTCTGGTGAATGGAAAGGTTACACTGGTAAAGCGATTACCGATATTGTCAACATTGGTATTGGTGGTTCAGACCTTGGTCCATACATGGTCACAGAAGCACTTGCGCCGTATAAGAATCATCTTAATCTTCATTTCGTTTCTAACGTTGATGGAACACACATCGTTGAAACGTTGAAAAAAGTCAATCCAGAAACCACGCTATTTTTAGTGGCTTCAAAGACGTTTACCACCCAAGAAACCATGACCAATGCACATACGGCTCGTGATTGGTTCTTAGCGGAAGCAGGCGATGAAACTCATGTTGCAAAACACTTTGCAGCGCTGTCGACTAATGCGAAATCAGTCGCTGAGTTTGGTATTGATACAGACAACATGTTCGAATTTTGGGATTGGGTCGGTGGACGCTACTCACTATGGTCAGCAATTGGTCTATCCATTGTATTGGCTGTAGGCTATGACAACTTTGTGGAACTGCTGTCCGGCGCGCATGAGATGGATCAACATTTTGTGGCGACACCTTTTGAGCAAAATATTCCTGTGATCCTAGCCTTGATTGGTATTTGGTATAACAACTTCCACGGCGCCGAATCAGAAGCGATTCTGCCTTATGACCAATACTTACATCGCTTTGCCGCTTATTTCCAACAGGGCAATATGGAATCAAACGGTAAATACGTAGATCGTAACGGTCAAGCGGTAACTTACCAAACGGGTCCAATCATTTGGGGTGAGCCTGGTACTAATGGTCAACACGCCTTTTATCAATTGATCCACCAGGGAACAAAATTGATCCCGTGTGATTTTATTGCGCCAGCGCTCAGCCATAACCCAGCGGGTGATCATCACCAAAAATTGATGTCGAACTTTTTTGCTCAAACAGAAGCGTTAGCGTTTGGAAAAACGCAGCAAACCGTTGAAGCTGAGCTAAAAGCGGCGGGCAAATCAGCACAAGAAATGGCGGCAATCGCACCATTTAAAGTGTTTGAAGGGAACCGCCCAACCAACTCAATCTTAGTTAAGCAGATCACGCCACGCACTTTGGGCAACCTGATTGCTATGTACGAGCATAAAATTTTCGTACAGGGTGTTATTTGGAATATCTTCAGTTTCGATCAATGGGGCGTTGAGCTTGGTAAGCAGTTAGCAAACCAAATTCTGCCTGAGTTAGCCGACGGTGCTCAAGTGAGTTCACACGACAGCTCAACCAATGGTTTGATTAACGCGTTTAAGACATTTAAAGCGTAATGCGTCAAAACCTTACTTGGATGTGAGTAAGGTTTTATCCAAATAAAAAAGGTTGATACTTAACGGTATCAACCTTTTTTTCTTTAATGAAAGAGCTTACTCGAAACAGATTTCGATAAAAGCGTTACCCCACTGAGAGGTAAACGGCATGATAATAATTGCACCTTCGCATTTATGACGAATCGTGTGGCCTTTTCCTGAGACAACAACCGGAGTTGCCATATCAAAGTCAAAACCACTCTCGGCAAGAATACGTTTAGCTCCGCCTGTCACCATGTTGGTGATTTCGCCGACCATATCTGTCACTTCTTCATTGAGACCGTTGGGGCGTTCACCTAACATATTTTGCATGATTTCCAATGCTAGACTTTCATCAAAAGTAATAGACATGGAACCGCGGCTTTGACTACCAACCATACCAATCAAACCAGAGACATCACCACGGGCAATCTCATCTTTCTTTACACGAGGTTTCTGTGGCTTCAACTCTAATGAAGCCATCGTTTTTAACACGTTCATTAAAGAAGCTAAAAACGGGTTTACAAATTCAGCGCGCATAACCTTCTTCTACTGTTTTTATACTTTCAGACTTGAGGAACACGTTTGGCAAACACCATGAGATTCAATAACGTGATTAACGATGTTAAAACCGTGTTTCTCAGCGTTGCTTGCTAGCAAGGCTATCAGACTATCATCTTGAAGTTCAATAACATTGCCACATTTGTCACAAATTAATAGGTGTGAGAAATGCTTATTAGCATTACAAGAGCAACATGAAATAAAGCTATTTGTTGACTCCACTCTATGAATAAAGCCTTGTTCTAACAAAAAGTCCAGAGCACGATACACCGTTGGTGGTTTCGCTTGGGGCTCGCTTTGCTTTAAATCTTCAAGCAATTCATAAGCACTGGATGCTTTTTGGCTTGAACAAATCAGTTCAAACACTCTCTTTCGTTGAGAAGTTAGTCGTACTCCTCTCGCTGCGCATAGTTCTTCTATTTGTTTCGTTAGCTTGTGGTCCAAATTCATCACCATAACCATTGGACTTTAATAATAATATACTATTTCCAGATTAATAGCCTTGTAGCCTACAACATTTTCTGGAGTTAGTTAGCGATGTGATCGTTGTTTGCAACGAAAATAGTACTTAAATTACCTTATATCGATGCAAAACGATACAGAAGAAGAACTGTTGGCGCTATAAACTCGAAGCGATTACAATGCCAAACTTTGTTTTTGGCTGTAAGTTTAGCCATTGAAACTGACTGAATTGGGATATCTAAATCATGACTCACCCTTGTAAGCTATCAGTAGCCCCTATGCTCGATTGGACAGATCGCCACTGCCGATACTTTCATCGCTTGCTGTCCTCGCAAACGTTACTGTATACCGAGATGGTCACGACAGGCGCGATCATTCATGGTAAAGGGGACTTCTTGGCTTACAACGAGGAGGAACACCCAGTAGCGTTACAATTGGGTGGTTCGAATCCTCAAGACCTTGCTCATTGTGCCAAACTTGCCCAGCAGTACGGGTACGATGAAATCAACCTCAATGTAGGTTGTCCGTCCGATCGCGTCCAGAATGGTCGTTTTGGTGCTTGTTTAATGGCTGAGCCGCAACTGGTGGCGGATTGCGTTGCAGCGATGAAATCAGTCGTTGATATTCCGGTAACCGTAAAGACGCGCATTGGTATTGATGATATGGATTCTTATGAATTTTTGACTGATTTTATTTCATTGGTATCAGAGAAAGGGGGCTGTGAACAGTTTACTATTCATGCGCGTAAGGCGTGGCTTAGTGGTTTGAGCCCAAAAGAGAACCGTGAAATACCGCCGTTAGATTACTCCCGGGCATATCAGCTGAAAAAAGATTTCCCACATTTAGTCATTGCTGTGAATGGCGGTGTCAAAACCTTAGCTGAAGTCAGTGAGCATTTACAGCATCTTGATGGCGTAATGATTGGACGGGAAGCTTATCAAAGCCCTTATTTGTTGGCGGAAGTGGATCAGACCATTTTTGGTATGGATACGCTGATTAAAAAACGTTCTCAAATTATTGAAGAGATGTTTCCTTATATTGAACGTCAATTAGCTCAGGGGTCTTACCTTGGCCATATTACTCGCCATATGTTAGGTATGTTCCAAAATATGCCAGGTGCTCGTCAATGGCGACGTTATATCAGTGAAAATGCGCATAAGCCCGGTGCGGGAATTGAAGTCGTGCAAGCGGCATTAGCAAAAATTCCGAAAGAGTTGAATGTGTAAAAATCACCAACTTAAGTGGTGATTTTTACACATAATAGAAAGGCTAAATGACTCGGTGTTATTTGGCTTTTTTTATTGAAATAAATATTGCTTTTCAAGTGCTTGATTGGCCAAGAAACTGTGATTTTTTAGTCTTGACTTGAAATCAGAGGTGGTAATGACAAGTTGGCTCGATATCTGCTAGTGGTAAGAGAAACGGAGGAAAACATCATGTTTGAACTTATTTTCTTATTGGTTTTTATTGCAACTTTACTGGCGACAGGCATCACTTTGGCGACTGTGTTTATTGCGACGGTCATGGGCTTTATAGTATTGGCATTACTAGGCATGATTGGAGTGATGTTTAAGCTACTACCTTGGATCATTGTGATTGTTTTGGGGGTCTGGTTCTTCCGTCATGTGGTGTACACCCCTCGCTAATGTGGCACTCAACGAAATGTTAACTCACTTCAGGAATATGCTACTATCGCGTTCAATTAAGAACATGCATTAGTAGCGAATAAATAGGGAGCAATAGGGATGAATAAACCAATTTGGTTAGCGTTGGTCAGTGTGGCAATGATGATGTCAACCGCATCGGTTCAAGCAGAATCATTTTATCGTGGAGAAGTTGGCGCTGACATGTGGTGGGGCAGCACTAAAATCGACAATACTCGTCGTGATGATGTGAAGACACCTTCAATCCACGTTGCTTTTGAGCATCAGCTACCTTATTTGCCCAATGCGAGTATTCGTTATACAACGCTTGAGGCGGATTATGCATCCTTTGATAAATACGACTATACCTTGTATTACAATCTGTTAGAGCGACAGTTAATGTCGTTCGATGCGGGTGTTACATTCACTCAATATAGTGGTTCTCAGTATCAAGCACCAGATAGCTTGAAGTACAGTTTTGATAAGACGACTTTTAACTGGTATGCCTATGCCACAATTAAAATTCCCAATACCCAAGTTGATGTGATTGGGCAGTTTGATTTTGGTGATAGTGGCGGAATTAAAAGCGCAGATGTACTAGCGGGTTTGCAGTATTCCATACCTATTCGTGCTGGCAATGTCGCATTGCGTGGCGGCTATCGTGTGATTGATCTTGAATTCACCGAACTTGACCCAAAAACGAAAAACTCATTTGTCTTTGTTGATGGTTGGTTCTTAGGGGCTGAATTTCAATTTTAAGTATCGATTCGATACTTACGCGCTAAATGCATTTTCCATAAAACGCCACCTCTGCAAGGTGGCGTTTTTTATAACTGATAATTATATTATTGCGCAATTTCTTAGCAGAATAAGCAAAATGTACCATGCTTAATTCACGAGTGAATAATGTGAAAATGGTGTGGTGATGACGATTACCGAGTTAAGGGACTTGTATCGTGAGAACAAGCTTATCGAAGCCATTATTGAACCTTCTTTCCAAGAAGGGCATTGGATAGTCGAGTTTCGGCATTGCCGTGGTGGGTTCGTGCTATTAACCGATTCTCAGGGTGACGAATGCCAGTATACCGATCTGGATCTTGCCTCTAAATCGGCTATGGAGGTGGGTTTTAAGCAAGTTCGAGTCGAGTCTAAATGAGAGAATTAAGCGTAATGCCTACTTCCAAAAAGTTATAAAACATACTTATCTATTCTTTCTTGTTATTAAAGAGAGTGGTTAATCTATTGTCACGCAATGAATAGGGAAGTCGTGACCATGTCTTCAGGAAATACCATACCCCAAGAGCTAGCCAGTTTAGCTAGCCCACTCAATGACGCGCAACTGAACGGATTGCAGCGTACTATTTCAGAACTTTCCCCGCAGCAGCTTGCTTGGGTTAGCGGATATTTTTGGGGCCTCAGTCAGTCTCAAGCATCAAGTATTTCTACTTCCAGCTCACAAGCAGCCACTTTAGTATCAATGGAGCCTGCGACTCAATTAACCATTATTTTCGCTTCTCAAACAGGCAATGCAAAAGGCCTTGCTGAAGGATTGGAAAGAGAAGCTCAGGCTGCCGGTATCGCGGTTCAATTATTCGATGCGAGTGATTACAAGGGCAAAGATCTTGCGAAAGAAACGCATGTTATTTTTGTTGCATCGACCAATGGCGAGGGCGAAGCCCCTGACAATGCATTAGCGCTGCATGAATTTTTACAATCCAAGAAAGCGCCGAAATTACCTCACTTGCAATATGGTGTGATTGGCTTAGGTGACTCCAGTTATGAATTTTTCTGCCAAACGGGTAAAGATTTTGATGCATTTTTAGAGCAGCTTGGTGCCAAACGTTTTATTGAACGAGTGGATTGCGACGTTGATTACGAACATCAAGCCACCGAGTGGAAAGCCAAGGCATTAGCAGTGGTAAAAGAAGCTTTTGCAAGTACGCCTGCGCAAGTTGTGCAATTACCCGTGAGTCAAACCACGAGTCATCTATCTCAATACAGTAAGCAAAATCCTTACAGTGCGACTTTACTGACGAGTCAAAAAATTACTGGGCGAGATTCAGGAAAAGAGGTGCACCACATTGAAATTGACTTGGGTGAGTCAGGTATAACGTATCAGTCTGGGGATGCGCTTGGAGTATGGTATGAAAACGATACAGAGTTAGTCAATGCCGTGTTATCTGCGACTGGGCTATCGGGTGTCGAAAGTGTTGAGGTCGATGGCGAAAGTTTATCCATCCATAGTGCTTTAATGCATAAATATGAAATTACGGCTGCAAATCCTCAGATGGTGACCAAGTTTGCTGAGTTATCTGGTTGTACGAAACTGCTTGAGCTGGTGGAGGATAAAGAGAAGCTCAGATTGTATGCGAGCCATCATCAAGTGATTGATGTACTGCGAGAGAAGCAAACTAAACTGACGGCCCAAGCGCTACTCTCTTTATTACGTCGTTTAACGCCGCGTCTTTATTCTATCGCATCAAGTCAAAGCGAAGTTGAAGATGAAGTGCATCTTACCGTCAGCATTGTTCAGTATACACACCAAGATGAGCACCGTTTTGGGGGAGCGTCCAGTTACCTTGGCCAGCGCTTAGAAGAGGGCGACAAGGTAAAGGTTTTCATTGAACACAATAATAATTTCAAACTACCGCAAGATGATAACGTGCCTATTATCATGATTGGTCCTGGCACCGGAATTGCGCCATTTCGTAGCTTTATTCAAGAGCGTGATAACCGTGAAGCAAAAGGAAAAAACTGGCTGTTTTTTGGTGATCGTACATTTACTCAAGATTTTCTCTATCAAGTTGAGTGGCAAAAATATCTGAAATCCGGTGTGCTGAGTCGTCTAGATGTGGCGTTTAGCCGTGATCAGCATGAGAAAGTCTACGTTCAGCATCGATTACTTGAACAATCCGAACTGGTCTGGCAATGGATTCAAAACGGTGCGTATCTTTATGTCTGTGGTGATGCAACGCACATGGCGAAAGATGTGCATGATGCACTAATTGTTATTGCACAGCAGCAAGGTGGGTTATCACGTGAACAGGCAGAGACATATATCAACGATCTGCGCAAAGCAAAACGTTATCAAAGGGATGTGTACTAATGAGCACCAAACAACAATCTAATCATCAAGAAGTATTAGGACAAGAGCTAGGCCCATTGTCAGATAACGAGCGCTTGAAACGTGAAAGTCACTTTTTACGTGGGACGATCGAGCAAGATCTGCAAGATCACATCACAGGTGGCTTTAGTGCTGACAACTTTCAGTTGATTCGCTTTCATGGCATGTATCAACAAGACGATCGCGATATTCGTAACGAACGTGCAAAACAAAAGTTAGAACCTCTGCACAATGTGATGTTACGTGCGCGCATTCCTGGCGGGATCATCACACCGAAACAATGGCTAGCGATAGATAAATTTGCAACTGAGCACAGCCTATATGGCAGCATTCGTTTAACCACTCGCCAAACCTTTCAGTTTCATGGGGTATTGAAGCCTAACATTAAATTGATGCATCAAACGTTAAACAGCATTGGTATTGATTCGATTGCCACAGCGGGTGATGTGAACCGTAACGTACTGTGTACGTCCAATCCTGTGGAGTCTGAACTGCATCAGGAAGCTTACGAATGGGCGAAGAAGATTTCGGAACATCTGTTACCTAAAACGCGCGCTTATGCCGAAATTTGGTTGGATGGTGAAAAACTAGAAACTACAGATGAAGAGCCGATTTTAGGTAATAACTACTTACCGCGTAAGTTCAAAACGACAGTGGTTATTCCGCCCCAAAACGATGTGGATGTACATGCCAACGATTTAAACTTTGTTGCGATTGCCGAACAAGGTCGGTTAGTTGGTTTTAATGTGCTGGTGGGTGGCGGCCTAGCCATGACGCACGGTGATACTTCTACTTACCCGCGTCGTGCTGATGATTTCGGATTTATTCCTTTGGATAAAACCTTAGAAGTCGCCGCCGCTGTGGTTACGACTCAGCGTGATTGGGGAAACCGGTCTAATCGTAAAAATGCAAAAACTAAATACACACTCGATAGAGTGGGCGTCGATGTGTTCAAAGCCGAAGTTGAAAAGCGTGCTGGTATTGAGTTTGCGGTCAGCCGCCCTTACGAGCTCACAGAACGTGGTGATCGGATTGGGTGGATTGAAGGCATCGATGGTAAGCATCATTTAACACTTTTCATCGAAAATGGTCGTTTACTCGATTTCCCTGATAAACCGCTAAAGAGTGGTGTGGCAGAAATTGCTAAAATCCACCAAGGTGATTTTCGTATGACGGCCAATCAAAACCTCATCGTAGCGGGGGTACCTGCTGTACAAAAAGCTACGATTGAGCAGATTGCGCGTCAGCATGGTTTGATCAATGACAATGTGAGTGAGCAACGTAAAAATTCGATGGCGTGTGTCTCTTTCCCTACATGTCCATTAGCTATGGCTGAGGCGGAACGTTTCCTCCCTCAATTTGTAACGGATGTAGAGACGATCCTACAAAAACATGCGTTACCTAAAGAAGAAAACATTATCTTACGTGTCACAGGTTGTCCGAACGGATGTGGCCGAGCCATGTTGGCTGAAATTGGTTTAGTTGGTAAAGCTCCCGGTCGCTACAACCTACATCTTGGCGGCAATAGAGCGGGCACACGTGTGCCTAAAATGTATAAAGAAAACATTACCGATAAACAGATCCTAGAAGAAATTGACCATCTAGTCGGCCGCTGGGCGCTAGAGCGTCAATCCAATGAGGGTTTTGGCGATTTCACCATTCGCACCGGCATTATAGAAGAGGTGATCATCTCTAAGAGAGATTTCTATGCTTGAAGTACCAGTAGTTCCTAAATTGTCCGAGTTATTGGCGCTAACTAAAGTAGAGCAAACGTTACACCTTGCCCCATTAAATGCTTATCTCGAAACGTTAACAGCACAGCAGCGGGTCATGTGGGCGATTGAGAATCTAGAAGGAACCCATGCGCTTTCTTCTAGCTTTGGCATTCAAGCCGCATTGATGCTGCATCTGGTTTCTAGCGTAAAAAGTGATATACCAGTGGTATTGACGGATACGGGCTATTTATTTCCTGAAACATATCAATTTATTGACCAGCTCACGGATCACCTGAATCTCAATCTGCATATCTTCAGCGCTACGATAAGTCCATCATGGCAGGAGGCGCGTTACGGTAAACTTTGGGAACAAGGCGTTACTGGCATTGAACAATACAATCACCTTAATAAAGTAGAACCGATGCGAAGAGCGTTAGATGAACTAGATATTGGTACTTGGTTTTCTGGCCTACGCCGCGAGCAATCACAATCGCGGGCGGCATTACCTATTTTAGCGATTCAAAATGGTGTGTTTAAATTCCTACCTGTGATTGATTGGACAAATAAAGATGTACATTATTATCTGCAAGAAAATCACCTGCCGTATCATCCATTGTGGGAGCAAGGTTACCTTTCAGTTGGTGACACTCATACCACTCGTAAATGGGAACCGGGAATGAATGAAGAAGAAACGCGTTTCTTCGGCTTAAAAAGAGAGTGTGGTCTTCATGAAGAGAATAACTAAGGAGATGATGCAGGTATTTAATCTTCTATATAGTTTAAAAAAGAAATGAGTGAAACGGAAAAAGCGTCTGAAGGCGCTTTTTCTACGTTTGAAAAGATAAAAATTACAGCTAATGTGTATAACTCTGTGGGTAACATGTTTACTTGATCTTAGTAAAATTGAATAAATAAGGCTTTGAGCAGTAATTTGGTGATTAAGCGCTATTTTTGCAATTTTTATAAAATAACGCTTGCCAACGTGACGACGATCTCTATAATGCGACCTCACTGACACGGCACAGCCAGTAAGGGTTCAAGCCCAATTAGCCAGCCAATCAGTAGGTCAAATCGGTAAGGCGAAATAATTTAATAAAGTGTTTGACACTTTTCATTATCTCGCTAGAATGGCCGCTTCTTCAAAGGAAGCCTCGGC
>NZ_JAHGUP010000118.1 GCF_001989995.2 Vibrio anguillarum
CAGAAATGCTGAGGCTTTTTGCTATCTGTTCACTTCCTCTATGATAGTAATCCGAAAAATTAACTAATTCCGTTTACCTCATCCCTTCGGCACATTTTTGTGGCCAGCTCTCTGTACTCAAGCTGTATCCAAGAAAGCGATCCCGAGCGTGAAATAGCCTTAATTAGACTTCAATTGGCATTAAGAGCGGTTTAGCTTATCCATTTACTCAGTAAGTGACGGATGTAACTTTTTAAAAGCACTAGATTATCAGCATAACTTTCCTTGATTATTTTAGTAATTAGGTTCGATTTATTATGCTTAGCGGTTAAAATAACGACGGTTACTTTTAGGAATTCGTTATGGGACAGCTGTCTATTTTAGGTTTTATTGCATTAGGTGGCGCATTTGGCGCATGTGCACGTTATCTAGTTACCGAGCTATGTGTGTTCTTATTAGGACGCGGGTTTCCTTATGGAACGCTCACCGTTAACGTTGTCGGCTCATTTATTATGGGATTATTGATCGCTGCTTTTGAGAGTGAATTACTTGCAACTGAGCCATGGCGCCAGATTATTGGTTTGGGTTTCTTGGGTGCATTAACCACATTTTCTACATTCTCTATGGATAATGTATTGCTGATGCAGCAAGGAGCCTTTCTGAAAATGGGTGTTAATGTCTTATTAAACGTGGTGCTAAGTATCTCAGCGGCTTGGATAGGTTTCCAGTTGTTGATGAGAAATTAACGAAATCACAATTTCATCTTGGTTAATGGATAGTCTTTCCCTATAATCGTGACTCAACTTGTCGGAGTGCCATAAGGCTGAGACCGTATTTTCGGGATCCGTTGAACCTGATCAGGCTAATACCTGCGAAGGGAACAAGAGAATATAACCTGCTAGTGATCTATCTAGCGTTATATCCTTAAGATCAAAACTCTATTTTGATCAACTCTTGTGCATTAATCCGTCAAGCATTTATCCCTAGTACAAAAAGGAAGATGCTATGTCGAGTCGCAAACAAGCGAGACTGAAAGCCAAACAATTCATTGACACATTGTCTGTCGAACCCTACCCAAATTCCTCTAAAATCTATATTACTGGTTCACGTTCGGATATCCGCGTGCCAATGCGTGAGATTAAACTAGCTGACAGCTTGGTCGGGGGCACAAAGTCCTCACCGATTTATCAACCGAATGAATCTATATGCGTTTATGACACTTCAGGTGTCTATACCGACCCATCTCATACTATCGACTTATATCAAGGTTTGCCTAAATTAAGGGAAAAATGGATCGCTGAGCGGGATGATACCGAGTGGCTTTATGAGGTCAGTTCTGCTTACACTAAAGAACGTTTATCTGATGATACATTGGACGAACTACGTTATGGGAACTTGCCAGCCATACGCCGAGCAAAGAAAGGGAAGTGCGTTACTCAACTTCATTATGCGCGGCAAGGTGTTATCACACCCGAAATGGAATACATTGCCATTCGCGAAAATACGCGACGGGGAGAGTGTATGGATGCACAGCTGAGCCAGCAACATGCAGGGATTCATTTGGGGGCTAATCTACCAAAGCGAATAACTCCTGAGTTTGTGCGTCGTGAAGTTGCCGAAGGACGAGCCATTATCCCGTCGAATATTAACCATCCTGAATCAGAGCCGATGATCATTGGCCGTAATTTTCTCGTCAAAGTGAATGCGAATATCGGTAACTCATCTGTCTCTTCATCAATTGAAGAAGAGGTTGAAAAATTGGTATGGGCAACCCGCTGGGGTGGGGATACCGTGATGGATCTCTCTACTGGGCGCAATATTCACGAAACTCGAGAATGGATTTTGCGTAATAGCCCCGTACCGATTGGCACTGTGCCTATGTATCAAGCATTGGAAAAAGTAAATGGTATTGCGGAGGATTTATCATGGGAAGTAATGCGCGATACCTTACTTGAGCAAGCGGAGCAAGGTGTTGATTACTTTACAATTCATGCTGGTTTATTGCTTCGTTATGTGCCAATGACCGCGAAACGTGTTACTGGCATCGTTTCGCGTGGCGGCTCTATTATCGCTAAATGGTGTTTAGCCCATCATACTGAGAGTTTTCTTTACACTCATTTCCGTGAAATTTGTGAAATTTGCGCCAAGTATGACGTCGCTCTTTCCTTAGGGGATGGACTACGGCCAGGATCCATTGCCGATGCTAACGATGAAGCACAATTTGCAGAGCTGCGCACTTTAGGTGAGTTGACCAAAATAGCGTGGGAATATGATGTACAGGTCATTATTGAAGGCCCTGGCCATATCCCCATGCATTTGATTAAAGAGAATATGGATGAACAATTAAAGCATTGCCATGAAGCGCCATTCTATACCTTGGGCCCATTAACTACCGATATTGCTCCGGGATATGATCACATCACTTCCGGCATTGGCGCTGCGATGATTGGCTGGTATGGTTGCGCGATGCTTTGCTATGTAACACCGAAAGAGCACCTTGGTTTACCAAACAAAGAAGATGTTAAAACGGGTTTAATTACTTATAAATTGGCAGCACATGCTGCAGACCTTGCGAAAGGGCACCCGGGAGCACAAGTGCGCGATAATGCGTTATCGAAAGCACGTTTTGAGTTTCGTTGGGAAGACCAATTCAATCTTGCATTAGACCCAGTTACGGCGCGTGCTTTTCACGATGAAACTCTTCCGCAAGAGTCTGGTAAAGTTGCGCATTTTTGCTCTATGTGCGGGCCGAAATTCTGCTCGATGAAAATCTCTCAAGAGGTTCAAGAGTATGCGCTAGATACCAAGCAAGTTGCTGCTGATGCGCTCATTTCCGTTACGCTGCTAGATGACCCGTTACAAGGCATGAGACAGAAATCACAAGAGTTTAAAGCCTCAGGATCAGAGCTTTATCATCCTGCTGTTACTCAACGGTCAGTCGTTAGTGAGGAGTAATTAGATGATTCAATTACTTATCCCCCGTGATGACATTGCGTTGACTGCTCAAGTACAACAGGTTTTGCTATTGGCCAAGCATCATGGTTTTGATATCGATGATATTTTTTTGGGTGCCAGCCCAACTTTATATTGTCAGTTAGTAACGCCTTCATACTCATCTTTGATTGGCAGCGATTGCTTAGCCTCGTGCGAAGATGCGCTAAGTGTTTTAACTGATAAGCCCAATTTATTCTTGCAATACCAAGTCAATTTTTGCGCTCAAATGCCATTCGATCACTCCCAGAAACGAGAAACTGGTTTGGTCAAGATAGGGCTTACAGCGGCTGACTCACACGACTATGTTGATGAGTGGTATCACGGAGAAGAGCTGCGTAGTATAAGATACTCTACGAATGCTCATGCTGCTGATGCAAAGAGTGAGCACTTTGCTTGGGTTCTATCATTGTTGTGTCTCGACTTTCCACTAGAGGATGCTTTAGTGGTTGCTCGCGCGGCAATGAGTGTTTCACGTGAAACATGGCCAACGGATAGCCGATATTTTCCTCAGCTACAACATTCAGTAGCTGGCATCTTTGCTGACGATAAACAAAATCACATCTATTTTCCAAAGATAGACAAAAATATTGGCCTTTATCCTGTTGTGGATAGCGTTGAGTGGGTTGATCGGTTATTGAAGTTTGGTGTAAAGACAATCCAACTGCGAATCAAAGATTCAACACGCTCGGATCTCGAATCACAAATTATCGCCGCTATTGAGCTTGGACAAGCCTATCAAGCACAGGTTTTTATTAATGACCATTGGCAGCTTGCGATAAAGCATGGTGCTTTTGGCATTCATCTTGGACAAGAAGATCTCACCAATGCAGATTTAGCACAAATTGCTCAAGCTGGGATCTGTTTAGGTATTTCAACTCACGGCTATTATGAGATTCTGAACATCGCTTCACTAAATCCCAGCTATATCGCTTTGGGTCACATATTCCCAACCACCACCAAAATTATGCCCTCTAAGCCACAGGGGCTTGTTAGGTTGAAACTTTACCAGCAGCTAATTGAGAGTTTAAGTTGTGCCGCCAACTCAGATGAAGTTGTAAGTGCAAAAATACCCACAGTTGCAATTGGCGGAATTAACCTAGAGAACGCATTGCAAGTTTGGCAGTGCGATGTATCAGGCTTGGCCGTTGTACGTGCAGTGACAGAAGCAAAATCACCTCAGTTGGTCATTGATAGTTTCAATCGAATCATACAAAACCGATTACCAAGTAGTGCTGAGGAGGTATGTGATTATGCTTTCTGATGCGCAATTTATCCGTTATCAAAGGCAACTTGCGCTCCCTGAAATAGGTGAGAATGGACAGCAATCTTTACTTGATAGCCGAGTGCTGGTTATTGGTTGTGGTGGTTTAGGGTCTGCGGCCGTTTTGTATTTGGCGAGTGCTGGTATTGGACAACTGGTAATAGTGGATGATGACCGAGTTGAAAGCAGCAACTTACCTCGGCAGGTGATCTACCGAGAGAGGCAAATTGGTCAAACCAAAGTCGATGCGATGGCAGAGCAAATTAAAGCCATCAACCCTGATTGCAGAGTAAGAGCGATATCTAAACGCCTTATTGGTACTCAGCTCGAACTGGAAGTGCTGAATGCTGATGTCGTTCTTGACTGCACGGATAACATCCACAGTCGTCAGCAAATTAACCAGTTGTGCCGTAAACTAATTAAGCCATTGATTTCAGGTTCGGCTATTGGATGGAAGGGGCAAGTCATTGCTTTTGATCAACTGCCGTTGTCACCTTGTTATCACTGTTTAGTGCCTGATAGCGAACTGCCTGCCGCGCAGCGTTGTAATGAATTCGGTATTCTGGGGCCTGTCGTCGGAATCATCGGAACCCTGCAAGCTTTACAAGCCATCATGATATTGACTCGACAGACGATGCGTAATGCTAACCAACTGACACTGTTTGATGCTCATTTGTTTCAATTCCAAACCTTAAATGTTGTTAAAGATCCTCAGTGCGAGGTGTGTGGGTACCCACAGGCTGATCAGATGAAGGGAGAAGCCACATGTCAGATATAACGATCAAGATTAATCAGCAGTTTCATCAAGTTTCAGCGGGAACCAGTATTACGGATCTCACCAAACTGCTTTCGATCACTATTACCGGTTGTGTGTTTGCCCTGAATCAGAGCGTGGTGCCACGTAGTGCGTGGTCAACGACCCTATTAAGTGAAGGCGACCAAATATCGCTGTTTCAAGCCATTGCAGGAGGCTAAATGTTAACGATAGCGAATAAACAGTTTGAATCTCGCCTGTTCACTGGAACGGGGAAATTTGCCAACCGAGAGTTAATGACAAAAGCTATTGCCATATCTGGTTCACAAATGGCGACGATGGCATTAAAGCGAGTCGATCTTAATCAATTAAATGATGATATTTTAGCGCCACTTATCGAGTCAGGCGTCCATCTTTTACCCAACACATCGGGTGCGAAAAATGCGAAGGATGCGATTTTTGCTGCCCATTTAGCGCGTGAAGCGTTATCGACATCGTGGCTGAAGCTAGAAATTCATCCCGATCCTAAGTATCTGATGCCTGACCCTATCGAAACGTTAAAAGCAGCGGAACAATTGGTGAAAGATGGATTTACCGTATTGCCTTATTGTCATGCTGACCCTGTACTCTGTAAGCGTTTAGAGGAGGTGGGGTGCGCGGCCGTAATGCCATTAGGTGCGCCAATTGGATCGAATAAGGGGCTGGTCTCACGAGATTTTTTAGAAATCATCATCAGCCAAGCTCGTGTCCCCGTGATTATTGATGCCGGTATTGGCGCGCCTTCGCATGCGGCTTTTGCGATGGAATTGGGCGCGGATGCAGTCTTAGTTAACACCGCAATTGCGGCCGCGCGCGATCCGATACAAATGGCGTTGGCATTTAAGTTGGCGGTGGAGTCGGGTCGAATGGCTTATGAGGCTGGGCTTGCAACTCAGGTTCATCATGCTATCGCATCCAGCCCTCTAACTGCATTTTTGGATCAATAGCGATGAGCTTTTTAGAACGTTTCAAACAACTCGATTGGGACGATATTGCGTTATCAATCCGTTCCAAAACAGCGTCAGATGTCGAGCGAGCACTGTATAAAGAGAAGCGCGATTTGGAGGATTTCAAGGCATTAATCTCTCCTGCTGCTGAGCCTTATATCGAGCAGTTAGCGCAACTTTCTTACGCACTGACGAGGCAACGCTTTGGCAATACTCTTTCTTTTTATATCCCGCTTTATCTTTCTAATTTGTGTGCCAATGCGTGCACTTATTGTGGATTTTCGATGGAGAATCGCATCAAGCGGCGTACATTAAGTTTGCATGAAGTTGAACGTGAATTGGCGGTTATCAAGCAGATGCAGTTTGATAATGTGTTGCTGGTAACCGGTGAGCATGAAACCAAAGTAGGCATGAACTATTTCCGGCAGATACTGCCGTTGATAAAGCGTGAAGTCAGTTATGTTGCTATGGAGGTTCAACCGCTTCAGCAAGCGCACTATGCGGAGCTAAAGAGCTTAGGTTTAGATGCGGTAATGGTATATCAAGAGACTTATCATCCATCGACTTACGCTTTACATCATCTGCGAGGCAACAAAATGGATTTTAACTTTCGCCTGGAAACACCGGACCGACTTGCCCGGGCAGGGATTGATAAGATTGGTCTTGGCGCTTTGATTGGCTTGGAAGATTGGCGGGCCGATTGTTTTTACGTGGCCGCTCACCTGGATTATCTTGAAAAGAGATATTGGAAGACGCGCTATTCGATTTCGTTTCCTCGCTTGCGACCTTGTGAAGGTGGCCTGCAACCTAAATCGGTTATGTCTGACAAGCAACTGGTTCAGCTCATCTGTGCATTTCGCTTGCTAAATTCAGAAGTGGAACTCTCGCTTTCTACCCGCGAATCGGCGCACTTTAGGGATAAGCTCATCCCACTGGGGATTACCAGCATATCGGCGGGATCAAAAACACAGCCTGGAGGTTATGCAATGCAAGAGGCCGAGCTTGAGCAATTTGTGATTAGCGATGAACGTACAGCCGGACAAGTTGCCGCCGCTGTTAAAGGGCAAGGCTTTGAAGTTGTATGGCGAGATTGGCATGCTGCCTATTCTGGATGAGGTTATGGCTTGCACGTTTCACGTGAAACATATGGATGCATTAAAGTATGATGATTTAGCTAATTAAGGTGAGTTCGAGTTAAGAGAATCATAAGTTAAAGTAAAGGCGACTCGAGGTCGCCTTTCATCTTTCTAGGTTAAGTTACTACAGAGAAACTACCTACAGCGCATTTGTTTTATCATTTTGAAGTTTAATCATGCTCAATAGGTAGCGTCGCTTGGCGCAACCACGCTTTGTTATCACCCTCAACGAGTGGACCAACTTGATCCCATACTTTTTGATGATAGTCATTTAGCCATGTGAGCTCTGGTCGAGTTAACATATTGATGTTGATCGCGCGCTTATCAATCGGGCAACGCGTGAGAGACTCAAACCCCAACACAGAGAAATCACCTTGTGTTTCAACTTCGACCACCAGTTCTAAGTTTTCTATACGAATGCCAAACGCATCGGCACGGTAATAACCGGGCTCGTTCGACAGTACCATACCTGGAAGCAGTGCGACGTTGTTGAAAACTTTGCTGATGCGTTGTGGCCCTTCATGGACACTCAAAAAGTGGCCGACTCCATGACCAGTGCCATGATCATAATCAAAACCATTAGCCCATAGGTGCTGACGGGCAAGTACATCAAGCTGATGACCACAAGTGCCTTTTGGAAAGCGTGCTCTGGCTAGTGCAATATGACCTTTAAGCACTAAAGTGAACTGTTTTTTCATCTCTTCACTGGGGTTACCAATAGCAATGGTACGCGTAATGTCAGTCGTACCGTCACAATATTGGCCGCCAGAATCGACAAGATAAAGTGAGTCTTGGGCTAATTGTCCTGGTTTTACTTGGTTGATGTGGTTGTAATGACACATAGCTGCATTACTGCCTGCCGCTGAAATAGTATCAAAACTAAGATCGGCTAGAGTTGGATCTTCCTCTCTAAATGCTTGTAAGCGGTCAGATAAATAGCCTTCGTCGTGCAGTCTTTGGCTAGTCACTTCATTATCCAACCAAGCAAGAAATTTCGTCATCGCCACACCATCACGCACGTGGCACGCTTTCATTCCAGAGACTTCGGTTGCATTTTTTGCCGCTTTTAGCAGTAAGCACGGATCGGCGTCATTAATGATTTCAGCAGCGGAATTTTGTAAAGTCAGCGTAAACCATGCATTACTGGTGGCAGAATCGATCATCACCTTTTTACCTGCGAGTAAGTTAAGCTGCTTTTCTAGTTGATCTGGATGGTGAACGCGAACGCCGCCACCGACATGCTTGTCAAATTCCGCAGGAAGACGAGCAGGGTCAAGGAAGAAATCGACGTTGGAGTCAGCATAAATAATGGCATGGGAAAGTAATACTGGTAATCGGGAAACATCAAGGCCACGGATATTTAGCAGCCAGCAGATGGAATCAAGTTCTGTCAGTACCGCCGCATCAATCTTTTTCTTACTCAGCTGATGGGCTATTTGCTTACGCTTATCATGGCTACTGATACCGACGAGTTCATTACCCATCAAGCGCACTGCTGAAATTGCAGTGCTAGGGCGGTCCTTCCATAACTCATCGATTGGATTACTGCCGACGGCAATAAGCTGTAACTCATCAGACAATTTTACCTGTGCTGCTTTAAGCCAGCTTGCTCGATGCATGCGCGGATCAAATCCAACTTTACTACCTGTGGCCAATGCACTTTGGAGCCAATCGAGAACGGGCTCTTCAATCAAGTGACGATACTCAAAGGTTGCCTCTGGCACTTGTTTACGAACTTGCACTGTATAGCGGCCATCCACAAAAATAGCCGCGTTATCGTGGGTGACCACAGCCGCGCCTGCCGAGCCAGTAAAACCAGTTAACCAATGCAGGCGTTCGTTGTGTTGCGGTACATATTCCCCGAGATATTCATCTTCGTGTGGAATGATGATGGCATCAAGCCCTTGTTGTGTGAGCCAGCCACGTAAGGCTGATACGCGTTGTGCGATTGAATCATGCATCTGTGTTATATCCTTTCTCATAACCGTCCGTTGTAGGTGTAGGGAGCTGTGCAAATCCATAGCAAACCCTGACTTTATTATTGTGTCTATGGGGTTGTGGCGATGGGGACGAGCTTCAATAAGCTACTCTTTTTATCGAACTGGCGCAAACCGCAGCTTCACCTGAGATGCAGTGTTTTGGTTTGGATCATCTGCCTTAACCAGCTCAATGCGGGGTCACTTTCTCTGTCTCTGTGCCAAAATAACGTATAAGCCATAGGTGGAAATTCCATCGGTAATGGCAACACGACGAGATCCATCTGCTTGGCTACTAGGTGGGTGAAGTGGCTCGGCGCGGTAAAGATAAAATCAGTATAAGTACAAAGGCTGGCGGCACTATTAAAATCCGGTACTGTAATTGCGATGTCCCTTTCTCGGCCGATATCCGCCAAGCGATAGTCGAGTAGCCAGCGATCATTACCATCGCAGCGCACTTGTACGTGACGTAGCGATAAATAGCGCTCTAACGTCCAATTGTCTCGTAATGCTGGGTGGTCTTTACGTACCACGCACATTTGGCTATCTCGATAGATCTCTTGCTCACAGATATCACTGGGTGGCAGCATTGTTAATTTGGCATCATTGATATCAATGTCCTTGCCGGTAATGCCTAAATCCAACTCACCAAGCTGCAATTTCTTAAAGGTTTGATCGTTCCATGAGTGAGTGTTGATGTTGAGATTTGGACCTTGGCTGAAAATAGCAGGCAAAAAATGGGGGAGAATCAATGGGTAGACGCTTTCTACTGCCGCAATATGAAAACGGTATTCACTGCTTTGTGGTGAAAATTGTTGTGGTTGAGTGAGTAGCTCGAGCTGATTGATGAGAGTGTCGAGTTTGGGTTTGAGATAGAGCGCCTGCGGTGTGGCCTTTAAGCCATGTGAATTACGAATAAACAACGGGTCATTAAACTGCTGACGAAGCTTGGCAAGCGATTTACTGACGGCAGATTGACTCAAACAGAGGCGATGGGCGGCGCGCGTGACGTTCAGTTCTTCTAGCAGTACGGACAGACAAACAAGCAAATTAAGGTCGATTCTGGCTAATTTTTCTATATTCATCTGTATTTCCATTTGGGAATAATTGTGATGAGTATAAGCCATTTCTATTCATATCATCATTGCTCTATTATAGCCGAGTTGTAAAAGTGTGTTCTTTCTCATTACTGGAGTGTTTCGTGAAGCAAATAACCTCTGACGCGCATAGCAAGCGTCAATTGGCATTACTGATTTTGTTGGTTCTGTTTAGCCCGTTAGCGATTGATATTTATCTACCAGCTTTACCGCAAATTTCTCAAACGTTTCACGTGGAACACGCTTATGCACAAGATACGATTACTTGGTTTCTGTTTGCTATGGGAGTCGGTCAACTCTTTGCTGGCCCGCTAGCGGACAAACTCGGTCGTCGAACTGTTGCATTAGGAGGGATCAGTATTTATGCATTGAGTGCTTGCTTGGCGTGGGCCGCTCAAAGTATTGAATGGATGCTGATGGCTCGGCTACTACAAGGCTTCGGTGCGTGCGCGACATCGGTAGCGGCTTTTGCAACAGTTCGCGATATTTTTGGCCCACAACGTAGCGGCAAAATGATCAGCTACTTAAATGGTGCAATCTGTTTTATTCCTGCATTAGCGCCAATCCTTGGTAGTTGGTTAACTCAGCAATTTGGCTGGCGCAGTAACTTCAGCTTTATGGCTGGTTTTGCCGTGGTCGCGGGTTTAATGATGGTGATTGGTATGAAAGAAACCAACCCGCAAGCCACCGAACAGCAAGCGTTCTTTAAGTTATCGCGTTACTGGTCCGTATTGAAAACACCATCTTTTCTCTTCCATGCTTCATTATGTATGTTAGCGATGGCGGTTATTTTAGCCTATGTCACTTCTGCCCCAGTGGTATTAATGGAAGGTTATGGATTAACCATGAATGAATTTACTTTCTGGTTTGGACTCAATGCCATCATTAATATCGTTGCCTGCCTAAGTGCGCCGAAATTTATGGATAGGTTTGGTACCCATATGGCGCTGGTGGTTGGAATTGGCACGTTATTGGTTGCGGGGACTACCATGGTCGCGCTGGCACAACAGAAAACGGCGATTGCCTTTATGCTGCCCATTTTTATGTCATCAATCGGTTTTGCTTGGATTCTGGGAGCGGCCGCAGGAAAAGCACTGGCGCCATTTGGTGACCGTGCGGGAACCGCCGCAGCACTGCTTGGTTTGTTTCAGATGAGTGGTGCTGGCCTGTTAGTTGGCACCATGCAGCGTGTTGGGTTAGAGCCTCAGATATTAATTGCACTGCAAATGTGGCTGATTGCGCCAGCGTTGTTTATCCTGTTTTCTAAAGCAGGGCGTTATTGGCATCAATTAGTGGTGAATTAATAAATTGTCACCTGCTGTTTTATATTCTTTTTAACGGGTGTATATTTAGTCACTTAATTATTTCAATTGCACTTTGGAAACGAAACAACAATGTCAATGACAACCTATGAAATGGCTCGAATTTGGGAACAACTCGACGAGTCTCCAGAAAAGGTCATGTTCGGAAAATTGCTGAATGAATTAGGCAACCAAAGTAGTGAGCGTATTCGCAGTGCCGCCAAACAAGTACCATTACCAGTTCTGCGTGATTTAGTCTTTCAGTTTCAACAAGTGATTGAAGCGCGTAAAGGCGAGCAAGTCGAAATCATGGCGAAGGAATTGGCAAAGCAGGGTATTTCGGCTGAAGAGCTTTTAACTTATCTGAACAAATAATTTATTATCAGTACCGATGCCATAGCCCGGAATTTAGTTTCGGGCTTTTTATTGCGTGGTGTTTGCGGCTTCGGTGGTTAAGGATTCACATTTCGGTTAATCGGGTTCTGCAAGGAAATAAGCGTCTCTGTGGATTGCACTTCATCAATTGCCTGTAATTTGTCGATCAGCACAAATTGTAATTCCTCAATCGAGCGGCACATTAACTTCACAAAAATATTATAGGCTCCTGTGGTGTAATAGGCTTCCACCACTTCATCCAGCGCATTGAGTTTGGCGAGCGCCGAATGGTAGTCTCGCGCGGCATTGAGATTGATACCGATAAAACAACACACGTCATAACCCAATTTTTTGGTATTGACGATCACTTCCGTACCCTGAATGATATCGGCCGATTTCATCTTTTCAATACGAACATGGATAGTGGCAGGACTAACGTTGAACTGCTTGGCCATTTCTGCGTAGGGCGTGCGTGCATCGTCCATTAAAATTTTTAAAATGGCGCGGTCGAGTTCGTCCAGTTTAGCGGTAGTGGCTTGCATCACAGCATCCTTATCATTGAAATGGTTCGCTCAGTTTATCACTGGTCGTTGTTTCTCGTAAGCCGCCGTTTAAGAAAAGCGATAAGCTTTAGTCACGTCAGTGAAAATTGGGTAAACTCAAGCCTCCTCATTATTTCTTTTGTTTCGGAGTTAACTTGCAGCTACAACTGATTTGCGAAGTTCCTGCTCAGCAAGCACATTTGGATACATTAGCCGCGCGTTGGGGATTAAAACCATGCGCTGAGAGCCCATTTGCCTTGGTATTAACTCAGTATCGTCTTGAGTTGCGTAAACTGGATGAGCCTAAACTCGGCGCTATTTATGTCGATTTAGTCACGGGAGCGGTTGCTCACCGACGTAAATTTGGTGGCGGTAAAGGTCAGTCGATAGCCAAAGCTGCTGGACTAAACAAAGGAGCGACACCGACCGTGTTAGATGCAACGGCCGGGTTAGGTCGTGATGCTTTTGTGTTGGCCTCGCTCGGCTGTAAAGTGCAAATGGTCGAGCGGCATCCCGTTGTGGCCGCGCTGCTTGATGATGGTTTAGAGCGTGCCAAGCAAGATGCGGAGATTGGCGGCTGGGTAAGCGAGCGAATGTCGTTACTTCACGCTTCGAGTCATGATGCGCTTGATAAACTGGCGCAAGATGAAGATTTTGTAAAGCCAGATGTGGTGTATCTTGACCCCATGTACCCGCACCCGGAAAGTAAAAAACAAACGGCTTTGGTAAAAAAGGAGATGCGCGTCTTTCAATCGCTGGTGGGTGCTGACTTGGATGCTGATGCATTATTAAACCCAGCCTTGAGTTTGGCGACCAAACGCGTGGTGGTGAAGCGTCCTGACTATGCCGATTGGTTAGACAAACAGAAGCCGAGTATGGCGATTGAAACCAAGAAAAATCGTTTTGATGTGTATGTGAAAGCGGCGATGATCTAACGCATTCAATACGTTAGCTTTGGCGAGAAAATCTCGTGGCCCATAGATGTAATTTAGTGCTTGCTTAATCGTGTTTGGAATTGTATATCTAACTAATAATTATTCCTATTCGTGATCGAGGCGTACATGAATAAGCGTTTATGCAAATTGAACCGACACGATATTACTAGCCAGCTTGGGGATATCCATCAGATTGTGGCTGCGCCAAAATTTCTTTGTCGCTCATGTGCTCGTTCATCATCGGATAAAAACACGCTGTGTAAGCCTGCTGCTATTCCGAGTGCATCGACAAAGCTTGTTTCGGAAGGGAAGAAACAACTGCGCTCTGGTACGTCAAATGGTATGACGGACAAAGGTAAAAAGGCCGCCAAGCGATCGGAAAAACAGAACAAGAAAGCGTTAAAAAAACAAAAAAAAGTACTGAAGAAGTTAGAAAAAGTGCTGAAACAGCAGCAAAAACTGTTAAAGAAACATCCTGCATTACAAGTAAAGTTTGCCGATGTGAATCAACGAATTTCTTCGGTTAGTGAACGTTCACTACAACGGCAGATTCACTAAAAACAGATAGTTTACTAAAAATAGATGGTTTACTGAAAACAGATGGTGAGTTAAACCGAGCCACGATAGCCCCTTTTTCAACAACAAAGCCCGCGATGATTGCGGGCTTTGTTGTTTTTAACGCTCAACCTTATTCAGTGAGTACGGCTGGCAGCGACTTTGCGCTTTACCCAAGTTTCATTGACCCACAGTGAGAACAAAATGATCACGCCGCCAATTGCAAGGCGGATTAAATCTACGTCGCGATTCCAAATCAGAATGTTCACCACTAATCCGGCGGGAACCAGCGCATTATTCATAATCGCTAATGCGCCTGCGTTGACTAAACAGGCTCCTTTGTTCCACACGAAGTAACCAAGCCCAGAAGCAATTACCCCTAAGTAGATCAAAATACCCCATTGCAAAGAGGTAGTAGGCAGTTTTTCACTATTACCAAACAGTAAAAATGCCACGCTTGCTACCACCAATGCACCTAAGTAGAAATAACCGAATACGCTGTGTTGCGCTAAAGTGATGGTCTCTTTTTCCATGACGTATTTATAAGCCACTTGGCCGATAGCAAAACAGAGGTTAGCCCCTTGCACCACCAAAAAACCCAGCAAAAAGTGCTCGTTTATTGCCGCAAATTTAATAAAAACGGCACCGATTACGGCAATGGCCGCCGTCACTAAGTACCACGGAGAAAAGCGGCCTTTCAGTAGATCGTAGATCAGCGTGACGTAGATTGGCGTAAACACCGTAAACAGCAAAACTTCAGGAACCGATAGCAGTAAAAATGATTGATAGTAGAAACAGTACATCAGGCCCAGTTGAATTCCACCAATGGTCATCAACTTAGCGATCAACGGAGCGGGAACGGTTTTAAACCTGATCAAAGGTAGAAATACTAAGCTCGCTAATGCAACGCGCATCCAAACCGCGAACCAAGAATCAACTTGACCGGCGAGATAAACGCCGATCAAGCTAAATGAAAATGCCCAAAGTAGGGTGACTGCAGAGAGATAGGCCATAACAAACAACGCTGAACAGTAAATAACCCGCAGTCTAACCGAGTTTTGGCTTGTCGTCAGTCGTGAAGTGGTATTACAAGCATGTCGACTGGCGAACAGTTAATCAGTTGCCGAGTGGATGAGAGTAACTTGCTCCAAAAATCTTGATGATGACCGCAGACCACCAAATCAACACTGAATTCAGCGATGGTTTCGCATAGCTCATTACTGAGGTCGCCGCTGCCTACTAGTGTATGGCGGATAGGGTATTGCGCGTGTTCCGCTAAGGCTTGCAGCTGCTTTTGTGACGCTTCCATCGCGTGATGTTGAGTTTCTGCTAAATTGATATCAATGAGTCCGGTATACAGCTCGGCATAGTTGACATCAATGTGAATGAAAGAAACGTCAGCATCGAGTGGTTTTGCCAGTGCAACAGCTTTGTCGACTAAGAGTTTACTGTCTTCTGAAAGATCAATGGCAACCAAAATATGTTGATAACTCATTGTATTATCTCCTGATGGGGTACTGATTAAAGATTAGCACTGAGGCCGAGAGTTTTTTGTCGCCGTGATCTCATATCCGCATACCTGACTCAAAGTGTTATGGTGAGGTTCATGGTATAGTCAATTCAAATCGTTACATAAACTAGGAGTCGACATGTTGTCACAAGCTATGGTTGAAAAACTGAATGAACAAATTAATCTGGAATTTTTTTCATCCAATCTATACTTACAAATGAGTGCTTGGTGTGAAGATAAAGGATTTGAAGGTGCTGCCGAGTTTTTACGCGCTCATGCCGTAGAAGAAATGCAGCACATGCAGCGTTTATTCACCTACGTGAGTGAAACGGGTGCACTGCCTATCCTTGGTGCGATCGCAGCGCCAAAACATAAGTTTACGAGCCTTGGTGAAGTGTTTCGCGAAACTTATCAACATGAGCAGATGATTACTCAGCAGATTAATAAACTCGCTCATGCGGCGTTCACATCTCAAGACTACTCAACGTTTAACTTCCTTCAGTGGTACGTTGCGGAGCAACATGAAGAAGAGAAGTTGTTTAAAGGGATTTTAGATAAGCTAGAGCTTGTGGGTGATGATGGTAAGGCGCTGTTCTTCATCGACAAAGACCTAGCCGCAATGGCAAAAGCCGGCTCATCTTCTGTAATGGATACCCAAGCTGTGTAATCGCAGCAGAAAGAGTATGAAGCGATCGTCTTTTTCTTTGGGTTCTATGCAAAGGTGTAGGGAGGAAAAGATGATCACTGGAGATACAATTTTATTTGCGCTAATGCTGGTCACTGGGGTTAACCTAGTCAGGTATCTTACGGCGCTACGCTCACTTATTTACATCATGCGTGAAGCTCATCCATTGCTTTATCAACAAGTGGATGGCGGTGGCTTTTTTACCACTCACGGTAATGTCACCAAGCAGGTTCGTCTTTTCCACTATTTGAAAGGTAAAGAGTATCACCATCACCACGATCCCCTATTTACGGGCAAGTGTGATCGCGTTAGAGCGCTGTTTATCTTGTCGATGTCATTGCTGGCCGTGACAACCTTCGCGGCTTGTATCGTATAACTGGGTCAGTCATTGTATTGATTAAAGGAGCTATCGTGCTCCTTTTTTATCGTCTGTATAAAGTCATCGACTTATTTCTTCACTATTATGCATCTTCATTGTGCGGCGACTATTATTAGCAAGAGCAATCGAAAGGAGAAAAATAATGGATGAAAAAGCACTGCTCGCACGTTTGAATGAGTTACCTCGTATTCAACAAGTATTACAAGAACTACTCGAAATGGTTAATAAGGAAGAGGTCGATTTTGGTGCGCTCACAAAAAAAATTGCCATGGAACAAGTGTTGAGTGCGCGGCTGCTTCGCCTTGCAAATTCGGCACATTTTGGCGGAAGCCGCACAGTGGCCTCTATCAATGATGCGGTGATTCGTGTCGGAAGTGGCTCGGTGAGAACTATGGTGGTGGCATCGGTATTATCCAGTGCTTTTCCTAAAATTGACACCTTGGATCTGCAGCAATATTGGTCCGATACCTTTGAAATTGCCATTATCGCCAGCAAACTGGGGGCCGCTTGTAAACTCGATGCTAATAGCGTCTTTACTACCGGAATATTGCACAACATTGGCCAATTGATGATCCACACATTAGCGCCGCAAGAAGCGTTGAAAATTCGCCTTTGTGTTGATGCTGGTGAAGTTGAACTAGAAGCACAACAGCAAATCATCCATACCGATGCGAATGTACTGGGGGCGAAGCTAGCTAAAGCTTGGAAGTTTCCTGATGAGATGGTCGATGCGATCGCCTACTCTGCGCAGCCAGAAAAAGCGCAGCTTTCACCAAAACTTGCCCGTGTATTGCATTTTGCCCGTGATATCCACCATCAATGGGACATCCTGACCGAAAAAGAAAAACGCTTATTTCTGGCTGAGCACCCAGATGCTCGTGTACTGGCAATATCTGCCACATTTGCTGAAACAATTGACGCCGTTCGCGGAAAAGGGCGCGAGCTTGCCGAGCAGCTCGTCTAATACCGTCGCTGGTGGATTAACCTTGTCTTCACTCAATTAGTCGTTAAAATGTCCCCCATTGATAAGGATGTACGCCACCAGCGCTGCATCCTTTTTGTTTGTCATTAGGTGCGTGTGCGTCTAATTAAATGAAGGTGAAAGCATGAGTCAGTCGTTTGATGTTGTCGTTATTGGTGCTGGCGCCGCCGGGCTAATGTGCGCCGCGCAAGCTGGCCTGCGCGGGCGCAGCGTATGCGTTCTCGATCATGCCAAAAAGCCTGGCCGTAAAATTTTGATCTCAGGTGGCGGTCGCTGTAATTTCACCAATTATGAACTATCGGCCGCCAACTATTTATGCCGCAATCCCCATTTCGTTAAATCAGCGTTATCGCAGTACAGCCAGTGGGACTTTATCTCGCTGGTCAGTAAATACAATATTGCGTTTGAAGAGCGCGATCATGGCCAGCTCTTTTGCCTTGATTCGGCGAAGGACATCGTCAATATTTTGCTAAAAGAGTGCGATTTACCGACGGTCAAGCAGCGTTATCAAGTCGAGATTCAATCGATAGATAAGGTGCCAAACGGCTTTCAGCTCACCACCAATGACGGGCCGATCCAATGCCAGTCACTGGTGGTCGCAACGGGTGGCTTGTCGATGCCCAAGCTTGGTGCGACTCCTTTTGGTTATAAAATTGCAGAGCAGTTTGGACTGGCGGTGATCCCAACCACGGCCGGGCTCGTGCCTTTTACACTGCATAAACAAGATAAAGAAGATTTCGCCGAACTGGCCGGCATTGCCATTCCAACTGAAATCACTACTGAAGATGGCACTGTGTTTAAAGAAGCACTGCTGTTTACTCATCGTGGTTTATCTGGGCCGGCGGTGTTGCAAATTTCTTCTTACTGGAAAGCGGGGCAGAAGGTCAGTATCAACTTAGTGCCGGAAGTAGACATCGAGCGGCTATTAAATGAATCACGTGAAGCACACCCAAATCAAAGCTTAAAAAATACACTCGCGAAAGTACTGCCTAAGCGTTTAGTTGAAGTACTGATTGAGCGCAAAGCTTTTGTCGATAAACCGCTCAAACAGTTAAACCCACACGAAATAACCGCTATCGCACACGACTTACAACATTGGCCGATTCTTCCCAATGGTACTGAAGGTTATCGCACAGCCGAAGTCACATTAGGTGGCGTAGACACCGATTGCCTCTCATCGAAAACCATGGAATGCAAATCGGTTCCGGGCCTCTATTTTATTGGTGAGGTAATGGATGTGACGGGCTGGCTTGGCGGCTATAATTTCCAATGGTGTTGGTCAAGCGGCTATGTCGCCGGACAGTGGGTGTAAGTGTTGTGTAGAGACAATAAAGTTTGTATTTAGTGTTTTAAGTTTGTACTTTACTTTAATTATTTCCAATAAAGTTTGTATTTTATGAAAGGTAAACTACACTTTCTAGAACAAATTTAAGGGAATCACATGGGCAGAGGCAGAAAACTTCAAACAGAGGAAGACTTTAAGAGAGCTCTAAAAAATGGTTATGGTTTAGGTAGTTATAAAGATTATTTACCTTGGTACAGAGCTCAGGATGTAAAATCTGATGGGAATCGTTCAAAGATTTTTGGCTTTAAAACAAGTAGAAACCATCACACCCTGTCTTCGATAGAAAGCGAATTTTTTTATATCGCTGATTTTAGTGGTTCTGTCTTGGATATCCGTGAGCAGTTCCCCTTACTCCCTCTAACTTTATCCCAAAGGATTGCTTCCACTATTTGTGTGAAGCATCCCATTCATCCTGAAAGTAAGTCCCCTATTATTATGACGACAGATTTTTTGCTGACGTTATACAAACCTCAAAATGCCGAACCTGTTTATCAGGCTGTAGCCATTAAGCCACCTGGAGAGCTCGATAAGCGTACTGCTGAAAAGTTAGACATAGAGCGAATTTGGTGGGAGTTATTGGGTGTTGAATTCAAACTTTTTACTGGTAATGAACTCACTAGAAACCAGAGTAAAAACATAAAATGGGCCACTGCCCCTTTCCGTTCAAAGCCTGATAGCCTAGAGCAGAGCATTCATACCAATACGCTACTTGGGATGCTAAGTACAGGACGATTTTTAATCACCGATTTATGTGATGAGATAAGCCAAACGTTACAGATATCTAAAGAAAGTGCTCTTCTTGAAATAAAGTTATTAATCTCTTTAAAACTGATTTTAGTAGATATGTCTTATCTAATTGCTGAATCCGGAATATTAATTATTCAAGATGTAGCGTTATCATCATATGGACGGACTGCGAATGGTTCTAACTAAAAATAGTGTTTGGAAAATTACTAGACTGGAAGGTGTTGAAAATGGTGTGTATCGAGTCTTGGAAATATTTAAAGACCTTGATGCCGTTGTACTCTTCCCGTTAGAGCATACTAGACCAATTAAACCCCTCCTAACAAAACTTAGCTCCTTTCATCGGACCATTAAACTAGGCACAACAACTAAAGAAGATTTTCCTTTACCTATATATATGCAGGTAGATGAGCTTGATATTCCACATAAACAAAAAGCGAAAAGAGACAAAAACTTACAAATAATAGAACGTATCATTAAAGACAAGGACTTTTTGTTTGAGTATTGCATATCCAAACGCTCAGACTTGCTTGTAAAATATGCTCAAAATATAAGCGAACACAGAAATACAGTCGACAGGCTGCTGCAGCTATATTGGAAGTATGGACAAGATAAAAATGCCTTATTGCCTGCATATGCAAATAGTGGGGGCGCAGGAAAGGAAAGGAAAGCAACGGTTCCTTTAGGTGCCCCTAAACGTTCTAGAACCCTTGCAGTAGTTCGATCCAGAAAATATATCCTAACTGAAAAAGACAAAGAGAAGATAAAAAAATCACTTAAAAAGCACTACCTTAAGGAAGGTGGGGACAGCCTTGTGGAAACCTATAAAAAGTTCTTGCGTAAGTATTTTGCTAGCGAAGTAAAAATTGCGGAAGCTCTTGATCAATTTCCACATGCGCCATCTTTGCGACAATTCGCTTATTGGAAGTCTAAGTTGATAAGTAAAGATGTTGAGATACAAGCCAGGACATCAGTTCGAGATTATTTACTTAATAAACGCGGTACAACTGGTAGTGCGACAGAAAGATCTCCTATACCAGGTGACGTATTTGAAATAGATGCTACCGTTGCAGATGTGCATATAGTATCTACTTTCTCAAACCAGCGAGTATTGGGTAGACCTACGATATATTCTATTGTCGATAGAGCAACTCGCATGATTGTAGGTTTTCATGTTTCTCTTTATTTCGCCTCTTGGAGGGCTGCTAGACAAGCCTTAGTAAATTGTTTTTTACCGAAACAAGAATATTGCTCTCAATATGGTATTCATATCAGTGAGGCCGAATGGCCTTGCCATCATATTCCTGAAGAGCTTGTGTGTGATAATGGTGAGATGATAGGTCTTCAACCTGAAGAACATTTAGTACCGTTTACCCAATTAAGCTTTGCCCCTCCATACCGTCCAGATCGTAAAAGCTTCGTAGAGCGTCGATTTGATATTTTAAATAAGAAGGCCATTCACCCCTTATTAGGTGCTACACGGCGAGGTAAGGTCGTACGAGGAGAAGTTGATCCTCGCAAATTAGCTATTTATACGCTTCATGAAGTAACACAGTTATTGATCGAAGCAGTTTTAGAACATAACAGAGATATTCTAAAACGACTTGCGTTTGAAACCCCATTGCTTATAGAAAAAGATCTGGCACCTACCCCAATCAATTGCTGGAAAGTAAATGTGGAGTTGCAAAGACACAGTCTAATCGAAGCTAATTACGATGACGTGATTTCAAGGCTACTCCCTCCAGAAATGGTTAGCATGACTGGTGATGGTATTTTATATAATGGTATGTATTTCACCAATAAACGTATCATAGAGGATGATCTGGCTTCGATTGCTAGAGATAAAGGATGGTGGCAACTTGAGGCTAGGATTGATGAGAATTGTTCAAACTACATATATGTGAGGTTTAATAGTCGAGAGCCTTTCGTTAAATGCAATTTGTCTCCCAAAAGTCGTATGTTTAGAGATTTACCTATCGTTGAGTCCGATTTTGTTTTGGACTGGACAGACGAGAAAAGCGAAAAATTGATTGTTACTGCTGACTCTATAGATATGCAATACAGAACTGATGCGATAACGAAGCGAGCTAAGAACAGAGCAAAAGATAACCCTACTCCTCGAAAAGATAGATCTAAGGGGATTCAACAAAATAGAAAAGAAGAGCTTGAGTTAATGAATGGAAAAGATACCACTCAAGTGAGTAAATCGGTGACGGATAATGACATATTCGAGAATAATGTCGTAACTTTGCCAAGGCGTAATAAAAGAGCTCAGGATGTTTAAATGAGAAATAGAATACACGCAGTATACAGAGAAGCAATTCTACCTGAGCATCAAGGAAATCCTCTTATCGAGGCTTTACCTCCAAAAGTTAAAGATGCAATTCTTATCGATGCTTTTACTTATTATCCTGACTTAGACGAGCATATTCGGATGCATCCAGAACCGTTAGTTCGTGAGGAGTATTTAAGTCGATTAAAAACCTTAAGACAGCCTCTTAGTGACTACATTCGTTGTTTTCGTCTCATTGAGCGAGCTATTAAAGATGGCTATTCCAGTAAGAACCCTTTAAGTCCATCAACAGTCCAATATGTGCATTATCTTATGGACGATAGACCACAAACTCAACCGTATTCAGGATTTTTTGAACCTAAAGCCGATACCATAACTCTTATAGGCGAAAGTGGTACCGGTAAAACAGTAAGCGCGTCATAAACACC
>NZ_JAHGUP010000119.1 GCF_001989995.2 Vibrio anguillarum
AAAGTGAAGTAGAAGAAAAATGCCAAGCGTTGGCAATCCCTCTTGAGCCGTTTGTTATGCAAATTCAATAAGATAAACTGACTTTACTCGATCAAAAGCCACAATTGCAATGGTTGAGTGATTCAAGAATCAACCCAAGCAAGAGCCGTGATAAATAAGCCGCCAAAACAAAGTCTGCCTTTCAGCGACAAACTAGGCTTTTGAACCAAACTAACTCAACGAGCAAAGCCTTCAACAAATACAAAATGATCGATTAACTTGCTCTTTCCACACTTTGCGCTCACTAAATTGACAACACGCCAACGCTAAAACCGATTGAGGCAAATAAAGAATCTTGCCTGTTTTACGGTTTGAGTTAACCATGAATTTGAGGGTGAAAATGCTCATTTGCCGACAACACAAAACGAATGGCCGGAGAAATCCCAAAAGATTGAACCCCTAAATTTACCTGAGTTGCATAACGCCGCATTAAGTGGTGAGCGACGCTAAACACCAACGCCTCGACAAACCACTTAAAACACAAAAACTGAATTTACACTAAAACCGCCAAGCGTTGCGAATCCGTCTTAAATGCTTTGTTATGCAAATTCAATAAGATAAACCAGAAGTGACACCAAATTTGATTAAGAAAACAATCAAAATATTGGTTAAGTGAACCAAGAATCAGCCAAAGCCTGAACCGTGATAAATAAGCCGCCAAAACAAAGTCC
>NZ_JAHGUP010000120.1 GCF_001989995.2 Vibrio anguillarum
CCTTAAGCGGGCGTTATGCATTTTTTAGGAAAAGAGGAACTATGGTTGTTGAAGTCAGGCGAGCAGAGCCATCAGATGCTAAAGCGATAAAAGGAATTTATGAGTGCCCAAATGCCTACACCGGCACATTACAACTTCCGCTTCCATCTTCAGATATGTGGGAAAAACGTTTCCAGAATATTCCAGATCATGTTTATGCGTATGTGGCAGTAGTGGACGGTGAAGTAGTAGGTAATGTGGGCTTTGAGCTATGTACCAATCCGCGACGTCGTCACGTCGGTACATTCGGTATGGGCGTCAAAGACGATGTTCAAGGTTTAGGTGTTGGTAGTGCTTTACTGAAAACGGTTATCGATTTAGCGGATAACTGGCTGAATTTGAAACGAATCGAATTGACGGTCTATGTGGATAACGAACGAGCGATTAACTTGTACAAGAAATTCGGCTTTGTAATTGAAGGTGAGTCGAAAGCTTATGCATTCAGAAATGGCAGCTACGTTGACGTTTACCATATGGCTCGTGTCGTGGCACATGCATAACAAACGCCTCAAGAGGGACTGTCAACGCGTGGCGTTGCCAGCCCCTTAGGC
>NZ_JAHGUP010000121.1 GCF_001989995.2 Vibrio anguillarum
ACAGATTTCTAAACACTACCTGCTTTTTCCTAGCATGGGTAGAAATATGTTCCAGCATCGCATTTGGTTGCGACCCTAAAGTCTGGATCATTTAAAGCCTTTTCAATAAGGCTCTTTTTGTTTGGAATATGTATTGTTGGAACTGACGACATAGAATCTCTGAACTTAGGAAGATTGTCCCATAAGTTTTTAATTTGTTGTTTTATTGTATTGCTCGAACAGTTTATGATATCACTCTTTTCCGAATATTCAGGGTATACCACAATGACTGGCAAACCATTTGTATTTATACCGAAGTCAACCTCTTCGCGTAATGCCCTTGAATTACAAGTATGTGAACTCAGAAAAAGAACAATGTTCTTAGATTTATTCAATCTATCCCGTAATCTAGGTTTTAATGTTTGCTCCCAATCGCTACCATCTCGTACGTTATAGTTTTTATTGTGTGAGTCCACAAAAGGGAAAGAAGCATCTTTACCTTTCCAGGCTCTAAGCAAGTTGTATGAGACAAAGTCCTTTGTGGAGTGAGCCCCCAAGTTAGTCTCACTGAATGGTTCCTTCACATAAAAGGCTGAGTAATTACCAGTTCTATTTGCCATGCTCAATTCTCTATACTTTTGATTAATTTGATCTTACCTTACCGATAAGCCCTAAATTTTTCTTGTTTTTAGACCAAATTGTGATTTGGGCATTACCGAAATCCGCATTTGCAACCGCGTGTTGGCTTTAGAAGACTCGTTAATACAGACCTTCTACCTAGATACATCTGTTTAGCTCACAAGCCAGTATCAATCAACATGCTATATCAAACAAAGCACATAATCCTTCATTAAGAAAAGTAGGTCAAGCTAGAAATATTGTTATGGTGTAGACTTTTCGCCCTGAGTAATTTTGGGGCATTTTCGTGTTTGAAAGGTGGTAATCACAAAGGCGGTAACGAGAGTTGTTGGCCGCCAGTTTGGTATGATCCTTTATTACTAAGGATGAGACTTATTACTCTCCTACACAAATGAGAGGGGACTCTTATTGCGCTAACGCCCAACTTTTGAATTTATGTTCTGGATACCAAGTTCCATTTTCATTCTTGCTGATGAGTTTGCAGAATGCACTTTCATGATTGGAGGTACAAATCCACGCGTAATAACGGCCTCTTCAATCCATAAAACCACGTCATATCCAGTGCCATGATCATCATCTCCAAGGTCGTGATCTAAGCTAATCTCAGTTACATTACCGCTTTTAAGCAACTCGATCACTTCTTCAGGCCAATAAGATCTAACCCAACCTTCCGGTGTATCTCTTTCATCATCTAAATATACCTTCATGTAATACCCGTAATTTATAATTGCGACAACACTTTTTGTATCGCTAGGACAAAACCATTTTTAAATAGTGGGCGACCATGTACATCTTTAACAGCACCGTACTTTGATACTGTCCAACCTCTTTGCGCCATCTTATCTTCATTAATGGCATCCTCAAGAGCCTCGATATCAGCATTGAGCAATACATCATTCAATGACGGCAACACTTCAACGTCCTGCTTTACTTGTTCCGCATGAATAACCTGATTAGGTCGCATATCAACAACCACCTCAGCATTTTGTTTAAGGATACGGTTCTCTGCTTTTAAGTACAGGGCGCAGATCTCAGTGATGTTACCATTCTTGTGGTTATTCATTAATTGCTAATGTTTAATTTCCTAAAATATGGTTTTGTCCAATAATGAGTTAACTTCTTGGTTAACTCATTTGGTCAGACTATAACCCTCTTCAACAAAATGCTCTGTAGTGCAAGCCAAACTCAGGTCAACAAATTTTTAAGCCTTATTTCCTTGTACTTAACTGAAGTAGCAATTAGCATACTCTAATTTAGTCAACGTTGACTCCTTTTTATCAGGGATATTATTTCCCGATTATCGCAGCTAACACAATGTAAATTAAAGTGATTAACTCGATAAGACACTCAAAAGTCAACAAATTTTTCTACTGATAAAAATGTGATTGATTTTGATTTTCGCTTACTCCATAAAAGAGCCGAGTGGCATAAGTTAAGACTTGCGATTGGTCGCGGCAAACAGCACAGTTTTTTTCGTAGTTCAAACCAGAGTCAGCAAGGGTTTATTACCATTCCCGGGCGAGTAGTGTTGGATGGAATTGATACATTAAAAACAGCCACTTACCAATTTCGTTCTTGGTCATTGGAATCAGTATCAAGGGAGCTATTAGGCGAAGGAAAAGCGATTCACAACGCCCATGATCGGATGGATGAAATCAACCGTATGTTTAAAAAAGACAAACCTTCACTGGCGAAATATAACCTGCAAGATTGTGTGTTAGTGAATAAAATCTTTGAACATACCCATTTGCTGGATTTCGCCATTGAACGTTCCCGTCTCACGGGTGTGGAGCTAGATCGCGTCGGCGGTTCTGTCGCCGCCTTTACCAATCTCTATTTACCTCAATTGCATCGCGCGGGTTACATCGCGCCTAACTTACACTCCGAAAATTGGGTCGCAAGCCCCGGAGGCTATGTGATGGACTCCATCCCTAACCTCTACGACTCTGTGTTACTTCTTGATTTTAAAAGCTTATATCCCTCGATCATTCGTTCATTTTTAATTGACCCACTTGGCTTGATTGAAGGGCTAAAAATTCCGATTGGCAAAGAGGATAACCAAGCGGTAACGGGATTTCGTGGCGGTCAATTTCACCGCACCAAACATTTTCTTCCAGAAATGATCGAGAAATTATGGGCTGCGCGTGATGTGGCGAAAAAAAACAATAACAAAGCCTTTTCACAAGCGATCAAAATCATCATGAACTCTTTCTACGGGGTGCTTGGATCGTCAGGTTGTCGTTTTTTTGATACTCGTTTGGCGTCCAGTATTACCATGCGCGGACACGAGATCATGAAGCAAACTAAAAAGTTAATTGAGGCGCAAGGCTATCAAGTGATTTATGGTGATACCGACTCAACTTTTGTCTCTTTAGGTGGTCAATATTCACAGCAGCAAGCGGATCGCGTAGGAAAACAACTGGTTGAACACATCAATCAATGGTGGACAACCCACTTGCGTGAAGAGTACCGATTGGAATCGATGCTGGAATTGGAATACGAAACCCACTACCGAAAGTTTCTGATGCCAACCATCCGAGGTTCAGAAACGGGGTCAAAAAAACGCTATGCGGGATTGATCGGTGAAGGCGAAAACGAGCGGCTAATTTTTAAAGGGCTTGAGAGTGCAAGAACGGACTGGACTCCGCTCGCACAACGCTTTCAGCACCAACTTTATTCGATGATTTTTAATGGTGAAGACCCTGCGGCGTTTATTCGTGAAATCGTTGAGCAAACTCAAACCGGTCAACTCGACCATGAGCTCGTGTACCAAAAACGGTTGCGTCGCAAACTGCATGAATACCAAAAAAACGTACCGCCACAAGTAAGAGCTGCGCGACTTGCTGATACGATAAACCAGCAGTTAGGCCGACCATTACAATATCAAAATCGAGGTCGTATCGAATATCTCATCACACTGAATGGCCCTGAGCCTAAAGAGTATTTAAAAAGTCCTATCGATTATCAGCACTATATCGATAAACAATTGCAGCCAGTCGCAGAAGCCATTTTGCCTTTTGTTGGCTTGAATTTCGAACAGCTCAGCCAACCACAACTTGGGCTATTTTAAGAAGTACGACGATCTAGCCAGCGGTTAACCAATCCGAAACTCTGTTTTTTGGTACTGCTTTGCCAGCCATTGACCATAACTGTCTAGAATCCCAATCACTGAACGTTTGGCGATCACTCGTCCAGAGAGCAAAATACCCAATCTCTCAATGTCGATTTTTTTCTCCGGGTGATAACGTAAAAACTGCTGCCCGCATTCGATAGGATCATCAAACCAATTTTTGTCACGATACATAATCAAAGCATAGCTGGCGCGCAGTAATTTCTTGGCAATGGCTACTTGCGCCTTGCTCTGTTCGCTTTCAGAACTGGTTTTTGCAATTTTATCACGGTAAAAAAAGACCCAATCTGCGATGTCCATATTCCAGTGTTTAGCTATTTCCCAACTGGGTTCGAAATCGCCAAAGCATTCCGCCAGATCATCACCCAAGATACAAACGCAACAATGGCGCAACATAAATCCCCACGTAAAAATGCTCTCTAAAGTAGCTACTTCGCTCACGAGTGCAGTTTTGATCGAGACTTCGGTGATATGTGGGAAACTTTTCTGAAATCGCCATTTTATCGTATTCAGCAGAGTTGCTCGTTGCTCGGAGAAATCACAGTGCGTGACCAACACTACATCCAAATTGGAGCGCCCATAACGCGCAGTTCTGCGCGCCACACTGCCATAAAGGTAAAGACTATGTAGATTGTCACCTAACCCGGCACGCAGAAACTTGATGAGATCATCGATAGCCGCTTGATATTCAGCCTGAAAGGGTTGTTTTGGGTCAATAACCGATAAATACATAGCAAAAAGCGTTAGTTAATTTAAGAAAAAGTACACGCGGTCATGTTCTACTATGCAAAGCAATCAATCAAGATATTCCTTTTCGAAAACGGCAAGGTATAATGCGCCGAAACTAAGTATGAAGGAAAAATTCCATGCCAAAGGCGAATGAATTAAAAAAAGGGTTTGCTATTATTTCTGGTGGCAAGACGCTATTGATCAAAGATATCGAAGTGACCACTCCTGGTGGCCGCGGTGGTTCTAAAATCTACAAACTACGTTGTACTGATTTGAACACTGGCGCTCGCGTTGATGAGCGTTTAAAAGCCGATGACTTTGTCGACACCGTTGACATGAACCGCCGTGCGGTTTCGTTTTCTTATGTTGATGGCGATGAGTACATCTTCATGGATAACGAAGATTACACTCAATTTACGTTTAAACAGGCGGATATCGAAGATGAGCTGCTGTTCATCACTGAAGAAATCCAAGGTATGTATGTGGTTGTCGTTGACGGTGTTGCGGTAGCACTAGATGTCCCTTCATCTGTCGAGCTTGTGATTGAAGAAACTGATCCTTCCATCAAAGGTGCTTCAGCTTCTGCGCGTTCAAAACCAGCACGTTTAAGCACTGGCCTTGTTGTGCAGGTTCCTGAATATGTCGCAACTGGCGACCGTATTATTATCAACACTGCTGAACGCAAATACATGAGCCGAGCATAATAATGTCTGATTTGATTTCTTACGACGATGCCATTGATGCGGCTTACGACATCTTTCTTGAAATGGCACCCGATAATCTAGAACCTGTTGATGTCATCCTGTTTACGGCACAATTTGAAGACCGTGGCGCGGCTGAACTGCTTGACGTTGGTGATGATTGGGTTCAACACGTGGGTTTTGACGTCGATAAGGAAGCTTACGCGGAAGTATTGATCGGTCTTGTCAACGAAGAGGACGACGTACTAGACGATGTGTTTGCAAGAATGCTCGTCAGCCGCGACCCAGACCAAAAGTTCTGCCACATTCTGTGGAAGCGTGACTAACCTCATTACTGTTGCTGCGTTTTATAATGAAATCGTCGTGACACTGTCTTGAGGCAAACAGCAATAACGCCAATCGTGATTGATTGGCGTTATTATTTTTAAGCGTGATCTTTTTCCAGAGCTTTCTCTTCAACCAGTTGATAGTGAATTACATACAACTGTTCAATATTGGGATAAATGTCTTGAATCACCTCTTTCAGTGTCGTGAGTGACATATTTTCTTGCTCTGCATGGTAGTGGCTTAATTCGCTAAATAGGATCGGTTCAACCTTATTGATTAACAAGCGGCAGAACTTTCGTCCCTCTTCCAACGTACTCACCTCGACAATAGAGCCAACTTGGTAGTGCTTTTCGCTCTCATCACGAATGGTGATCACTTTCTTTTTCGCCAAAATATCCGCTTCAAAACGAGCGAAAAAAGTCATTTCTGTTGGAGCTGTCATCGCATTTTCTCTTTATTATTTAAACCACAAGTTACTATTTACAACACAAGTTACGACTTACAACACAAGTTACGACGCCATCTTACCGTGACACTGACCCTTTGTCGTCGATAGCTGCTTCACCAATTCACAGTTTTGGCGGATGATGATCGCAAAGCCTTATCTAAATATTGCATTTCCCAGCGACTTCGTTAATTATTTGTATATTCAAATAAAACTCATCATGCCCATGTCAAGCTCACCACTTTATAGACAAATAAAACAATTTATTTTAGATAACATTGAATCCGGACACTGGCCTGTCGGCCAACGCATAAGCACCGAGCTAGAACTGACCGAGCAATTTAATGTGAGTCGGATGACGGTGAATAAAGCGATACGGGATCTGGTGGCTGATGGAAAACTGCAGCGCCGACCAAGGCTAGGTACTTTTGTTTGCGCTGTAGAAGACAAAGCGGAATCACCGCTACTTGATATTCGTAATATTGCTGACGAGGTTGCTAGCCGAGGGAAGCAATATCGCAGTAAAGTCTTAAAGCAACTTGCGTTAACAGCAGATGAAAGTGTCGCTATCAAACTCAGCGTCATGCTAGGATCTTCTGTTTTTTATAGTGAAATCATTCACTTTGCTAATGACACTCCGATACAACTGGAAGTGCGTTGGGTCAATAGCCGCTACGCGCCCCACTATCTTGAACAAAACTTCTCGTTCATGACGCCCAATCAATATCTTTCACAAAACTGCCCATTAAGTGCAATTGAGCACACTGTTGAAGCCATTATTGCCGAGCATCACATCAAACAATTGTTGCAGTTGGCCGTCAATGAACCCTGTTTACTACTTAATCGCCGTACCTGGAGTGGCGATAAGTTAGTCAGCTCTGCACTGCTTTATCACCCGGGCTCGAAATACAAATTAACCTCTAAAGTGATGCTCGATTAACGCTACACATTTCAACATTCGATCACACTTTTGCAACATTCATCTTGCACCGCCTGCGCTTTTGCCTTATTTATTTGTATATACATTTAAATCAGCAGCGCACTAAGCGATAACGGTGACAATAAAGATGGATCTAATACTGACCAACGCGCGTATCGTCAGCATGGAACAAGGAGAGCTTGGCTATCAGCCTAGCTCTCCTAAAACTGTGGTGATAAAAGCGGGCAAAATTGACGCCTACTTTGATAGCCACATTCCCATCGCCGCCGCGCCAGAACACAAAGTCATAGATTGCCAAGGCAAGCTTATCACTCCGGGGTTGATAGATTGCCATACTCACCTTATCTATGCCGGTAACCGCGCCAATGAGTTTGAAATGCGCTTGCAAGGTGTTCCCTACCCAGAGATCGCCAAGCAAGGCGGCGGTATTTTATCAACCGTCCACGCCACCCGCACCGCATCCATTGACCAATTGGTTGAGTTGGCACTACCAAGGTTAGAGGGGTTGCTGCGTTCCGGTGTCACATCCGTTGAGATCAAATCGGGCTACGGTTTAACGCTCCATGATGAGATAAAAATGCTCAAAGCGGCTAAGCACCTTGAGGATCATCGCCGCATTAAAGTCGTCACAACACTGCTCGCCGCTCACGCCATTCCACCAGAATATCAACACCGATCAGACGATTATGTTGAGCATATTTGTCAGGAAATCATCCCTCTGGTGGCCGAACAAAAACTCGCTTCGAGCGTCGATGTGTTTTGTGAATCGATTGGTTTTACGCTGGCACAAACAGAAAAAGTGTTCCAAGCCGCAATTGCGCATGGGCTGCAAGTGAAAGGTCATACCGAGCAATTATCAAACCTAGGGGGAAGCGCTTTAACCGCCCATTACCAAGGTTTGTCTGCCGATCATATCGAATATTTAGATGAGCAAGGTGTGTTTGCACTCGCCCGTTCCAATACCGTGGCAACCTTGCTGCCCGGTGCTTTTTATTTCTTACGTGAAACCCAACGCCCACCGATTGATTTACTGCGTCAGAATCATATTCCAATGGCCATCGCAAGTGATTTCAACCCCGGTACATCGCCGTTTGCTGACCTCACTCTTATTATGAATATGGCGTGCACACTGTTTGGCTTAACCCCCCAAGAAGCCTTACGAGGTGTGACTCAACATGCTGCGCAAGCGTTAGGTTTTGCTGATTCTCGCGGCAAAATTGCCACTGGCTACGATGCCGACCTCGCCATTTGGAATATTAACCACCCAGCCGATTTAAGTTATCAAGTAGGCGTACCGCGTTTGCATGCACGCGTAGTTGACGGAGCATTTACCTATGAATAACCCTACCTTTAGCAACACTCAGCACTGCTTCGAGTGGCAAGGCCGTCACGATGCCGAAGATGGCGAGTTAGGTACACGCGTTCACCATCAAACTCAACGTTGCACCGTCAATACGCTACCCATTCAACAAAACCAAGATGAGAAAGCCATTGCCATTATCGGTTTTGAATGCGATGCAGGGGTGGCCCGCAATAAAGGGCGCATTGGCGCAAAACAGGCCCCCGATGCCATTCGCCAAGCGCTGGCCAACATGGCTTGGCATAAGCACTCTCGCTTTTTTGATCTGGGCAATATTCGCTGTATTGATGATGAACTTGAGCTGGCTCAGCAACAGTGCGCTGATGCGATTGCCCATACGCTTAAACAAACGCCCGTTATCGTACTGGGTGGCGGTCATGAAGTCGCTTGGGCCACGTTTCAAGGCGCAGCGCAATATCTGAGTCAACAAGCCATCAGCCAACCACGAATTGGGATCATCAATTTTGACGCACATTTCGATTTGCGTGCTTTGGAGTCAGAGATCGCTTCGGTGAGACCTAGCTCGGGCACGCCCTTTAATCAAATTCATCAATGGTGCGAGCAAAATCAATGGCCATTTCATTACGCTTGCTTAGGTGTGAGCCGAGCAAGTAATACGACTGCACTGTTTCAACGAGCCGATGAACTAGGCGTTTGGTATATGCAAGATAATCAGTTTTCAGCACTGAGCCCGATTGATCATCTGCGTGAACTGCAACACTTCATTGACCAGTGTGACTATCTCTATTTGACGATTGACTTAGATGTCTTTCCAGCTGCAACGGCGCCGGGAGTCAGCGCCCCAGCGGCACGTGGCGTAAGTTATGAAGCGCTTGCCCCTTATTTTGACAAAATTTTCTACCACAAAAATAAGCTGTTAATTGCCGACATTGCCGAATACAACCCGCAATTTGACCAAGACAATCAAACTGCTCGTCTCGCGGCAAGGCTGTGTTGGGATATCGCCAATGCCATGACCGACGATTAATCGCTACACCTCACTAAACCCGATACTGGCACCATAACAACAATAGCGCCACATTGTGAAACACAAGGAGTCTCAACATGACGCAACCCCATACTCAAGAGCAACGTCTTGATACTGCGCGCACCATTCGCGCCCCTCACGGTACAACACTTCGAGCCAAATCGTGGTTAACCGAAGCGCCACTGCGCATGCTCATGAACAACCTTGACCCAGACGTTGCAGAGCACCCACATGCACTTGTGGTGTATGGTGGCATTGGCCGCGCGGCCCGAAATTGGCCGTGCTTTGATAAAATTGTTGAAGTGCTTGAACGCCTTGAAGAGGATCAAACGCTCTTGGTTCAATCAGGCAAACCTGTCGGTGTTTTCCCGACGCACAAAAATGCACCACGTGTGCTAATTGCCAACTCAAACCTTGTACCACATTGGGCCAACTGGGAGCACTTTAATGAGCTCGATAAGCAAGGCTTGATGATGTACGGTCAAATGACGGCTGGCTCATGGATCTACATCGGCTCACAAGGCATTGTACAAGGTACTTACGAGACCTTCGTCGCCATCGCTAAACAGCATTTTGCTGGTAGCGCAAAAGGCCGCTGGGTGTTGACTGGCGGCTTAGGTGGCATGGGCGGCGCTCAGCCATTAGCGGCAACCATGGCTGGGTTCTCCATGATTGCGGTCGAGTGTGATGAATCGCGCATCGACTACCGCTTACGCACTGGTTATGTCGATAAAAAAGCCACCAGTTTAGATGAAGCCTTGGCGATGATCGATAGCTCGGCGACACCGATTTCTGTCGGTTTGTTAGGTAATGCCGCTGATATTTTTCCACAGCTAGTTGAGCGTAATATCACCCCCGATGTGGTGACAGACCAAACCTCGGCCCATGACCCACTCAATGGTTATCTACCCTTAAATTGGAGCATGGAATACGCCGCTCAAATGCGCACTCAAGATGAAAGCCAGGTGGTCAAAGCGGCCAAAGCATCGATGGCGGTCCAAGTTCAAGCGATGTTAACGCTGCAAAAACGCGGCGCTGCCACACTCGACTACGGCAACAATATCCGCCAAATGGCTCTCGAAGAAGGAGTGGCAAACGCTTTTGACTTCCCGGGATTCGTGCCAGCCTACATTCGCCCACTATTTTGTGAGGGGATTGGACCTTTTCGCTGGGTCGCCCTGTCTGGCGATCCCGAAGACATTTATAAAACCGACCAAAAAGTGAAAGAGTTAATCCCTGATAACCCCCATCTACATAACTGGCTAGACATGGCGCGCGAACGCATTCAATTCCAAGGCCTACCAGCTCGCATCTGTTGGGTGGGTTTGAAAGATCGCGAACGTTTAGGCCAAGCCTTTAACGCGATGGTGAAAAGTGGCGAGTTAAAAGCGCCAGTCGTGATTGGTCGCGACCATTTAGATTCCGGCTCGGTAGCAAGCCCAAACCGTGAAACTGAAGGTATGCTAGATGGCTCAGACGCTGTTTCCGATTGGCCGCTGCTCAACGCACTGCTCAATACCGCCGGTGGCGCAACTTGGGTGTCACTCCACCACGGCGGTGGCGTAGGTATGGGCTTTTCTCAGCACTCTGGCATGGTGATCTGCTGCGATGGTTCAGATGACGCAGCACAACGTATTGCACGTGTTTTACATAACGACCCAGCCACAGGTGTCATGCGCCATGCTGATGCAGGTTATGACATTGCGAAACGCTGTGCTAAAGAACAAAAGCTCGACCTGCCAATGCTCAACCATGAACTCGCGCAACTGATAGTAAGGACAAAAAAAACATGTTAAATCTTGTTATTAAACCGGGCCAATTGAGCTTAAAAGCACTGCGTCAAGTAAGCCGAAAGCCGGTCACCGTATCACTCGACTCCAGCGCGATAGCGGGTATTGAAGCAAGCACACAAGTCGTTGAACAAGTGATTGCCGAAAATCGTACTGTTTATGGTATCAATACGGGGTTTGGCCTACTTGCCAATACTAAAATTGCCCCTGAAGATTTAGAAACCTTGCAGCGCAGCATCGTGCTTTCACACGCTGCGGGTATTGGTAAATTCATGGCGGATGAAACCGTTCGCTTGATGATGGTACTCAAAATTAATAGTCTTTCCCGTGGGTATTCTGGTATTCGACTTGAGGTGATCAACGCCTTGATGGCGTTAGTTAATCACCAAGTCTACCCCTGTGTTCCACAAAAGGGATCGGTTGGCGCATCGGGTGATTTAGCGCCTTTAGCACACATGAGTACGGTGCTGCTCGGCGAAGGGCAAGCTCGCCACAACGGCGAAATTATCTCTGGACTGGACGCGTTGAAAATCGCAGGGCTAACTCCTATTACTTTAGCGCCAAAAGAGGGGCTCGCGCTACTCAATGGCACACAAGCCTCTACCGCATTTGCCCTAGAGGGGTTATTTGCCGCAGAAGACTTATTTGCCTCCGCCATTGTGTGTGGTTCAATGTCGGTCGAAGCGGCGCTGGGCAGTCGCCGCCCGTTTGATCCGCGCATTCATCGCGTTCGCGGCCATCGCGCGCAAATGGATGCCGCCAGCGCTTATCGCCATGTACTTGACAGCCGCAGCGAGATTGGTGAATCCCACACCGCATGTGAAAAAGTACAAGATCCGTATTCACTGCGTTGCCAACCACAAGTGATGGGCGCGTGCTTACAGCAAATTCGCAATTCGGCTGAAACGCTAGAAGTGGAAGCCAATGCCGTTTCCGACAACCCTCTGGTGTTTGCAGACGATGGCGACATCATCTCTGGCGGTAATTTCCATGCAGAGCCCGTCGCAATGGCAGCGGATAATTTGGCGCTAGCGATTGCCGAAATAGGTAGTTTGTCAGAACGACGCATGGCACTCTTGATTGACAGCGCGCTCAGCAAGCTCCCGCCATTTTTAGTGGACAACGGTGGCGTTAACTCTGGCTTTATGATTGCGCAAGTGACGGCGGCAGCGCTAGCCAGTGAAAATAAAACGCTCGCCCATCCGGCTTCTGTTGACAGCTTACCTACTTCGGCCAACCAAGAAGATCACGTGTCGATGGCAACGTTTGCTGGTCGTCGTCTGCGTGATATGAGCGAAAACACGCGTGGTATTTTAGCGGTCGAGTATCTTTCTGCCGCGCAGGGGCTCGATTTCAGAGCGCCCAATAAATCCTCCGCATTAGTCGAAGAAGCGAAACAAATCCTGCGTAAAAAAGTTTCGTTTTACGATAAGGATCGCTACTTCTCGCCAGACATTGAACAAGCCAATACCTTGTTAGAACTGGCGGTACATAACTCGCTCATGCCGGAAAATCTTCTCCCTAGCTTATAATGTTACGCTATTGAGCCTCGCTCTCTGTGAGGCTCTTTTTACTGATTGGACCATTCATCGAGTGGAGTTGACTTATAATCGCGTCAGTTTTGGCTATACAGCGTACATTATGTCTCTTACATCTTATTTCTCTCATCAAGATCAAAAATTCCAGTTCACTCGCCAACAAGCGAGTCACTTTGCTAAAAAAGTGGCGGGAGATTTCAACCCAATCCACGACGAAGACAGCAAGCGTTTCTGTGTTCCGGGCGATTTGCTCTTTGCAGTATTGCTGCAAAAAGAAGGCATTAGCCAAAAGATGCGTTTTGATTTTTCAGGCATGGTCAGCGATGGTATTGCACTGCACATTGAAAATAAGTGCATGAAAGAGAGCGCTCTTGTCGATACTGCCGGCAAAGAGTATCTACACATGAGCCGTGAAGGGCAAGTAAGCCACAACACCGCATTTATCGAACACGTTGTGACGAGCTATGTGCAGTTTTCTGGTATGAACTTCCCGCACATCATGGTGCCATTGATGGAAGAAGCGCAGATGATGATTAACTGCCAACGCCCATTAGTCATCTATGAAAGCATGGAAGTGGAATTTGAACGTTTAGACCTCACTTCACCTGAAGTTGAGTTTTCTGGTGCGACGTTTGATGTTGACGGTAAACGTGGCATTGTCACGCTTAACTTTGCCTTTAAAGAAAACGGTCAAATCGTGGGGAAAGGGGTAAAGCGCATGGTAGCCAGTGGCCTGAAACCTTATGACCAAGAAGCAGTCGATGACTTAGTTAATCGCTTCAATGAACGTAAAGAGATGTTTTTAGCTCAATTTTCAAAAGCAGCCTAACCGTATTCTTTTTACTATGATTTGAGCTCTTTTGCTCATTATCTAGAACCATATTTGTTGTCTAGAACCATGTTCGTTGTATAGATTGTCGCCCCGCTATTCTTGCGGGGCTTTTGATTTCGGATGCCTTACGACATTCAACTATATCCAGCGCCTGACACGCTGCTTGTAATCGACATACTCTTCGCCAAAACGCGCTTCCAGCACTCGCTCTTCTGGATAAATCTGAAAACGATTCATAAACCACACAAATAAAAATGCGACCACGAGGCTCAACCCATTGTGTTGCCAATAAGCCACGCCAAACAACAGGAAAAAGAGCCCCAGATACATCGGATTCCGCGAATAACGGTAGATACCGCTATCCACAATACACGATGTCGTTTCTGGTTTGGTTGGATTGACCGTAGTTTTCTTGCGACGAAATTCGTAAATCCCCAGTAAACCAACGATGCCAGATAAAACAAAGCAAATCGCAAAGACCGCTCGAGGCAGAGGTAAAGCGAGGCTTGCAAACTCAAAACTGTATGAGATACGATGCATCAACAGTAGCGCCACAATAAATATCGCCACTGGGGGTATTTTCAGTTCAAATTTTTCCATGCTGCTCCACCTGACTGTGCTTCGCTCCAAACCAATATCGACAGTATAGTAAAAAGCCCAGCAAGGTCTGGGCTTAGGGTTTACAACAATGCCAATAAAGCTTGTAACGGATGCTTTGGTTTTACCTGTTCAAATCGTTTCACTTGACTGCGGCAGGAATACCCTGTGATCAAGCAACGCTCTTTGGGCAGTTTTTCTAAACTTGGCTTCCAGCTTAAACCATAAATATCTTTCGACATCTCCAGCTTATCCTGTTCGTGGCCAAAGGTTCCTGCCATGCCACAACAACCAACTGGCACCGTTTTTAACTGGGAACCAAAATGGCTAAATATCGCGCCCCACTCTTTTTCTGCATTCGGTAGTTTGGTCTTTTCCGTGCAATGAGCAAACAGATACCAAGGCGCGTCACTGTGGTTTTGGTGATGGTTAAACTCCGACAAACGTGGCAACAGCCACTCATGAACGGTCAACACATCAAACTCACCACGCTTATCGCCAAGAATTTCGTTATACTCATCACGGTAGCAAAGCACTAACGCTGGATCGACACCGACCATTGGAATATTGAGATCCGCTACCTGCGACAAAAACGCAGCGGTGTTTTTCGCAGTGGCTGTGAATTGCTTTAAAAATCCTTTGATATGCTGCGCTTTACCATTGGGTTTGAATGGCAACAGTATCGGGTTTTTGCCTAATTTGATCAGCAATTGCACGAAATCTTCAACCACCTCAGCATCATAATAACTGGTGAATGGGTCTTGAACGATAATCACATGTTCAGCGCGATCTTGCTGTGACAGCCCAGCGAGGCGCTGCATATCGAATTTCACCACTTGGCCTGCGACACGCTTTGCCAACGTCGGTACCGAAAGCAAGGGCGCATCAACGTAACCAACGGTTGAAGCGGTGAGGCTTTGTACCCATTTCTGAGCCAATACCCCGTTCACCACTTGCGGAGCCTTTGCCATGACCGGCAAAAGCGTTTCAATATTCGCGACGAGATAATCCTTAGCCGGACGCTGATAACGTGAGTAGTAGATATTTAAAAAACGAGAGCGAAAACTCGGCACATCCACTTTGATTGGACATTGGCTGGCACACGCTTTACACGCCAAGCAGCCGTTCATCGCTTCATACACTTCATGTGAAAAATCGTACTCGCGCGATTTATTGAAAGAGTTACGCACGCGATCAATCATGGTTTTGATGGTTGGGTTTGACTCCAACACTTGTTTCTCTAGGTCGAGAATATCTACACCCTGCTCGGTAAGTTGGCGTAACCATTCACGCACCAAACCGGCACGGCCTTTCGGTGAGTGACGACGATCCGCCGTGACTTTCATCGACGGACACATCGGCGAACTGGTGTCATAGTTAAAGCATAAACCGTTACCATTACACTCCATCGCCTGTTTGAAACTGTCACGGACCTTCACATCGATTTGACGATCAAAATAGCCGCGTTTGGTGTCCGTGACTTTGACCAATTCAAAATTGGTCTCAAGTGGCGTACATATTTTGCCGGGGTTCATTTTATTGTGCGGGTCAAAGGCGGCTTTAACGCGTCGTAATTCAGTAAATAGCTCCTCACCAAAAAACGCGGGGCCATATTCGGAGCGATAACCTTTGCCATGTTCGCCCCACATTAAACCGCCATATTTTGCCACCAGCTTGACTACCTCATCAGACACTTCATGCATCAGAAGCTCTTGCTGTGGGTCACACAAATCCAAAGCAGGACGCACATGCAGCACGCCGGCATCCACGTGGCCAAACATGCCATAACTGAGCTGTTTGTCATCCAGCAAGGTACGGAATTCGCTAATAAAATCAGCCAAGTGTTGAGGAGGAACACAAGTATCTTCAGCAAAAGCAACGGGTTTAGCCTTCCCTTTGGCCGCCCCTAATAACCCCACCGCTTTTTTGCGCATGTTGTAAATCAGGTTAATGCTCGCCAAATCACTGCACACTTGATAGCCAATGATGCCCGCTTGTTCTTGCTCAAGCATCTGATCAAGACGCTGCGTCAATGAAGCGACCTGCGCGGCGACCTCTTGCTCGCTTTGGCCTGCGTATTCGACCATGTTGATGCCTTGCATCTCTTTGCCCGGAACATCCGCTAATAACTCGCTGACGCTATGCCAAACAATATCTTGCTTAGCTAAATTTAATACTTTGGAATCGACGGTTTCAACCGATAACGCATTGGCCGCTACCATTAAAGGGGCATTACGCAATGCCGAATCAAAGCTGTTGTACTTCACATTGACTAAGGTACGAGCTTGGGGGATAGGCGTCAGATTCAAGGTTGCTTCTGTGATGAAGACCAAAGAGCCTTCTGCGCCACAAAGTACCCGAGTGAGATTAAAGTGATCACCTTCTTCATCAAGCGCATTTTTAAGATCGTAGCCCGTCAGAAAGCGGTTAAGAGGTGGAAATTTCGCCACAATTTGTTCGCGCTTGTCACGGCATACCGCTTCGGTCACTTGCAAAGCATTCGCAGCAAAAGTACCACTTTCAGGCAAGCCTAATGAGAGATCCGATTCAAGTACCGAGCCATCGGCAAAAACGGCTTGCAGAGACAAGACATGATCCGACGTTTTGCCATATTTTAAAGAGCCCTGCCCTGACGCATCGGTATTGATCATGCCACCAAGTGTGGCTCGGTTACTGGTCGAAAGATCCGGTGAGAAAAAATAACCTAATGGTCTGACCGCATCATTTAATTGGTCTTTCACCACGCCAGCTTGTACTCTTACCCAACCTTCATCAGCATTAATTTCAAGCACTTGGTTCATGTGACGAGATAAATCAACCACAATACCTTTGGTTAACGACTGGCCATTGGTACCAGTGCCACCACCGCGCGGTGAAAAAGTGACTCTCTCAAACTCTGGTTTTGAGCTAATCTTACCAATAAGTGCTACGTCATGAGTTGATTTGGGATGTACAACGGCTTGAGGCAATTGCTGATAGACACTGTTGTCAGTCGCAACAGCAAGTCGGCTAGAGTATTGTGATTCGATATCGCCGCTAAACCCCTCGTTTTCGAGTTGTTGTAAAAAGCTCAAAACGACGGGATCGACGTCCGTTTGGTGATGAAGTCTTGGTAACATTTGCTTCCTGCCCCTACTGCGCTGATCCAATCAGCTGTGGGTTAATGGTTATTTTGATATTAATCTTTGAATTTCGTCACTTTACAACATTTAAAAAGGTGATCAAATCAGAATCTCAATGCAAGAATGAATCTCTCTAAAAAGTCATCAGTACGACATTTTTCCTGTACACAACATTTTAGCTATATATAGTTAATTAACGCTTTATGCTTTATATATTGATATAGAGAGTTAAATACCGCTTTTAAACTGCAATGCACATTACGGATATCAGAATGAAAAAAAACAAGATTGTTACCACTGAAGATATTTTGCTTAAGCTTTGTCAATCAGTGTCAGGAGTGCTCAGTTCTGCAACAGCGACCAACATTGCTTACTCAGCGATGGTACAAAAAATCAACAAAACGTCACTAAAGCCAGATTTCGGCTGTTTCGTTTTGTTTGATGGTGGCTTCTCTGGGCTCGTTGTTATCAACTTTACGGCCAAGGCTGCGCTGGAAATTTACACCAGTTATATGCGCAACATGGGAATGCCAGAAGAAGAGCTGGCCGTGCTGCACACTTCTGACGAGGTGGGCGATGTACTGGGCGAATTGATGAATCAACTCGTAGGCGACTTCACAAATAAAATCCGCAAAGAACTGCAAACCAACATTACCCAAAACCAACCGAAGATGCTGTCACTCAACAAACAGGTAATTTTGTCGGTGGATACTAATTTAGATCGTCCACAAGCACGCCGAGTTACCTTCTCGACAGAAAGTAATAATATTTTCTATCTTGAACTGGCAATGGATAAAACCGAATTCATCCAACTTGAAGAGTTTGAAGTTCAAGAAGATGAAAGCCCTGATTCAATTTTAGAAGCGACTCAGCAAAAACTGTCTGCCAAAGCAAAAAACGACAAGCAAAACAACAGTGATGATGATTTGACTACAGACCTATTGGATGAACTTGGTATTTAAACCACCAACCTCCTCTCGACTCGCTGCCTGATTTTGGGCAGCGATTCTCCACTTCGCTTTCACTTCCCGCATAAAACCGCTAAAATGTCGGACTTTTCTGAAGTTGTAGAATTGTATTTGCGAATTAATGGATAAACAGAAAGCTCTAAAGAAGATCGCTAAATGTCTTGAACTTGGTAATTCCGCGAATGTGAATGAAGCGGCCAATGCCATCAAGATGGCGCATAGCCTGATGCTGAAGTATGGGCTTGATAAAGATGACATCGAATTTATCAAGATGGGCAAAACCCAATCAACCCATTTACTACCCGCATCGATCACCTCATCACTACTGCGAGTGATCCGCGGTATCAATACTAAGTTTGGTGTAGAAGCGGTGCTACTCAATCATAAAGGACTCAAACGTGTTGAGTTTATTGGTGAGGCCGATCGCGCTATTTTTGCCGCATTCGCTTTTGATATCATTTACCGAGAAATGAACGAGCACACAGGCCAATTTCGAAATAGTTTCGCGGGTAGTGGCACTTCCAGCATGGAAGTCACACGGCGCGTCAATTCGTTCGTTTCGGGTTGGATTGAAGGGGCATTAGAAAAGCTTCCAGTGATCACCGCCGATGATGAATCCAATAACAAAATCAATAATTACATTGATAAAGAGTTTCAAAATATTGACCGTGAAACCTTCAAGCAGCAGCTGCGTGATGCTATGAAAAATATTACCGCGGATTACGAAACTGGGTTAAAAAAAGGCCGTAAAGTATCTGTAAACCGACCGATTGATGGCGCACCTGCTCCAAAACGTCTTAGATAACCATTAATGCGCTATTCTACTCTGTGCATTCGATAGAAATGCGCTACTATTTGAACAGAAATTAGCCCCACAAAACATGGTGAAAATTTGAGAGTTGTCCTTAGTTTGTGCCTGTTTTTCTCCTCATTAATACTGGCTTCTCCTGTTGCTGAGCTAACTGCCCAAGCTCAGCAACAAAACTCAAATGCACAATATCAATTGGCGCTGGCTTATCAGCAAGGGGACAAAGTTGCTGTTAACCTAAACAATGCGTTTTATTGGTTTCAGCAAGCGGCGCAGAATGGACACCCCTTAGCCAAATCTAGGCTAGCCAATCTCTATTTAAGGGGACAAGGAACCCCAAAAGACATCCCTCAAGCTCTATTTTGGCTGACAGACTTAGCCACTAGCGGCGATGTGAATGCTCAATTACAACTCGCTAGAACATACGAAACACTCCCTTCGCCACCCTCAGCGTTAGAATTGTCAGAAATGTGGTATCGCATTGCGGCAAGTAAGAGTAGCCAAGCCGAAGAGGGTTATGCCCGTGTATTGCAAGAAAAATTCAATCAACAACGTGCAAAACAAGTCTCCTCCATCAGCCAATTAGACAGCGCTTTTGACAGCAGCGATGAAGCTGACATGGTGGTCAGCACTACACCCGTTGATCGCAACTCGACAAGCTCTATCATGACGGATTACTTATCTCTATTGTTGCTGATGTTACTCCTTTTGATGCTTATCTATCTTTTCCGCTTCTGGAGACGAAAACGCAAGACTCAACAACACGATAAAAATAGTCAACACCAGCAAGAAATCGAATCGCAGGCCTTTATGATCAAGCAGCAAAAAAGGCAGCTTGAAAGCTTATTCAAAGAGATCAAAAGACTGCAAAACAATCATGTGGCTCAATCTCAGGATCAAAAATTACTATTAGCCTGTGCATTATTTGGCTTTAAACCCAGTGAACTTCCCGATGAAAAAAGCATCAAGCTTCGCTACAAGCAACTGTGCAAAATATACCACCCAGATCTTCAAGGCTCACAAGAAGAAATGAAACGACTCAATGGTGCGTTAAAAATCATCCTGCCTCACGTTAAGTAAATGTTATTTTTAATGCGAAATATTACCGCTCGCGATTAAAACACTCGCTAAAGATAGACAACGCAATCGATCTCCATCTCACTTAAAGTAACAAATAGTTAACTTAATTCTCTTTTATATGGGATAATGCGCCGCGAAAATTACACCTAAATCTTCTAGGTGGGGAGAAAACATGTTTACGATTGAAGGTATTTGCGATTGGTGTAAACAACCAAAGCTATTAATAAAACACGAATATATTGATGGGAAATCGCATCACTCATGTGAAAGTTGCAATGAGTTTGCGCGCATGGATGTCAGGCAGTTTAATATTGCAGAGCAAGCATTTCGAGATCGACAGTCACTGTCACATTAGGCATTACGGAAACCGCATGAACA
>NZ_JAHGUP010000122.1 GCF_001989995.2 Vibrio anguillarum
ATCTAAGCGGAGAAGAGCCGAAAAACTAATCATTATTCGAGTGGGTAAAGAGAAATGAAAGACGGTTCCAATGCCTGTGTTGAGTATGGCTCTTGGTGCCTGATAATGTACCTAGTTTTTCTATTGCTTTTGCGCTGAACAGTGACTAATATTTGATGTAAATGAGAATTAATATCATAAAGGTGTGATTAATGATGTTACCTTTACTTGCTGCATTATTATTTATAGTGGGACTTGGCAAAAAGTTGTCGGTTCCAAATTCGTGGCTCTTCTACTATGCACTTTCTGTTGTATTGTTAAGCTGGCTATTCAGTATGAACCCCATTTTTGTCCTGATCCCGTTGTTTATCTTGTCACCTTGTCTTATCCACTATCGATATATCAAGGTGATTAAAATGGCTTATTTGGGCTGCCTGCTGCTGTCTTTTTTCGTCTCTTGGCTTGTGTAAACCAATCCATGTCTTTTCTCACCAGACAGTCCAAGTAGCTTGGGGATAGTATTTGTGAAAATCATAAGGTAGGATCGCCGGCCTTTTTCTGATGCTAGGAGGTAGCGATGTTTATTGGTTTTGACTATGGAACGGCGAACTGTTCTGTCGCAATGATGCAAGATGGGCAACCAACATTGTTACCCATAGAAGGTAAAAGCCACTACATTCCTTCGACAATATGTGCCCCGACGCGAGAGTCCATTTCTGAGCATCTGTTCCGTCATCACAATATTACGCCAAGCGATAAAATTGGTGAGCAAGTACTTCGCCGCGCGATCAATGTGAATAGAGAAGAGAGTATTGAACTTGCCGCGCAAGACATTGCCTTTGGCCAAGCGGCGCTCGATCTCTATCTGCAGGATCCGCGCGATATTTATTACGTTAAATCCCCTAAATCATTTCTAGGCGCGGCAGGTTTACGTGATGTGCAGGTCAGTTTTTTCGAAGACTTGGTGTGCGCCATGATGGTCAATATTAAGCACAATGCAGAGCTGCACCTTCAGCGCACCATCCAAGATACTGTGATTGGTCGTCCTATTAACTTTCATGGCCGAGGTGGTGAAGAGGCCAACCGACAAGCGGAATCTATTTTACAACGTGCGGCGAAACGCGCTGGTTTTCAGCACATCAGTTTTCAGTTTGAACCCGTTGCGGCGGGCTTAGAATATGAAGCGACTCTGGTGCAAGATCAAACCGTACTGGTGGTTGATATCGGTGGTGGAACCACCGACTGTTCATTGCTAAAAATGGGGCCGAGTTGGCGAGGGCGTGACGACCGCACCGCGAGTTTGCTTGCGCATAGTGGCCAACGGGTCGGAGGCAATGATCTTGATATCTATATTGCTTTCAAACAGTTGATGTCTTCTTTTGGATTAGGAAGTAAAGCCATTTCTGGCATTGATATGCCGATCACGCAGTTTTGGAACCCGATTGCAATTAACAACGTGGAAGCGCAACGTGACTTCTATGCTCAGCAAAACTTGGCAGCATTAAAATTGCTACACAAAGAGGCGCAGCAACCAGAAAAGTTGGCGCGTTTGCTGAAAGTCTATTTTGAAACGCTCGGCTATCAAATTGTACGCCGTGCAGAAGAGGCAAAAATTGCTCTATCTGATCTTACTCAATGTCAGGTGGTGCTTGATCTTCTTTCTGAGCAGATCGAAGTGCAAATTGAGCGTGAGCAAATGATCGACGCCATTGAATCCCCTAAAGCGAAAATGGTGGAATTGGTCAAAGAAGCGGTTGAACAAGGTGGCGTAAAGCCGGATGTTATCTTTATGACGGGCGGATCTGCTCGTTCTCCAATATTACGCCAAGCGGTAGAGCAGCAACTGCCCCACGTACCCGTTGTCAGCGGTAACTACTTTGGTTCAGTGACTGCTGGTTTGGCTCGTTGGGCAGAGATTTGCTATCGCTGATATGAGCGCTTAGCGCTTCGTTTTTGATGCGTTGGGGGCCGGTAATATTGCGAATGATCGTGTTTCATTAAAATATTACTGGCAACCAAGCTACCTAAGCTTATCAATCCTAATCCGATCCAAGTCAAAGGCGTTGGCATCTCACCAAAAACGGGAATCGCCAACAAGGTTGCCACGACTGGTGTTGCAGAGCCAAAGGCAGCGGAGCGTTCTGCGCCGAGTGTTGAAACTGCATATAAATAGGTAAATGCTGCAATGAGCCCCGCCCCGACACCTTGCAGCAGTGTGTGTCCCGCCAGTTCTTTCCACGGCCAGTGTGCAAAAGAGTGTGTGGCTAAGTAGCTATCGACGATGCCTAAAGCGATTAGAACGGCCAATAAAATAGTAGAAAGTAAAGCAACCCATCCCGCGCTGACGAGCGCATGTAAATTTGCTACCCGCGCACAAATTGTAAACATCGCCCACATCAGGCTGCCGGTTAAAAACATCAAATGCCCGGTCAAACGGTTTGACTCAAAATCAGTGGCACTTGAATAGAGGAAAATACCAACCCCTGCCACCACTAAAGTCAGCCCAGCTATTCGATGGCGACTTAACGGCTGTTTAAACAGCAACACCGCGATACCCGAGACAAACAGCGGCAGCACGCCCGGAACAAGCGCGCTACCATCAGAAACCGGAACGTATTGCATCGCATGGCTTGTCACTAGTAAATAGGGCAATCCACAGCCAATAAATAGACCAATTAAGTAACGTATAGGTACATTTTGCAATTGATGTCGAGTTCTCCAAACCAATGGAGAGAGCAACAAAGCGGGCAGTAAAAAGCGCGTTAATGCAATATCCGCAGGGGTTAATAGGCCGCTGGCTCCTGCCTTTAAAGAGAGGAAAAAGCCGGACCATAATAACAGTGTGGTGCCTATCGCGAGGTAGCCATAAATCATAATTTCATTCACATCAATGGATGGTTTCTCACCATTATCTATGGTTCGGCTTACTTTTATCCGGCAAGTTCACCCTTATTGCTAGATGGTTTAGCACTTATCCGCTATAAATTAGCAAAATATTAGTGGATTTCATCAAGGATCGAGTAATGGATAGAATAGACCGTCGCATGTTGACCTTATTACAAACAGAGGGACGCTTAAGCACCGCAGAGCTTGCAGAAAAGGTTGGATTATCCCCTTCTCCCTGCGCAAGACGCTTGAAACGATTAGAGGAGAGCGGGATCATTGATGGCTATCAAGCTCGTTTAAGCCGGCAAGCTGTCGGGGTCGGTATGACGGTTTTTGTTGAAGTTAGCCTGAATAATCATCAAGCCGCTTCCATTGATAGTTTTGAAGAGGCAATCAAAGAGATGGAGGAGGTGATCAGCTGTCATGTGGTTTCAGGTGCGTATGATTACTTGTTGGAAGTCGTTAGTGCCAATTTATCAGGGTACGAAGCATTTACGCGTCAGTTACAGCGGCTCAACAATGTAAAAGATATGCATACCCACCTCGCCATGCGTCAAGTGAAAGCCGCTACCGCGATGCCTATTTGGGTTTAGAGACAGCACTTGCGTGCTGTCTTCAAGGTCAGGCGTGCTTATTCAAATTGAAATGACGCGAGAGAGTTTTTACTGATTTCGTTGGCAATCAATTCATGGATGGCCGTGGTAGGGTGCGTTACGCCCCAAAATACGTATTTGTCAGAGCTATGGTAAGCGCAATCATTGGTTAAGCTATGACGGTACAAGTAATCTAAAGCTGAATTGCGATTGATGTTGAGGCATGCATCGGTCGCATTTTCAAAGCCGTATTGCTGTGGATTGGCTGTGAGGTTTTCAAACAAGCTATGAGCATCAAACAGGATGATATTTACCCCTTGCATCTGATAATACAGTGCTTGTTGCTGAATAAACGCATTGAAGGTGGTGATCTTAGCGCTGACTTTCGCTATCTCTTCTGCTGTTGAATATTTGAACTGCGGGGCTTTGGTTGCATCGGGCAGGGTGAGTAGAATAATATTTTTGGCCCCTGAATCCACAAGACGAATCATCGCGCTGCTAAAATCTGCTTTGACTTCATATACTTCACGGTTGTAATTCATAAAGTCATTTAAGCCAAATTCAAGGGTAAAGAGCGTATTTTCTGGCTGGTAGTTTTTGGCCATTGTCATGTAATTTAGATAAGAGCGGACTTGATCGTTCACACCCGTCAGCGCGATATATTGATTACGCCCTGCGGCACCGCCAATCGCCCAGTTATATACAGGTAAATTGTGCATTTTTGCTAAATACTCTGTCCACACCAAACCATTGGAAAAGTGTCCTAAAAACCAAGAGTTAGGATTGGGAAATTTCCATTGTGACGCATTGAATATATTTCCTGTATCCGAAAGGCTGTCACCTATGGTCACCATTTCATTAATGACGGGTTTGGCATTTTGTTTATCGTTAGTCCAGATCGAATGATTGTATGAGAACCTATTGTCTGCTGCGAAATAAGTAATATCTGCAGAATCGTGACTGACGCCGAGTGTCTCTTCACAACGCTGTTTTATTTCATATTGTGAGGTGTCGGTATAAAACATATTTTTAAAGCGCACAGACGACCACCAGTAACCACTAATGGTGTAGTCATTTCCTTGTTCATCCAATGCCCACTCCCAATCTGTTGCTGGGTCATCATGATTGCCAGCGGGCCGATACCAACAGCGTACATAAGTGTAGGTTTGCTTATTTTGCGTATTCATTACGCCATAAGCGGTAACTGGTTCTGAGGTGGTATCCGTATTTTCTGCAATCGCCATGGAGAGTGGCAATATTGCGGTCATCAATAACGTCATTAGTTTCATATTTTTTTCTTATTGGTTTAGGCACGTATCTACTAAAGAATAAGTGCGAAAGTGAAATTAACAAACTGGTCAGACCTATTTTGGGTTTATGGTGTTAAGCGTCAATCAATAAACGACTATGTTGAGCATTATTTGGTATTAAGATCAAACAATGAACTGTCAGTGAAGAAAATACGAAAGGGTTTTTATGAATCCTAATTTAGGTAAATAACAATAAGGTTTTGCTTTATTAATTTGTCCTAATGTTAAATCTCAGTAGTTTAATAAAAATATCAATAAAATTATAATCAGTCAATATGTGTAAAAATTAAACAGTTTTATTGTGATTTTAAGCCACATTAAAAATCATTTCTCTTTGTGTTTGTTATTTTAAGATCTATTAATAATTCGCCACAAAGGTGCCAAAAAACCAATGTTCTTTTATTTTGTGGTCTGAAGAAATAAAAAATGGGTATTCATTTTCTTTTAAATACCGTGATAACAATAAAAATGCTTACGAGGTTTATATGTCAATAAACAGAAGAAAAGCACTTAGCGCTATTGCCATTATGTCAGGCTTGGTATGGAACACCGCTCAAGCTGACGTGAATCAGCCGCAAGGTTTGGCCATTGAAATGTTCAGTGAGCTTCAGGATGACAGCCAAATCAATTACTTCAATGCGAGCTATTGGTTACAAGGAGAGGTTGAGCCCCCGACACTAATGCAGATTCGTGACGATGTACTGAACCAACATATGCGCTATTTTGTCGATTTCAGTACGATTGAAGGTGAGTCGCAAAAGACAGAGGCGAAAGCATTGCTCAGGAAAAAACTGGGCTTAGCGTTTGCCAGTGACTTTTTGATCATCACTGAACACAAAGGAGAATTGTTGTTCACACCGTTAGATGACGAGAATGATGCCAACATTCGTCTACTGGAAGCCGCCCCAATTGCCCATTCTCGTCAGCGCCGTAGTACGGCCAGTATGGTGTCAAATAGTGGTTCGGAAACGAACTCTTTGCCACACGTCGCGTTTTATTTGAATGTCAATCGGCCTATTACTGATAATGAATGTACGTTTAATAACTCACATCTTTGGGATCGAGGTACGCGAGTGTTTTGCGATAACCCCAATATCTCTTTGATCTATCGAGTTAATTTAGAGCGTTCATTACAATATGGCACCATTGGCTCTGCGACACCGGACGCGAAAATTGTTCGCATCAGCTTAGATGATGATACAACGGGTGCGGGGATCCATCTCAATGACCGTCTTGATTATCGTCAATCAGGTGCTGATTACGTGACATTAGATGCTTATTTCCGAGACTGGTCGACTGATGCCATCGCTCAAGACTACCAATTTGTATTTAACTCTTCGAACAACAAAGCGCAGATCTTAAAAACGTTCCCGAGAGAAAACCTCAATGCGGAGTATGAAGTCAAAGAGGTATCCGGCTTCCAGCTAGGAGTGAGTGGTGGTGTCGAGGTTAGTGCTGATGGACCTAAAGGCAAGCTAGAAGCCAATGCCAGCTACAACCAAAGCCGTTGGTTAACCTTTAAAACGCACGATTATCGTGTTGAACGTAGCACCAATAATGCACAAAACGTCAGCTTTAAATGGAATCGTAGCCAATACGCGACTGCCGAATCGATGATGAATCGCTCTACGGATGCGCTGTGGGTCAATACTTATCCTGTGGATACCAACCGCATTAACCCGATTGGTTACGCGAGCTTCGTACCCAAAATGGATGTGATATATAAAGCCGCTCCTAATGCAACAGGGACAACGGAATTTACCATTGATTCTTCGGTCAATATTCGTCCCATTTATAACGGTGCTTATAAGCATTATTATGTTGTAGGTGCGCATCAGTCCTACCATGGTTTTGAAAATACGACGCGCCGCAGAGTGAGCAAAAGTGCTAGCTTTACTGTCGATTGGGAGCACCCAGTATTCACGGGCGGTCGTCCAGTGAATTTGCAATTAGGCAGCTTTAATAATCGTTGCGTTGATGTGGCTGATAATGGCGCGCTCTCTGCCTCAAGCTGTGATGAAACCAAAAACTCACAATCTTTTATTTATGATCAGTTAGGTCGTTATGTGAGTGCAAACGACATCCATCAATGTTTGGATGGACAATCACTTGGTCAATTACAAACCTGTAGTTCGAGTTTAAGTCAGCGTTGGGAATGGATAGAAAACAGCGATAAGCTGAGTAATGTTTTCTCTCATGAGTTGCTTGGCCATGATAAAACAAGCGGTGAGTTAGGTTTGTATGCTGATGGCAATGATCAGGTAAGTGTGCGCACCATTACCGCTTACACCAACGTATTTCATTCAGATAGTGAATCGGCCGTATTTGGGTTTACATCGGGTCCATTAGCCTTACAAGATGTTGGTCAATCGGGGACACTGTATATTCGCCATGGCGCTGCGATTGATGCAATTGGTACGCAAGCCAATGCGATGCAAGGCGGTGAAAGTGGTAGTTTGACTGAAATTGATCTGAAACGCGTGACGCAAATAACCGTTACTTCCGGTGAGTTCAAGTACGGTGGCAACCATTTACTCCGTATGGCTTTTAAGCTTGATGATGGTTCAACCAAAGTAGTGGGGTCAAAAGACTACGCAATCAGTACCCACGATGAAGTGTTTGAGCTGCCAGCCGGATCGGCAATTCGGCAAGTCAAGGTGTGGTCTGAAGGTTGGTTAGCCGATGGTATTCAATTTATTTTAAAATAGCGCGATCCCTTCATCGTTTCGTAGTAAAGAGCACTCATGCTTTTGGCCTAGTTGGCTAAAAAGCGAGTGCTCTTTTTTTGTTAATTTAATGTTAATTTTATCTGTTGTTTTTTTCGATTCATTCACGAAGCTGGCAAGATGACATGAAATAAAGTGCTTTTCTTCTACAGTTAGGGTGCTCCTCAGAGGTCTAATCTCTGGTGTGGTAACGGTAGGTTAAATGTATGCCGCGCCTAAACCAGGCACTACAATAAGAAGGAATTTACTTTGAAAAGAACGATTATTATTGCTGCTTTTTGTCTGCTGAGTACCACGGCGCTGGCGGCAACCAGCACGGTGGCGTTAAGTAAGACAGGCTATACCCAAACCCAGTATCCTATTGTGTTAGTTCATGGCTTATTTGGTTTTGATACGCTGGCCGGAGTCGATTATTTCTACGGCATTCCGCAATCACTGACGAAAGATGGCGCAAAGGTCTACGTGGCTCAAGTCTCCGCGACTCACAGTTCTGAGCGGCGAGGTGAACAATTATTGCAACAAGTGGAGTCACTTTTAGCCGCCACTGGCGCTCAAAAAGTTAACCTGATTGGCCATAGTCATGGCGGACCAACGGCTCGCTATGTTGCATCAGTTCGGCCCGATCTTGTGGCGTCCGTGACTAGCATTGGTGGCGTGAATAAAGGCTCAATCGTGGCAGATTTAGTGCGTGGGCACATTAAAGAGGGCTCCATTTCTGAAGCGATTGCTGTCAAAATGGCGCAAGGATTGGCGGGTTTGGTTGGCCTGCTTTCTGGGGGAAGTAACCTAGATCAAGATCCTTTAGCCTCCTTAGAAGCTTTAACTACCCAAGGTTCGCTAGCGTTTAATCAACACTACCCAGAAGGCGTTCCAAGCAGTGAATGTGGTGATGGTGAATTACTGGCTGACAATGGTGTTTATTACTATTCGTGGACAGGATCTGCGACCTTTACCAACCTCCTTGACCCAACTGATGCTGCGATGATGTTGACTGGACTTGCCTTTAATGGCCCTAATGATGGTTTAGTCGGCGTATGTAGTACTCACTTGGGTAAGGTGATCCGCGATGATTACCAAATGAACCACTTAGATGAAATCAACGGCTTGCTTGGGATACACCACCTTTTTGAAACTGACCCCGTTACCTTGTATCGCCAGCACGCTAATCGATTGAAGCTTCAAGGTTTATAACTTCGAGGTTGATAGTTTCGAGGTTTATAACTTCAAGTTTTGTAACATCAAACTTTATAAGGATTGGCTATGAAAAAGCCCGCACTATTTGGTTTTATCGTGATCATCTTGGGGAGCATCGGTGCGGTGCTTTTTCTGCAAAAGTCAGTATTACCGCAGAGCGCGTTACAAACGCCATCTCAAAAAGATACGCAGATAGACAGCGCATCGAGTCTTGATTTAATTCACTATTTTATCTCTACATTAGGAGAGAGTTCATTACCTGAGGTTGAGCTGCGCATTGCCCAGCATGCTGAGCAGGATGAGGGCGTGGTGATCGATCCAATGCTTTTTGAACAGTTTATCCAATACAAACAAGCATTAGCTGAGTTAGAGGCTAATTCTTCCATCGCCAATCTCGATCTTGCTACCTTAGCTGAGATCAATCAGCAGTTACTGAAAATACAAAGTCAATTTTTTAACGTTGATCAGCAAAGTATGTTGTTTGGTGAAGAGAATGCGTTACGAAATTTAGCGTTAGAAAAGCTGCGCATTAAATCTCAAGCAGTAGATTCATATGATGAGCAGTTGCAGTGGCAAACGTTATTAGCGCAGCAGCCAGAATACATTCAGCGCAGTGAACGCAATGTACAACTACTGCCAGCACTCAACGCGAGTCGCCATTTGTCCACGCAAGAGCAATACTTAGCTTGGAACGAGTTGGTTGGCGAACAAGGAGCACAGCGGTTAACGCAACTTAGTGAACAACGAGAGCAGTTTTCTCAGCATCTCGAAAACTATCTACAACAGCGTTCGGCGGTGCTTGAAAATACGCGTTTGAGCCAAGATGAAAAAAATCAGCAAATTACGCAACTGCGTACCCAAACGTTTGAGGTCAAACAACTCAAACGCGTCGAGGCGTTGGAAAGGTTACGTGATCAATCGCTTTAATTCTGTTTATCCAATAAAGAAGAGCGCGACCGAAGTCGCGCTCAAGTTCTCTAAGAGAAAATAGAATAGGTGGTTACAAATTCACCACAATGGTGTTAGTCACTGTTGCACCTTTGTCATCCATCACTTTAATTTTCACTTCATGTTTTCCAGAGCTTGGGAAAATGGCGGTGAAGAGTTTGCCACGTTTTATTTTTCCATTCGGCAGGGTCCATTCCGTATCGACAATACGCCCATCGCTATCGCTGCTGGTTGACCACATCGTTACCCAGCGTCCAAGGTGGATGTACTTAGCACTGGCTTGCGGTAATGCGTTAGGCACTTCAACCTGTGTTGTACGCGTAGTGGTGTTGGTTGCGCCTTTATCATCCGTTACGGTTAGGCTTACTGTGTATTGCCCTGCTCTGGTGTAGCTCCAGCTTGGCGCCATTTCGCTGCTCATTTGGCCGTTACCAAAATCCCATGCGTAACTGACTAGCTCGCCATCTTCATCATGGCTGTAGTTGAAAGCGCTGACGGATAAACCGTCGGTTTTAAGCTCAAAGTTGGCGACAGGAGCTTGGTTTTGTTCGCTGACTTTTGATAAGCGAATTACGCCGTACTCATTGTCTTGGCCTTGGTTGAGGATGTCGATCATCAAGCCAAATTCCGTTAACTTACGTCCAGCATCTGGTACTAATGGTGAGCTGTAATCCGCGCCATCAGAGAAATTACCATTACCGATTAAGCTTGTGTCTTCGAGCACATCACCATCGGCAGCGACTAAACGTAGAGGTGTTTGATCTTGCAATGAGAAGGTTGCATCTCGCACTTGGAAGCGCGTTTGTGCGGCCTCACCGGTTTTTGACCAAACCAATGCGTTTTGATCCGCATCGACGACACCTAACCAACCTTCACCTGGGTGGTTACCTACCCAGTTATCCGTGTAAGATTCATCCACATACCAAACCAGTAGGCCGGGTTCGAAAGTCATCAACTGGCCCATGCGTTTGATATTGGCTAAGCCTTGGTCGACGTCATTGTGGCTACGCCATTGCAGTAAATAATAGTGTGGCGCTTCATGGAAGCCATTGTTGGTGGTGTAACCTTTGAAGGCGAAGGTGGATGTTCCTTCAGCATCATCAATAAGGGTTTGCTGCCCGTCGACCTCTAACTGTAGGTTATCAAGGTAAAGACCTTCCATGGCTAAGCCGCCATCAGTGACATAGTCAAAGCTGAGTGTCACTTCTTGGCCTGCCCATTGGGAGACGTCAAATATCGCATCGACCCAGCCATCCGACTGACCAGCAATAGCAGGTACAAGCCCTGTATTGTACGGGTCATCCATGGTGGTGATGTTACCTGCAATCGCTTTACCATTGATCAGTACGCGTGCAAAGTCGTAGTCTTTTTCAATCTGATACCATGCTTTAAAATTCAGCGTAGCTTGTCCACCTGCAGGGATAGAAAGCTTACGAGACATGCTATTTTTCAGATCATCGCCTCGGTTTGAATAAAAAGCGGACGAACCTTGATAAGGCTTCACCCCATCAACACGCTTCAGTGGTAAATCAATCTTCACCATATTTGGTCGAGCATTGTCAGTGGTTTGGAAGAGGGTAAATACGCGAGGATTTTTCTCTAACTCTGCAATCGAAATTTGATCGTCATTGATCCAACGACCACCGACCGCTTTTTGTAAGAACTGTTTAGACCAAGAGCTGAATGCCGTCGGTTGTGTTCCGCCAATTTTTCCGGCCCAACTGCCAGAAGACATGATGGACCAATAGGAAACTGGCTCACCTTTACCTGTGTATTGGGTATCGTATTCGTCAGGCAAACCTAAATCGTGGCCATACTCGTGTGCGCAAACCCCAGCGGCCGCATCAATCGGTTGCATGGTGTAATCAAAGGCGGCATATTGGCCGTTAAAGCGATCTGGAAGCGTACTTTTTGTGCCTTGAAGGACATAAGGTTGGCCGAGATTATAACGGTGGGACCATATGGCGTCAGGTCCAAGCACACCGCCGCCGGCTTCTTCACCAACGGATGCATGGAACACCATCAAGTGATCGATTACGCCGTCCGGTTCGCGGAAGTTGCCATTACCATTGTAATCGTAACGATCTTCAATATCGTAATCGGCCAGATTAATACTAGGGTCTTGCGCCAGTTGGTTCAGTGCTTCGCGTACCAACTCTTGCGCATTCATATCTTTGTCTGTTGTTGCCGAGTTGCCCCCGTAAAACGCGGCGTTTTTAGACGCGCGATACCAACCTGCGGCTTGCCCGGCCACACTGTAGCTTTGCCCAGACTCGCTTTCATAATACTGACGCATCGAGATGAAATTTTCTCCATTAGGGCCTGCATAGCCCGCATCGGAAAAAAGCAGATCTTGATAGTGAGGTGGATTGTAGCTGGCATAGAGCATTTCAGTATGCTCTTTGGTCAGGCGGTTATCGTTCCAAGGTAAATCGGGAAAATCAATTAAAAGCGCTAATACCTTATCGGTGCGTTTGGTGCTGATATCGAGAGCAAAAACGCTGGCTTTTTGGTGGCCTTTTTGTTTTTCAATGGTCTTTAATACCCGTGCGCGTTGCTCAAGAGCTTGCTTACCAAATTGCGCATCGCCGTGGAAGCCCGATTTGATTTTCTGCTCTAAATAACGATCCAAGGCATCGCGCTTGATTGCATCGGTAGCATTGGCATCCACAACACCGTTACGCACTAACATTTCAATGAGTTTATCTTCATTGACTACCCCTAAATCAATCGGGGTGTGCGCATAAGCACTGACGTTAAATAGTGTTACCATTGCTGACGCAAGCAAGGTTTTCCTTATGTGTTTCATCTGCTTTCCTTATTTTTCTTTCTGTATTTATGGTATTAACAATTTCACTGAACTGATTTCCATACGACTGAGCGCTATAGAGAATAAATGGCTTTCATCGCCATAAAATAGAATTCATGGACGCAATGAGTGGCTGGTATATTCTTATCTAGGCAAGTTTTCTGAGTGTTATTCAGTGAAGATTGAACGGGTGATTTAGTCGCTCTTCGGCGGAGAAATACACGCTTCTTCTTGATGAGTTGTCGAATTTAGAGACTTTTCTTTGTTGTGTTTTCTTTGTAGATAAAGAGCAAGTGCTTGTTGTTGCTGTTCTGATGTAAGCCCTTCACATATCACACCTCGTTCGATTAATGAGGCGAGCATCCGTTCATCATCAACTGAAGATTGAGCAAGGCTAATTGATGAGTAACTAATTAATAAAAAATAAATTAAATGTTTCACAGTATATCCATATAATGTGTGAATTATTCGTAACAATCTATATATCAGTCATACGCATAGCAAGTGTAAATAATTGTTGTTTTGAAATAACATCATATTTTAAACATAACTAGTTAACATTTGGTTTGTTTTTAATTGATAAATATGTCGGTTCTTTATTCTTAAATTTAGAATTAATAATTGATGGATTTGTATTTTATTCTTAGTGATGAAGATGAAATTCTTTAGATAAATAAAGTGATAGGTTAGAATTCAATCGAAAGTAAATGTTGGGTCAAAACCAACAATGACTAATACTAGGTTTAGTATTTTTAATAATATGAACTTTGCTAAAAGATGATCTTAGTTCAATAAATAATTCATCATTTAAGCCTGCATTTAAGAGTCATTAACTTGTGGCGTTGATGAGCCAAGTGGCAAAGGTATCGTTGCCTGGACACCTTGCAGCCATTGAGCAAACGTGCTTTATTGAAATCAGTGACTGATTATTTTGGAATGTTTGCATTATGTGCCGCTGGCTCGCCTACCAAGGAACTCCTATCTACCTCGATCAACTGGTTTATCAACCGGAACACTCTCTCGTGCACCAAAGTTTAGAAGCGCGTAAAGCGGTCACCCGTGTCAACGCTGATGGGTTTGGGCTGGGTTGGTATACCGAACGCACTACACCCGGGCAGTTTCATGAAGTCTTACCCGCTTGGGGAGATGAAAACCTGCGATCCTTAACGCATCACATTCGTTCTCACCGTTTTATGGCACATGTGCGTTCGTCCACCGGAACGCAGGTTTCCCGTTCTAACTGTCATCCGTTTATTTTGGATCACTGGATGTTTTTACATAACGGGCAAATTGGTGAGTTTGAAAAAGTGAAATTCGCCTTAGAACGGCAGCTACCGGAATCGCTATACGTCAAGCGTGTTGGGACAACGGATAGTGAATTGATTTTTTTATTGATGATGAGTAATGGGTTACGCAGTCAGCCAGTACAAGCCATTACGACCACGATTGGTCAAATTGCGCAGGCTTTGGCGGAGAAACAGATAGTCACACCTTTTAAAGCTTCGATTTGTATCTCTGATGGGCAAGATTTTTGGTTAGTGCGTTATAGCTCTGATGGTAATCCGCCGACCGTGTTTAGTAAAAGCGAAGGCGATAATATGGTGGTTGCGTCAGAACCCCTTGATAGTGAAAGTGGTTGGCAAATGATTGAGCCGCAAACCATTACTCATGTGATTGGCACTCAATGTACTGTGTATCCGATCACTTAGTTAGTGGTGGAAAAATTAGTAATGTATTGATATATAAGATCTATTGGTTAATCGATTGCTCTCTCATGAGAGCAATTCTTTTTTGAAGTAAGATCCTGGTTTCTGTGCGTCAAGTTTCATTTTGTTGATGTGATTCTGATATAAATCGCGACTCATTCATTTCTATGATCTATAGAGAGTCGTTACTATGCGTATTGCTCCGGTTCCATCTATTCATTCCCCTCGTCCCAAACCTAATGCTTTGCTATTGGCATTATCGTTAGCAGGATTACCGTCTTTTTCTTATGCATTAGATGCCTGCCAGTTTAATGATATCACCCAAGCACAAGAGCCAATTTTAGCGATTAAAAATGCACAACCAGCCTGTTATAACTCGTGGTTTTATACCGATAGTAAAGCCATCTTGGGTCTATACAGTGAAAATAGTATAGACAGCATTAACCGAGCGCTGGCGTTAGAGGTTTCGCAATATCAAGGAACAGAAGCGCAAGCCAAATCTATTGCTAATCTGGGGGAGTTTATCCGTGCCGCGTATTATGTGCGCTATGGTGTAAAACAAGATTTTGGTGATTATTCGGAGCAATTGAGTAATGCGATTGCGGATACGATTAACCAGTTTATGTTATCGCCTTATAGTTTGAGCTTAGGTCGTGAACAAGTGGCGGCCATGTCGAGCTTAACGTTAATGGTCGATAACGTGAAACGCCTACCTTCAACGATGGCGAATTTCATCGTGCTATTGGACGCCTTTAACCCACAAACGGCGCAAGATGTGCAGTTTGTTGATGGTTTAAATAACTTATTTCGATCCATGAGCGGCCATGCTTCGCGTGATGATTTTTATCAAGACATTGAAGCCCATCCAGAATATTTGGAGACACTGTATCGTTTTTCCACTGAGCATGATTGGGCGTTAGGAACCGATGCCGATTTCATTTTGTACAATGCGGTGCGTGAAACGGGGCGCTTACTGGTTAGCCCTTACCCAAACACCAAAACTCGAGTCATTGCGATTTTAGAAAAAGTATTGGAGCGTTACCCGCTGGGTGGACGTAGCGATAAACTCTGGATTGCTGCGGTTGAAATGCTTTCTTACTACGCGCCAGAGACATTGGAAGCGCTTAATTTAACGCAAGCTAAGCAGCAACTTGAACAGCGTATCATGCCAAATCGTCATCAATGTGATGGACCTGCTATTATCCGTTCGCAAGGCTTAACACCACAACAAGCAGAGCAAGCGTGTGAAATTTTGAATGAGAAAGAAGCCGACTTCCATGCCGTCGCGAATACCGGTTTCACGCCCGTGGCCGATGATCTCAATCAACAAGTGGAAGTGGTGGTATTTGATAGCAACGAAAGTTATGTCAGTTATTCCAGCTTCTTGTTTGGCAATACCACTAACAACGGCGGGCAATACCTTGAAGGCAACCCGGCTGATGCCAACAACACAGCGCGCTTTGTCGCTTATCGATATGCGCAGAATGAGGCGTTGTCTATTCTCAATTTAGAGCATGAATATGTGCATTATTTGGACGGACGCTACAACCAATACGGTTCGTTTTCTCTCAATTTAAGTGAAGGCCATATCGTGTGGTGGTTGGAAGGCTTCGCTGAATACATGCACTATAAAAAAGGCTACCAAGCGGCGGTAGACTTAATTGCTGAGAAAAAACTGAGCCTCACGCAAGTGCTAGCCACTACTTATCAAAATGACACCAATCAAATTTATCGCTGGGGCTATTTAGCGGTTCGTTTTATGCTGGAAAACCATTCCAATGAAGTGGATCAACTGCTAGCGCTATCACGTAGTGGCGATTTCAAAGCATGGGCTGAGCAAGTGAAACGGATCGGCAAAAGCCTAGACAGCGAATTTTCAACTTGGTTAGACACTTTGACAACGGACAGTGGTAATCCAGAAGATCCGACTGTGCCGCCAATTCAACCAGAAGACACGATGAATCATTTAGCGTTAGGGCAGAGTGTTACCTTGTCGGGTGAGCAGTACAGTGAACAACTCTATTATATTGATGTTCCAGATAATATCAGTGAATTGTCGATTAATATTAGCGGTGATGGTGACGCCGATCTTTATTTAAGTTATGAAAAAATTGCGCATTATTATGATTATCAAATAACAAATTTTGAACTGCATAGTAATGAAACAATTGCACTAGAAAAACAAGCCAATGGTACCGTTTTACCGGGTCGCTATTATTTTAGTATTACGGGTAGAGAAGCTTACCAGCGTGTTGAATTAAATACGAAAGTAAGTTACGCCATTACCGATAATACGCAAAAGCCTAGTGATGATTTAGCACCTGTTGTTCTCGAAAATCGTCAGCCAATGACGTTGGGTATTCATCAAACTCGCTATGCAGCGATTTATGTACCAGAGGGAATGAGCACTGTCAAAGTTTGGCTCCAGCCTATTGATAAGATGGCAGCCCACAATGTTGATCTTTATGCAGAAAGCGAGCACTGGCCTACATTGACTCATTTTGACCAAGCGTCTAAACGCGCTGATAGCTATGAGTATATTGAATTGCCAGTAACACAAGCGGGCTATGTCCATTTCATGCTTAATGCACAGCAAGCCAATAGCCAAGTCGAGCTCTATGCAACTTATGAATAATTAATGAATAAAAAGAAGTGTAAAAGCACTTCTTTTTATTAAAATCATATAATTAGCCAGAAAAGTAATAGCTATATTAACATTATGTAATTTAATCTTTACTTAATAATAATTTGATCTTGTGGGAAGAATATAAATTAACACTCTATTTATTTCTTGAAAGAATAGCATTCGGTGATATTGTGTTTTTATGTAGAGTTATTACTCTATGTTGTAATTAAAAATATTAAGGGTTCATTATGAGATATATAACACCCGTTTCATTACTGCTTGTGGCCACTATTATGGGGTGCAACTCAGAAGAAGCGACAACCAGTAGCACCAGCCAATCTAATGCTGATGCGATTGCACAGCAAAAAAGAGCGTTAGCACTGCAACTGAGTGAAAGTTACGCCGAGCTTGAAACCACACTTAAAACTGAAATCAGCGCGCAAAACCTATCCATTTCTGTTTCCACTTTGTTTGAAGAGCAGCCTGATTCTGATTTTAGTCAACAGATGGTTGTAGCAGACGCGCAAATTCGTTCAATGAAAGGCATTGAGGATTTTACTGAGCAATTGCTGCAACTGCGTATTGCCGATGCGTCGATGATTAAAGAGTGGCAAGAAGGGCAAAGCCCGTTGTTTGCTTTTGAGCCCAAAGGTAATGATGCGTCTTGGCAATATATTGAAGCGTTTGATGTGTACGGACAGGTGCATCAACTGGATGTATATCAAATGCCAGATGTACCCGTTTTCGTGGTTGATAGTAATAGCGAAGTGGAATTGCGCGCAGGCTTACAAGCAATGCGTGCACAGATGAACGCATTGGGTCAATCGACCACATTGACCACAGTAGAAAGTGGTAGCGTCGCCGCGCAAGCGATGGCCCGCAGCAGCGATAATAGCGCTGAGCCTATTTCCACCACAGTGCTGAAAAAAATTCGTTTAGCGGATGACAAAGAACCGTGGATCTCTGGAGCGGCTGAAATTTATGCGATTGTTACAGGCATCAATCCAAGCCGAGATGAGCCGACCATTGACTTAGTTGAAATGCCTTATTTGGATTACGACAAGCAAGATTACTTCCCAAATCAAGTGATGATCCAATGGTCTCGTTACCGTTGGGGCGCAGCCGATCTTATCTTGATGGAGCAAGATGATGGTACCGATTATAAAGAGCTGGCTAAATTACTCGTCAAAGTAGCGGAAGAAGTGCTGAAGCTTATCCCTGATCCAGAAGTGCAGGCGTATGCGATTATTCCGCAAATCACGGGCAAGATCATTGATGCGATTCCCGATGGTTTACTGGTCAACGACGACGATTATGTCGATGTCTTTTACACCTTGATGCAAGACACCAGCTATGTTGATCATCCTGGAGCGAGTGGTAACGCAGTGGCCACTTTTGAGCCTTTGACGATTAACCCGACACGTCCATAACATTTCTCTCCCCCTAGAAAGCGAGCGCGAATCTCTTATTAGCGCTCGCTTTTTCATCATTCTTGCTGCTTCTGATCATCATGGCTGATTTTGATGTGAATAGGGTTGCTTGAACGACGGTCAACGATTATATTACCCGAACTTAATGCGAATGCTTATCAAAATCTGTCGCAGTTATTTTGAATGGGAACCTATATGAAATCGTTGTTTAGTTTGGCAGCACTTGGCTTGCTTACCTCTTTTACTCTCAGTGCTAAAACCGTTTCTGTGGATCATCAACTCGGTACCACGACGATCGAGCAAAATCCGCAACGTGTGGTTGTCATTGGTTTAGGTGCGTTAGATACGTTAGATCGCTTTGGTATTGAACCTGTTGCGGTATCGAAAGTGACTGAACTGCCGAATTATTTAGCGAAGTACAACAGCGATAAATACGCACCTGCTGGTTCTTTATTTGAGCCTGATTTCGAAACCATTTATATGCAAAAACCAGATGTGATTGTGATTGGGCCGCGCGCCGCAACCAGTTATGACGAGCTATCTAAAATTGCACCAACTATCGTTTTTGCAGCCGATGCAAGCCAAGGCTACTGGCAGAGTACACAACAGCAGTGGCGTAATCTAGGCAAAGTCTTTGCTATTGAAGATCAAGTGGAAGCCAAAATTGAAGATTTAGATAAGCAGTTTCAAGCACTTCGTAGCTTTAATCAGAACAACCAAATCGATGCGCTCACAGTGATGAGCTCTGGCGGTAACATTACCGCTTTTGGGCCTGAATCACGTTTCTCGGCGGTGTATAAAGATTTTGGATTCAAAACGACCGTCGATAGCATCAAAGCGACACGTCATGGCGATCTAATCTCTTATGAATTTATTCGCGAACATGATCCTAAAACCTTATTGATCATTGATCGTGATACGTTGGTCAACAAAGGGCAAAGTCACACTCGCCAAGAGTTTGAAAATGACCTGATTAAAGCGACTGCGGCTTACAAAAATAAAAGCATGGCGTTTTTAGACCTTAATGCTTGGTACCTATCCATTTCTGGTGTGACTGCTACCGAGCAGATGATCAGCGACGTTAGAAATGCTGTACACATTCACTAATTTGCCACAAACAAGCTGAGGTTAGCTTTGAAAAAGTTATTGCTTGCTTTGTTGGTAGTCAGCCTATCTTCACTGTTTGTGGGGGTAGGCAATCTATCACTAATGGCATTACTGCAAGGGGATGCCCATGCTTGGCAACTGCTCTTTACCAGTCGTTTGCCACGTTTGTTGGCGATTGTTTTAGCCGGGGCAGGGCTCAGTATCGCGGGTCTTATTATGCAGCAAATCAGCCAAAACCGATTTGCCGCGCCTTCTACCTCCGGTACCATTGAATGCGCCATGCTGGGCTACGTGTTGAGCTTAGTCTTTTTTGGCCACGGTGAAAGCTTGTGGCTTATTTTCTCGGTTTCGATTGCGGGCACTTTGCTGTTTGTGCAACTGATTCAGCGCGTGCAGTTTAAAAATGCCATTTTTGTCCCTTTGATCGGCATTATTTTTGGCAATGTGGTGGAATCCGCCGCCTCCTTCATCGCTTACAAATACGATGCGATACAAAACCTTTCTAGCTGGACGGTAGCCAATTTTGCCAATTTGCTGAAAGGGGATTTCGAACTGCTCTATATTGCGATTCCGGTTGCCCTCTTTAGCTATTTGTATGCGGCGCGAATTTCGGCCGTCGGCATGGGTAAAGATTTTGCTGTGAACTTAGGGCTTAACTATCAGCAAGTGCTGGTGATTGGCGTTTGTTTGGTGTCGGTGATGTCTGCGACGGTTGTGATGATTGTCGGTCAACTGCCTTTTTTAGGGTTGATTGTGCCTAATTTAGTCAGCCACTATTACGGTGACAACTTGCGCAAAAATATCCCTCGTACGGCCATTTTCGGTGCGTTATTGGTGCTGCTATGTGATTTGGGCGGTCGTTTGATTATTTTCCCCTATGAAGTGCCGATTTCGATGATCATCAGTATTCTCGGTGGCAGTGTATTTATTGTGTTGCTGTTGCGAGGACAACGCCATGGGTAAGTCTGTATGTGCGAGCATCACTTTGCGTGATCATAGCAAACTGTGGTTACTGGTTTTGGCTTCTCTGCTTTTTGCTGGGTTGTTTATTGGTGTTGGATTGAACGCCGACAACTATCACTATTTTCTTTCTCGTCGTGTACCCAAAGTATTGGCGATGGTGTTAGCGGGTATTGCCATTGCGCAGTCCTCTCTAGCGTTTCAAACCATTACCCACAACCGAATTTTAACGCCCAGCATCATGGGGTTTGATTCACTTTACCTGTTCGTGCAGGTGCTAGTGGTGACTCTTTTTGGTGGCCTAAGTAGCTACGCGCTCAATGCTTATCTCAATTTTTCGTTGTCCGTTGCTGCCATGTTGCTGTTTTCTAGTTTGTTATTCGCTTTTTATTTTCGTAAGCAGCAGAGCAACTTAATGGTGTTGTTGTTATTAGGAGTCATTCTGGGGCAACTGTTTTCCAGCATTTCCTCTTTTTTGATCATGCTGATGGATCCGAATGATTTTTCATCGGTACAGTCCAATATGTTTGCGAGCTTCAACAACGTGAAAGTGGAACTTGTGTATTGGGTAACACCATTACTACTGCTGGTTTGCTTTGGCCTGTTTCGCCTGCATCGCGTGTTGGATGTTTTATGGTTGGATAACGATAACGCGGTCAGTTTAGGGGTGGATGTACGTCGAGTGACGCACCATGTATTGATGCTTAGTGCGGTATTAATTGCTATTTCTACCGCTTTAGTTGGGCCCGTGATGTTCTTTGGCTTATTGGTCACCAACTTAACGCGCGAGTGGTTTCGTTCATACCAACACCGAACCTTATTGATTGGTTGTTCCGCGATGGCGGTGTGTGCATTGCTTTCTGGTCAATGGGTGGTTGAAAAAGTATTCCAGTTTGAAACAACGCTGAGTGTGGTGATCAATTTCATCGGAGGTCTCTATTTTCTCTCCCTCCTTTTACGTAATAAAATGGTTTAATTTCATATGATTCAGCTAGATAAACTGACTAAAGTGTTTGGCCAACAAGCCGTTGTGGATAAGGCCTGTGCGCAGTTTGAAAAAGGCAAAGTCACTTCAATTATTGGCCCTAATGGTGCAGGGAAAAGTACCTTACTGTCGATGGCCAGCCGTTTGGTTAGCCGTGATAGCGGTAAAGTTTGGATTGAAAGCAAAGAGCTGGTTGAATGGGATACTAAAGCGTTGGCTAAAAAGCTATCAGTTCTGCGCCAAGCCAATACTCTGACCATGCGTTTTACCGTGAAAGAACTGGTGGCTTTTGGCCGTTTTCCTTATTCGCAAGGTAAATTAACGGCCAACGATCATGCGATGATTGAGCAATCGATCGAATATCTTGATCTTAAAGCGATAGAAGATAAATACCTCGACGAACTGAGTGGCGGCCAACGCCAGCTGGCCTTTATTGCCATGGTGATCGCCCAAGATACCGATTACATCTTTCTCGATGAACCATTGAACAACCTCGATATCAAACACTCATTGCAGATCATGGCCACTATTCAGCGTTTAGCACATGAGTTGAATAAAGCGGTGGTCGTGGTGATTCACGACATCAATTTTGCATCCTGTTACTCCGATTCCATCATTGCGCTGAAACGAGGCCAAGTAGTAGCAACTGGCACAGTACAAGAGGTGATTCAATCGTCGGTTTTGAGCGATATCTATGAAACGCCGTTCAACGTATTAGAAATAGAAAGCAAGCGTATTTGTATGTATTACACCCATTGATGCGGTTTAACTGCCGGTGTGTGTAACGTTACGAGTACTGAACAGAACGCTTTCGATTCACCGTAAGCCCCCTTTTTACTGCCTAATGTTGTCAACGCAAAATGGTGGAAGCGCAGATGTTTACTGCGCGCTACAGGATGGACTTAAATATTGATATATTTCTCACTTCAAAAGAAATAATAACTTGCCTCAGATCAAGAAAAAATCGTTTGGCATGATGCTGAAACTAAAACAAAGTTGAAAGATTAAAAAATTATTGAATAATGAGGGTCACGTAAACCAAGAAGTTGTATACTTCAACACTTAGTCTAAAACAGGAAACTTACCCCATGTCGAACTCGTTTGTTTTGGTTATTAACTCTGGCAGCTCATCACTGAAGTTTGCGGTGATTGATTCAAATACGGGGGATGCCGTACTGAGTGGTCTAGGTGAATGCTTTGGGCTTGATGATGCCCGTATGAGCTGGAAGTTTAACGGAGAAAAAGCCAATTGTGCGATTCAAGGTGAAGCGAATCACCACCTGTTGGCGGTTGCAAAACTGGTTGAGCTTGTGAAAAGCTACGGCTTGATTGATGACGTCGTTGCAATTGGACACCGCGTAGTACATGGTGGCGAGAAGTTTACTAAGACCGTTAAGTTAGACGAAAGAATTGTCAACGAAGTTGAAGCGCTTAGTGATTTAGCACCGCTACACAATAAAGCACACGCGATTGGTATGCGCGCGGCAATGCTAGCGTTTCCTGAGTTACCGCAGTTTGCTGTTTTTGATACCGCTTTCCACCAAACCATGCCAGCAAAAGCCTACACAGGTGCGATTGCAAAAGAGCTGTACACTGAGTTTGGTATTCGCCGCTATGGTTTCCACGGAACTAGCCACTATTTTGTGAGCCGTGAAGCGGCAAAAATGATCAACAAGCCAGTTGAAGAAAGCAGCTTTATTTCTGTTCACCTTGGTAATGGTGCGTCAGTGTGCGCAATTAAAGATGGCCAGAGTGTCGATACCAGTATGGGTTTTACACCGCTTTCCGGTTTGATGATGGGCACTCGCTGTGGTGACCTTGACCCAGGCATCATTGAATTTCTATTGAAGAAGGGGTGGACACAAGAACAAGTGTTTAATTCATTGAACAAAGCCTCTGGTTTCTTGGGTGTTTCTGGTTTAACCAGCGATGCACGTGGCATTCTCGAAGCCATGGAGCAAGGTCATGAAGGCGCTACATTGGCCTTCCAAGTCTTCACCTACCGTGTGGCGAAATACATCGCGTCATACCTTGCAGCGCTTGATTCGCTCGACGGTATTATTTTCACCGGTGGCATTGGCGAAAATGCATTGCCTATTCGTCGTGAGATTCTACGCAACCTGAAAATTCTTGGTTTTGTGGAAGATGAGCAAGGCAACGAGCAAGCTCGATTCGGTAATGCTGGCATTATCGCAAAATCAGACATGCTAAATGCAGTAGCGCTTGTGGTACCAACTAACGAAGAATTCGTGATCGCTCAACAGTCGGTTGAGTTGCTATAATTACATTTAAAATCAAATGGATAAAAGCGAGCTTAGTGCTCGCTTTTTTTGTACTCATATGTTGGATAGACCATCGCTAAGGATGTGCATGGCGACACACACATGGCTTACTAAATTGCCTTATACAATTCATTTTTGTGCCCTTAAATCAACAAGGTTCGTGTTGACTTGTTTATGCCCCGAAACAAGCTAACGCAATTACTCTAAAGATCGGCTTTGAACGACAAGCAGACACTAGTAGATAGTAAACTCACAGGGTATGCTACCTTGCAAAGTCTTGCTGATAAATGATACCTACAGGTAAATATGCGAAATTTTCTTGTCTTATTAATTACGATTCTTGCTTGTAAGTCATTCACAGCTACAAATAAGGAACCTAGGGGTATAAAATGGCACGTAGAATGCTAATTTGATGTAGGTTATCATCACCTGGACACCTCCGCTTTAATTGTTTTTTGGCGAATTTATTGTGTGCTTAAATATTCAGTTAATGTTTGGTTATAGATAAATACTTAGGTACAACCAATTATGCTTGACGCTTTCCTAGAGCAGTTACAAAAAAATGACTTTACTCGACACGAAGTAGAACAGCTAAAGCAATCTGCAAAGCTTTGTTCTTTGCCTAGTCGGCATATTTTTTACCATCAAGGGGAAGTTGCAAAAGAGATTTTCTTTCTATTAGAAGGAATATGTCACGCTGTTTATTTTACTGACAAGGGCAAAGAGTTTAGCAAACAGTTTTATTGGGAAAATGACTGGATCATTGGTTTTGAAAGCCTAGTTAACCAAACGCCATCACCATACCAACTTGAATCACTTACCCCTTGCTCGATTATGTCTCTCCCTATCGAAACATTAAGAACATGGCGTAAGAATAAATATAGTATTTATCTCAAGCTATTGGAAATACAACTGATGTATAAAGAAAACAAAGAACGTTTTATGTTGCTTTATACTCCAGAAGAACGCTATCAACAGTTCTGTAACAGTTATCCTAACTTGTTAGAGCGCCTCACCGATTATCAAATTGCAGCTTATCTTGGCATTACACCGATCAGCCTGAGTCGTATCAAAAAACGCAATCCAACTTAACAATTGTTAATGTCTAGACTTATTCACCTTGCTACATTTCGGATATCAATATGTGTAAGGCTGAATTAAAATGATTACTTGGCAACTCCATCCGTTTCCCCAATTAACAACAATGCAACTATATCAACTGCTAAAACTCAGAGTTGACGTGTTTGTTGTCGAGCAAGAATGTCCCTATCCTGAGTTGGATGGTAAAGATCACCAAGAAGGTGTTTACCACTTACTGGGTTATCAAGGTGGCAAGTTAATAGCCTGCGCACGCTTAATGTCAAAGGGGGTTAGTTATCCATCCGTCAGTATTGGTCGTGTTGCTATTTCAAAAAATTCTCGTGGAGGGGGCATAGGGCATCAACTGGTACAAGAGGCTCTATGTGCATGTGACAAGTTGTGGCCCAGAGAGTCAATCGAAATTGGCGCTCAAGAACACCTATCAGAATTCTACCAAAACCATGGATTTATGCCGACTTCTGTAATGTATTTGGAGGATGACATCCCACATATCGATATGAAGTTGGAAAAATAACAGTGTCTTTTCCTGTGGTAAACCTCGCGATTATCTTTCTCATATTAGGTAATCTTGCTGCTTCACTATCTGATGTCGCAGTTAAGTTACTTAATGGGGAGGTATCAGCCTTTCAGTACATTTTTATACGGCAATTATTTTCTACTTTAGTTATTTATCCTTTATGGTTAAAGCAGTCCAAGCAAAAGCGAAAACTGTATAGCGCTAAACTCAATCTATTTAGGGCACATCTAATTATAATAGGCAGTGGTTGCATGGTAATTGCAATCACTCACTTAACTTTAGCTACGGCTAATGCGATTTTTCATGCTGCGCCACTAATGATGCTTCCATTATCGATTTTACTTCTCCAAGAGAAACTAACGATTAAGAGCAGTGTATTATCTCTTATAGGGTTTTCAGGAGTGATTGTGGTTTTAAGACCATCAGAATTTGAATTGGTGGTAGTCTTCGCCCTTGTTACTACATTTACAATTGCCTTGTTCAACCTTACCGCGAAAAAATTACCAACGGAGCAAACTGTTGTTAGCACGCTTTTTTGGACATCATTACTTTCACTACCGATCTCTGGCTGCCTAGCTATATTCCATTGGGTGCCTCTTTCGACCACGAATCTGCTGTTCATTTTGGCAAGTGCAACTTTGGTTCTTACTTACAATGGATTAGCTGTTGCTTCGTATCAACGAGCACCTGCTAATTCTATTGCCCTAGCAGAGAACTCAGGACTGGTATTTGTCACCTTATTTGGTGTTACTTTATTCAATGAAGTGCCAGACTTTTTTACCATATTAGGGATATTGATGATCATACTACCTTTATTACCTTGGAAAATGTTGTTACAAGTAAATCGGTTGAATCAACCGTCCGAATAAACCCAAAAGGCATAGGCGAAAGTGAATTAGAAAATATATTGATGACATCTACCATGAATATAAACCCAACCAATGAAGAGCTGGTAATTGCTCGTGAATGTGTAGAGCGTATTTGACCGTAAGTCTTGCAGCCAATAAAAAGCCCGAGCGTTTAAACTCGGTTTTTTTATTGGCTACGGTTTATTGAATTTGAAGTTATCGACTAAGCATGCTCAAACATCAGGAAAAGATAAACCACAAACAGAACCAAATGCGTTGCGCCATGTAATACATTGGTTCGGCCACTACTGAATGTTACCTTGCACACCATTAAGGTGGTGACAAGTAATACCAAATCAGCAGAGGATAGCCCAAGACGCACCTCTTGATCCATCATCGCGCCGATGAATAAAACGGCTGGCACAGTAAGCGCGATAGTCGCTAGCACAGAACCGAAATAGAGGTTCATTGCCCTTTGCAGTTGATTATTGAATGCTGCTTTAAGCGCACCAACGGCTTCAGGTGCCAGCACAATACACGCAACAATAAAACCACCTAACGCCGCAGGGGCTTCCATAATATGCACCCCATAGTTGATAGGGATTGCTAACGTTTTCGCCAGCATGATTACTACCAAAAGGTAGGCGAATAGCATGAATGTATGGTAGATATTGCTCTGGAGTGGGCCATGATGATCTTCATCATTTTCATGATCATTGCCAACGAAAAAATGGCTGTGACTACGGGTCTGAATTAATAGAAAGACGCCGTAGAGCAACACCGATATGATAATTAGCATCCAAGACATAGCGCTCGACAAGCTACCCTCGCTTCCGCCCTCAGTGAAGTTAGGCAAAACGAGACATAGCAAGGCTAGCGGGATGATGGCGACCAAATAAGATTTAACGCCCTCTAAATTAAAACTTTGCGTATGGTAACGCCAGCCACCCAGTAGCAAAGTAAAGCCAACAAGGCCGTTGGTGACTAGCATTACGACGGCGAACATAGTATCACGAGCCATCGTGGGGTTTGGCTCGCCAGTGAGCATTACAGAGGAGATCATCACCACTTCAAGTGAAATTACAGAGAGGGTGAGAATCAAGGTTCCAAATGGCTCACCAAGTTTCACGGCCAGAGCATCTGAATGGCGAACAACGGAGAATATTGCCCATGTCACAATAGCAAATAGCCCAGTAGAAATGAGGATATAGATCCAAAATGGGGTCGTATCTGATAGTAAATCAGCCCCTAATGTTTTGAAAAAAAGCAGAGTTAACAGACCAAAAAGCAGGGCAATTTCCTGCCGGAAAAACATTTTCATAGGCAATAGCCTTTTCTGGAATGGTTATGATAGTGTGTTCCTCTTGGAAATACACATTTTTCTTGTTCATCACTCGATGGTTCTTTTTCGTTTCTTCACACCCGCAGGCCTAGTAAATCAAGGGTTATGTTGGCGATGAAGTTTGACATTGATGCGCTTTAGCTATCAATATCACCGTACTATTGGCTTTGAACTCAGTAAAGATGCCGTCCTTTTCAACGGACGTAGCTGCTTAATCTTGATCGATTGTTTCTTCGCCCATTGAATATGACAAATCTCCATTGCCAAACCAAACGCCATCGCAAAATAGACGTAGCCTTTATTGATGTGCAGCTCAACACCTTCCGCGATTAACAAACCGCCCAGCATCATTAAAAACAGTAATGCCAGCGTTTTAAAACCCGGATAACGGGTGACTAAGGCGTTAATGCGCGCTGCGGTTAATATCATGATCACCGCAGACGCTAAAATGGCCGCGACCATGATAGGAATGTCGTTAGTTAGACCCACCTCAGTGATTACCGAATCCATGGAAAATACCGCGTCAACCGCGACAATTTGCAGTAATACGACCGCAAGGCCAGTACTCACTGTCGTTGTATGTGAATGCTCATCAGGCATTAGCCAGTTCCACAACTCTTTTGCTGCTTTGAATAACAGAAAAGCACCGCCGAAGATGAGGATAAAATCTCGTCCAGATAATTCGTTGCTAAACCAAACGACTATCGGTGCAGTTAACGACATCAGCCAACTGATAGAAAAAACCAAACCAATCCGGGCGGTAACTGCTAACAAAATGCCTAAGTTACGCGCAAGCGGCCGCTGCTGAATGGGGAGCCGTTCACATAAGACGGAAATGAACACTACATTATCAACGCCAAGAACCACTTCTAAAGCAAGCAGTGTGGCAAATATCGCCCAAGTTTCGGGTAGTAGGAAGAGTTCTAACATGTGGCCTCCTTAAGTAAGGGGGCACGGTGAAGGTGGGAATCAGTAAATATTGGTCGCCTGAAGGGGTCGTCCATTGTCAATAAAAGCCTCTGTTGCTAGGGAAGCGACAGTAAATCATTGACTGAACCACAAGACAAGAGGGCGATTTGTAACAAAATACATATTCATCTTATCGAACAACGCCCTGCGAGCTATTTGTTCGCTCGCAGGCTAATTGTATCTTCAAAATGATGAATCTTATTTAAATCTCGCTTTGCGATAGAATCGTAGTTTGTCGTGTTGATGAGGTGGCGCATAGTTGAACACTGCTCTCCGGGGTAACCAGGCAGAGCCTTAGCGGCTGAGCTACATGCCAGTTGTGCCGCTTGTTCGAGTCGTTCTGGGAGCGTACTCGCATTGACTGGCACCCAATTCATTTGCTCCCCAAGCCAGCTAGCCCAAGCAAACTCAACAAAATAAACCTGTTCATGCTTGCTGTAATAACCGGCATCTTGTAGTTCACCAGCCAAAGAGCGGTAGGGGTAGTCGGGTAGCTTACTTATGTGTGCAGGTAATTGATCGGGAGTTAGCGGGGCTCCTTTTTCATCGCGCAGCCATGTCCAGTGGTTGCCTTGCATGTCTTGCCAAAAGCTCTCCTTGTTGTCGAGGTGAGCAAGGATGTGGACGGTCACCTCGACAACACCTTGCTGCCAAAGCGCCTTAGTTAGATGATGTCGGTCAACCAACCAATACTGGCCATCAGCATCTACGATTACCGGAATCTTTTTCTTTTTCATATACTTTTTAAGTTGTGCTGGGCTTTTTGTCGCCAGTTTGGCTTGTGTTTTATCAACTTGTTGTTGACCAACCCCGGCCTGAGTGGGGTGTGGCTGATTAATATCCAGGCTGCACCAGTCCCCGATGCCACTGTCTGTCCCGCAAGGAGCGAGTGCCCATGCTCCCTGACTGATGATTGCGGCGGCAAGCAATATCCATCCTTTGCTCAACATACTATTCCTTTTGAATGATGACGGTACCAATGCAATCAAATGCATTGTTGAGTATTCAATATGTAAAAGTGAAAGTTTAGCCTTCACCGACCCTCTGCCTTGCATTGTAGGAGTTTGAAGCCTAACGGTACAGAAAACATCGATAAGGTGTTGGAGAATTTATCAGTCGGTATATAGTTTGATAAAAATCATGGGGTTACAGTGAGGGCGTAAAGTTATAACTTTGAATGAATGCATTAACGTTTACCATTTGGAGTGTGTTTCAGAGTGGAGTGATTAGCGAGCCGTCAACACACTTTTGCCCCATTTTGTGCTGGGGCTGGAATATTTCCGCATTTTGCCCAATTAGTTTTCCCTTACAAATACGGCTCTTCTCCGCTTAGGTG
>NZ_JAHGUP010000123.1 GCF_001989995.2 Vibrio anguillarum
CAGCTAACGCCGCATTAAGGGGCAGCCAACGCTACTGCCAACTTTCCGCATAACACCGTAATCACAAAAACCAACGCATAATAAAAATGCCACGCGTTGGCTGTCCCTCTTAAATGCTTTGTTATATTTCTAGTCCTTACACCATACACTTCGCACACCAACACTATTAAAACCAACTGATTTACAATTCTTGCTACTAATGCTGCTTGGCATTACATCAGTTAAAAGAACCTGTACACCTAAAGACATTGCATCCGAAATTCGAGTCCGAAGCAAAGCCGTTTGACACCCTTTTGAACGATAGTTTTCTTGTGTATACGCATTGGCTAATATTGCATATTCATTTTCGACAAAGCTCGTTGCCCAAGCACAGGGCTCGCCATTTATTTTTGCGACATAACAGCGAAATGTGTCTGTACAATAAAATGAGCGCTTCTTATCCCAGATTTCATCTGAACACTCTAAACCTGACGTTTTGAGTAAGGTTAGAAACGCATCGACATTATCGTGTGTCCATCGTTCAACCGTGACTTCTTCAGAGACTTCTTCGTGCGCTACGTAGTTTACCGCCCTTAGTTCTAGAAACTCATGCTCGTAAGCTGGGACAAACTCACTACTTGATAACCATGCCTTCAACTCGTTGGTTATTGCCTGTGGCTCGATAGAAATTTCAGGAGAGAAGTCATGTTTGTACAAACCCAAATGGCTCTCTAAGTCTCCTATAGTACAAACACCATGGATTATTATCTGGTTGTCATACTTACGAGTTTTATCGATAAAAACTGAGCATCCTTCAAACTCAGACGAAAAAAGTTCACTTTTTACATCTGTGGAAAGAGTTCGCTCATTATTAAATTGAAAGTAAGAGCTATATACGCCTTTGACTCTTTTATCTTGCATCGTTCCCTCGATATTGAATGAAATTAGTGTACCCCACGAAAAGT
>NZ_JAHGUP010000124.1 GCF_001989995.2 Vibrio anguillarum
TTGAAGCGTTTGTTATGTGCATATCGGTGCAAAATACGCTAACTTTCTTGTATTTTCTGTATCGAAATACCTGCAATACCTACCAATGCCCACTTTGCCGATGAAATGAGCCAATAGAAATAACTTTCATTTGAGTTCACTGTAGAAGCAACCAAAAATATGCAAATTGATGCGAATAATATTAACACCCATCCTAAGCCTTTCGGTTGAAAAACCTTCGTTAAAAGTAGTTGAATGACGTAGCACACTGCCAGTGCAATAAGAAGAGAAACACTGACGTTAAGCAACTCATTTTCAAATAGCCTTTCCATTTAACCACCTGCATGATTGCGATTGATTACTAAAATACAAACTAACATTTTTCCATACTGCTATCTCAAAACAACTATCTGATTATATGGATAATATTTATTGTTGACTCATGCACATAACGCCCAATTAAGGGGTGAGCAACGCTGCCACCCAACCTAAAGCATTGTACTGTAACCACTAAAATTGAAGTAGAAGCAAAAATGCCAAGCGTTGGGAATCCCTCTTAAATTGTTTGTTATATTTCGGATCTACCTAATCCTGCCTTTAAGTGAACTATGTACCAACTGTCCTTCTGGGCAATATTTTTCCATTAAAGCTCTTACCATAAGCTCATCAGCATAACTGGTACGAGGTGCTAGAGTAATTGTCACTTTTCTGAGTGCTTCAGGAGACAAGTCAACATCAATAAAATCGTTGACTGGACCTTGACCCAACAAAACTTCAACAACAGCATGGCTATTCATATTGCTAATAGCCTCCTTTGTATATCCTTGCCTTGGTGCTGGCAATGCTAAAAGAGTAAACCGATATTCATCTTGAAACTGCCAACATTTATTTTTATGGAAAGCAATATTATTTGCGCTTTCCAGCCTCATATGTGTCCCTATATCAGTGTAAGACACTTTAACAGCATCATCGTATATGTCCGACACATTATCCAAATATTCAACTTTACGACCAAAGTTTTTTTTGTCGAAAAAGCTTGGTACTACAAAGCAACTTTCATTAAAAATTTGCTCAATAGTGAGAGGAGAGTAGGTATCGCCTGGAAAACCAATATGATAATCAAAGCCTGATTCAAGCTTCCGATAGTAAAAAGGCTTGTCATCAAATGAAACTCTTACTCCTTTCATATTTCCAGTATACATGTTCCAGAGAGGGATACTTTCGATACTGTTTGTTGTCCAGCAACTGACGTAAAGAAAACGACCGATATTATACTTGCCGTACAAATCAGCCTCTTCCATATCGTCAACATTTGTGAGGCGATTAAAGCGGATTTTTCTAGAGTCTAAGATTAACGCTAACGTCTCAATTGTCGTATAGTGATGAAATTTCATAAATAAACCATGCTCCAACTGCTCCAACTGCTCCAACTGCTCCACGTATGATTTTATAAACAATCCAGATGGAAGACCGATAAGAAATATAACGCCCGGTTAAGGGGTTGACAACGCACCACTTAACTCAAAAAACACGCCGTAAACGCTGAATTTCAGTTTTGAACTAAAGTCGCCATGCGTTAGCAATCCCTCTTTAACCGTTTGTTATGCTTATTTTTTGAGCTTCACAACTTCACCACTCAATGCAACTCCAGCCATTACGGCTCCAGCACCACATTGAAAAGTATCGTTGCTTGAAGTGAGGTTATTTTTGTAATTTGATTTGATATTAACTACTGCATTTCCACCCTCTTTTATCGCTCTGTCTTTAAGAGCAATCATGGCGGAAAGAAAAACCCAGTTGCACGCTTCTTCATCTGTTTTATTGAAAGCGTTCGTTTTTTTACTGGTTTTAAATTCACCTAATTCTTTGAGAACTTTGCCGTAACTCTGCTCGCCAAAGTAAAATGAAACTTCAGTGCCTAATTTAGATTTAGCCACTTCAGAGCTCATTGCCTTTGTAATCGAATAATTACCCACATCATCTCTAGCAAAAGTGTTAGATGAGAAGAAAGCCAGTGATGAAAGAGCTAGAATTGTTAATTTTTTCATTGTGATAAATTCCAAAATAGTTTGATTGTAACTAGAGCATAACGCCCGGCTAAGGGGTTGACAACGCA
>NZ_JAHGUP010000125.1 GCF_001989995.2 Vibrio anguillarum
AAAGTGAAGTAGAAGAAAAAATGCCAAGCGTTGGGAATCCCTCTTAAATTGTTTGTTAGGCATTTTAGTACGGTTCGTAAGCTTTCATTTCCACTGCTAAATCATCAATATCATCAGCGATCAAAAAAGAATGTTTAACGTCCTCTAAGTAGGATAGTTGTTCCTTAATTAACTCCCTATCGCTGTTTGAAATACTGAGATTCTTTGCTATATCCCTGAATGTATCACCGAGGTCAAATAGTTTTATTTCATTTCCATGATTTAGTATATTCACTGAATATCGGTCAATAAATGTCTTGATTTTTACAAGTGACAGGCAAACCGAATGACAATACTCACCAACTGCATATTGTCCTGAGAGAACATTATCACCATGAAACTTTAGAGATTCAAATAAACTCAGAAAACCAACACCAATTTTCTTAGATTTATCCTTTTCAAGGATATCTACAATTTTATCTCGATTGCTCGTTAGATCATTTCCACTAGGAAAATAGATAGTGACAGAGTCTTGTGCTTTCCAATTTGGAGTAGTTCTTTCTAGTTTATGGTCTGCATATTTCTGAAGCCACACAAATCGAGTTTCATTAGATTCTATCGATGTGTGAAATACAAAGAAAGGAACGTGAAATAACTTTGAATATTCGACAGTTTTCGTCGGAAAATTTGACATTTTAACTTCATCAGCGAATGTCGACTCAGTACCTTTAACCTGCACAAGAAAATAATCCCCAGTAGCATTTTGACCATCAAACCTCTCAATGGTTAGATCTATGCCATAGTCTCTCTCTTCTTGCCCCCTAACTATCCAATCAACGGGTAACTCGCTAATTATTTTTCTTACTGCCAGTGTGTCAATTTCATGCGTTCTAGTTCTTTTAATCACTTACTTACCTTTAAATATCGATGTGTGAGAATGCCTAACGCCCGGTTAAGGGGCAGCCAACGCCATTACCAAGCTTCCGCATAACACCGTAACCACAAAAACTAACGCATGGTAAAAATGCCGCGCGTTGGCTGTCCCTCTTGAACCGTTTGTTATGCTTAAGCTTCAATGACTTACGTTGTACCAAAACCAAGATTAACTCAGCTTTGATTCACAAACAAAACCCAAAAACCAAAAAAACTGAAATGACTCATGATTTTGAAAATCAGACTTTGAACTTTGACCGCTAATTCTAAACAAACCTAAGATCAGATTGCTTATTGAGCCAACCGCCTCAACCTCGCGCTTGCCCGAAAATTGATTGAGGCAATTCGCTGAATTTCCAGCGCCAAAGAATAATTGTCCAGAAAACCGCGCCCACTGAAGCCAACTTGCCGAGAAACACCAAACTAAAGAGCTAAGGGAACAAAGAACAATCATAAACCACTGACTTTTGGTGATTAAGCATAACGCCCGGCTAAGGGGTTGACAACGCACCACCGAACTCAAAAAACACCCTGTAAACGCTGAACTTCAA
>NZ_JAHGUP010000126.1 GCF_001989995.2 Vibrio anguillarum
TGTTATGTGAATTTTACCGTAAAGTCAAAGTAAACCACCGTAGAAATTAAGGAATTTGAATAAGTTACGTACAAAAACGATGCTGACCAAAACCTAAATTTCACAGCGATCTGAGCCGAAGAGAGCCACTTACAGAATCGACAACAAAGAAAGCGCCCTTTCAGCAACCGCTAAACCTTTTGCTTCACCAGACTTTCAGAGCTGAATTTCAGCAAGTGAATCAGTCAAAAAGACATTTCAATTAAAGCGATTTGAAACTGACTAAACTCAACACAAACCAGATCCAAAACGCAATTGAGGCAACCAAAGAACCTTGAAAACGATCAATCTCAGGTTGTTCAAGAATCCATTTCGACCAAGCCAACTTGCCGAAAACACGGAACGAATTCTCAATGAAATCGTAGCTTGGACCCTAAAAACTGACCAAACACATAACGCCCTGTTAAGGGGTGAGCAACGCAATACGATGCTTCCGCACACCACCTAAATCACTAAAATCAACGCATGGTAAAAATGCCACGCGTTGTGAATCCCTCTTGAACAGTTTGTTATACGATGCCTCACACCAAGCGCTGAAACTGACCGTTTTTAGCTTTGAAACCTAGCTTATTAAACAAAGCTTGAGACCGAAAGTTACCCTCATCAATATCTGCATACAATCTTTCAATACCCAAAGATTGAGCATGAAAAAATAATAAATTAAGAGCTTCCGACATATACCCTTGTCGCCAGTACGATGAATTTAGTAAGCATCCGACTTCACAGGCATCACCGTTATCACTAAAGCTATGTAAGCCGCAGGTTCCAATAACCTTGTTGGTCGCTTGATCCATAATCGCCCATTCCAACGATTCACCTGATTTCTCTAGTAGAGCAACGCTTTCTAGCATCTGAACTATCAGCTCTTTCGATGTAAAAACTGGGTCTGAGGCAAATTCCATTGTTTGAATATCACCATAAATTTCAAACAAATCATCAGAATCATTCGTTTGAATTGACCTCAAAACAATTCTACTTCCGTGTAAATCAGGCTTCATTTCTCTCCTTAATCGTATAACGCCCGGTTAAGGGGCAGCCAACGCCACAACCAAGCTTCCGCATAACACCGTAACCACAACAACCAACGCATAATAAAAATGCCACGCGTTGGCTGTCCCTCTTGAACCGTTTGTTATGGCTAACAACTCACTGATTTATTAGGTAAAACTTTAAGAAAGGTCTATCCGTTCATCTCGACATTCGTAAGAGCCCATTTCGAATTCTCGACAAATCCAAGGGCGATTTTCGTAAATTGTGCACATGAACGTTTCACGATCTAGAGCTGAACACCAACCATCTGACAAACGCAGCATCGTTTCTCCACCCCATTCATCGAATGCAATATGTTGCTCTGGTACACCTGTATCGGTAATGATCATAACCTCCAAACGGCAACAACAAGCATGGCAGTTTGAGCACGATATTTCCGGATTTGATACATTTTTGATTGGGATTGTCATCGAGTTCTTCAGCGAGTTTAATCGCAGAATAGTACTCCAATTTAAGCCAATTTACCGACATTAATGATGAACTCAACTTGATAGCCATAACGCCCAATTAAGGGGTGAGCAACGCTACAACCCAACCTAAAGCATTGTACCGTAACCACTAACATTGAAGTAGAAGCAAAAATGCCAAGCGTTGGGAATCCCACTTAAATTGTTTGTTATAAATTTTTATCCGTGACGCCAATTTTGTCTCTAAAGTCTGTAACTAGAAGTTCAAGTATTTGCGGAATACTTTGTTTTAGTTGTTCAGCTTTCTGTTTTTGGGTATCGGCATACTCAAAATCACCTCGCAAAAAACTTGATTCACCTGAACCGTAGTTTTCAACAGCCCAAGAAGCATCACTTAAAAGAGCTCTTATCAAGTGATCTATTTCATCAGACAATAGGATTCGATTTCTTCGCCAGTAAGTGCGAACTTCAAAATATGTAGACTTAAATTTGTCATACTTTTCATCCCACGGTTTTCCCTGATTTATTGCTACATTCATCAAGTATTCCAGATCTGACAACTGACTATATAATTCCATTAGTACTTCTGCTTGCTTTTCGTACACGCCAGATGTTTTAACATTGAAACGTAGCGATTCTTGTTCGAGCTTAGCTCTATAAACTGCAACTTCTATATCAGCTTGAACCTTTAGATCCGTCAGTAACGATTGCTCTTTTAGTTTCAACTGATGGTCTATGTACTTTTTAAATACTGCAGCGAGACATCCTGTTATGACTCCAGACGTTAAAAGCAAATTTACTAATTCCATTTGTTCTCCGATGTCTCAAAAATTTATAACGCCCTGTTAAGGGGTGAGCAACGCAATACAAAAGCCGCCGCAAACCGCCTTAAACACCAAAACCAACGCATAGTAAAAATGCCACGCGTTGCGAATCCCTCTTGAACAGTTTGTTATGCCAATTTTTCCCGCTGTGCATAAGCATCATTGATCATTAAAAATGTATGGTGCATCCGCAATTTCGATTGAGCATACAAATCCCGTACTTCAGCTAACGAGAAGAACTTTGCTCGACCTATTTCATGGTTGAATTTCGGCAATATGACTTGGTCTTCAACTTCTGTGACCCAGACATGACGTAATACTAATTCACCATCATCAAAACGTCCTGCATAGGTATTTAAGTAATTCTCTAAAGCAACTTCTAAACCCGTTTCTTCTGCAATTTCCCTGACCGCTGCCTCTTGAGGAAACTCTGTAGATTCAACACTACCTGACGGTATATGCCATAGACCTTTCTTTGAGCCGGTTAGCTCTTGAACCAATAACACTTCATTGTGTTGATTAAAAATCACAGCTCCAGCAGCTTTTGCTGTAACTTCTATGTGATGCTGAATCCCATATTGCATCTAATTCTATCCTCATCCATGAGAAGTAAAATAAAAGTGGCATAACGCCCGGCTAA
>NZ_JAHGUP010000127.1 GCF_001989995.2 Vibrio anguillarum
AGTGCAAAATTGAAATTCAGTGTTTACGGTGTGTTTTTTGAGTTCGGTGGTGCGTTGTCAACCCCTTAGCCGGGCGTTAGTTGCTTCAATTAAACGTGAGGTTTTATGATTCCAATCCCTATTTGTTATTCAGACTTCGATCCTGACTTTACGTTCACAAGTAGGAACGTTGAAGTAAAAGGCGGAAAAACAGCAAAGCATTACCTTGAGTTTGCTATCGCTGATTTTGAGCAGGATAAAACTGATAAGGGGCGTATAAATTCATTTTCAAATGCCAAAAGGGCGTTGCATTTGCAAGTGGAAACGCTTGCTAGTTTGTTCGGTTTTGATGCTATAAAAACTAAAGGGGCTAGGTATGCTAGTTTTCCTAAATATATAGAATTTATAACAAAATGTGGCATCGTTACGCCAAGGATACTTACAAAGCTAAATCGGGTAAGAAATGCCGTTGAACATGCTTATTACACCCCAAGTAAAGATGAAACCGAAAACTTTATTGATGTCGTCGAGCTGTTCATAGCGGCTACGGATAGGGCTTTATATCAATTTCCAATCGACATCGAATTTTTACCAATGACTATTTTAGACGATGATATACCAAACATTAGCCTCATTAGTTTAGAACCGTACAGTGGCAAGTTACTGCTTAATGCTAGCGACGCTGAAGATTTGCAATACAAAATCACTCTGCGCCCAGATCAAGACGAGTATTTCTTGTGGCTAAAAGTTTTGTTGTCGGGAGCGCATTTGAACGACTATAAAATACGCAACTAACAAACTGTTTAAGAGTGATTCGCAACGCGTGGCATTTTTACTATGCGTTGGTTTAAGTGATTAAGGTGATATGCGGCGGCATTGGTATTGCGTTGCTCACACCTTAACAGGGCGTTATAATGTGCTCTTTCAAACTTGGATTTTGAAGTTGTGGTGGGTACGCTTTGTTTGCGTTTTACCAAGTTAAATCCGCGTTGTGAATTGGATTTAGAAGCGGGGCATTGCAGTTTGTATTGCTCCTTCGTTTGGTTTTTCACTGTCGAATTCGTCAATGGGTAAAACGTGAAATTGGGTGTGTTTTGGGGCAGTGTTTTCCATCTCGTCGATCAAGTTTTGTGGCGGTAATTTAAGCCTGAAATGGGCAATTGGGTTTTCATCATGTGTTTAATGATTTGTTTTGTTATAACTGACTAAGCAATTTTCTGCGTGAGTTCAGAGTTAATCATTAAATGGCTTTAAATCTTGTGGGGTTGTTTTATTATTCCATTTGCTTGTGTGTTGGTTAACTTATTGTTTTAAAACTGAACGCACACTTATAACAAGGCATTTAAACGGAACAAAAACGGCTGGCTTTTGTTCGTGCCTCACAAAATGTAGCCAACCATTTTTGTCCGCTTAATGCGGCGATCAGTACGCTCAGAAAGCGCAGCCACAAGACACTTTACTAAGTTAGATCTAG
>NZ_JAHGUP010000128.1 GCF_001989995.2 Vibrio anguillarum
ATACCAAAGGCTTCAGCAACACTGGCAAACACCGGAATAAGCAGCGCTGCACTGGCTGTATTACTCGCGAATTCCGTTAGGAACACCACGAAAACAGCAATCACGAATACAATAAAGAACAGACCTAAATGAGAGATCAGGGCACTTAGTTCATTGGCTAGGAAAACGCTGGTTCCCGTTTGCTTAAGTACGTTGCTCAAGCAAATACCGCCACCAAACAGCAGTAATACCCCCCAATCTGCCGTTTTTTCTACATCTTTCCAGTGCACCACTCGGGCAAAATTGACCAAAACAATCGCACCCAGCGCAACCAGAGTATCAAAGCTCGCAAAACCACCCAGCATGGCATTGACTGGTTTGCTAAATATCCAACAAAAAACCGTTAATGCGAAAATACCAAGCGTGACGACTTTACCTTTATCCCAAGTAACAGGTTCATAATTGAGCTCGAACTCTCCATTAAGATCCGGTTTTAATGCGAAATATAAAATAGTAATCGCAATGGGCAGCATAATCGCCGCCGTTGGAGCACCAAATTTCATCCAATCTGTAAATGAAAGACCAACCTCAGCCGCGGCAATCGCGTTAGGAGGGCTTCCTACGATGGTTGCGATACCACCAATGCTGGCGCTGTAAGCAATACCTAACAGCACAAAAACATAGGTCGAATGACCACGGTCTTTATCCACTTTGCTGAGCACTCCAAGCACAAGCGGTAGCATCATCGCAGCGGTGGCGGTGTTACTGATCCACATTGAAAGCGCGGCAGTCACACCAAACAACATGAATACCGCAACGCTCATTTTCCCGCGCGCCATGATAAGAACTTTATCGGCAATAACTTTATCCAGCCCCTGCCGATGCATAGCAGCAGCCAATGCGAATCCACCTAAAAATAGGAAGATAATCGAGTTAGCAAAGTTATTGAGCGCCGTTTGGGTGTTGAAAACACCAAAAACGATGGCCATGATAGGCACAAGAATGGCAGTGACCGTGACATGTAAAGCTTCCGTTAACCACAGCACAGCAATAAATGCCAGCATACTAATGCCCAAAGCGACATTAGAATCAACAGGTAAGGCATTGTACAAGATAAAAAACAGGACAATATCGGCTAGGATGATAAGGCTGTTGCGGTTAAAAAACCATTCTCGGGTGTTGGAGGGTAAAGGGACACTATCGTTTCTATTCATTATTATTTTTCCTTATGAGGGCCTACTGGCAACAATATGATCACACATATTCAAACAAGGAGATAATAATTATTGCGAAATTGTTAACCTTATCAAGACTATGGTTAACAATTTAACACTTTGAAATAAATGGAAAACTATTGGTTAAATTACACCCATCCAATTACGGCTTCAAATAAGCTTAAAACGAATACCTTAGCATGGTATTCCTGCCAACAAATCAAATCCGTACTTAACTTGTTCACCTTTCATCACACGTCCATGTCCTTGGTTTTGGGTGGTAATAAGTGACACTTTCTCGATTTCTTCTGCCGCTCGCTTTGACACAGAATATTTGGTGAACTTATCATTCTCATCGTGAACAATGACGCTGCGAGATTGACGCTGAGCAAGCTTATGGTAAGGATCAATAGATTGAATGGGATAACGATATTGATCAGCAACTTCCGCAACAACGGCCTCAAATAAGCGCATTGAATAGCCAGACCTTGCCACACTGCTGAATAAGTTATCCAAATAATCCAGCACGGGCGCAACCAATAGCATGGGACAATGCTCAATTTTATGATGTCGGCACTCTAATGCGGCGGCCGTCCCCATACTGTGTCCAACGATACCAGCAACATTGTCAATACTATCGAGTATCGCTTCCAACCCTCCAACAAACGCAGGAATGTGACCATACACTCCCTCGCTTTGACCATGTGCTGGGTGATCATAAGCTAATGCCGTATAACCACGTGCCGCAATATGCTCCATCAGTGGATAAAACTGACTTGCCGTGCCAGACCAACCATGGGTCAATAACCAAATGGGACCACTTCCGAGTTGATAAGTCGTCAGAGCCCCTTCGACACACATTACACGGCCAGTTTTCAGGCCAATTGGCGGCTGGTTTTGAGGCTTACTTCTTGCCGGAGTCAACAATACATTTCGTGCAACTTTTTTGGCATGTGACGGTGCGAGCGTGTGATGAAGACGAGTGCTCATATTGACCAATGTACGTTTCACACTGAATGTGTTTGAGGTGCTGAAATAGATTTTTTCACTCACTGAGTTGCCCTTCCTCTCGATAAAATAGAACGTTCGTACTATTTCTAATTAAAAAATTTTGATTTTGTTAAAAATTTGATTTAGTTAAATAAAAGCGCATCTGCGCTGTTGAAAACTCGTTCTTCTCACTGCGAAAAGCGAGAATTAGCTAACATTGCTGCTTCATTATATTCCGCCATCGAGACATTAAATCGTCCACGCCTTTCCAAAAATGTTGATAACTTTCCATTTGGCCGTAGATCGAGTAGAACAAATGAGCACTTAAATAGAGTCCATACAACTCATAAGCAGCCTGCTTTACATCCAATTTCGGATGAAACTGTGCGCTATCAACCCCTTTTTGAATTTGAATTTGCAAGTAATGAATCCAAGTCGCGATGGTTTTTTTAAGTACTTTTTGAATTGCACAATCACAAGTTGCGGCATCTTTCCACGCATCTAAAAACATACAACTGCCTTGGAATGAATGATTCCAACCTAACCAGTGCTCTAACAGCACTCGCAATTTAGCTTCGATATTCTCGTCGCCAATCAGGCGAGCCGGTGTAATAACACGCTCAGTAAACACAGAATGGGCATGCTCTAATACTGCAATTTGCAAATTTTCTTTAGCATTAAAATGCGCAAACAAACCACTTTTTGATAAACCGCACTGTTTTGCCAACTCACCGATAGTGAGACTTTCCAAACCGTTTTCACTGGCTAATTTGAACGCTTTGTTCAGTACATTTTCTCTTGTAATTCTACCTTTGCTCATATTATGCCGACTCTCAATTCATACCATGCTATTTTTAGCACGTTCGTTCTTTTTTGCAAATTTGATTTTGCAAAATGAGGAACTGTGGAAGAATAGCAACGCTATGAGCAACTTCAATGGATTGATATGACAACGATTATCGAACAACTTTTGTTTTCGGCCTCAATTACAGGGCCTATCTGTTTGATGTTAGTACTGGGCGTTGTACTAAAGCGAACGAGGGTTATCAACGATAATTTCATCGATGTCGCGTCACGCATCGTATTCCAAGTCACCTTACCAGCCATGCTATTTCTTAGCATCGTCAAATCACAGCACGATTTTTCTTCCAGTGCAGCACTGATTGGCTATGGACTACTCGCTAATTTCCTATTTTTTCTTTTCACGACTTTTTTCACCAAAAAAGCGTTCCCACAACATCTGGATCACGGCGTGATCATCCAAGGCGGGTTTCGTGCGAATACCGCTATTATCGCTTTGGCTTATGTCGCAAATACTTATGGCGAACCTGGGCTAGCATTAGCGGCGATGTACGTTGCCGCAACCACTATCCTTTATAATATTCAAGCGGTGATAACACTCACGCCAAAAGGGGAAAGTTCAGGGCTCAAAGCCGCTGGAGTGATTGCCAAAACACTCACCAAAAACCCACTGATTATTGGTATTCTGCTCGGCGTTTTATGCTATTCCTTATCCCTTCCAATCCCGAAAATGGTTACTGATGCTGGCCAATATTTTGCCAATATGACACTACCATTAGCACTACTGTGTACTGGCGGCTCACTCAATATAGGTTCACTCAGAAGCGACAAAGCACCGGCTTGGTTTGCCACTGCCCATAAGCTGATTCTCGCCCCGATATTGATCACATCGGGTGCGTTACTTTTTGGCTTTCGCGGGTTAGATCTCGGGCTAGTCTTTTTGATGAGTGCATCCCCTACCGCTGCGGCCAGTTATGTTATGGCTAGAGCTATGGGAGGAAATGCAACCTTAGCGGCCAACATCATTGCATTGACGACCGTATTTTCACTGTTTACTTGTACACTAGGCATCTTCCTGCTCGCGTCTCTGAACTTAATCTAACCGCCTTTTAATTCACTGCGGAAAGGTAAGAAGGAAGGGCCATTCAAAAAAAGCGAATCATTCCATCATGGAGACATCACTTTCTTTCAGTCCATGATTAAATAGCGTCAACAATTGTTCACTTCGTTCACCCATTTTAGGGAACAACAGATAGTTATTATTGATGAGAAAAGGTTTGGGATGGTGCGTGATCATTTCTCGCCATTGCGGTAAGTATTTATCCAGAGTGTAATAACCGATATGAATTTCTTCTGGCATGAGATCAATCCGCTTTTTCGCCAGCCGTTCGAAGTTCTGTTTTGGATCATTGACTCGAGACATTTTTATTTGCTGCGTTTCTAACAATCTGTCTAACTCGGCACCATAGCTGTAGGCAATGCCACCTCCTAAATGTAACCCCTTAAGATCATAGAGGCTTTCCCAGTGAAAGTCGGTTTCTTTATGGTGAAAAAACACGAAGCGTTCATCGCTCACCGCTTCGCTATAATAAAAATCTACCGTCCGCTCTTGGTTAAACATCCAAATAGCAGTTGCATCATAACGTCCAGCTTTGGCTTCGGCGTATGCTCTCGCCCATGGGAAAAAATGAAACTCAACTTCGTAGCCGGCATCCTTAAATACTTTACGGATAATCTCAGCAACAAAACCATTATTTTCAAGGTGTTGACCAATAAACGGCGGCCATTCACCCGCACTAATACGAATGACATGACTATTGTGTATTGAGGATGGCGCTGCCCATACGGGGATAGAAATCCATGATAGGATGAGACAGAACCAAACCTCATACCATCTTAAAGATTTCATTGCCGTACCTGAACATTGAGCAAACTTTCAAGAAACATAACAAAAACTAATAAAACAAAACGTATACATAATATATTTATGTTTTTATGCTAGTGCAGTTCTTAAACCCACTTTTTGTAACCAACACGACAAAAATAAGGCCACGTGCTACAACATCAATGAGGAAAGAACCATGATGAAATGGGTAGTTGGTTTAAGCCTACTATTTAGCAATGTTGCTAGTTTGGCAGCGACTTCGGTCGATTGGTTACAGGTAAAATCAGAAGACGGCATTACGATCTACTCGCGCCACCATAGCGATGGCTTAGTCCAAATACGGGCGCAAATGTTCGTACCCACTAGCTATTTCGCTTTTATGCGGCTATTAGATGACAGTGAACATGTACCAAACTGGATAGATAACGTGAGTAACAGCCGTGTGCTGCAAAAAATTTCAGATACCGAGAATATTGTTTACACCCAATTCTCGGCACCATGGCCAGCTAAAAACAGAGATATGGTGACTTATTCAAAATTTGAGATGCTACCTAATGGTTTAAGTTTAGACATAGTGGATGCCCTAAATTACTTGCCTGAACAACCGGGATACATCCGTATCACTCAAGTCAACGCACATTGGACGCTGCAAAAACTGACTAATGGTATGACTCACATCGATTATATTGCCTTCGCTAATCCAGGAGGTGCACTACCTAACTGGTTAGTGAACAAACTGTCCACTGACAGTGCCTTTACCACATTTAAAGGCTTGCGCCGAGAATTGGCCACCTATCAAGATAAACTTCACCCTGCCGTGAATGAATAGCATTCTTAACCCAATACTTGGCCAAAAGGCAGGTAAACAATATTCAGCACGATCAAGATAACCAGCGCACTGAACGTTAGCTTCATACCACGAATCCGCCCTTTAAGTTGGTCACTTAAAATCGCTCTGGCATGTAAAATTCGGCCAACGATAAACGTAATACCCACCCCGTGGATCCACCATACGCTGGCACCATTAAACTCCAATAACCCCATTAGGATTAAAGTAATAGGAATGTATTCTGCGGTATTTCCTTGCGCGCTGCGCGCTAATTGCAGTGCTGGTACTCCACCATCAGCATATCTCACTTGGTTAGCCCGACGCTGTTTAATAACGTTAATCGCTAGCCACAAAAATAATACTGAAAGTATCGATGCATATAGAGCAGTAACCATGGTCATTCCTTTTCAGGTCAGTAGTGCATCAAGCACGTTCAGATCACTACTCTGATTCAAAGCAATCTCTAGTGCTGAAGTGGCTTAATCTCCTGAGCCGAGTACACCTTATCCACTTTATCCCAAGGAATCGGGTCAATTGATACACCGGCATCTTTTGCGCGTTGGTGAATACGCTCTAATGAAGAACCAGACTGCTTATACGTTTCCACACCAAAACCATTGCTATCGCGATCCATGACTTTATCTGGTGCCAATTCAGCTAAATAGATGGTCGTACCACAACCTCTTAACCAAACTTTGGCTTGCCCATTGGGCAGTAAACCAAACACGAATTCGGTGCGATAACAAACATTACCCAATGAACCATCTCTATTTTGGTAAAGACTTTTTTGTGCCATCAAACTTTTCACATCTTCAGATACAGTATATTTGGTCACGTAAAACTGAGTGTTAATAAGTGAAACCCAGTACAAGTAAAGACTATCTGGTGGTAATTTAATCTTTACAACCTGCTCACCCTGCGTATTCATAGCAAAACTATGAACAGGCAACCCAAAACCATCATATTCAGGTAACCAACCTTGAACATTTTTTAGATCACTGATTCTCATAAACTGAGAAAAGGTATGCAAAGGAGACGTCCAGTTTTGCGCCTCATTTACTCCATAAGCTTGAGTCACTTTAACAGGGTAAAAAGAGGGCATAGAGACGCTAACACTCCATGCCTTCTCCGGTATTGGCCCCGCATACGATGAGCAGGCATTTAACAATGCCGTGATCAACAAAACAGATACACTTTTTAAATACATTCTACTTTCCTTCTTCGCATGGGTAGCTGGCGCGCTTATAGCAGCCTTGACTTTTGTCCCAAAGCGGTTTGAGTGCAAAACTATCATCCGACGAATGATGAAATAAGTTTAGCTGCATCAACTCTTGTTTACGTTTTGCATCAAATTCACTCTCTAACTTGGTATATTGCCCTTGCTTTGCCATATCAAGAATCTGTTGACTAAATTGCTCGAGGCTAAACGAGAAACGCTCGACAGGCTGAAACGTAAAATCTTTGACTATATATAAATATTCTTCAGGGTTTTGCCACAAAAAACCATCCGCATCGGCCACTGGTACCCCATGATACTCGGCTAGACCATACATCAACCTAAGGTATACACGGGAGAGCTCTCCTTCCACCTTTCGCTGTATATAAAGGCGGCCGACCACTCTTCCGCCCTCTTTTTTACCTTGTTCAATAAACTCAACTTCTGGTTCTACATAGTCACTTTCCTGCCAACCGGTGGCTAAATCACGTTGCTTATACTCAGACAGCTTTCTTCTCACGTATTGCTCGGCGCGATCCTTATCCCAGCGGTCAGAGAAAGAGCGGCTCGCACGCTTCACCAACTTTTTCTCTAAGATCGGCAAGAAATAATCACTGTTGTTGTAGCTCAGGCGTGAATGGTAACCACCACCAATATCGGAATGGGCTCCTGGAAGGACAAATTCATGAAAATGATCTACCGAATCAACAGAGTTAAGATGGTTGAGGCTAAAGTTATAACGACACTCAATGCTAGGATCGGCGGTTAAGTGAACAGCACGCCGAACGCGCTGAGGATCAATCCATAACCTCACATCACCATTGTCATGATGAGTTGAAAAATCAAAAGAGAGTAGGTCAACCACAGAAGCAACGGTATCAAACAGGCCTGCAAAAGTAATCTCACAGCTGGCTTTAGCCTCATCTGCTTCACTCCAATCAAACCCGTAAGCTAAGGGAATGCCGCTCTTTTGGCACGCCTTACTAAACGCTTGAGCAAACTCGCCCTGCTCGCCATCTAGTACTACATTAATAAAATGTCTTGCGGCAGCGGCTCCACGGCTAAAGCCAAATACATCAAACTGCAGTTTATTAAAACCGTCAACGGTATTCGGATCTGCTTCAGCAAAGACTGATTTAATATTTATAATTGACGTTGACAGTTGCTCTATGGAAGTACTGACTTTAGCGGTCACACCATATTTACCTATCCCAGCCCCCTGCCCAAAAATTTCCGATTCATCAGCTGGTGCAATATTGGTGCTATTTCCCGTACCAATACCCGTAACATATTCAGCTATAGAATAGGCAAGCCTGTTTTCAGAAAATTTATTTTTCTCATAAAGTTCAAACAACTTCTGTACATTGGTTAGCTCATTAGTGGCGCTACCTGCCACTGTCTCTAGTTCGCCTTCATCATTTTTAAATAAAGAGATAAAGAAATTGTCTTTTTTAGGATAATCAAAACACTCGCTCGATAAGTGAGTAGCAGGAATGTCGTTTTTAAGCCGCCCTGTTTTTCTGGAAATAATGTCGCAATCAACCTTGTATTTCATTTTCCATGTTTGATAGTAATTCTCTAACTGAGTTTTCCCCCACTGCGCACTGTAGCTATTATTGGCTGTGCCATCAAAAAACATACCTACACGTAAGGTAATAAAGTTAAATCCTCTCACTTTAAGAACATAACTTTTATCTGTCAGTAAATTACAAGCATCCGCTTGGCCTTTTTGGTGCCTTACGGGTAGAGCTTGTTCTCGCGTTAATTCGGTTAGATCGCCACTGGTTACGTTTAGAAAACGGGCACTATTACCTAAATGGTCTTGGTATTGCTTGGCAAAATCCAAAGTAGGATCGGCTTCATTATTGGGTGTTCTCAGTTTGCCCTGAGACTCTCTTAACCATTGTTCAGCATCGAGAGTGAGCGTCACAGGGCCGGGGGCAAGCGTTTTAAGCAAGATAGGTGCTTCACCTAATACGACGGGAAATTTATGCTTTGCAGAGTCAGTGATAGTACCAGTGATGCCTTCAAATGGCTTATTGAACTCATCACGGATGATAATTTCAATCCAATGCGTTCGATTTTCACACGGCGCACAAAAAGGGCTAACTCCTGTTGTACTTCTCATTGCCAGCTCTCCTTAATGGCCTTTAACTCTTTCAATTCATCCAATGTTAAATGTAAAGGATGGGATAAATCATCAAGCGCGGTATCGGTTGCAGTGACGAGCGCAACTAACGCATGCTGCTCTGCGACCTCATAGCTATTTTGCTTTTCTAATGCTGATTGCAAGGCTGATAATATCGTCTGCTGCGGTGATTCTAAGCGTTGTAAAAGATGCGGCAGTAGCTCCCACCAACGTCTTTCTAAGGAATTGGCATGAACATTTACGTTGTACAAAGGCGCTAGGTGGTGAGGTAACATCTTCCACCAAGTCCCGTGACGAAGCACAAATTCACTGCGTGAGGTATTACTGAAGGTAATGAGAGCGTCTTCTTTATGGTGATCAATCGCCACCAATTGGTTGATGTTGCCTAAAAAGTGATTCACCTCGGCTTCATCCATCGCTCGTAGTATGGGAATAATCACATCACGATCGTAAAAACGAAACATCACTTCTTCGCCATCAAGTGAAGCTATCAATAAGCTTTGTAAATGATCGAGCATTACTTCAGTACGGGTTGAACTGGTTAGAAATAGACCTTGCTGCAAAATCTCGACTGGCAGGTTTAACACTTTCCCAGATACTGGAACGAGCCACGGAGATAAGCCCATTACTGAAGAAAAAGTATCTCCATGAAATAGTACGGCCATGTTTTCGAAACTCATACCGCCGTTTTCAAGCATCGCATGCTTGATTGTCTTATATCCAACAAGCCAATACACAGATCCGCTTTGTTGCGTTACCCATTGATTAATCATCATTACATCCCTGTATTTTGATGGTTATTGGCTAGTAATGCGTTGCCATTCTTGTGGTTTTTCCGCCTTGACCCATTCAGCTTTATGATTAGCTGAAGCGCTTTTTTTCGCATTTTTGACTGGAGGCATGTTTATACTCTGCCGATAGTTTTGGTACCAGAGCTCAAATTGATCGCCACTATTTTGGATAACATCGTCAACTTGATTATTGACTAATGTACGTTTTTTACCCTCAAATGCATCGAGTAGCTTGGTGTCTGTTTTTGCAGTAGATTCGACCTTGGGTAAATAACCTTGCAGTGCGTTTGGAACCGTTCGAAACTCAAAAAGTATCGCTGTTTGTGGGCTTTTAGGATCACCGATGGTGGCGTTATTGATGCCATGCCCCGCTACTTCTCCACCATTTTGAAAGTATTGAAATACATTAACGGCGAGATCATTTGAACACACCGAATAAAGTTCTGGAGTTATTTTGCTACGCACGACTCGAGAATCCTTAGCACTTAATACCTCTAACATTTTCGAAGGCTTAGTTCTTGGTAATATCTCCCAAGCATTTTTCACTTTAGGGTCCGTTAAACCATTAGCATTAGGTGTAATGCCTTCTGATTCTGGCTGCCACTCGTTGATATAAATACCAAATTTTTTCGACAACTCAGCGGTTTTAATATAGATGGACGTTAAGTAAGCAAATACTGAGGAAGCCGTTTCTTCATCATCCAACCGCTCATCGCGAGTTAATGACAAAAACTGGCTCTTCTCCGCTTAGGT
>NZ_JAHGUP010000129.1 GCF_001989995.2 Vibrio anguillarum
CAACTCGATTTAGCTGATAAGAACTCACCTTGCCTAACGCTGAATTAAGCTGCTACCAACGCACAAAGCCATTGAAAGCAATGCACCGTAACCACCAAACCATTTTGGAACCAATTCAGCCACGCGTTGGTAGTCAGGCTTGAATTTCTTGTTAGGTTGTACTGTTTAACCTTCACCCACTTGGCAAAGAATTCCGCTAGCTTAACGCATTGCGTTGAAGTAATTCGAAGCATTTCACTCAAATTGGCAGACAAATGCGACTAACTTAAAAACAAATGCTCAGTCCGTTTGTTTGATTAAATCAAAGCACCTTTGCGCCAGAGAAAATTTCAACCAACCACTACGATTTCCAATGAAGCAACCCACGAACTTTGACATGAGAAACCGTTAAAGAAACGTGATGATTTGGGCAAACCAAGCCGATTTGCTGAAATCTGTAAACGGATGGCCAGAGAAATCCCCGAATCTTCTTCCCAAAAATTATGCTTTTCTTTTCGTAAACCTAACGCCAAATTAAGCTGCTACCAACGCACAATGCCACTTTAAGCAATGCACCGTAAACACTAAACCATTTTGGAACCGATTCAGCCACGCGTTGGTAGTCAGGCTTGAATTTTTTGTTAGGTGTTACTGTTTCGCATTCATTAACTTGGCAAAGAATCGCTAATTTAACGTATTACGATAAACGAAACCCAAACCTTTCACTCAAATTGGCAGCCAAATGCGACCAACCTAAAAACAAATGGTTAAGTCTGTTTGTTTGGTTAAATCAAAGCACCTTTGCGCCAGTGAAACATTCAGCCAACCTACGCCATTTTCCAATGAAGCAACCCACGAACATTGGCATGAGAAAAAGCGCAAGAAACGTGATGATTGGGACAGACCAAGCTGATTTGCTGACATCCGTAAACGAATTGCTTAAGAAATCCCCAAATCTTTTCCCCAAAAATTATGCTTTTCTCTTCGTAAACCTAACGCGTTGTTAAGGGGCGCAGCAACGCAATAAATTACTTTCTGCACAACACCTTTAACACTGAACTCACTGCAAACCAAAAATGCCACGCGTTGCAAGTCCCTCTTTAACAATTTGTTATGCCACAAGAACTCGACGCATCAATTGCGCCCCCTCACCATAACACTCATTTACCTTTTGATTTAATGGTATGAAACCTTGCTTTTTCCAAAAATTAACTGAGTTTTGCACCGCTACCAACAGGATTTGCTCATAGCCTTGTAAGTGAGCTGTTTTTAACAACTGTGCGATTAATTTTTTACCAATACCTTTCCCTGAATCACTTTTTCTTACAGCTAGATCGTGCAGAAATAATATTGAACCTTCTGTATTTGAAGGCAAAGGTTTAAACAGCTTTGGCGGAATTTCAGTGTTCCACGAATGGGCGAGCAAATACCCCATTACTTGACTATCTTCATTAAATACAAAGCAGGTTTCGGGAGACCTCAACCATTTACTTTGTAACACTTCTAAACTCTCTGGCTCAACTGACAGATAAACTCCTTGTTGTAACTGGAGAATATCTGACCAAGTTGAAGAGGCAATCCCTTGTATTGACATCTTGTATCCTAAACTTGTGGCATAACGCCCGGCTAAGGGGTTGACAACGCACCGCCGAACTCAAAAAACACACTTAAACACTGAACT
>NZ_JAHGUP010000130.1 GCF_001989995.2 Vibrio anguillarum
CTTGAGCCGTTTGTTATGCTACCTTTTTGCCATTGGATGGCTTGGATTCAATTGAAGAAGATCCCACAAGTTTCCATACAAGTCTTCAAACACTGCTACCGTTCCATAGTCTTCTTCTGTTGGCTCGCGGACGAAATTAATACCAATCGATTTCATATGCTTAAAGTCACGCCAGAAATCATCAGTATTTAGGAACAGAAATACTCGACCGCCTGCTTGATTCCCAATGAAATCATGCTGCTCTGGCTTCGAGGCTCTGGCAAGTAATAACGTAACACCATGAGAATTTGGTGGAGCCACAACCACCCAACGTTTGTCTTGTTCAGGTTGATGAGTATCTTCAATAAGTTCAAATTTGAGTTTGTTTACATAAAAATCAATGGCTTCATCATAATCTTTTACAACTAAAGCAATATGGACAATGTTCTGTTTCATAGTATTCCTTATTGAAGATTTCGACTGGTAGCATAACGCCCTGCTAAGGGGTGAGCAACGCAATACCGAAGCCGCCGCATACCACCTTAATCACTAAATTCAACGCATAGTAAAAATGCCACGCGTTGCGAATCCCTCTTGAGCAGTTTGTTAACTGGCGATCTCAAAACTCGATATTTTCTAATTTTTTGTTCAGCATTTTCATGCCTAACTGCTTGGAAACATCGATGATGGCAGAGAACCCTTCCCCTTTAAATTTCTCTATAATGACATCGAGAATTCTCGGTTCTTCAAGCGATGACAAGAACTCAATACCAGAGCTTGTTAGTCTAATTGGTGGGCATACCAACATAAATTTCATTGGAGCTTGTGGCGATGAAACCAAGCCACTACTCTTGAGGTCATAAATTGGACTTTTGTTGGTCGACACAAGCCCATTTTCTACGATCAAATGCCAATGAAATATAAACTCTCTATCTGAGCCATCGTCTACATCAAGGTATTTCATGTACAGCTTTTTTGAATCTGCATAAGGTTCTTGAGCATCTTTAATTTCGCTTAAAACTTGCTTAATGTATGCGTAATCTATGTCCACTTTTTTACTCCGAATTAGATTTGACCACTAGCCAGTTAACGCCCAATTAAGTGGTGAACAACGCACTGACCAAGCCGCTGCATTGCACCGTAAAGCACTTTACCTGACGCATAGTAAAACTGCCACGCGTTGAGAATCCACTTAAATTGTTTGTTATGCGCCACTTGCGGTTAAGCCAACTTAATACCATAATTAGGTATTATTTGGTATTAAGGAAATCGCAATGGCTAAAAATACTAGCATTACACTCGGCGAACACTTTGATGGCTTTATCAGTAGCCAGATCCAAAGTGGACGCTATGGCTCTGCAAGTGAAGTAATTCGTTCCGCTCTACGTCTACTCGAAACACAAGAAACGAAAATGAACACTTTACGACAACTACTCGTTGAAGGTGAAGAAAGTGGTATGGCTGATTATGACCTCGATTCGTTTATCAGTGAACTAGATAGCGAAGAGAGAAAATGAAACCATTCCAACTAACCAACAAGGCAAAATCCGATTTAAAAGATATTGCCTTATTTACCTCTCGCAAGTGGGGCCGCGAGCAACGAAATATTTATCTCAAACAATTCGATGAATCATTTTGGCTACTCGCTGAAAATCCTGATATCGGTAAAACTTGTGATGAAATCAGAGATGGCTACCGAAAATTTCCACAAGGAAGCCATGTTATTTTTTATCAACAAATTGGTAGCCAAAACATCCAGATCATCAGAATTTTGCATAAGAGTATGGATGTAAATCCAATCTTTGGCGCATAACGCCCGGCTAAGG
>NZ_JAHGUP010000131.1 GCF_001989995.2 Vibrio anguillarum
AGTGCAAAATTGAAGTTCAGTGTTTACAGTGTGTTTTTTAAGTTCGGCGGTGCGTTGTCAACCCCTTAGCCGGGCGTTATACGCCAATCAAATATTGAGCATCAAAAAGGACTTAGCGTGGAAGAAATTAAGGGAATAATCGACTTTATGGTAGAGGTCGAGAAGCTTAAATCGATAGAACGACAAACTAAACCTGTAGGGTTAGATAGATATGAGAACTCAGCAGAACATAGCTGGCATGTTTGCCTGAGTGCTCTTTTACTCAAAGATTTTGCTAATGAACCAGTTGATATTGTTCGTGTCATGAAAATGCTACTCATCCATGACTTGGGTGAAATTGAGGCAGGTGATACGGTTATTTACTCTGCTGAAACAGAAGAAAACAAACAACTAGAAAGGTCGTGCATACAGAAGTTATTTCAACTTTTACCTGAAGCAAGCCGAGAAGAGTTTTCTAATCTTTGGGAAGAGTTTGAAGAAGGTGTAAGCCCCGAAGCAAGCTTTGCTAAGGCAATCGACCGAGTTCCACCTTTACTTCACAACATTCATGGTGAAGGTCATGGCTGGAAAAAACACAATATACCCAAAGAAAAAGTTTTTGCTTTTAATGGCGAACGCATTTCCAAAGGTAGTAATTTGTTGTGGCGAGAAGTCGAGTCTAGGCTCAATGACGCAGTTCAATCGGGTGTACTGAAATAGGCGTATAACAAACGCCTCAAGAGGGACTGTCAACGCGTGGCGTTTCCAGTCCCATTGAGCCGCGGTGGTTACGGTTGTTGTGTTTGAGTTTGGTGTTATGCGTTGCCAGCCCCTTAG
>NZ_JAHGUP010000132.1 GCF_001989995.2 Vibrio anguillarum
AGTTCAGTGTTTACAGTGTGTTTTTTGAGTTCGGCGGTGCGTTGTCAACCCCTTAGCCGGGCGTTATATGCTTTAGGGAAAACAATGAAAAAATATTTAATTTCAATGGTTTTTATAATGTCTTTCTTCAAGGTTAATGCCGAAGTCCAGCTAGATTTTCCCTTTCAGAAAAAGTTTGAATTGTATGAGGTTGGCGGTAACAGTATTGATGAAATTGAACATTCTTTTGATACCGATAGACCCGACTTCATGATAAAAGATGGTTTTGATGGTCATACCGCTTGGAAATATGACTTTTATACGAACGATGATTCTTGTGAAATTAACAAATTTAGCTTGGAAGTCACCTATATACTACCGAAATTTGAAATGTCTAAGACTTCACCAGAGTCTGCTGAGGGTTTCCGTTCATATATGGAAAAGCTCTATAGGCATGAGCAGATTCATTGTGCTCTCGCGGTGAAGTCTATGCATGAAGTCTACCTAGCCTTTAAAAATGGACAGCGCGGAAAGTGTAGTAGCGCAAATGACAGAGTTATCGAGCTAGAAGATGAATTGGTGGAAAATAATGCTCTCTTTGACACTTATACGTCCCATGGAGAAATCGAATTGGAAAAGTCTCCATTTGGTGAAGAGCGTTATCTGAAAATATGCGAAATACCCTTTCCGCCAATCCCACCACGCATATAACAAACGGCTCAAG
>NZ_JAHGUP010000133.1 GCF_001989995.2 Vibrio anguillarum
TGCGTTGTCAACCCCTTAGCCGGGCGTTATGTTTATTGGAGAAATTCATGGTCAATTGGCCTTGTATCCTGAAATTGGATGGTGACGATGAGCTTATTTATTTGGGCTCAGAAACTGACTTGAACTGCGAATGTGTGGGGTTGATTTTTAGCTCAGATGATCGAGTAATCGATTCTGAAGGCTTTGTATACTCATTGGTTTCAGATGCTTCAACAGCGATTAACTTGGTTGGAAACTCAGTCCAGATTTCAGCAGAAGATGCATCAAGATTGATTCAATGTCACGAGTTTTTTCGAGCTGAAGTTTGTTTGACAAAAATTCAATTTGAGACGGTAAGTGACGCAATTAAGTGCCTTAAATCTTAGGCTAAATAAACATAACAAACGGCTCAAG
>NZ_JAHGUP010000134.1 GCF_001989995.2 Vibrio anguillarum
AACGCCCGCTTAAGGGGCAGCCAACGCTACTACCAACTTACCGCATAACACCGTAATCACAAAAACCAACGCATAGTAAAAATGCCGCGCGTTGGCTGTCCCTCTTGAAGCGTTTGTTAGCTGTATTAAATACCATTATGATTTATACAATCCATATCTAAGGTTTGAAAAATCCGGCTTTTCTATATTCTTTCCATATAAATAGTCAATCAATTCCAGTGCATGATGGACACTTGATAATTTTGAACTGATAACGGCGTCACTTTCTTTGATTACATCAAGATTATTTTTAATGGCTTTTCTTGAGAAATTATGAAGATTATATATACCAAGCATAAATTCATCTAATACTACATGTAAATCCATGTCGCAACCATATTCTAATTTTATCCTTCTCTTTAAAGATTTCTTTGAAGCTGGTAATAGACTTATTAATTCATCTCTATAAATCGGAATATGGAATGATACATTTACGGATTTTTCGTCACTCTTCACACTTACGCTTTGGACACTACCATTAATTACCAAGTCTCGATGTTGAGATACATTCCTAAGTTCAATCCCAACGAAGAAGCCAAGATTTTTTTCTTTTTCACTCTCTTTGAATTTCTTAGCAAGCTCTAAATCACAAGAATTCCCAGTCACATCAAAGATATAACATGATTTTTCAGAAAATCTATTCTCAGGCAAATAAAACTTATCAACATACAACTTTCCGAAATTCAAGAAATTGAATAACAACCTATTTAAATGGCTGTTATCTTCGTAGTTTTTTATATGCATATCAGATAAATAGAACCCATTCTGAGCAGAAAAGGCCAATACTCTTTTATATAAATTAACCTTAAAATCAAGATAAGATTCAACTACTTGATCATACAACTTCTCATATCGTAAAACGCTATTTAGTTTTATTAACTCATCTACGGGAGAATCTATCACCCCGTCAGATTGAATAGTATCAAACTTAATTTCATACATATCTCTTTGTTCCTAAAAATAGAGGACTGCTTATACAGCTAACGCCCAATTAAGTGGTGAACAACGCACTGACCAAGCCACCGCATTGCACCGTAAAACACTTTACTCAACGCATAGTAAAACTGCCACGCGTTGAGAATCCACTTGAATTGTTTGTTAGTTTGCGTGCCAAAGTGACACAACGATTGCTAATTGCACATTTTAAGACCATAATACCCATGTGACATTTTGACACAACAGGAGATAACATTATGGCTACTACTTTGCCTCGCATCACCGCTAGAGTTGATGTCGATACACAAGATTTACTCACTAAAGCTGCCGCTATCGCTGGTATGTCTAGTATTAACTCATTTGTTCTAAGCGCTGCAATTGAAAAGGCTAAACAAGTCATTGAACGTGAGCAAGCTTTAAAACTGAGCCAAGCCGATGCGATTTTGCTGATGGACGCATTAGACCGCCCAACAGCACAGAACTCAAAACTAAGAGCGGCCTCTGAACGATACGAGAGCAAGGCTCAATGATGAATACGGTACTTTTAGATAAAGTTAAACACGATAGAAACCGATTCAACTGTGGTATCGAAGCTCTCAATAATTACTTAAAAGTAATGGCGAGTCAGCAAGCAAAGAAAGACAACACCAGAACGTTTGTTCTGGAAGATGATAACAACAGCTCACATATCATCGGCTTTTACACGCTAACAATGACACCAATTGACTTAAAGGCATTGCCCGATAAATTACAAAAAAAGCACCAATCATCCACCTCTGGTGGCCTAATTGCCCGTCTTGCTGTCGATGACAGATACAAAGGGAAAGGCTTTGGTGAGTGGCTGCTCATCGATGCACTCAGAAAGCTATTAGCTGCTAGTGATAGCGTTGCATTTCCAGTTGTTATCGTTGATGCCAAAGACGGTGCAAAATATTTTTATGAACGCTATGGCTTTCAGGCATTTCAAGACGCTGAAAACAAACTCTTCATCACCATTGCGGATGTAAGAGCAAGCTTAGGCTAGTTAACTGCTAGCCTGTAGCAAACTAACGCCCAATTAAGTAGCCCGAAACGCTACTACCAAGCTTCCGCACAACACCGTAATCACCAAACTCAACGCACAATAAAAATGCTACGCGTTGAGGGTCTGCTTGAATTGTTTGTTATATTTCATTGAGAAAATCGTAAGCGCCCCATGATCC
>NZ_JAHGUP010000135.1 GCF_001989995.2 Vibrio anguillarum
ACTTTAAATGGAATAAAGGATGTTGTTCGCCCTCTGGATTGGAAATTAGACGAAACCAACAGGCAGTTATATGATGTTAATAACAATATAGGTTCGGGTGTTGGTGTTCTTCTTGAACATGGTTTAACTAATACGGCTAGCATTGTTGACGCTATTAAATCCAGTGGCGGTACTGGCGGCGGTGATAGCTCCTCCGTTGTCGAAGCTCTCAATGCTCAAACTGGTGAGATTAAAGGCAGTCTAGACGCTCTATCTGATGCGCTTTCCACTGGCTCTTATGTTAGTCGTGAGTTCAAAGGAAAAGTTGATTTTGATACTGTTGGCCT
>NZ_JAHGUP010000136.1 GCF_001989995.2 Vibrio anguillarum
ACTTTAAATGGAATAAAGGACGTTGTTCGTCCGTTGGGTTGGAAGCTAGACCAAACCAATTCACATTTAAGCGATATGGTCAATAATATGGGTATGATGGCGGGTGGTTTGCGTGACCAATCCATTGCTAATACTGCTGATATTGTTTCGGCTATTAAATCTAGTGGTGGTACTGGCGGCGGTGATAGCTCCTCCGTTGTCGAAGCTCTTAATGCTCAAACTGGTGAGATTAAAGGAAGCCTAGACGCTCTATCTCATGTGCTCTCTACTGGCTCTTATGTTAGTCGTGAGTTCAAAGGAAAAGTCGATTTTGATACTGTTGGCCT
>NZ_JAHGUP010000137.1 GCF_001989995.2 Vibrio anguillarum
CCCGCCTTTAGTGCCTCAAAAATAACAAAGTAAGCAGCGTAAGCGGACTTATAAGAGCCATTAGCACCCGTTCTAATCGTGATAGCCATCGTTAAAACCTCGATACCGAAATAACAAACGCAGTGGTAAAGCCTGTAAATATAATGTTTATCGCTTGCGGTATTTTAAATAAGAAAGCATAAAAGCGTAGCTCGTCGGGCAAAGCATTAAACGTTAATATAATGATTTGAGTGAATCCAATATCATTTAATAAATATGAGGCCGTCTTATAGGCAAAGAGCAAAGAATAAAGCATCCATTTCAATTTTAACTTAATATAATAAGCATTAATAAAGATGGTTAGTTGCTCGAAATAATCTGGAATATTCAAAAAGAAATCAATGATAGTCTGAAAGAAATCACCGATTGACTGAACGATTAATAATAATGATTCCATTACTTACGACTCCCTAAAGTTGCTTTAACTGCGATAATTGCTGCAACAAATAAAATAACAGCGGCGATTAAGTTTGCTTGGTCAATAAAAGCAGGTAATACGCCGGACTTTAAATTTAATTGCTTGCCATTGGGTAATACAAAATCTAGTGAATGCTCTTTATATTGACCGCTGTTTAGTTGCGACACATCAAAGCTAAATATCTTTTTAAACTCATCAATTTGTTGCTCATATTGCTGTTTTAACTCTTCAGTATCAGCAAGAACGGACTCAAGCAAATCAGGCTTATAAAGGCCAACAGTATCAAAATC
>NZ_JAHGUP010000138.1 GCF_001989995.2 Vibrio anguillarum
GGCTCTTCTCCGCTTAGGTGAGCTTGATATTTGGGTAAAAAGTTGAGTGTGTATCGGGAACCGATGTTTGTCTGATCTTCAATTTGAAATAGTCTGTATCTCTCACCCCTCTTGCCCTTCGTCTGAGTAAGCCAATCGAGACATTACCTGCTTCTACCCGAGCGTTAGTCAGTTTGTATTTTCCGTAGTTACAAATACCCACTTTTCTTTCCAATAAAGCATCGGCAAAATTAATTAAGGAAAGTATTCTGGTCGATTTGGCAAGACGACACCAAGCTTCTAGAGCTGCCACCATTGTTTCGTAATCGGGTTCATCCCATATGGCTTGTAGCTGCTCTTTGAGCATGTAAACAACGCACAAAGTCTTGTTGCTCTCAAGTAAGTCATCAAGTCTGTCAGACTGCCTATCATCCAATTTGTGAGCGTTTTTCAGTAGGAGGAAGAGCGTTCCTTTCAACATTTTTTTTTCGTCGTGAGAGCCATTTCTAAAAGCTTTTGCTCTCTCTTTTTTGATTAAGATGCAGTAGTTCTGCATGACATGAAATCGGTCAAAAACAATATCAGCATTGGGAAGCATTTTCCTGACCGCCGACTGGTAAGACTGGCCCATATCCATTGATACTGCTTTGATTCCTGATTTGGTTTCTTCTGATAGTTGCTCAAAGAAGGAGATCAGAACTTCTGCTTTTCGGCCATGTTCAACCCAAATTAAATGCCCAGAGACGAGGTCATAAACAACCGTCATATAATCGTGTCTCTTGGCTCTGGCAACTTCATCGACGCCAATATGAACCAAGTTATTCAGTTTCTCGGGGTCTAATGCTGGTAGGCTTGAACGCAAGTATTCCCTATCGATATTTTTTACTGTTTCCCAGCGGATTCCTAAATGTTGAGAGACGGCATGTATGCTCATATGGCGACATAACCCACTGATGAACTTGCAAAAGCGAGCGGTATAACGACCACCTTTAGCCACATATTCAGTCTCTTCGATCAACCGTCGTCCTTCTTTGTCTCTAGTTTTAGCCAGCTCAACCTCAATCGTACAAGGTCGCCCACTCACAGGTAAATCTTGAAGACGTCTTTTAACGTAGTGATCGACGGTGCAGGAAGTCCCTGATATTGGCTCTTTGACTTTATACCTACGATCTCGACGACAGCGAACGAGTACGCCTTGGGACATTTCTTCTATTGAACAAGA
>NZ_JAHGUP010000139.1 GCF_001989995.2 Vibrio anguillarum
TGTTTAGTATCTCTTTAGATTCGTTTCGAGTAGCTGGTGGCCTATTGCTGCTGAGCATCGCGTTTTCGATGATGAGCGGTAAATTGGGTGAAGATAAACAAAACAAACAAGAGAAATCTGAATACATTAGCCGTGAACAAATTGGGGTTGTGCCACTCGCCATGCCTTTAATGGCAGGACCGGGTGCCATCAGTTCAACCATAGTGTATGGCTCTCGCTACCCAAGCATGTTCGATACCGTGGGCATTATAATCACTGTGGTGTTATTTAGTTTAAGCTCTTGGCTGCTGTTTCGCTCAGCCCCCTATATTGTCCGCTTCTTAGGTCAAACGGGTATCAACGTGATTACGCGGATCATGGGTTTAATACTAGGCGCACTCGGTATTGAGTTTATTGCCAATGGGCTCAGAAATTTATTTCCTGGCCTTGCATAACCGCGTTAACATCGTCACTGTTACTACAGATAAAAAGCATAAAAAAAGGGGCGCTTTGCATAAAGCGCCCCTTTTTTATTTTTACTCAGGTAGTTTTAAACCGAGATCCATCTTTACTGTTTTTCAGCCAGAATGATCCGCAAAGTACGGCGAAGCGGCTCAGCAGCTCCCCACAATAATTGGTCACCCACCGTAAACGCATTTAAGAAATCATCACCCATAGACATTTTACGCAAACGTCCTACGGGAACTGACAAGGTGCCAGTGACTTTGGCAGGGCTCAATTCACGTGCGGTAATATCGCGCTCGTTTGGAATAACTTTCACCCAATCATTGTGCGTAGCGATCATCTCTTCGATTTCATCAAGCGGAACATTTTTCTTCAGCTTGATGGTTAATGCTTGTGAGTGGCAGCGCATTGCGCCAATACGAACACAGGTTCCATCAATCGGAATCGGTGACGATTGAAGTCCCAGAATTTTATTAGCTTCAACGCCCGCTTTCCACTCTTCTTTGCTTTGACCATTGTCGCGTTTGACGTCAATCCAAGGGATTAATGAACCCGCTAGTGGTGCACCAAACTGCTCGGTAGGAAAAGAAGGTGATCGCATGGTTTCAGCTACTTTTCTGTCAATATCAAGAATTGAGCTCGATGGATTAGCCAATTCAGAGCTCACCGCATCGTTAATTACTCCCATTTGCGAGATCAACTCGCGCATATTTTGAGCGCCAGCACCCGAAGCTGCTTGGTAGGTCATTGCGCTCATCCACTCGACCAAACCTTTCTCATAAAGGCCGCCTAATGCCATGAGCATTAAACTGACTGTGCAGTTACCGCCAACAAAGGTATTGGTTCCTGAATGGATGCCGTGCTGAATTTGTGTCAAGTTAACTGGATCTAAAGTGATGATTGATTGTTTATCCATCCGTAAGGTAGATGCAGCATCAATCCAGTAACCTTTCCAACCCGCTTGACGCAGAGCTGGGTACACTTTTTCAGTATAGCTACCACCTTGACAGGTGATGATGGCATCTAATTGTTTGAGGCTATCAATATCGTAAGCATCTTGCAGTAACCCTGTGTGATGATTGCCTTTCTTGGAAGGCACCGTTGGTGCAGGAATACCAATTTGAGATGTGCTAAAGAAAACCGGTTCGATCAAGTCAAAGTCATTTTCTTCGACCATACGCTGCATCAGTACAGAACCGACCATACCACGCCAACCCACTAAACCTACTCTCATCGCGCTCACTCTCCATGTATCTAAAATGAAAATTTATTGCTCCATCTATAAGTGGTTCAGCATAAAATCTCAAGACTTTCTTAGTAAAAGTGGTAACTTTTTCTTTCTGCGTAGCCAGTTTTGTAAAAAACACATTTAAGCCTAAAAATCACTCAACCGCACTATGATTCAGCATTCAATAATCAACGAAACGCTAAATAATCACGTTCTTGTTACACAAAAAGCCCACACTACAAAACATTTATAACCATTAAATTTAACTATTATCAACATTTAACATCGAAGATTAACCACTTGAACGACATAAATCACATCCGAGGTGTTTGATGTCGATATATTATGCTAACTATTGTAAAGTGCGATCGAACTCAATAAGGGCACCGTTCTGTCCTTAGATCATAAATCTGACAAGAGGCTCTTTTATGACGCAAGCCCCTCAACGCCTACCTAGCTTAATTCAAGTAATTACTGCTCTAGGCTTGTTTTTGTTACTCGCGTTTTCGTTTACAGCTCAACTCGATCTCCCGATCCAACTGGCCTTATACATTGGCTGGTTCATCATTATTGTGCTCGGTGTTCGTTTAGGTCACCAATATAAAGAATTAGAAAAAGCAGCACTGAATGGTATTTCTAATGGTTTAGGTGCCGTGTTGATACTTTTAGCTGTTGGCGCATTAGTTGGTACTTGGATCTCCGGCGGGATCGTGCCGACCATCATTTACTACGGTCTTCAAGCAATCCATCCTTCTATTTTCCTTCTTGCAACGATGATCATCTGTTCTCTCACCGCTTTAGCAACTGGAACCTCATGGGGTGCAGCTGGTACCGCGGGGATTGCCATGATGGGGATTGGTCAAGGTCTTGGCGTTCCAGCACCAATCACCGCTGGCGCAGTACTTTCAGGTTGTTACTTTGGTGACAAAATGTCGCCATTATCTGATTCCGTTATTCTGGCGTCTTCGATGTCTAACGTTGAAGTGATGGAGCACATTAAAGGTATGCTGCCGATAGCGCTTATCAGCTACGTGATCACGGGTATCATGTTTACCTTATTTGGTTTCCACTATGCGGGTAACGTAGACATGTCTCAAGTACAAAGCGTGATTGAGGCGATGGAACAGCAGTTTTACATTACCCCATACTCTTTTGTGCCAGTGCTGATTGTACTTGGCTTGCTTGCGATGAGAATGCCTTCGTTTCCTGTAATTAGCTTTGGTTCTTTGCTGGGCATCATTTGGGCTGTGATGATCCAAGACGTAGACTTCTTGCAAGCTTTCAATACCGCATGGGCACCTTACAATATTGAATCTGGCGTTGGCTTCATTGACTCAATCTTAAACCGAGGCGGCATGTCCTCTATGCTTGGTTCTGTTGCCGTGATTGTCTTTGGTCTCGGGTTTGGTGGATTGCTGGATAAAGTGGGTGTGCTTGAAACCATCGCAAAACTGTTTGAGCGCCGCGTGACAAGCGCAGGTTCACTGGCAACCAGTACTATTGGTACTGCATTTATGGGCAACGTTTTTGGCTCAGCCATGTATGTTTCACTCATCCTGACCCCTAAAATCTGTGCCAAGAACTATGACCGTTTAGGCTATCAGCGTAAGAACCTATCACGTAACGCTGAATTTGGTGGCACGCTCACCTCCGGTATGGTGCCATGGAGCGATAATGGCATCTATATGGCGAGCATTCTAGGCGTTGCAACGCTCTCATATGCCCCCTTTATGTGGCTAAGCTTTGTCTGTATTTTGGTGACCATTTTTACCTCTTACATGGGTTGGTTTGTTGATAAATGTGAACCTACTGCACCAGCAGACAGTACTGAACAAGCATCGGCTCTCAACCAACAGTCAGCCTAGCAGAGTATTGCAAAAGTCATTGAACTAAAAAACCATTAAAAAAGAGCTCAACTGAGCTCTTTTTTACTACAAGCAGAATCACCATTTAAAGCTGACACGATAGAACTGGCTTATCGTTTTCTTTGATCAAGGTAGTGTTGTGCTCTGGCTATAGCGGCCGCTAATTGCGTCGTTAATAACTCCAATTGCTTCTCCGTAGGTCGTTGCTTCTGACTAAGTCGCAACTCTATTTCTGACGCTATCTGCTTGAGAGAACGGCAACCAAGATTGCCCGCGACGCCTTTCAGGCTATGTGCTCGGCGCTGAGCAGCCTCCAAATCAGAATGCACCAATCTTTTCAATTCAGTGGCATCATGCTGATGATCTTGTATAAATACGCTCAACAGTAGAGTGACAGACTCAACATCGCCATTGAGAGTTATGAGCATGGATTCAATATCGATGGCCAAATCATCAGAAAGATCCGATGTTTCCACCTGTGGTTCTTCTGTAGACAAAACACGACTCGGATTTATCTCAGATGACGCATCCTCTTTCGCAGCACTGGGAACTTTATTAACATGAGAACGAGTTAAAACTGATGACCGAAACATCAACCAACCCAGCAATAGCATAACACCACCACTTAACCCCATGACAAGATAAGCATAGATGTTTAAAAGACGATGGTATTGGTTTTCAACATGGATAAGCTGATTGTAAATAGAGTGATTGATTAAATTGTCGACCAAACGTGCACCTTGGGCGTATTGATTCAGTAAATCAGACGCTTGTGCTAATGTCTGCTCTAACTCTTTTTTCTGAATGGCTGGTAAAGATTGCCCATCCACATAGAGTTTATCTAATGCTCGATAGATCCCCGGATTTTGCTCAGTGTCACTGAACATCGCTTCAAATACATAAGCGCCTAACACCACATACATTTGCTTGAGTTGTTCTGAATTAGTGGGATTATCGCGCAGCACTTGTAGGCGTTCAACCAAGGGTTGAATATTAAGCTCAATCGACAAATACGATTTGGTCAGTGTGATATAGCGATCAGTCACATGGAGCAATTGCTGAATATCTGGTCGCCATGAAAAATCTCGGTGCTCAACTTCCAGCTGTAGCCTAAGTGAATAGAGTAGCTGCACATTCAGCGCGATATCATTCGCTCGCGTCGAACGATAAGGCTCTTTAAAATAGAGTGAACTTTTAAGTTCTTCAACACTGTAATGTAACTCTTTCACCGCATGCATGGCTTGGTAGCTTAAATGGCTTTGCCAAAACACAAGACCAACGGAGATTAACCAACCAAACAGAATCACTCCATACGATCTCACGCTGAATCGTTTTGATTTCTTTTGCCCAAACACTGTGATTACCAATTTGTACTTGTAATTAATACAAGCATAAACCTAAAGTTTGGACCGTGCTGAGTTGTACATCGGGAGAAAAGACAAAAAAGAGAGCCATATCAAGCTCTCTTAGTGGTAAACGATTAACGCTGGCGCGTTAACTGTTCTCTTAAATTCGGTGGCGTGCCTTTGATGGTTAACGTGTCGCTTTCAGGATCATAAAAAATACGCTCTCCCAATAACAAGCTATCAAAGCTCACATTCAAACCGCCCCCTGCACCGACAAACTTGGTCAGTTTACGCACGGTAGAACGATCACCAGGAAAGCTCTCTTCCAGTTCATAGCCATGTGCCTGCGTATATTCGAAAAAACCCGTGCCGTCTTGGCTAGCAGGTAATTCACCAGACAACTCACGAATATGAACCTCTTCACCGGCTTTAATTTGCTCATTGCAGTAATCGTAAACCTGCTTCTTGTAACCGATCGCTTCATCTTTTTCTAGCTTAGAATCCGTGCAAAAATCCTGTACCGCTTGCATCAGTACTTGATTTTGCACTTTGGTATCTAACCCGACATCGGCTTGCAGAAAATCAAGAAAGAAATCCGACACTTTTCGACCAACGCGACCTTTGATATAGGCAAGGTAGCGGTTTGAGTTTTTGTCCGTTTCAAAACTTGAGAGGTCAAGACGCGCCGCGATATCCATTTTGTTGATATCAAGATAATCTGTCGCGCTAATGTCGAGCCCCTCTGTTACTTTCAAACTTTGGTTGAGAGGTAAAAGCCCAATAAATAGGTAATCAGTAGCCAGTGACTGATATTCGGCCATCACTAAGATCCCTTCATCAGCAAACGGATACTTTGATAATTCATCTTTCAGCCGTTGAGCACTGATTTGTGAAAAATCGTAAAAATCACGCTCACCTTGACGAAGTTCTTGCAACCAAGTTTGAAAATCACTGTCCGACTTAAACGAACCAAAACCTTTGCTCGCTTTCGAATTAAACACGCGATGCAACTCAGCCACTAAATTTTCGGCAGACGTATCATTATCTAAAGATTGAGAGCGGTATTTAACCACCAACTCATCTTGCTCGTTTTTGCTTAATTGGTGCAAAATCACGTTGGAAAGGTGAAGACTCATAGTGAAATTATCATCGTTCTGGTTTCAGTTGTAAGGCATTGTAGGTTATCATAAGCCGCTTTTACTATCATCATTAGAGTCTTTATGCCTATTACATCTAAATACAGCGACGAAAGAATTGAAAATATCCTGACAGAAGTTGCTGCCATCCTCGCTAAACATAGTGCTTCCCCTGAGCTTACTCTCATGATTGCGGGAAACATTGCAACGAATGTCTTAAACCAAAACGTTGCCGCTTCACAGCGTAAGGCGATTGCGGAAAAATTTGCTCAGGCATTGATGTCGTCTTTAGAAACTACTACTCACTAATAGAATGCATAGATAGAAAATCACATGGCAGATAGCGAAAATACATACGGTGAACGCGTATCACGGTTGGTTGGTTGGGGGCATTGGTTTGCTTTCTTCAATATCATTGCAGCAATGCTTATTGGTACTCGATATATCGTACAATCACCATGGCCTGAAACCTTGTTGGGGCAGTTTTATTTAGCTGTGTCTTGGGTCGGCCATTTTGGATTTTTGGTCTTTGCACTCTATCTGCTGGTTTTATTCCCTCTGACATTCATCATTCCGTCGCGCAAACTATTTCGCTTCGTGGCGGTCTGTTTTGCAACGTTAGGACTCACACTCTTATTAATCGATACCCAAGCTTATCAAGCAATCAACCTGCACTTAACACCGATTGTATGGGAACTGCTTTTTAGCGATGAGACCAGCGCTATCACCGCCGACTTACAGCATCTGTTTGTGGTCATGCCGCTCATTTTCCTCTTACAACTTGGGCTTTCGGAGTGGGTTTGGCGTAAGCAGCGAAAACTATCGCATAAACACGTTGGCCGGCCCATCGCGGCGGTATTTTTCATTAGTTTTATTACCAGCCACCTTATTTACGTTTGGTCTGATGCGTATTTAGAAACATCAGTGACCAGCCAAAAATCAAACTTCCCGCTCTCGTATCCAATGACGGCAAAATCGTTCATGGAAAAACACGGTCTATTTGATCGTGATGTGTACTTAAAGCGTTTGAAGGATAATGAAGAGAACCTTAACATTGTTCGTTATCCTCTTGAGCCTCTTCAATTTGGCCGCAGAGCAAATAATCTCAATATTTTGCTAGTGAGTGTCAATAATTTAAGAAGTGATGTGCTGACAGCTGAAATCATGCCCAACACTTACCAATTTGCGACAGAAAATTTGAAGTTTAATAATCATTACAGCTCGAGTAATGACATGTTTGGGATCTTTGGCTTATTTTATGGATTTCCAAGCAGTTATGCCAACGCCATTCGTTCACAAGGTACCCCTCCGATACTGATAGATGTATTGAAAAAACAGAATTATCAGTTTGGCCTCTTTAGTGGCGATAATTTTGACGACACCTTATACGAAGAGACGATTTTCCGCACTTTAACGGTCTCTAAAGCTCCTTTTGATCAAGAATCGAGCACAGATAACCAAACTATACAACGCTGGCATAAATGGGTATCCGAGCAAACCGAACAACCCTGGTTCAGCTATTTGGAATTGACGACCGTTGACAACTTTAATGACTTTGACCCTCGGTCAAGTAAAGGTAGTGCCAGCGATCGCCTGCGTGCTGGTTACAATAACTCGGTCAATGCAGCCGACCAAGAAATAGGTCTGCTGCTCACTAAGATTGACGAATTACAATTGCAAGACAATACGCTGATTGTGATCACCTCAAATCATGGCGCGGAGTTTAACGAGACAAAAACCAACAGCTGGGGTGCTAACAGCAATTACAGCCGATACCAGTTACAAGTGCCGATGATCATCCATTGGCCAGGAAAAATGGCAGGGGAATACTCACACCGTTCAAGTCACTTAGATTTTTCAGTCACGCTTTTACAGGATCTATTAGGTGCTTCATCCAACCCTATTGAATTCAGCAGTGGTAGAAACTTGTTTGATGAAAACAAAAGGAAGTGGATTTTAGCCGGTGATGCCCGTGAATTAGCCTTGATTACTGATACCCAAACCACCCTCATTGATAAATTTGGCAACTTCAAGCTGTTTGACGAAAACTATCAACGTCAGAAAGACTCTAGCCCAGCGTTGCCTGTACTGATGCAAGGCTTAACCGAATTGCAGAGATTTTACGCCAAAGACAATTAAATCAGGCCGTTAGCAAGATTATCTCTTGACGCTAAAGGGATAAATGATTAGATTACGCCAATCGGACTGTAGCGCAGCTTGGTAGCGCACCGTCATGGGGTGTCGGGGGTCGGAGGTTCAAATCCTCTCAGTCCGACCATACACCTACAAAAAAGAGAGCTTCGGCTCTCTTTTTTGCTTTAGTATCTTATTTTTTAGTCTGTTTGGACTAACAGGGGCGCAACTTTGGTTGGGTGAATGACAACGGCAACAGATTTTGATGTCGGGGTATCACTAAAGTCCCCTTTACTGCTCAATGGAATGAGTGCATTTGCCTCAGGGAAATAGGCCGCTACATTCCCTTGAGGAATTACATAGGCGACCACTTTGAAGCCCAAAATTTCACGTTTAATACCATCATCCCACAGTGTCTCAATATCGACTCGTTCACCCGCTTTTAATTGCAGCTGCTCAATATCTTTTTCATTCATGAAAATGACATTACGTTCACCAAATACACCTCTGTAACGATCATCCAAACCGTAAACCGTGGTGTTGTACTGATCGTGCGAACGTATCGTCTGCAACACAAAAATCGGTTTCTTGGTCATCTGCTGAGTTTTGAGCGGAACGATAGATTCAGGAAGTGCATTACTGCTTATCTGCGCTTTTCCTGTGGGCGTTTTCCAAGTAAATTCACGCGCTGAATTACCAAGATAAAAACCGCCAGGCCCTTTGAGCCTCTGATTAAAATTGGCAAATCCTGGGATAATCTTTTCAATCAAATCTCGAATGTTATCGTAATTATCAGCCATGGATTGCCAATCAATTGGATTTCCCTCCCCTAAGGTCGCTTTTGCCATTCCTGCGATAATGGCCGGCTCTGAGCGCATCATCTCTCCTGTAACATCAATTCGCCCAGAAGAGGCATGAACCATGGAGAATGAGTCTTCAACGGTAATTTTCTGTGGCCCCTGAGCCTGAATATCAATATCGGTCCGACCTAAACAAGGCAGGATCAACGCATCCTTGCCCGGGTTGACATGGCTCCGATTCAGTTTAGTCGCAATGTTTACGGTCAAATTACAGTTTTTCATTGCTTGCGCGACACGCTCGGTATCGGGCGCAGCGGCAACGAGGTTTCCCCCTAAACCGATAAAGACTCTACTTTCACCCCGTAGCATCGCCTCAATAGCATTAACTACATTATGTCCATGCGCTTTTGGTGGCGTAAAGCCCAGTACTTTTTCAATATTGTCGAGTAGAAATACCGGCGGTTTTTCATTAATTCCAACCGTGCGGTCACCTTGCACATTTGAGTGGCCACGGACAGGACATACCCCAGAACCATCCTTACCAATTTGGCCAAACAGTAATTGTAGATTGACCAACTCTTGTATGGTTGCCACCGAATGCTTATGCTGAGTCACCCCCATCGCCCAAGTCACGATCACGCGTTTAGCGCCTTGATAGATATCTGCCACCAGCTCTAGCTCTTGTTGCGTGAGCCCCGATTGCTCAATAATACTTGGCCACGACGTAGCCTGCACCATGGCTAAGTAAGACTCCATCCCTTCGGTATGCTGGGCAATGAAATCAAGGTCGAATATCGATTCACCGCAGGCCTGTGCTTGCTGATGACGAGCAAGAAGAATTTTCACCAAGCCACGAACCGCCGCCATATCTCCGCCTAATTTAGGAGTGAAATAATGGCTAGTGGTCGGTGTTGAGCCATTGCTTAACATTTCAAAAGGATTTTGCGGGTTAGTAAAACGCTCCAACCCTCGTTCTTTTAAATTATTAAACGCAACAACCCGAGCCCCACGCTTATAGGCTGACGCCAGTGTTTCCAACATACGAGGGTGATTCGTTCCTGGGTTTTGTCCAAATAAAAGAATCGCATCGGATTCTTCAAAATCCTCAATAGTCACAGTTCCCTTACCAATGCCAATCGAGCGAACCAAGGCGACGCTCGTAGCTTCATGGCACATGTTTGAGCAATCAGGAAAATTATTGGTACCAAACCGGCGCGCAAACAACTGGTATAGAAATGCAGCTTCATTACTCGCGCGGCCTGATGTATAAAATTCCGCCTGATTTGGACTAGCGAGTTGATTGAGGTGCTGTGCAACCAGTGCAAACGCCTCATCCCAGCTGATTGGCTCATAGTGATCCGTTTGAGCGTTATAGCGCATTGGTTCCGCTAAACGCCCTTGAGATTCGAGAAAATAGTCACTCTGCTTATTGAGCCAAGTGACCGAATATTGCTTAAAGAAATCCGCCCCAACGCGTCGAGAAGTGGCTTCCCAGTTTACGGCCTTAGCGCCATTTTCGCAAAAAAGAAAACGCCCTGGAACATGTTTTTCACCCCAAGCACAGCCTGGGCAGTCAAAACCATGGTCTTGGTTGGTTTTTAAAAGATTGGAAATATTTTTGGCAACATTATGACTTTTCAATAGATGATGCGCGGTGCTTTTTAGCGCTCCCCAACCACCAGCCGAACCGGTATATTGTTTAATACTCATATTCTTCTTCTCACTCTTTCACTGACTGCAAACGTGCATGACCATGGTATATATTGAACTGATTTTTTTTGATAAAACCAATCAGTGTCATATCAAACTGACGCGCCATATCGAGCGCTAAACGTGATGGCGCACCAACAGCCACCACCACTGAAATGCCAGCAATAGCCGCTTTTTGCATTAACTCAAAACTCACTCGGCCGCTAAGAATCAATACCCCTTGCGGGTGCCAACGTTGCTCACTCAAAATTCGACCAATCAACTTATCCACTGCGTTATGGCGACCCACATCTTCCGCAACGGCAATCAACTCGTCATTCACGAAGTAACCCGCACCATGCACCGCCCCCGTTTTTGCAAACAGTGGTTGATGAACAAGAAGCAGATTAGGAAGCGTAATAACAACATCAGAAGAGAGCCATTTCGGGCTATCATCAACACGAATTTCTCGCCTCAAACTCAAGGATCGGATGGATGTCATACCGCAAATGCCACAGCTCGACTGGCTCATATAACGACGGGCCTGATGCTGAATCACATCAGTGTATGGATGATTGAGCGTGACCAACCAGCGATTCTGGCCATGCCGTGATTCGTCGTCAACCAATTCCATATTAAGTATATGGTCATATGAATCGATCACTTGCTGCGTGTAAAGTAAGCCACCGATGAGATGAGCATCGTCACCGGGCGTTCGCATTGTCATGCTCCACTCTTCGATATGCAGCTTGTTAGTAACCGTATCATTCCATTGCAAACTGATTTGTAAAGGCTCTTCAATAGCAAGAATATCGTATTCATTTTGAAACCCTATTTTGGAATCAAAACGTTGGCGATAAATGCGTTCAGTCCCCTCAGGTTGAGCATCATGAGGGTCATTGGTTGTCGTTTCTTCTAGCATGGTTCTTTTTATTGACTGATTTCAATCATCAGCATAGGTGAGTGCAAGATAAACTCCTGCAAACACTTTGTACTTAATGATTGGAAATGGAAGTAGTGCCTTAAACACAGGAAGCTGCAAATTACTCCTCACCTTGCGCAGGGTCAAGAAAGCCATCTTTTGGTTATGGTTCAGATTTAGTACCATTTCCCTGCCAGTTTTAGCTTGTTACCCGTCATTCCCAGAGGTTCGAGCATTATATGAACATAAAAGCATAAAAAAGAAATAACATTCCATTTATGAAACTCCGGCAGCCTGATACGACAAGAGAGCATCAGGCAAACATCGTAAGAATTCACCGTTAAGCTAGCAACCAAATCAAAAATGCGCCATAACGAAGTACGCATTAATGTACGTTTTTTCTCCAACAAGGCGCTAAGAATCAAGCTATTAGTGGGAAATTATCGGCAATTGTATACAAAACCAGCAAACGATCAGCTCAATACTTTACAAAGTAAAATTGCCTCGCTATTATGCGCACCACACGGAGAGATGGCTGAGTGGTTTAAAGCACCGGTCTTGAAAACCGGCGATGGTTAATAGCTATCCTAGGGTTCAAATCCCTATCTCTCCGCCACTTTTAAGAAAAGCCGCTGTTTTTACAGCGGCTTTTTCGTATCTGATTAACATCATTTTCTCATACTGATTTTTTATTCCACGCACCAGTTGCCATTCATTAGATAAGTACACTCTCCATTCATCACATACCAAAGGTGTATTTTTTATAAACTGGCATCAAATATGCTTTCCATTATTCAACGGTTATGTCGTAATTAATGGCATGGTTAGAGAGGAGAAGTGTATGAGCCATCTCTATAAGATTGAATCCTACAGTGAAGAAGCGGTCAGCTCGATTGCCCAGTTTATCCGTTCTAAAGGTGGAAGATGCTGTATTGCTGGTTTTGCCGTGATAACAAGCCACCCTTTTCAAGAGCGCGAGGCGTGGCGTTTACTACCACTTGTCGGCAAAGTGACTGACAATGTAACCGATTGGGATACCAGCCTTTTTTATCGAAAATGTGATAATTAGCTCGTCAGGTCGGTGAACATCTTACCTAATTCACTGGCCTCTGCTTACTTAGCGACCGATTCTTTGATGTCATTTTATTGAGCCGAATTACGTTGATAACGCGTGGTTTTGCTGGATTTACGTGTCTTTCGTTTGAATGCAGGGCGCTCCACTTTAGGCAATGAGCGAAGCGATTCTGGCACTGCGCCCGATTTCGCCTGTTCCATGATCTGAATAATGCGCTCTTGCAGTACTTGCATAAAGGGTTGATACGCTTGCCCACGTTCAGCCATCGCTTGCAATTGATGCTCCCAATGGGCGGTCATATCCGGATAAGTTGATTCATTTGGCAGCGCATGAATTAAACCCCTTCCCGCTGGCGAGCTTAGGATCAGCTTACCTTGACGTGTTAAGAGTTGCCGCTTGAATAAAGTGTCAAGGATCCCCGCTCGCGTCGCTTCCGTACCCAAACCATCGGTTTCACGTAAGATTTTTTTCAGCTCTTTATCTTCAACATAGCGAGCAATTCCCGTCATCGCTTGTAGTAAAGTCGCTTCAGTAAAATGACGAGGAGGCTCGGTTTTTCGATCGTGAATCTCCCCTTCTCGACACGTCAGCACCGTCCCTTTACTCAGTGGTGGAACGGTATCGACTCCGTTCTCTTCTTCATCGACTTTGCCTAACAAACTCTTCCAACCGGTTTCAACCAGTTGTCGCCCTGACGCAACAAAAAAGCCACCCGCAATATCAAACACCAGCTTGGCTTCGGCGTACACGGCGGCGGGATAAAATTGCATCAAGTATTGGCGCGCAATCAATTGGTATATTTTCATCTCATTTCCCGACAAGGCATTGACGGATGCCTGCTTTGGTGTGGGAATAATGGCATGGTGCGCGTCCACTTTCTTATCGTTCCATGCTTTGGATTTAAGAGCTAAGTTTGCGCCACTGACCGCCGTTAACAACTCTTTGGCGTTGCACGCGATAGCTTGAGTTACTGACGAAGCTTGAGCGTAATGTTCTTGTGGTAAGTAACGACAATCTGAGCGCGGATAGGTGATTAATTTATGCTTCTCATACAGAGATTGGCAAGTGTCTAACACTTGCTGGGCGCTCATTGCAAAGCGCTTCGATGCATCAATTTGCAGTGCAGATAAGGAATAAGGTAACGGCGCGGCTTGCTTAGTTTGCTTTTGTTCGGCTTCAATCACTGTGGCGGGTTGCCCTGCGATGCGCTGTGCGACATTTTCCACCAACTTGCGGTTTAAGACTCGCCCTTCTTCATCTTGCCAAGGCTGGCAAGCATCGCTGGGTTTCCAGCGCGCACGGATATCAAACGCCACTTGATCAGTTTGATAAGGGATTAACGCATGTAATGTAAAATAGTCTCGCGGGATGAAGTTTTCTATCTCCTCATCCCGACGTACCACAAGCCCTAGAATAGGAGTTTGTACCCGTCCAACCGACAAGACACCTTGATAGCCCGCTTTCTGCCCCAGCAAAGTATAAGCCCGTGACATATTCATGCCATACAACCAATCGGCTCTTGAACGCGCGAGCGCTGAAACCGATAAAGGGATGAATTCGCGGTTACTGCGCATCTGTTTCAGTGCACGCTGCACGGCTGGAAGGTTTAAATCGCTGATCAGTAGCCGCAATGCTTGCTCTTTTTTACTTTGGCTTACTTTGCAATAATCAATCACTTCATCAACTAATAGTTGCCCTTCGCGATCCGGGTCTCCTGCATGGATAATTTGCGATGCTTCTTTCAAAAGCTGACGAATCACAGTCAACTGTTTGCTCGATGTTTTGCGCGGTCTAAGCTGCCACTGTGAAGGAATGATAGGTAAGTCGAGTAAATTCCACTTTTTATAGCGTTCATCATAAACATCCGGCTCAACTTGCTCGAGTAAATGCCCAATACACCAAGTAACGATGTCACCATTCGCACAACGAATGAAACCTTGATCTTTCTTGTGTGGTTTCGGCAGAGCATCGGCTATAGCGCGCCCTAAGCTGGGCTTTTCAGCAATGAATAAACGGGTCATAAACTCAAATCAACGCAAAAAAATAAGGCCACATTAACCAATGTGACCTTAATAAATCAAGAAAAACTGTTATTTTATACAGTATTACCCTTCATTGCCTGCACGTGCAGCGGCTTCTTTCACTAAAGGTTGCAGTTCGCCTTTTTGGAACATTTCGATAATGATGTCACAACCACCAATCAACTCACCTTCAATCCACAATTGTGGAAAAGTAGGCCACTGTGCGTATACAGGCAGCTCAGCGCGGATATCTGGGTTTTGCAGAATATCCACATAAGCAAATTTCTCACCGCAAGCCATCAAAGCCTGCGCAGCTTGAGAAGAAAATCCGCAACTTGGTAGCTTAGGAGAGCCTTTCATGTATAGCAGAATGGCATTTTCTTCAAGTTGCTGTTTAATTTTATCAATAGTTTCCATTGCTTCCTCTTAATGGGATAGTGCGGTTTGTTACTGACATTCTAAATCATTAATAGAGAATAAAAAGCACATATTATTTATGGATATCCTGCCTATACAACAATTTTCAATATTAGGACTTTTAATAAAGTAAAAACTTGCTAAAATACCTTCAAGTCAGTCGTATCGACGAATATCATTATAATATCTGGAAGCTACTGAAAGAGACTTTCACTCTTTCTACACAACGGAGAATCGAGCAATGTCATTCGAATTACCAGCTTTGCCTTACGCTAAAGACGCTCTAGAACCACACATTTCAGCCGAAACACTAGATTTCCACCACGGTAAGCACCACAACACTTACGTTGTCAAGCTTAACGGCCTTATCCCTGGCACTGAATTTGAAGGTAAATCTCTCGAAGAGATCATCAAAACTTCAACTGGTGGCGTGTTTAATAACGCCGCTCAAATTTGGAACCACACCTTCTATTGGCACTGCCTTGCACCAAATGCAGGTGGCGAACCAACAGGTGCCGTTGCAGACGCAATCAACGCCGCATTTGGTTCTTTTGAAGCTTTTAAAGCAAAATTCACTGACTCAGCGATCAATAACTTTGGTTCATCTTGGACTTGGTTGGTGAAAAATGCGGATGGCTCTTTAGAGATCATCAACACTTCAAATGCAGCCACACCACTGACTCACGAAGGTGTGACTCCGCTACTGACGGTTGATCTGTGGGAACACGCTTACTACATCGATTACCGTAACCTACGCCCTGACTACATGAATGGTTTCTGGGCACTGGTTAACTGGGCATTCGTTGCAGAAAACCTAGCAAAATAACCTTTTCCCCTTGGATTGGTATTTAGTCATATGAAAAGCCTGCTTTATCGCAGGCTTTTTTGTTATTTTATCTAAAGTTATCTGCTTTCTCGCCGCTAAAAGTGCATCGGTTGGAGAGGCAAATGCAAGTACATACATTAGATAAAGCCAGTATTATAAACGAGCTTCAATTTGGCTCGGGGCTAAGCCATGCTGTCCAGCAAGGACGCCGTGCGGACTTTGCACTCATACTGTCGATGTTTTCTAACGATGTACGCGACAACACTCCTGTTGAACGTATTGAAAACCCACTCACTAGCGATGAATTGTTACGTAAGCGATTTGAGCTTACGGAGCCTCAAGCACTGCGTTCCGACCAAAGCTCTTACGCTGTTTCAGCAAAACAGGCCGAGCTTTTCCACCACGGAGGACTCGCCAGTGCGAAACTCAGCCACTACTTGACTCCTGAAGTACTCGCCTATTTGCCTGAAGATACGCATGATTTACCCGAAGAGGTATATCTTAATCTGTCAGGACATGAGCGAAGGCATCTTGCCTCCCCCTCAAACGTTGAGCTCTTAGTTGCCGATCTGTCGGTTCAACTCACCGTTGCCCACCGGCGAGATCAGATCCGCACCCAAGTTTGATGTCTTGTATGTAACACAAAACGACATTCTCTAGATCAGAATGTGAGTATGACCAAAAAAAACACATACCACGCTCGCTTAGGCTGAGTAATTTGATGTTATTCACACCCTACCCACAGTTAATCAACCATCCTATTGAGACTAAATCCCGCTACAACAATAAAACAAACAATAGGGTGAGGCACCCAATGGATATAAAAAGTGCAATAATATTAATCACTTCAGCAAGTTCGATGCTTGGTAGCACGCTGGCCGTTCATTTCGCACATTTAGGTGCAAAAATTATTTTGTGTGACCAAGACAAATTTGGGTTAATGGAAACCTTTGCTCGTTGCAAAGCGATCTCTCAGGATGTTCATTATTACCACACACCAGATTACTCTTTAGAAACGATCCATCGGCTGTTCGATTTTATTGATCAAACCTATCATGGGGCACCGGATGTGCTGGTCAATAATTGGCCAAATGCATCCCTCCCCCCCTTGATAGGTGAACAACGAGCTGAAGTCTTCCTTCAGAAGCTCGCCATGATGGCCTCAACTTTATTCACTTTTGGTCAAGCAAGTGCTGAGCGAATGCGTATTAACAACAAACCCGGTGTGATTGTGAACGTCATTTCTCAAAATGATGAGTATGACCTAGCGGGAATTGAAAATGCGAATTCTATGGTTTCTGGTTTCACGCAGAGTTGGGCAAAAGAACTAACCCCTTTCAACATAAGGGTCGGAGGCGTAGTGCCTAGCGCAAAAGGTGATGTAGATGAGAAGCCCCATTGGGCTGAGCTGCAAGATGAATTGATCCGCAATACGGAATACATCGTCGCTAACGAATACTTTAGCGGACGTGTGATGTCGGCCTAGCTAGCAGTACAAGGCCGACCTACATGGGTATGATTAAAACCCTTCTTCCAGATAATCGTCGAGATACTCTTCTTCCGATTCATCATACGTTTGGGTATCAATTTCTGCTTTAAAATCTTGGCGTTGTAAATAAACATCGCGAGTTAATGAATATGGATCTGGGGAGTTTTCCAACGTCACTTCTTGAGGAACGAGCCTTGCTCGGGTCTCCAATCCTTCAAGAGCCCATTTGCCTAGGCCAGCCCAGACATTGAGATAAGAAAGTGGTACATACAAGCCATCCACAACATCTGTGGTTTCTCGAATCGTGTAGGGCCCGTATCCAGGAATCATTAAATATGGACCATTACCAACACCATAATGACCTACCGCATCACTAAACGCTTTTTCATTGTGTTTGGTGATGCCCGCTTCTGACGCAATATCAATCATCCCAAACAGGCCTAAGGTGCTATTAATCCAAAAGCGGTTAAAGTGGTCAACGGCTTTCGTGCCATTACCCATCAATATGTTGTTGATAATGCTTGAAGGTTCATCAAAGTTTGACAGAACATTGGCGATCGTTTTTCTAATTGGGTGTGGAATGTAATCCACGTAGGCAATCGCAACAGGGCGAACCAAGTATGGATCGATATAATCGTAGTTGATTGTCCACATTGATCGGTTAAAAACCTCAAAAGGATCGCCCGACTGCGTTTGATTTGATTCGGCTGACGTTGAATCCGGAGCGCTTGCACACCCTGCTAATACGAAAAGGAACAGCATAGGGCATATCAGTCGGGATAGGCGGCTTATCATTATTTATTTCCATGTATAAAGGCCGATGAGACATCGGCCTATCAATACGTTAATTGTATATAAGTGCTATTAATACTGCTTATTGATCACAACTTCAACAGGTTGACCGAGGCTCATGGGAGCACTTTCACCAAACCAATCACCTTGTTTGGTTGAAACATTGCCATCCGTATCCAAGCGTACTCGAACAATAAGCTGTGCAAGGTCGGATAACTTCCGCCCCTGAACCATGCTATTGCTATCATCTAACACAACCTTAATAGGGAATTGAGTCAGTGGATAACGCGCTGCGGCAACAGGCATAGGTGCACCATCAGAACTGTGCACAGAGACTATGAGTACTGCATTTTGTTCAAGAGTCACACCATCACCGAGTGAGATGGTGACAGGAACCATTTTCCCATCGATAGCTTTAGGCTGCATTTTGCTTTGTGCTCTTTCAATACTGCGCGAAAGCATCTCATAACGGCTATCTTCAGGGCCAATCATCTGCTGCATTAATCGCCAATACTTCATCGCCGCTGGGTAATCCTGGCGTTCAAACGCATCAAACGCAAGTAGTGAAAACACGCGTAGATCAACATAATCTTGTTGTACTAATGCCGTTAAAATTTCACGTGCTTGATTTTGGTCAAGCTCATCTTGTGACAACATTAATGCTTGCGCATAGCCCAACTTCACATCTGCATCTTTTGGATCTAACGCATACGCTTTCTTCATTGAGCCAATCGATGTTTCTATATCTCTGTTAGCAAGTCCAATACGTCCAAGCAGCAACCACCCGGTCGCATCTTGAGGCTGATAATGCAGACGAGTGCGCAGCGCCAGTGTGAGATCATTCATCTCATCATCACTTAAGGCAGCACCTTCTGGTGACATCATTTTTTTTGAGAGTGCAGGTAAGTTAGCGTTCACTTGCTGCCACTGCTCTACTTGACTAGCCGCGCCAAATTTTAGGTAAAAGCCATAGCTTAAGATGACGACCAATAAAATCGAGGGGATCAAAACAACCATCGGTGACACATGTGAAGAATTTCCTTGCACCGATTGCGCAGGAATATCATCCAATAGCGACTGTTTCAGATCAGCAATCAGCTCTTGTTCGCTGTCAACCAACCCTTCTTGCGTCTCTTCGTGTAACTCTGCAAGGCGGTTTTTAAAGATCGCTTTGTTCAATTCGTCACGCAGCGCTGCATCGTTGTTCGCTCTGTTTTTGAGGATCGGCAGTGCAATGAAGACACAACCAAAGAAGGTCAGAATGAGGGTAGATAACCAAAAAAACGTCATTATTGTTTGTCTCCATGCTTCTCATCATCAACCGCGTCTTCGGCGAGCAACTGATTTAATCGCTCTTCCTTTTCGGCATCCCAAACTTCACCACTTTGAGCGGTTGATGCTTTACGACGTTTGCTGCGTAATACAATAAAACCAAAACCCAGGAACACCACACTCAAAGGACCTAGCCATAAGATGGAAGTCGCCAAAGTCAACGGTGGGTTATAGGTCACAAAGTTGCCGTAACGTGCAATCATGTAGTCAACAATGTCTTGTTCAGACTTACCTTGCTTGGTCATTTCATAGACTTTATTACGTAAGTCCTGTGCTAATGCAGCATTTGAATCGGCAATAGTATTGTTTTGACACTTTGGACAACGCAATGTATTGCTCAACTCTTTGAATTGCTGCTCTTGCTGTGGATTATCAAACTCGTACACTTCAATTGCAGATTGCACAGAAAATACCAAAGCAAAGCTAGCAATGATCGATAATATAAAACGCTTCATTACTTCGCTTCCTCTAGAAGTTTCTGATACATAGGTTGCAAAGTTGTTTGCCAATTGGTTGGATTAACATCCCCCACATGGCGGTAACGAATAACGCCGTTGGCATCAATGAGAAAGGTTTCCGGCGCACCGTAAACGCCGAGATCTAACCCTAGCATACCATTACCATCGAACAGGCTGATCAAGTAAGGATTACCTAGCTCATTTAACCATTGAACCGCTTTATCTCGTTGATCTTTATAATTTAAGCCTATAATTTTTACACCATCACCCGCCAACCGATTGAGATATTGATGTTCGGCATAGCAGGTCGGGCACCAAGTTGCCCAGACGTTCAGCAGCAAAGGCTCCCCTTTAAATATCGCTTGGTCATACAGCTTGCCGGGTTCAGCTAAATCTTCCAAACGAAATTCAGGCACAGACTTACCAATCAGAACCGACTCCAATTTTGTGGGATCATCACCTTCGGTATTTTTGACCAACTGAGTAACAAACACGGCAACTAGACCAAGAAAAGCCACCAATGGAATAAATAGAATTTTCTTGTTCATCTACGCCTCCTGTTGGGAGCTTTTTCTAAAGCGGTAGCGTTTGTCACTAATGGCTAACGCACCCCCTAATGACATCAATAAAGCACCAGCCCAGATCCAACGTACAAATGGTTTGTAATAAATTCGGATCGCCCATGAACGACCATCTTCTAATCGCTCACCCATTGCAATGTACAAATCGCGAGTGATGCCACGATCGATGGCCGCTTCAGTCATCATTGACTTGGCAGTACGATAAAAGCGTTTTTCCGCATGGAGTGTATTCACGTATTGCCCATCCTGCGTAATTTCAAAATCGGCAATATAACCATCATAGTTCGGGCCATCTTTATCTCTTAACCCTTTGAAATAAAAGTTATATTGTTGGATTTCAAAAGATTCCCCAGGTGCTAGACGAACATCACGCTCGATACTGTAGTTTTGCACCATCGCAATACCAATCACAGTAACGGCAAGACCAACATGGCCTAACATCATGGCCCAGTGGCTACGTTGTAGTTTAGTCACCCCTATCATAAAGCTATGACGATGTGTCGCACGTTGGTGCAACTCGACAACGTGTAGCAAGATGATCCAAAACGCCATGACCCAGCCGATAAATGCCATCAAGCTAAAGCGTTCCGCTAGCAGGTACACCATAACCGCCGAAAGAATCAACGCCATCAGGCCACAAATCAACATCGGTTTCAAAAGCTTGGAAAAATTATCGCGCTTCCAACGGATCAGTGGACCGATCCCCAGCAAAAATGCAAATGGCACCATTAGCCATGCAAACAGCATGTTGAAGAAAGGCGCTCCTATTGATACGGAACCAAGGCCAATCTGCTTGTGGATTAAAGGTAACAAGGTGCCAACCAACACCACCACCAATGCAGCGATTAATAAGATGTTGTTGGAGAGCAGCGCATTTTCACGCGAGATCAATTCAGCATTGCCACGGACGCGCACTGCCGCACCTTTAACGGCAAACAATAGCAGTGAGCCACCGATGACAAACACCAAAAACCCAAGGATAAACAGGCCACGAGCGGGATCGGATGCAAATGCGTGTACCGAAACCAAAATACCAGATCGCACTAAGAATGTGCCCAGTAAACTGAGCGAAAATGCTGAAATTGCCAGTAACACTGTCCAAGCTTTGAATGTGCCACGTTTTTCTGTCACAGCAAGTGAGTGCATCAATGCCGTTCCCGCAAGCCATGGCATAAACGACGCGTTTTCTACTGGATCCCAGAACCACCAGCCACCCCAGCCAAGTTCGTAGTAAGCCCACCACGAACCTAGCGCGATACCTAATGTCAAAAATAACCACGCCGCAGTTGTCCAAGGACGAGACCAACGGGCCCATGCAGTATCCAAACGCCCAGTCATCAAAGAGGCTATCGCAAATGAGAATGCGACTGAAAAACCAACATATCCCATGTATAACATAGGTGGGTGAATGATTAGCCCAGGATCTTGTAGCAGCGGGTTTAAGTCACGACCATCAATTGGGAAATAGGGTAAGGTGCGTAAAAATGGATTCGAAGTCACGATGACAAACAGCAAGAATCCAACACTGATCAGCCCCATAACAGATAAGACTCGCGCCACAGATTCTTGAGGCATACCACGGCTAAAGGTAGCCACCGCCACAGTCCATCCTGCTTGAATTAAAACCCACAGCAATAATGAACCTTCATGCGCCCCCCACACCGCTGTTAGACGGTAATACCAGGGTAATTGACTATTCGAATTACTCGCCACATATTGCACCGTGAAGTCATTGACATAAAATGCCCACAGCAAAATGCTAAATGAGACCAATAGCAATGAAAACATTCCCCATGCTAATGGCCGCGCAGTATTCATCAGCATGGTATTGTTTTTAGAAGCACCAACAAGTGGAAGTAAGCTGAGTAATATGGCAAGCCCAAGTGAAACAATAAGGGCAAAATGTCCTATTTCAACAATCATTGAGCACTTCCTTGTTTTTGTTCCGAGCTATAGGTTAACGGCTCATGCGTTTTCTTCATTGCTTCAGCAATTTCCGGTGGCATATAGTTTTCATCATGCTTGGCTAGCACTTCAAACGCTTCCACTGTGGTGGCATCTTTCAATACGCCTTGCGCAACAATACCCTGACCTTCTCTAAACAAGTCGGGTAAGATGCCTTCATATTCGACCGTCACATTTGGACCAACATCGTGGAGCTGAAATCTTACTTTTAGTGACCCCGGATCTCTTTTCACAGAGCCCACCACCACCATGCCGCCAATGCGTAGCCGTTGACCCACTTCTGGCTTTGTCCCATCGGGTTTACCGTGTACAAGCTCGGTCGGCGTATAGAAAAGGTCCATATTTTGATTGAGTGCATACAACATCAAACCAATGGTGGCACCAGCCCCAATAATCAATGCCAAAATAATGGTGAGTCTTTTTTTACGTCTTGGGGTCATAAGGTGTTCTCCATATGCTTTGCAGCATCAATTCTGGCTTGGCGTGCAACCTTTGCTTGCACATCTTGCAACAAGGTTTTGCCACGCTTGATGCTGAGCATCAGTAAAATAAACATGGATAAAAAGGTAATGCCAAATGCACTCCATACATAGGCGGAGTAACCGCCCATCGCCAAGAAATCACTCAAAGAGTCAAAATGCATGATCAGTTACCTTTCTGTGTTTGAAGGGTTGCCAATTCGATAACCCAAGGGCGATGGCTCTCTTTACTGATAATTTCATTGCGTAAGCGGACCATAGTGACCGCAGCAAAAAAGAAAGCAAAACCAAAAATATTGAGCAGCAATGGCCACAACATGTCACTGGATATGGAAGGCTTTTCAAATTTAGTAATCGTGGCACCTTGATGCAGGGTATTCCACCACTCAACGGAGAAATGAATGATAGGTAGATTGATCACACCAACGATGGCCAGCAGACCTGCGGCTTTTGCGGCTGTTTTTTGATCATCGAAAGCGTGGTAAAGCGCAATCACTCCCAAATAGAGAAACAGTAAAATGAGCTCAGACGTCAGACGAGCATCCCATACCCACCAAGTTCCCCACATCGGTTTACCCCAAATGGCTCCAGTAATTAACGCAATAAACGTAAATACCGCACCGATGGGCGCCATTGCAGCAGCGGCCATGTCTGACAGTTTTAATTGCCAAACTAGACCAATGAAAGCCGCAATCGCCATCGACATATAAATGCCCATTGACCAAATGGCGGAAGGGACATGAATGTAAATGATTCTGAAGCTGTCGCCTTGTTGATAGTCTGCCGGAGCATAAGCTAAACCAAGGATATTACCGACTACCAGGCATAAGATAGCGAGCCCTGCAAACCAAGGCAGGAACTTTCCACATAGCCGATAGGCGGATTCAGGCTTTGCATAGGGATGGAGCCATTTCCACATTGTATTGTCTCACTCTTACTTCATTGCTTCTGAGCATGTGTCTGCTCAGTTTATTGTGTTGTTGATACGCAACGCTCAAATGCATTGCTGAAAATATCGTTCGTACTTAATTTAGTTAACGCTGACTCTCAATGCTGCGCTAATAGCAAATGGAGTTAATGTTATCGCGCCCATAAACATTGCCCCCAAAACAGCCAATTGACCGTTGTAGAGCATGCCAAGCGATGCTGCATCAATAGCTGATGTAGCGAAGATTAAAATCGGGATATACAAGGGTAAGACCAGTAGGCTCAGCAACACGCCACCTTTTTGCAAGCCGACGGTCAATGCAACACCAATAGCACCGATAAAACTCAACGTTGGCGTGCCAATGAACAAAGTCAATACAACTGCAAGCCACGTATTAAAATCTAATGACAATAATACGGCTAACAATGGGCTAATTAAAATTAAAGGCAGTCCAGTCAATAACCAATGAGCCACGACTTTTGAAATAACGACTATGGGTAATGGCACTGGGATCAGCATCATTTGTTCAAGCGACCCGTCTTGAAAATCATCGCGAAACAGACGCTCAAGTGATAGTAGCGCCGACAGTAACGCCGCAACCCAAACAATACCTGCGGCGATACGGGCGAGCAAAGCAGGCTCTGGGCCGATACTCAGCGGAAATAGGGTGATCACTATGATAAAAAACCACAGTGGATTAAAAATATCGGCTTGACGTCGAAAAGCGATCAATAATTCACGACGGATGATCATCCCCATGGTCACGATCATGACTCATGCCCCAATTTAATTTTTCGCAATTGCGGATAGTTAGCAAACATATCTTGGTGTGTGGTCAATACAACGATGCCACCTTGTTGCGCATGCGCTAGAAATAAGGCTTCCAACACTTTGACACCTTGCTTATCAATCGCAGTTAACGGTTCATCTAAAATCCACAACTTTTGTTGACTGAGCCACAAACGAGCCAGCGCAACTCGGCGCTGTTGTCCGGCAGAAAGCTGGCCTGCAGCCACGTCTTCTCGGCCAGCTAAACCTACTTTAGCCAAGGCTTGATATATCTCTTGAGAAGACGATTCTGCATTATGCACTGATTGATAAAAATGAAGATTCTCGAATGCCGTCAAATCGCGCTTAACCCCAGTTTGATGACCAAGAAACAGTAAATCTTGGTGGTAATCATCACGATTAGACTCAATATTCATGCCATTCCACAAAATAGAACCATCCTCTCTATCACCTAACCCGGTAATAATTCGTAGTAAGGTCGTTTTACCTGTGCCGTTCCGTCCTTCAATCTGCACCAATTCGCCAGCATGAATCACAAAGCTAAGTGCTTCAAACAGAACTCTTTCATCACGAATTGCGGTCAGGTTATTTACTTCAAGCATGTGCATCTAAATCGAGAAATTTGAGCCGCTATATTAGCACACCACACCTAAGACAAAACATAATAAGACTATTACCAGTCACGAAACTAGGTAAGAAACTGTTAATTTTTAATTATTTTCTGTCTCATTTACTACTTTGTGGCTACATTTAGCCACATTCAAAACTAGAGAGGGAAGCCATTGGCCTGTCTCTTATACACAA
>NZ_JAHGUP010000140.1 GCF_001989995.2 Vibrio anguillarum
GGGATCATGGGGCGCTTACAATCAAACTACTACTTCCTCACGCACATGATAGCTTATTAGAAGATCTAGAGAAGCTACTAGAACTCATCGATTGCCCAAACGACTTTAGAGGCTTACAAAAGGTACATACGGTTCTTGAATATTTCTTCACTACCCATCCTGAACATTTCTGTTCTTTAGTTGAACTAAACGCAACAAGAATAAATGTGTTACTCGAACTGTTCACAAACATTGGGGAATCATATTATTCGCAATATAGTAACGGAGTACATGCCAAAGGTTGGATGAGTAAACGTCCCCTCTTTTCACTTCTTTTCGTTTTTTATGAACATCTGTCGCCGGAGTCAGCGTCCGCATTACTTTTCTTCCTAAAGCATTACTATGACAATGAACCGGTTATCTTTGAACACAACCACACTGAACAATCAATCAGAGCCTTCAGGCTTTTGTATACAGACCCACTGACAGATCGCGCCTGTTTCGATTCAAACTCAGTAGTACAAACAGCCGACAATATTAGAGCCTATCGCCAATCACTAACCTCTGAAAATGATACAGATGACTTTGTCGATGAGCCAATTGCATCAAGCCATATTAACTATCTAAGAGAGTTAGAACATTTTTACCGCTTGGACTGGAAGAAAAGAACGTACATAGAGCGTTCTTCAAAGAAAATCATTCGGTCATCATTTAGTCGCCGAAAAATTGAAAGAATTGTAGGGTCTGACAACTTGTTTACTGCATCGTTAAATAAGAGGCCGTTAAAACAATCACTAGTTGATTCAGGGATAACAGCGAACGAAGATTATCCCGGGCTGGCTATTATCAAAACTGAACAGCCAATACTACCGAAGCCTACTCACGAATTACCGGATGTCTCGGTTATCAAAGATACTGCAAAAATTGCAAGTAAGAGCCGAGGCATATCTAGAGATGTTCGCCGTAGTCACAACATTACTCCTGTCAGTCGTAATATTCTTCAACCACATGAACTTTTCCATCTATGGCAGGCGTTAAACTCGCATAGCAATACACTAATTGGAAAGGTCGCAAAAAGCCACGTTCAATGCCTGCTAACCTTTATTCTTATCACTGGTCGAAGCCTAGATAACGCATGCTGTGTACCAACCTGCAATAAGAACGACAATAGCCACATAGGTCTAACGATAAAAAGAGATAAGTTAATATTAAAAGTTGCCCCTAGACCTACAGCGGATCGAGGAAAACATTCCAATAATGCAAATTTATTGAAAACCAAAACCGTTGCTTCCATACATCTACCTATTTTTCTTTTCGAGTCGTTGTCTCGCAGTGGAATCACATTGGGGAGCAAACTGTCAGGTAAACATTCCGTAAACACTTTTAGAAAAGCCATTAAGCTTTTTTTGAAGGCGCTCAATAAACGCTATCATTGCCAGATTAGTCTTCAGCGCATAGAGAATTACTTAATCAACAGAACAATAGCTCTAGAGAAAAACGACCCAGTCATACTAGAAATTCTACGAGGAGAAATAAGCTACTACAGCCGCTCCCCTCGACACTATGCTTGGTATTCAGAAACGGAGCTTAACAATAAAGCTCAAGAACTTTGGTCAGATATATTCAATCAAATCAAGTTCTATAGCCCTGAATTCCAATCACCTCTGTTCGGCACTCTTGAACTAGACCTTGATGAGCGTGGAATAGGATCTCAGTTCACACCAACCAAAGAAGCTATAATCCATTGGGTATCAGAGCACACTCGCAAACTACATACTTATACTGCATTTGAAGTAGTTAAAAATATCAAAGAGTTAGTGAACTACCACAATCAATACACTATTTACACGCTAATCATGCTGATAAACGCTTCGGGTTATCGTGCTGTATATAATCCTATGCCTAGTTTTGATCTGCTTTTGCTACGCTACGGAGCACTCTGCATTTCAGATAAAGATTCAGCGAAAACCTTCTCACATACTCGAGTCATTGCCTGTCCCTCGCTGCTTGAATCACAATTAAGGCACTATAAACAGCATTCTCAAACACTCGCAAATCTCATCAGCAATTTATACCCAATGCAATCTCAACAGCTTTATGCTCATACATGTGAGCACCAACTACTTGACCTATCAAATAAAGTAGAGCGTACTGAATGGTTCTTATCAGTCAAAAACTCGCAATCTAATGACGGTGTGTTTTTCTTATTCACTGCTGTCGAAGATGATGACACCATCTATCAGACGAAAAACTCCGGCCCTTCGAGCTTAAGTAAACACATTAACTTACCACTTAACTTTGGACGCCATTACGTCCGCCGCTATTTGCAAAAGGAAAATATCCACCAAGAACTCATTAAATTTCAATTGGGTCATTGGGTAACTGGAGAAACGCCTCTGGAACGCTATTCATCATTAACTCACTGTGAAGCAATTGAAACTTTAAGCCCAATTCTCAATCAGATGCTGACGGACATCGGTTGGCAGGCTATCCCTTCATTAATAACAAGAAAAAGAGTCTAACGATGAGCGGCCTAAACCGATTACTAACCGAAGAAATAGAAACTAATTATCTAGTTGCCGCTCAAGAAGAAGTTAAAGACTACTTAAAGCTGACAGAGAACGAAAAGCTAAGTACAGCGGATAAACTAAACCTTATTAATAAAGTCTATTTACTCACGCAAAGGTATGCTCATGTAAAAGATAACGCCATACAGCCTAGCTCTCTTCGAAAAATACAAGGTAGTTTTAGCAAAACCTTTGAGCATCACAATCTTCAACTAAAGCTATTGGAGCTACTGTTATGCGTAATTGAGAAGAATTTAAAAATAACAGCGCCAGCTATTAGTCAAACTTACGAGATAAAACAAGATATACCTCTTCTCAAGCCTGATGATTTTTTAATGTCTCGTTTGCAAGCTAACATTTATGAACTTATTGAAAATGAATCTCAGTTAGCGATTTTCTTAGATAGCCCACAACAAAATCAAGCCATCCTCATTATATGGCTAGCATTAAAAGAAGGGATCGACCGTTCTAAAGATGTTAAAGCGATACTAGCTAAAGAATGCAATTTTTATCGAGTCAAAAATCATTGGTTTGTCGAACTAAACAATCAGCGGTATTGGTTGTCATCTATGGCTGAGCTACTACTTACCGCCCATTGGAATGCTAGTCCTACAACCAAAGTCGACGTTATGGGAGAAATGAATAAACAACTCTATAAAAACCGATTGCTTCCCTTCAATTATACTCTGAGTTTTATAGACCTACGCGCATTTCTGAAAAATGAGTTCATCCTAACCTCAAGCCCCATAGAATATTCTGTTTGCCAAGGTGCGTTTAGAACGACCTCCATTTCGCAAATCTCACTGTTTAGATTAGTTTCAGGTCAAAGAGTTCGGCAAGATATCACGAAGGAAGACGACAAAAAAAGTGGAATAACCGTTAGGCAGAAAGTAGCTTGGCTATCTGCTTGCGCTAACTCAGCACAGCAGTTGAGAAAAAAAACAACGGTTGATCAAGAAGAGGTTACAACAGCTGAACAACTTGAACTCATTAATTACTTTATTAAGCCATTGGTAAAAACATCTCTTAAAGAAAGTATCAATATAAACAAGACGTTACAAGATGAACTCAGGGTGTGGCTAGAAACCAATGATATCGCCAAAGCAACGCCATGGAGCTGGTTGGTCTTGTCTTGGCTATATCAGCTACTTAAGTTCGGTGGCAAATATAAAAAACGCCTTCGGTTAACAACTATTAGAGCCTATGTCACTTATATCGCTGGACCGTTTATCCAAGAATTTTCCGGCTGCGATCCAAAACTAATGGAACATTTAGATTGGGCAGAAAAACTTAACATTATTGCAGAACACATTACTTCCACTAAAAAGGTATACGTACTCTATTTGGCTGAGTATCTTATTGAAAGCGGGCTTGTGACTAACTTATGTCTATCGGATATCGATATTTCATCTACATCACACGCAATCAATGCGAACCTAATCACCCAACAAGAAGCAGATAAAATCATTAAAGCATGTGATGAGCTCGACACGCCGACATCTAGGGTGGCTAAGCTATGTTTCTGCTTTGGATTTTATAGTGGGTTACGCCGCGGCGAAATCGCGGGATTACAGTTCGCAGATATCGCTATCGCAGGTAATCATTATGCGAACCTGCACATTCGACCGAATAAATACCGAGAGTTGAAATCGAGCGAAAGTTCAAGAAATATTCCTCTTGATAGTCTTTGGCCAGAAGCACCACTTGAGTTTTTGATCGAATTTATAATCGTCGAGAAAACAAAGTTCACTCGGGGGAAGTCATTAATATTTGGTGACAGCAGTCAGTTGAATGAATCTCTAATTCTTCTTACCAACATTATGAAAATTGTTATCGGCGAACCAAATATACGCTTTCATCACTGCAGGCACTCTTTTTGTAATTGGACGTGGATTCTATTGAATCCTATCGTGTTAAAAAAACTGTCCGAGGTTGATTTTTGTCAGCACCCTTATTTTTCTCTTAATTCTTCTCAAAGGCTGTGCAAGCGTTTAGCAATATCGCCTTTTTCTCGTAAAAAATTCTGGGCGCTATCTGGATTACTAGGACACTCTTCACCTGATGTAACTACGTCATCTTATTTTCATATCAGTGAGCTTGTTCGACGTACAATATTTGCTAAACACCGCCCGTCACCATCTCTACTTCGCCGATTCTGGGGACAGAGAATACGTATAGATGAACAAGGTAGGTTACTCTCAATACCAGATTCCAAAAAAGAACTTACAAGCGTATATCCGATCGAATATAAACCTGAAATTGATAAGTCATGTATAAACACTGCTATTCACGAATTAGTAATTATTCCAAATATGGAACTCAAGCAAAGCGTCTCCTTACGCTCCGTTTGGGATATAGTTTGTCTCTTGGCTGAAGGACATAAAACAAATGATGTTTCATACATTTTAAAAATTGATGAGGAGTCAGTCCTGTCAGTTTTGCGGGCAGACGGACAAATCACTCAATCATCATTGCGTCGTTCCAAATATGAACTAGCGCCTTTAGTTAACTATACCAAACTGAACAGGGGCAACATAAAAGCAATTAATGCTCTCGTAGAGTTGTTCGAAGCTGCAGAAAAAAAAGAGCTAATACCAGCCAGTTTTAACTTCAAAGAATTAGCTAAAATACTAACAGATCTCGTCGGCTCTAAAGACAACTTAATTCGTACCCACAACAAAAATGCCGCCCTTCTACTACTAAAATTGATGCAAGTGATAGGGTTAACTGAGCGCCATGTTAAAATTAAGTGGTACTTCCCTAGAGAGAAAGACTGCAATATTAGCCAGTTAGATGAATATAAAAAGCACCTGAAATTCTGGTATACAACAATTAGCGGAAAGATTTTTCCTAATATACACATAGAAGTTATCGTCCCTAAAAAATTTGCTGCTCACATAAAAAGATCAAGAAAATTTAAAACGACCATAAGTGATGACGGTAAATATTTAAAATACCACCCACCAGGCACAATCAATATCCATGTATTACAAGCTAAATTTGATAATGAACGACATGACGAAAATGGTAATAAGATCTTCACCCCACAAAGGACAAGAGCTTTTGTGAGTTTCCTACGATTATTGGCTATTCATATAAAAGTTAGAACGAGCTTTTAGCATACCGGCCTTCATAGCTGTAAGAGTGCATCAGTTGCGATATGTTGGTCTAAATAGAACAGAAGCAGAGAAGCAAAGCTGTCAAAAGTTACTAAGCCCCCAGCTTGGAAACTGCTGTGGTCAAAACAAGAAAAGACAAAGCCACCACGCCAAGCTCCAACTGTCTATTGGGCTTACATTAATCTTGGAAAATTTGCCGGATGGCACGACTCCAAGCGAAATGCTCGAGTGGACTGGGAAAGGCTTTGAAAAGGATGGTTCAAGTTGCAAACCACTCTCGGAGGGTACCTACTCGCTAAATCTCTTGAGATATGACTTGTGATCAAGATACAGAGCCTAGCTGGGGGGCTCTATGCAATATGATCCGCCCCAGCAGTTTTGGACACCGAGTTAAGTGAGTACAGTCACTAACGAGGTGAACAATGACAACTAAGAAAACTAGAATTAAACATTCCCCTGAATTTAAAGCAGAAACTCTGAAGCTAGCAGAGAAAGTCGGAGTAGCTGCCGCAGCAAGACAGCTTTCTTTACATGAATCTCAAATCTATGGGTGGTGGAAGAACTCGAAGAAAGACACCAATACGAGTCAGCGAGAGCAAGAGCTAGCCGCAGAGGTTGCCAAGCTCAAAAGGCAGTTGGCTGAGCAAACCGAAGAGCTAGAAATTGTAAAAAAGGCCGCCATGCGTATTTCGGTGATTGCGATCGCTCGTTTCCCCCCTGTGTCAGCATAGTTGTCGCCTAGATTTTTAAGGAGATAACTATGCCAGCTAATCCAGTTCCAATTGATGTGAAAACGAAAGGTCAAACTTGGCTGTTACCACCATATAATTGGTCTCATCGAAGAATTGCTAAAGAATTAGATGTGAGTCCTTCCGTGGTATCTAAGTGGAGAAATGAACTTGTTGAAAGCGGCCTATTGTCTACAGAGCCGCCGTTAGAAAATACTACTACTGATTATTCAGCGGAGCAGCGGTTTTTCATAGTGATTGAAACTGCAACAATGTCTGAACGCGAGTTAGCTGAATACTGTAGGTCTAAAGGGTTATTTGTCGATGACGTTAAAACCTGGCGAGCACTATCTATCAAGGCGCAGAGCGCAATATCAACTTCAATATCACACAAAGAAAATAAGCAACTACGTGAGGAACGCAGAAAGGTAAAAGCGTTGGAGAAGGAGTTGGCACGTAAAGAGAAAGCACTTGCTGAAACGGCTGCACTACTGGTTTTGCGGGAAAAGTTCAATGCCCTCTGGGAAATCAACGAGGAAGACTGATTCCTATCTCAGAGCGGCTTAAAATAGTCACGCTTGTTGATGAAGCTGTACGTAAAGGGGCAACAAAGACAAAGGCTTGTTCCACCGTTGGGTTATCAATACGAACGTTCCAGCGTTGGACACGGAACTCTGCCGAAATCACAAGTGATATGCGTCAGCATCCTCGGCAGCACGAGCCTCATAATAAGCTATCAGAAGCCGAAAGGCAGCAGATATTAGATATCTGCAATACACCAGAGTATGCCGATTTACCGCCGAATATCATCGTTCCAATGTTGGCTGATGAAGGCATTTACATTGCCTCAGAGTCCACATTTTATCGTGTATTAAAAGCAAACAACCAGCTAGGTAAGCGAACTCGTAACAAAGCTGGCATAAGTCCTTCTCGACCAAAGGTTCAAAAAGCCTGCAAACCAAATCAGGTATGGAGCTGGGATATCAGTTATCTGCCATCCAAAATACGAGGGAAGCACTATTACCTCTATTTGATAATGGATATCTTCAGTAGAAAAGTAGTAGGTGCAGAAGTGTATGATCAGGAGCTAGGCGAATATGCAGCGGAGTTACTCCAAAGAACAGCATGGCGGGAAAAGTGTGTGCAAGGCAACATTACTTTGCACTCTGACAACGGTGCTCCTATGAGAAGTTACACCATGCTTGCAAAGATGTATGACCTTGGGGTTGTAAGCTCTTACTCTAGGCCAAGAGTAAGCAATGACAACCCATACTCTGAGTCGTTGTTCAAAACAATAAAGTATTGTCCTTCATGGCCAATGGATGGGTTTTCTTCCATTGAAGACGCTCGGTGTTGGGTTGGTAATTTTGTTGATTGGTATAACAATGAGCATAAACACAGTGGCATAAAGTATGTAACACCTCAGCAGAGGCATTGCGGGGAGGATAATGAAATTCTCCGACAGCGCATGCAAGTCTACCGACGTGCTCAATTGACTCATCCAGGCAGATGGAGTCGGCAAACGAGAGACTGGAGTTATATCGATGAGGTGTACTTGAACCCTGAAAAGTGTGCAGCGTAATCATTGACGTTACTAAATTGTAAAAAAGACGACAACTTGCTTGAAAAACAGCGGTACTGCTCAAAAGATTATCGAGACCTCATAACTACTTATAATCTAAAACAAAGTATGAGCAGGAAAGGAAATTGCTGGGACAATGCTTGTGTTGAGAGCTTCTTCCATTCTATGAAAGTTGAAGCGATCCAACATGAACCGATTATGATGAGAGAGCAGATGCGCCAAACGATCTTCGAGTACATAGA
>NZ_JAHGUP010000141.1 GCF_001989995.2 Vibrio anguillarum
TCTATGTACTCGAAGATCGTGTGGCGCATCTGGTCTCTCGTCATAATCGGCTCATTTTGGATTGCTTCAACTTTCATAGAATGGAAGAAGCTCTCAACACAAGCATTGTCCCAGCAATTTCCTTTCCTACTCATACTTTGTTTTAGATTATAAGCAGTTATGAGATCTCGATAATCTTTTGAGCAGTACTGACTACCTCGATCACTATGAACGATAACCTGCTCGGGGAATCCGCGACGGAACAACGCCATTGATAGCGCATCACAGACCAGCGTAGCCGTCATTCTGGTATCCATAGACCATCCAATTACTTGTCTTGAGTAAAGGTCAATAATTACCGCCAAGTACAGCCAGCCTTCGCTTGTCGCTATATAGGTGATGTCTCCAGCCCATTTTTCATTCGGAGCAGATGCGCTAAAATTCTGAGCCAACAGGTTTGGAGCAACAGGCATTTGATGCTTGCTGTCCGTAGTGCACTTAAACTTGCGTGCAGCTTTCTGCGTTAAATCTTGACGCTTCATACTGGCAGCAATGGTTTTAACATTGTAGCGTTCACCGTTCTCAGACAGTTCTTTTTGGATACGCCTTGAGCCATCTCGGCCTTTGCTGTTGTCGAAAGCTTCTTTAACTTTTGTATCAAGCTGTTGGCGAATAGCCTCACGTTGGATGGCGTTGTGCCGATGCTTAATCCAGTAATAAAACCCCCGAACACCTTAGCCATACGCACTATACTGAAGCACAGCAGGTGTTCGAGCATAAACTCGTAGCAATCTACTTTAGATTCTTCGCGAAGTAGGTGGCGGCCTTTTTTACAATTTCTAGCTCTTCAGCTTGCTCAGCCAACTGCCTTTTGAGCTTGGCAACCTCTGCGGTTAGCTCTTGCTCTCGCTGACTAGTACTGGTGTCTTTCTTCGAGTTCTTCCGCCACCCGTAGATTTGAGATTCGTGTAAAGAAAGCTGTCTTGCTGTCGCAGCTACTCCCACTTTATCTGCTAACTTCAGGGCTTCTGCTTTAAATTCAGGGGAATGTTTAATTCTAGTTTTCTTAGTTGTCATTGTTCACCTCGTTAGTGATTGTACTCACTTAACTCAGTGTCCAAAACTGCTGGGGCGGATCACAGCAATCGTGAACCAGTTTTCTAAATCGTTAGGGTCATAAGCGACCGTGTTCTCAAGCGCGATTTGGTTTGATGTGTTTCGCTCGCGTTGGCGCATGACGGAAAAGTCAGAGCAATAGACTTGCTTAGCACGTTGCACAAGCGACAAGTCACGAGCGACCTGCTCAACGATGTATGCGTATTTTTTGCGCAACTGTCTACGCAAGAAAATCTCATCACAAACGCGATTAACCAAAGAAAAAAGTTCACCTTTTTTTCCCCTTTTCTTTGATTAATTCATCACGGAACGAAAGGCCCAGAGAGGCCAAAAGTTGGCAAGCCTTGGCGAATTGCTCAGGCTCAGGCAAAGAAAGAATTTGCTTTTTAAATGCGCGAGATTTAGCGGATGCCAAATCTTTTATTTCATCGTCAGACATGGCCGCGCTGTGGCCGTTAATCAGTAGTCGGTCATTGGCGGCTTGAACTTGAATCATGGCCTCATTGAACGATTTGTTGTCACAGGTATCTAAAAATGAGCGCGTCATGTGGCGACTAAAATCACCGTGACGAAAAGTAGAGCGGTACAAGTCCTCGCGCCAGTTGGTAAGCGTGTTGATTTTTGAAAGGTCGTAACGCTTAGGAAGTTTGAAATCCTCCATGAACTGGGCAAAAGACGAAAGGCGAGGTTTGGAAATAAATTTAGGAGCAGATACGAAACGCTTAGGCTCAATCGGCAAGCGTGGTTCGGAGAAATGGCGAACAGGCTCAAGAGCTGGCGTGTATAAATGCTCCATGCTCATAACTAGCAAACCTCGTATGAAATTTGAGCTAGAGGAAATTCACGCTTAACTTGATGCAAAACAGAGTTAGCAGTAACAAGAGGAAGCTTAACGGCGTTAAGGCGACATGGAGTGATAGCAAAACGATTGGAGCCATAAGAGCCGTTTGAAGAAAGAAAGTGATTTGAAGTTAACTGAATAATCACAAACGGATTCATTGAGTTTGATAACTTAGCTTTCTTAACTAAAATTGCCATGATTAACGAGCCTCAATTTTTGCGTTAACAGCATGAATAAGGCGGCGTGTCATTTCGCAGTCAGCTAAGGCGCGGTGAGTGCTAAGGTCTGAAACGTCAACACCTTGCTGATTGCAAGCATTGGTTAGAGATTGCCAGCGGTAACCGCCATTAACAGTGTCAGGATGACGCCAAAAATCAGCGTACCAAGTCATTGCGCAGTTAGTGCCGTCATGAAGAAG
>NZ_JAHGUP010000142.1 GCF_001989995.2 Vibrio anguillarum
CTGTCTCTTGATCACAAGTCTGGTGAATCAAGAGACTTAGCCAGTTCATACCCTTCAAGGATGGTTTGTAACCTAAACCATCCTTGCCATAATGTCTTTATAGAAGCACGACCCGTTCGCTTTGTATTCTTCCAACCCCCTAATCGAGCAATACCTCTGTAAGCCCATGATATGTCCGGAGCTTCCTTCGGTAGCCCTTTTCTTTCTAGCTTTAGCCACATTAGCTTCCATGCTTTGCCTTTTAATATCGGCTCACAACTGCTCTTAGATAACTCATCTGATTCATTCATAAATCTCAACTGGAGCAACCGAGTCGCGATAAAAGCCAGAATAACGCTGAGCCTTTCTAAGTTATCTTTGCTTTGCATTCTCAATTGCTCGACTTGAGTGCCTTCACTTTTCCAGACTTTATGAAAATCTTCAATTAGCCAGCGCTGCTCATAATAACTGACGATTTTAAGTGCCTCTTCCCTGCTCGTTACTGGCTCCGAGGTCAGTAAGTGCCATGCGAGCTTATCGTTACTCTCTCCTTGCTCTATGCATCCCACGTAGTAAAGCGGAATGTTATTGAACTCTTTTTTATTCGCGGGAGATTTGAGTGTCACGGGGGCATATTTGATGTCTAGGTGAACCGTGCGAGCTTTACGGCCGCCTTTTTGCGGTATGTCGAGCACTCTTTCTCCTGCTGATTGAAGCTTGGAAGCGTAGTCATAAAGACGATTATCATGCTCTTTTATACAGCGACTTTGCATTGAGCGAACGAGGAATCGCTGTTGTTGCTCTTGCTTGTAAGTGAGGTATTCAAATAGGTCGGCTTCTCTATCGCACACAGAAATAACATCTGAGATTTTCTCGCCAAGTCGCTCTGCGACATGGCGAGAAGCTTGCTCCCATTTATAGCTTTCTTTCTCTTTGTATGGTCGAGTGGCGTACTGGTGTCCTTGTCCACGCTTTTCAATATCTCGAGTCCAGCGTTGTTGTTCAATTAAGCCAACAACCACTTGAGTTTCGGGAGCAAAAAGTAAGGTCGAGTGTATGAACATAGCTCGATTTCGATTGCCTTGATTGGAGTGCCCAAGTTCATCTTGTATGCTGCGATGGGAGTAACTTAGAGAAGTCGTATCTTCTAATGCAAGAAGTGTTTGTTGTTCTAAAGCCTCTTGCGCTGTGACATGAAAGCCCGCTTCAGCGATATCTTCTGCTTTGATTTGCTCATTACGGATAAAGCGATAAGCCCCTTCCATATCTGCAGGGGAGATGATGAGTTTCGAGACCGGTACGCCAGGTTGCTCGGCCAGAGAGGCAGCTAGGGCAACGAGTCTTTGAGTACGTCTTGGGTCATTGAGGTGAGCTTGACCAAATTGCTTTTGTGCCCAGAGGGTTGGTTCTATATAAGTCATTCTAATCATCCTTATTATTGCTTAG
>NZ_JAHGUP010000143.1 GCF_001989995.2 Vibrio anguillarum
TGTCTAAAGCAAAATTTGAACGTACGAAACCGCACGTAAACGTTGGTACTATCGGCCACGTTGACCACGGTAAAACAACTCTAACTGCTGCTATCTGTACTACACTTGCAAAAGTGTACGGTGGTGAAGCGAAAGACTTCGCGTCTATCGATAATGCTCCAGAAGAGCGCGAGCGCGGTATTACAATCAATACTTCTCACGTAGAGTACGATACACCAGCACGCCACTACGCACACGTAGACTGCCCAGGACACGCTGACTATGTTAAAAACATGATCACAGGTGCTGCGCAAATGGACGGCGGTATTCTAGTTGTTGCTGCAACAGATGGCCCAATGCCACAAACTCGTGAGCACATCCTACTTGGTCGCCAAGTTGGTATTCCTTACATCATCGTATTCATGAACAAATGTGACATGGTTGATGATGAAGAGCTTCTAGAGCTAGTAGAAATGGAAGTTCGTGAGCTTCTATCTGAGTACGATTTCCCAGGTGATGACCTACCAGTTATCCAAGGTTCTGCACTAGGCGCACTAAACGGCGAAGAGCAGTGGGAAGCGAAAATCATTGAACTTGCTGAAGCGCTAGACACTTACATTCCAGAGCCTGAGCGTGCAGTAGACCAAGCATTCCTACTACCAATCGAAGACGTATTCTCAATCCAAGGTCGTGGTACAGTAGTAACTGGCCGTATCGAGCGCGGTATCCTACGTGTAGGTGACGAAGTTGCGATCATTGGTATCAAAGACACAATCACAACGACTTGTACAGGTGTTGAGATGTTCCGTAAGCTGCTTGACGAAGGTCGTGCAGGTGAGAACGTTGGTGCACTTCTACGTGGTACTAAGCGTGATGAAGTAGAACGTGGTCAAGTACTAGCGAAACCAGGTTCAATCACTCCACACACTAAGTTCGAGTCAGAAGTGTATGTACTGTCTAAAGATGAAGGCGGCCGTCATACACCGTTCTTCAAAGGCTACCGTCCACAGTTCTACTTCCGTACAACGGACGTAACAGGCGATATCTCTCTACCAGAAGGCGTAGAGATGGTAATGCCAGGTGACAACATCCAAATGGTTGTAGAGCTAATCGCTCCAATCGCGATGGATGAAGGTCTACGTTTCGCGATCCGTGAAGGTGGTCGTACAGTAGGTGCTGGTGTTGTTGCTATACATTC
>NZ_JAHGUP010000144.1 GCF_001989995.2 Vibrio anguillarum
CCAATTTCGCCACTTCCGCAGCTCGATATCTATGTGTTGCCAACTTTCGCTAACAACTAAATTATGGTGGCTACGACGGGATTTGAACCTGTGACCCCATCATTATGAGTGATGTGCTCTAACCAGCTGAGCTACGTAGCCATCTTTTTGAGCGAGACAATATAATACAATCCACACTCATGTGCCAATGGTTTTTTAAACACTGACCCATTTGAATAATGGCAGGGCTACCTGGATT
>NZ_JAHGUP010000145.1 GCF_001989995.2 Vibrio anguillarum
AGTCTCTCTTTCCGCACCATATTTAGATGAGCAATCATCCTGTAGGGCTATCGCCAAGCGGTAAGGCAGCGGCTTTTGATGCCGCCATTCCCTGGTTCGAATCCAGGTAGCCCTGCCATATTTCATATGGCTAGCGATAAGCTACCCATAACAACGATAAATTGAGTAACCAATCCTCAGTTTATCTACAGCATAAGTTGCGGAAGTGGCGAAATTG
>NZ_JAHGUP010000146.1 GCF_001989995.2 Vibrio anguillarum
GTTTATGACGCGCTTACGATTTGAGAACCATTCATGCCACACACTAAAATCAATCAAGATCCGCTATACCAAGAACAAGTCAATAAAGCCGTATAGGCGGATTGTAATACCTTCCTAGGCACGGTGGACCCTTCTATCTATAGATACTTCATCATGACTATGATGTCGTCAGATAACCAAATATCAATGCCCCCCGATCACGCAAACTTTGTTTCTATTCGGCATAATTGGTTTGTCGATAGGTGTGCTTTTTGAAATGATGACACCTGGATTCATTGTATTCTTTAGGCATGAATATTGAGTTGGATACGAAGACAGATGGGCAAGGTTAAAAGAAGACACGCTCAAATCAAAATTGATGATTTAATGAGCGCGCTAACAAAGCCCTCTCGAGGCGGTAGGATAGAGCCATCTTCAGTTCTTGCAACGAGCCTTTCCAGCTGCAACACTCGCAGTAAAACAAGTAATATCGTCTACCTTGATTCAAGTGCATGGTGGCGAAGAACATTGACTCTTTGTTTATCAATCGTGAGTTCTAGCGTTGGATGCCAAACTTTCTTGTCTCTGTGTGTTACCACAATAACAGTTGAACCTAATGCTTGAGTTTGTTGTGCTATTTTCTGTTCGGTTACTTCATCAAGTGCAGAGGTGGCTTCATCTAAAATTAGAATAGGTGCTTTTTTTATAAGAGCGCGAGCAATTGCGACTCTTTGTCTTTCCCCTCCAGAAAGCCTTGATCCTTTCTGGCCTACACTTTGGTTTATTCCATCGCCGGATAAGTCAATAAGTTCACTCAGTTGAGCTTGCCTAGCAAAAAGTTCTACTTCAGCATTACTTGCCTCTGGATTACCCAAACGAATATTTTCGGCCAATGTCCCAGTAAATATTATTGGATCCTGAGCGACATAGGCAATGTGCTGGATTAATATGTCATATGGAATATTCTGGAGGTTTATACCACCTAGCGAAATATGACCTTGGTTAGGGTCATCAAACCTTAAGAATAATCCTAATAACGTGCTCTTTCCGCTACCACTTACGCCATTGATTACCACTTTTTCACCTTGTTCTATCTCTACATTGGCGTCCTTGAAGAGGTCCAAATAGCCAACATGATTGAGTTCGAAATTGTAGCTATTAGGGCTAATAGCATTTTCCGGTTTGGGTTCAGGCAGAGTTGGTACATTGGTTAGCTGGTTGTAATCTCTTATTGAGGACTTTACGTCGTTGATGGCGAAACCGGCTAAGGCTAATTCTCCTAGTGGTGCAGCCGCTCTGGTAATTAATATCAGCAGCCCCAAAATCAATAGTGGTTGGGTAATCCCTTCTGTAACTAGGTAGATAGTGACGCAGGCCAAAGGGAAGACCGTTGCAAGTGCTGAGGTTAAAGTGGCCATGGATGCTGTTAGGTTGATTCTCGAATGTACTTTCTCTTGTGTACACCAACTTTGCTCAATCCTTTCTATCGCTCGTTCAGGTCCTGCCGATGAACGAAGTAAATCAAGGTGATCTATGAGTTCGAGCGTTGATTTTGTGGCTTGAACATCAGCGTTGTGTCTTTCGCTGTCAGAGTTACTGAGGTGATTCTGTGCTTTGTATTGCAGCAGAAATGCACCTATCAATGAGACTGCACTGATTAGTGCAACATCTGCCCCCCCAACGATTCCGATGCCAGCGATCAAGAATAAGGGTACTAATGGCGTGTGCAAAAATGTTTGTAATTGGTGAGCTGGGATTGACATAAAGCCAGGTATGCCTCGTTCGGCAAGTTGAGTCAGTTGCGTTCGATGCTGATCGCTAAACCAAGAAAGCTTTGCTTTACTAAGAGATTGACCGACTGCTGAGTACAAATCGCCGGCTAGTTGCGCACCAGATAGAAAACCCGATCGGGTTACTAAAACCGTCACCAAAATAGCGATAATTGCTGTTGATATGACACCTAGTGGCGGGGCTTGTTTTACTAATGATAGTGCAAGAACTGTGTAGGTTAAGGCTTCGAGTGCTGCAACCAACACCCATCCAGATCCCACTCGGTATAAACGATATTTTGCGCTCACGGGAATGTTTGATTTGGAAGATGGGGTATTTTGATATGTCATACTTCTTCATCCTGTAATTGAGCATTTTTTGGTAGTGTCAATATAAAGTCGGCTCGTTGGGCTAGCTCTGCATCATGGGTTACCATGACTATGGTTTTATTTTCTTTCTGCGCGAATTCCGTTAGGTTTTGCATGATGGATAAGGCTGTTTTTTTATCAAGTGCACTCGTTGGTTCATCTAACAAGAAAATGCTGGCTTGATTGAGAAATATACTAGCTAGAGCGACCCGTTGCTGCTGGCCACCAGAAAGAAGGCTGGCATCATAATCGAGGTTAATATCTACCTCGGCTAGAGCTAAGGCGTCAAAGAATTCGCTATCGCAGGCATTTGGTGCCGTTAGTTGTAAGTTCTGTCTCACTGTCGTTTTAAGTACCCCTATCTCTTGAGGAACATAACGTATCGCCATGTGACGCGACATTTCGGTAAGTGTGGACAGTTCATAACTGCCAAGCATGGTGGTTCCTGAATAAGGTACTTCTTGACCGGCTAAAATACGCAGCAACGTACTTTTTCCTATGCCGCTTGGCCCCATAATGGCAGTGCATGAACCAGTTGGAAAGCGGTGGGTGAAGCTATCGATAATGGTTGTGGTGTCATTAATTACCGAGATTTTTGAAGCCTGCAAAGGAAGTGTTTTAGAACCTACATTGACGTTTCCACAACCTATAGGTGTTTGTTTCAAAAGCTTACCAATGTTCTTAGCTGCATTCTTACCTGCAGTGACATAGTCTAATCCGTGACCAAGCTTTAATACTGGTGAAACGACAGCCAGGCCGAAAAAAAACACAGAAGCCATCGCTGATGGACTTAGTCGGTAAGAAATTGAATAAGCTATAGCAAAAGTAGAAACTGCTTGAAGTAAAGCTATTGCGATGGAAGCTGGAAGTGCCACACTCCCTACCCATTTTATAATGCCATTAGTGAAGCGTTGAGTTGCCCCGTGATAACTCGCGAGCGCACCTGATTGAGTTCCATAAACCCGGTTAACTCTAATGCCTCTGGTGTAGTCATTTACTGCGGTGACGATTTCTCCCATTATGTTCATACGTTCTGCACCATATTTAGCGGCGAATCTAGGCAGAAAGACAAGGTAGTATAATGATGCAATAAGGCCAGGGAGTAAGGTTAAGAGCGCCATAGGACCGGCCATATTTAGCATAATGGTAATGGACATTACCGGAACGATGGCGAAAGTTACAAATTCTGAAGGCAGATGAGCAACCATATGATGTAGAGTATTGATGTCTTCTGAAACCAAGCGGCGAAGTTGATTATCACCATACCGAGAGAGAGTCTTGCTTGGAAGGCGCATTAAGTGTTGTGCCACCTGACGACGTAATCTTGCTGAAAATAGAGATTCAGCATTGTGTACTAACCAAGAGGACAAAGATGAGAGCAATGCGCTAAAAATCCAAAGCCCGATGGCTGCGTAAACCCATCGGTTAGATAGATCATCGATTAATTGTATTAAACATAGCAATGCACCAATTTTTGCCACTGCAGCAAAAATTTCGCTTAAAGTCCCTAAAGTAAGTTTTGCTAATGACGGCCTTAAGGCCGGCATTAAGGCAGGTGTAACGTAATGTTGGCCGATCTTATTTATCATTTTTCCACCCTAGTTAACCAACAAAGTTGGGATAGAGTGAGTTTTGGTGAGTTTGTTGAGTTTGTTGAGCTCTCTCCATGTTTCATATAAAGCCTATTGAAATGAGGTTGATAGAATTAAACTATTGTTATGAATACAAAGTTATTGAGGAATATAAGTACTGTCGATATACGGAAACTCCCTTACCATTGACTTTAATCGCTAAAGTTAGGTTGAATTCAAGAGTAGCCGTTCAGAAGTGCCCCTAACCAGAAAGGTCAAGGGCAAAATTGACCGAGATTAGAAATCGGCTGTAGCAGATAACATCACCGTACGAGGGGCACCCAACGCAAGGTTAGCGTAATGGGTGGTAGTCCAATATGCTTCATCGGTTACGTTGTTGACCGCAAGACGCCAAATGACACTTTGATTGGCGATGGTAGAGTTATAGCGAGCACCTAAATCAAAAATAGTCTGTGCAGACAGTGATTGAGTGTTTTGCGCATCAATATATTGCTCTGACATGTAATTTGCTTGACCAATAAGTGTAAGTTCACGCATCGTTGGTAGGTTCCATTCCAATGCTAACTTAGCTTGAAGATCGGGTAACTTAATCGCTTTTTTCCCCTCAGTTGTGACATCTGTAGCTTTAGTGATCTCTGCGTCTGTATAAGCGATACCACCAGTCAGCGTGTAGTCCTCTAATAACGTACCGTAGAACCCCCATTCAATGCCTCGATTACGTTGCTCGCCACCAAAAGAGTAAATATTTGTATCTGGATCTTGATATCCGTTAGGCTTTTTGATCTCAAACAGGCTGAAAGTATGAGCAAAGTCGTTCATGTTAAGCTTTAGGCCAGCTTCTGTTTGTTTGGTTTTTTGTGGTTCAAACGCTTCACCTGCGTTAGCGGCTCCTGAGCCTGCTGTTTTTCCGTTTGTTAAACCTTCGGTGTAGTTACCGTAAAGAGAAGCTGAGTTAGAAAGTTTGTACAACGCGGCAATCGCCGGGGTGTAGGTGCTTTCCTTGAACTTGGTTGTAGGAAAAGCACTCCCATTCCAGCTGATTCCTGATTCATAATCAATACTTTGGCGACGTAAACCTAATGTGAGTTGGTATTTGCCATCAGCTAAAGATAAGGTATCAGCGATACCATAACTGATCTGTGTGGAATCGACCAGTAGTTTATAATAGTTGTCATAGCTAGAATCTTCAGGCCCCCATGCTGGATCGTAAATATTGGCCGTCCATGATTCAGCCGCATTATTTCCTGCGGGATTATCGTTTTTATCTTCTCTAAAGTAGGTACTATTCAGTACTAAATAATGCTCGACAGGTCCGGTATCAAAATTACTTCGAATTCCGGCCTCACCTGAAGTACGTTTGCTGTCTAGCTTCACAGAACCAAGAGAAACCTCAAGATCACCAGTATTATCTTTAATTTTGACACTTTGCGCACCATTTGAATCAAAGTCGGTACGACTAGCCCCCAACGCACTGTAAACCGTTATGGAATCAGTTATATCGAGTTCTGCGCGGATCATCATGCCTTTATCATCACTGTCATTGTATGCCCAACTTAGGCTAAGTAAAGTATCTGACGAAGGGGGTGACGGCACGTCAACGCCAGACTTTATGCTTAAACCTCGATTTGCACCATCAACTCGCTCTGTACTAAAGTATAAATCGGCTTCAATCAGCGCAATATCATTACGCCAATCAAGGCTCAACGATGCGAGTTGCGCTTTACGACTTTGACCATCAACTGACGCATCCCCATCTCTGAAAACCCCATTAAAACGAACCCCAAATTGTTCGTTTTCACCAAAACGGCGACCAATATCAACATGACCGCCAAATTGAGAATCCGACATATAAGTGCCAGTAAAGGAGGTGTTGGGCGCTTCTTGAGCTCGTTTAGTCACCAAATTGATCGAACCACCAACGGAACCGTTCGGTGGCATACCATTAAGCAAAGAAGCCGGGCCTTTCAGTACATCGATGCGTTGGTACATCTCTGGAGAGCTACGATAGTAAGGAGCGATACCATATAAACCATTGAACATTACATCGCCAATATCCGAACTGAACCCTCGGATCTTAAAACTTTCTTTGTTTAACCCGGTTTCCCCACTGGTAAAAACAGAAGGATCAGAAGCAGAGATGACATCGGATATATCTTGTGCATGCTGGTCTTGAATGTGTTTTTCTGTGTATCCAATGGCATTAAAAGGAGTGTCTAGGAAGTCTTTATCGCCGAGCATCCCCATATTAGTTGCCTGTGAGATTTTTCCTGCCGCATACGCTTCATTAGCTTGGCCGTAAACAGTGACTGACTCATCAGTTTGATCTTCAGAATGAGCGATACTGATTGGCAATGCCGAAGCACTTATTTGAAGTGCGACTAAAAGAGCGATACGACTTGGGGTTGGCTTGCCACTGACTGAGCATTTTTTAGATAAATTCGCTATCTGATGATAGTGGTGATTCATTGATTATTCCTTTTTATCCTATTTTAGGTTGGCTCACATCTGTACTAGTAAATAGTAACTGACTTGTTTTGCTAGACTTCGTTGGTCTGGCTTATTATTTTTAAATCTAGTTTTGATAACCTTTGATAATGTCATCAATCATAATTTTTAGTGATGTGATACTTGCTGAAGTGATGTACCAGGCATCAGCATCAACAAAGATCACTTTGCCGTTTTTCCATGCTTTAGTTTGTCGAAGAAGAGGATTTGCCAAATGTTCCGCATCAATAATCGGTTTACCTTCCATGACAGCTGTCCGATCAATGATATAAAGAATGTCAGGGTTGGCTTGATTAATAAATTCGCTGGAAATCGGCTGACCATGTAAATTTGCGGCAACTTCAGTACTCGCAGGTTTAACTCCCAGTACATCAAAGACAAAACCATAGCGAGACTCAATGCCAAATGAGCTAAAAGCACCATTGTTATGCATTACAACTAAGGCCTTTTCAGAACGTTCAGCCGTGATAGCTCGCACCTCATCGACCTTGACATCAATTTCAGCGACTTTCTTTTGTGCAAGCTCTTGCTTATCAAAGATCTCACCGAGATCAATAACGTGTTGTTTAATTATATCGACGTGATGTCCATGACTATTACGGAAATCGATATCAAAATGTATCGTAGGTGCGAGCTTAGAGAGTTCTTCATATTGATTGGCATGCAGTGGAGTCATCAATATCAGGTCGGGTCTCAGTTCATAGATTTTTTCCATATTAGGTTGAACTATCGCGCCAAGATCGACAATGTCTGGAGTATTTTTGTATTTCGCCAAAAAATCAGGGATAAAGTCTTTTACCATACCTGCAATCGGTACATTCAACTGGTCTAAGAAATCCACTTCATTCATATCGAGTGCAGCTACTCTTTGAAGACGGTTTGAAATAACGGTTTGACCTAAGTTGTGTTCAATCACGATAGGGGTTTCTAATGGCTGAACGACTTGAGATTGAGCGGCAGTCGGCTCGCAGCCCGTTAGAGTTACAAGGGAGCCGCAAGCAAGTGCGACAGCAAGATTTAGGGTACTTTTAAACATGGGGTGAGGATCCTTATGTTGCAGTAAGTTGCCAATAAACAGGCGATAAGCAGACTCTATAGCTGGCTTCTTGCTCGCATAGTGATGACAAGAAAGTACCCGCCACAAAGGACGTTGACTAAAATAGAGACTGTTGTTTTATAATTAAAAAAGTGTTCAACCATCAATTGAGCCGTTAGAAACATCACAATAGCGATGATGCAAGCCATCGGTAAGGTGTGTCTGTAACGCGGAGAACCTGTGATGGAATAAGCAATGTTGGCAATGAAAACCCCCATGAACGCCGTTGGTCCAACTAAACTAGTAGAGATGGCCACAAGAATTGCGATGACAGCAAAGTATTTCGGAATATAGTGCGTATCGTTAAGTCCTAATGACATTGCTTGATCTCGCCCTAGTCCTATCACATCTAGCTCATTCGCCCATTTATTGGCAAAGAGGGCGAGAATGCTCAACACAGTGCCAGCAAATAACAATGTAGATGGTTTCGCCCTTTCAAATGAGGTGTAACTTAACCCCTGTAAGATAGAGAACTCTCCAGGACTGATTCTAATCTGGATAAATTGAGCAACCGTTGTCAGTACCATGGTCAGTACAAATCCAATCAGCAACACTTGATGCATATCATGTTGAAATCGCTTGAGCACCCAGAATTGAATAAAGAATGAATACAACAAAATGAGTACCGCTGATACGACAAAATTACCCACCACTCCCAAAACAGCACTGCCAGAGGTGCCTACAAATAATAAGAGTAGAGCTTGCCATACAAGATAAATGGACTCGTAACCCATGATAGATGGCGTCAATATGCGATTTCTGGCCAAGGCTTGAAAAATGACAGCAGAGATAGCCACACAACTGCCCCCGATTATGATCGCACTGAGTTTAATGAGTCTTCTGGGGATGATGTACTCAAGGTCAAACCCTGAATTAATGAAAATAAAAGCGATAGATAACAGGATCACGAGTACAACACTCACTCGTAAGTTCAAGTTAAGTGGTGTCATGCTTTTGCTCCCTTAAGCAAAAAGGCAAGAAACATAACTCCACCTACGGCACTTGCGGTCAAACCTATTGGCACCTCGAACGGAAAAAGCACTACCCGACTAATGACATCGCAAAAAATCAGTAGCGAGGCACCGCCCAATGCAACAATAGGTAAAGTGTTTTTGAGGTGGTCGCCGTATTTTAGCGCCACTAAGTTAGGGATAACTAAGCCAACAAAATGAATGGCGCCCACCGTCACTACTGTGACTGCAACCGTGATTGAAACGAGTATCAACCCTAATGCGGCGGTCATGGCGTAACTGATGCCTAAATTGGAGGCTATATCTTCCCCCATCCCCATCACTGTAAATCTATGAGCATAGAGGTAGGTCAACAAGGTTATAGGCAAGATCAAAAAAATGATTTCATAATGCTCTTGGACCACTTTGGAGAAGTCCCCCATCAACCAGCCAGACATACTTTGTAAAATATTATTTTGATAGGCGTAAAATTCAGCAAGTGCACTGAGTACACTACCAAACATCAAGCCAATCACTGGAACCAACGCAGTATTACTGAACTTAACCTTACGTATTATAGCGATGTAGACCAAGCCAGCGGCAAAGCAAAACAGGACAGCAAAGAACATACGTTCCAATTTGTCTGATGATGGCAGCATCACGATTGAAACCAAAATACCTAGTTTGGCCGCATCAAGGCTGCCGGTAGTTCCGGGTTCAACAAAACGATTTCTAACGATGTGTTGGAGAATAACGCCGCACATCGCCAAGCCGGACCCCGTAAGAATCAGAGCCACGAGTCTTGGTAACCTGCTGGCTATAATAGGCAACCAAGCTTTCTCATTAAGCGTCGGCAATAATGACCACTCGATCTGGTTCGCACCAAAAAAAAGAGATGTAGCGCACAAAGTTAAGAACGCCAGAATCGTACGAAAAGTCATTTAGAATGCTCTTCAAAATAGTAGGGATATTGAGACGCATCTAGCATCTAAATTCAGGGGAAAATCAAGTAGAATGAAGTACTCATAAAATAGAATCACCATCAATAAATGTCGAATTCTAAAAAATGGTAACTATGTTTCTTTTTAATAAAAAATAAGGTCACAACTAAACTCTCAAAAATTTTTAGATCTACTACAGATGTAAAGTAATTAGGGTGAAACAGAGCCTCACTAGTCTAAACAAATCAAAAGATAATGAGAATGGATGTCATTTTTATTTATGATATCATACGCATTCATTTATGCAATAATATGAAATGTAGTTTATCGCACATTCGAGCTAATTAAGCGGTCTGCCTTTATTACCATTTTCGACTGGCATAACTGCTAACGCCATACATATTAGCTTTTGTATCCGAACTCTTAAAGAAGCGCTTAGGCACGGTGATCCTCCCTATTCTTTAACACCGGTATGTGTGATTAATAATTGGGTCTGCGGTTTTAATTTTATGTTCTTGTTGTTACGTACCAGAATTCAGTAAAGGTAATAAATAGTGATTAAATTAACAGGGTTAAGTAAGAAGTATGGCAAATCACTGGTTGTTGACGATGCGAGCGCTATGTTCCCAAAAGGGAGGGTTACGTCTATTATTGGCCCAAATGGTGCAGGTAAGAGTACACTGCTTTCAGTGGCCAGTCGCCTAACAGAGAGTGATGCCGGTGAAGTGCTTATTGGCGATAAGCTGCTTGCTGACTGGGATAGCAAAGAGCTAGCGAAACACTTAGCGGTACTAAGACAATCGAACAACATCAACATGCGATTTACGATTCGTGAATTGGTTTGTTTTGGCCGTTTTCCACATTCGCAAGGTCACTTGAAAGACGAGGACTGATCTGCTCCAGCCAGACT
>NZ_JAHGUP010000147.1 GCF_001989995.2 Vibrio anguillarum
GTCTGGCTGGAGCAGATCACTATATTCAGATAATAAGTAGGCTTGAGCATTATCTTTTTTGACTTTTATATCTTTAGAAATAACCTTAGAGGGAGCCAAGCTCGAAGAGACGTTTTTATCCGATTCAATATCAGGCACTTTTGATTCTGGTTTCGTTGAGTCAGAAGGCAGAACAACGTTATCACCTGCTCTTAAAGGAAGCTCTATTTTGTCAATATCACCTAGTTCCTCGTTCTCCTCTTCATAAGTATCAAAACCAGACCAAAGAGTATTGATTGCCTTAGTTATTCGGCTCTCAGTACTTTCAAACTCATTTCCAATAGACTTCTCAAATGCCTCTAACTTCTTGGCATGTTGCTTCTTTCGCTCGCGAATCAACCAAGCTTCATAATTTATCGTTGCCCAATCTAGAGACATGCGAATAGCCTTTTTAAGGCTCTTAAAGTTAGCATCAGCAACTAAGCCTTCACGGTCCATCTTAACTTGAAAAGCTTCAACGGCTTTACCTGAAATGACAACATCACCAATAAGTGATCTCGTACCAGGGTGATTTAACATTACTCTACTAGGTTTTTCTAGACCCATCTCAGAAGCTAGGTCTATTAATTCAGGGTAATCACTTGGACCACGGCGACGAGATATGTCATGAGCAATACTTAACCAGTCATCCCCTTCATTCACATCGCCATATGGGTAAACCCTAAATCCATTCAGATAAAGTTTTATTCCGGCATGCGTACCGGTCACATCCTTTAAAACAGAGTTTGTCAACAAGGTTGGATCTCGACGATATTCAATTCCATCACGGCTTTTAAGTGGTACTACATGGATAGTGAATGAAATACCGGCTAGAGGAAGAAATTCTTCTTTTAAATAAGAGTAAGCCTGAAGCTCTGAGTTCTTACTTTCTAGTTCAAAGAATAGAAAGCCATCATCATCGATACGACCTACAACGGTTCCCCATCCAGAACTAAGGAGTTTCTCATCAGCCTTAAAGCTTGCACTTCCTATAATGCTTCTAAATTCTGGAGCGGTAATATTGGAAGAAAAACCAGGGTCTTCTGCAAAACCTTTGCGCTTTGCGGGCATAGCAATAGAAATCAAAGTGATGCTCTTAAGTATCATTTTGAAGTCACGCTCAGTTACACGCTCTCTTAACCGCTTTAGTTTAAGAGTTGTACCAATCTCGCCCTCTGATGAGATATAGGTATTATAACGACATTGCACGTTAGATAGCGGTACGCCAGGGATAAAATCGTCCCAATCGAATAAAACTGTAGTATGTTCAAATCCTTGTTCGGTCTTTGCACAAGTTGTGAGTTCTAGCTGCTCGGCAAGTCGTTGGCATGCAAAGCGACCGATACCTTTGTTACCCGTTACTGGCCGACCATATAACTTACTAAATGGGTTAGTTCGCTTGTTGCTAGTACCGATAGTCATCCAGTTTTTTTCAATGATATCAAAAGTCATACCAAGACCTTTGTCGGCAATAACAAGCTCTGAGTTTGTTAAGTCATAACGTGATGCATTAGTCAATGACACATCGACAGTTTGACTATCGGCATCGTAAGCGTTCTTAATCAACTCAGAAATACCAATATGGTTCCTACTGACAAGCCTTTCACCTAACTCTGTGATTAACTGAGCGTCCACATCGAAAACAAGAGAATCTTCTTTTTCATTAAATTTTTCGACCACTAGTTCAACCTTTCCCTTTTATAAAGTGCTTATTAGCCAGTGCCAAAATTATTCCAGGCAAACCCACATCACTAAATAAGGATAATGTGTAAAAAATTCCGTTGTTCATTTGACCGAAATAAAGCTTACCAGTTTCTTTGGAGTACTTTTCATCTTTGATATGTAAGTCAATGCGGCTATCAACAACCATATTTTCTTTATCGCGAGCCCACATGGGTTTTAAAAGAGATTGTTCAGCATCGTCGATGACGAAATACATTCTAAGGCTCGTAAAAACCAACCAACACTGTTGAGTATCACTCTTAAAGATCAGCAATGCGTCAGCTTCTTCGACTCCTTCAGCGTCATCAAACCTATCGAATTCACGGATAGAATCGATGACTTGTTTTTTCTTGTGGAAGCTAGAGCGGCCTAATAAAAAATTCAACATACTTTACTCCGTAGAAACCCGTTCTTTGGATAGTTCACTGCTTGCAGAGGCTAACAATCGTGGAAGTACCAATGGCCATGCTGCTCCAACAAATACACTAGCAGTCCGGCTGACTTCAAAAATATCAGAAGCAGCACCCACAAGACCTGCGATTCCTGCACCAACCCCCCATAATACAACAACAAACACTCCATTCCAGCCACTGTATGACAACTTTAACAGGCTGTTTTTATTCGTTGCTTTTGATGTGCAAAAATCGAGTATCACGATCAAAAGGCCGAAAATTGCTGCTGCGAAACCAAAGGTAACGACAGTATAGCTATCATGTGTAGCTTCTCCTAAAAGCGCTAAATCTAGTGCTAGTAGTATTGTATCCATTAATGAATTTCCATTGCTAATGCTTCAATTAATTCTCTTGAAGAACCTTTTGGTATTAAGTCTTTGCTTTTTAAGCAATACATATGTTTCTTGAAAGCTGTATACCTTGTTAATCACAACAGACTATGAAGTTATATGGTATCACTATGATGGCATATTAGACAGTTCCAACTAATGACTTCTGAATTGTTATGTTTTGCTTAAATTATTAATAATATTGACATTGATTGCCTTTGGAATATTGGCGCTTTATATTTGTAATAAAGTTGCATACTAAACTGACTCTGGCTATGCTTGATTTATGAGCAATGACGACAGTTTTATATGGCAAAAAGTAAGTACTCTCCCTCAGAGGCTAGATACAAGCGCTGGATAAAAGAAGGCCGGGGGAATGGCTTGGGTGTTGATTATCTTCCTTGGATAACGGTTCGGGATGTTCCATCCGATGGTCGTTCTCATCGTGTCTTTGGTCATAAAAGCCAGCGTACTCATCATTTACTATCTGATTTAGAACTTGCCGTATTTTTAACTCTTGAATGGAACTCCCAAACAACTGATATTCGCGAGCAGTTTCCTCTTAAACGCGAAGATACGCTTGATATTGCCCATGAGAATGGAATCAAGCATCCCGTCGAAGCAGGTGTGAAGTTGTATATGTCATCAGATTTTTTGGTTGATGGCTTAGATCTCCAACTTCCACAGTATGTCATTCAAGCCAAGTACACTAATGTTTTAAAAGATCCCCGGGTTATTGAAAAACTGGAAATTGAACGTCGGTATTGGTTACTGAAAAAGGTCCCTTGGTTCCTGGTCACAGAAAACGATGTATCCCAAATGCTTGTCCAGAATATTAGCTGGATATACCCGGCTGAGCAGGATGAGATTGAAGATGAAGTTTTATTAGACAGGACGGCGTACTACAGTGACCTTTTTCAGCAAAATCCGAATAAAACGGTTACTGATATCTGTAAGTTGACTGACCGTATTTACAATCAGCCTGATGGTTCTTCTATTTATGAAATCAGGCAATTACTGGCTAATCGCTGTTTCTACTTTGATATGTTGTCCAAACCGTTCCATCTGTTAAAAGGTAAGGATTTTGTTGTCGAGAATATGGGGAACTTAATAGGAGCTCGTCATGTTTCGAATCAATGAGGTTCTGGAGTATAAGAACGAGAGATTCCGGATTTTGAGCCGATTCGGAAACAATTTTGTTTGGATATCGATAGATAATAAAAGCGCATTCCCCAGCATTATTGACTTATATTCGCTGGATTTGGCGATTCAAGATGAATCGTTACACCGAGTCGAAGATCCCTATTCCTATTTGATTATGTTCTCGCCTGAAGATGGCAGTACAGCTCAAGTAAAAAGAGACCAAAACTATAAACTGATAAGCCCAATCATCCATCTGGAAGAATACTATCAGCCGAAACAGCGCGCTAAAGCTATTGATCTGGTCATGGCTAATCACAAAACAACCAAACAAACTTTGTATCGCCTAATTCGCCAATACTGGCAGCGGGGGCAGATTGTTAACGCGCTTCTTCCTGACTACAAAAACTCCGGCGCAAAAGGCAAAAAGCGCACTCCTGGCAAGACAAAGTTAGGGCGCCCCAGAAAGTATGATCCTGGCTCTGGGGTCAATGTTGACGAGTTTATCGAAAAGCTATTCAGGATTGCTATTCAGAAGTATTTGTTAACTGAAAAAGGATATTCATTTCCCTACGCTCATCGGCGTTTTAAAGATATGTATGAAACCTATTTTCCTGATGTGCCCGAGGCAGAAATTCCAACCAACTGGCAGATGAAGCACTTTTATCAGCGTGAATACACCCAGATAGAAAAAATCAAAAGCCGGGCAAGTCAAAATTCCTATAACAAAGATATTCGACCTTTGACCGGAACGGCGACTATGCATGCTTTGGGACCTGGTTCCCGCTTTGAAATTGATGCGACCATCGCCGATATTTACGTGGTTTCCGATGTGAACCGACGCTGGATTGTTGGACGTCCGGTTGTTTATATTGTCATCGACGTATTCAGTCGTCTGATAGTTGGATGTTACATCGGTTTTGAAAATCCCTCATATGTAGCTGCTATGCAGGCTTTACAAGTCGCGATGACTGATAAGGTTGAGTTATGTCGCCAATATGGGATAGAGATCGAATCTCAAGATTGGCCTGCAATCGGATTTCCAGATGCTATTTTGGCAGACAGAGGTGAATTGCTTGGCTATCAGATAGAAAATCTCGAAAAAAGTTTCTCGGTGCGAATTGAAAATACACCTCCGTTTCGAGGTGACGCTAAGGGTATTGTTGAGCGCAATTTCAAGACGTTGCAAGCCGACTTTACTCCATTCGCTCCTGGTGTCGTGACGGGAACCATCGTTAAAAAACGTGGTGGTAAGGATTATCGTCTTGATGCCAAGTTATCTATTTCAGATTTTAAAGAAATTATCTTGTCCTCAATTCTTTATCACAACCAGTACCATGTGATGAAGACCTATGACAGATCTGCCGATATGCCGGTTGATTTGCCGTCTGTGCCATTAGAACTGTGGAACTGGGGGATTCAGCACCGTACTGGCCGCTTGCGCTCAGCTCCTGAAGAAGCAGTAAGATTAAGTTTACTTCCCAGAGCAGATGCAACGGTCTCTGATTTGGGGATATGCATTTTTGGTATCTACTACACCTGCCAAGAGGCGATTGTCGAAGGTTGGATGCATCGAGCCCAAGAAGTGACTCGTCCGCAAAAAGTTTTGGTGGCATATGATCCCAACCTTGCCGATGAAATTTATCTGTTTCCTAGTCGAAACAGTGCCGAGCATTGGGTATGCAAACTTTCCGTCCGATCCAGGGAGTTTGTCAATTGCACTTTCTGGGAAGTGTGGCAGCGACAAGAGCAGAAAAAATACACTCATGCTGAAAGTAAAGTCAGAGCTGATAAGCATAAACGAAAGCATGAGCAGCGAGTGATTGACAAAATCAGACAAGCAGAGAAGTTAAGCCCGGATACTTCAAGCATCTCGAATACTGAACGTATAGGTGATATTCGGTCGAACCGAAAGGCTGAACTACAAAATGAACGAGACAGCAGAAAACCGAAAATACAACGAGATGTGAAAGACACGGCAGATATCATCCCTTTGCATGGTGTTCCAGAGGAAGATTATGACTACCCGAGCTATGTCGATGAGTTATTCGATGATGAGGATGATAACGAATGAGTTTGCCTAGTGAATATGTCACTGCCGTTTATCAGGATACCAGTAATCCTTCCTACAACGGGAATCCGTTTATCGAGGCGTTGCCGCCAATCATGGAAATTAAGCAATTAAAAGAAGGATTGGAAGGCAAAGTTACTTTCTCGTTAAATAACCTGCAAGACAAACCACGACAACGGGCTCACATGGTTGCTGCGTTGCTTCATGATTTCTTTCAGCCTTTATCCCAGCATGTATTACTGGAAGAACGTATTTCAATCATGATGCGGCGTGGTTACGTTGGTCGAAACCTATTGGATGGATCACTTAATAAGCACCTGCAAAATGGTTATCAGAGAGTAATGAGTGGTGATCTACAGAGTTATAAATTCAGAAATGTGTCAACGACAGCGCTCTGTCTGTCTCTTATCGGATGCTCAGGTAGTGGTAAAAGTTCAACCCTTGAGCGCATTCTTGCTACCTACCCTCAGGTTATTTATCACGAAAAACATAACTTTTTTCAACTCAGTTATCTGAAAATCGAATGCCCGAATAATGGATCGCAACAAAGTTTATGCCTGAATTTTTTCCGTGAGGTGGATAAGCGGCTAGGTACTAATTATGAAAATACGCATGGCCGCAAACGTCACGGTGTTCCAACGTTACTGGCTCTAATGAGCCAGGTTGCGAATGAACGTGCTATTGGTGTTCTGGTTATCGATGAAATTCAACGCTTGAAAATTCGCAAGGCGGTTGGCCGAGAGCAAATGTTGGAGTTTTTCGTTGAACTGGTTAATACCGTCGGTATTCCGGTGATATTGGTTGGTACACCGAAAGCTCGCCCTTTGTTTGAAGTCGAATTGCAGTCTGCAAGACGAACCACCGGCATCGGTTCTGTTTATTGGCAACCCATGCCGCAGTATCCGGAAAATCCGAATGCCAAAAGTGAATGGGTTGCTTTTACAAATAAGCTTTGGAAATACCAGTGGCTTAATCGGCGTGATGAAGTGCTGACTGATGAAATCAGAGATTGTTGGTATGAACTATCTCAAGGTGTTTTGGATATCGTGGTTAAGCTGTTTGTTTTGGCTCAGCTACGAGCCATAGCATCAAAACTGGAGCGTATAACGGTTAACGTTTTACGCTCAGTTTACGACGATGAACTTAAACCGGTACACCCTATGCTGAATGCTATTCGCCGGGGTAATCCAACCTTGATAGCTAAATACTCCGATCTCCGAGTAGAAGATATCGACAAACGACTGCTTAGCCTTCATCAAAAAATCAATCAGATCCCTGATGAGCCGGAATTACCTTTCAGTAATAACGAACAAGCGATGCGGCTTTACAGGCTACTCGTACAAACCGATTGCCAGTCTGAAATTCTCATTCCGTTGGTTGAAAAAATTTTCCGTGAACAACCCAAACTGACGATGCGCGAAATGATGCCGGTCGTACTTGATTGGTATGACGAAAGCAAGATGTTTGTCGATCAGCAACCGAAAGCGACAGTAGTTAAACGTGCAGATTGGTCAAGCCTTGAAACTTGCGATTTGCGATTTGTGTATTCACAACTGACCAAGAAAGAAGATATGTACAGTGCGCTCAAGGCCAATAAACTTATCTTGGATTTGAAAAAGGTCAGTTAAATGCTCGGTTTCCCCGTTCCGTATCCAAATGAGTTAATTTACAGCTTGGTTGCCAGGGCTGGGGTTCATAGCGGAACCATATCGCCTAAGCAGCTATTGGATGAGGTTTATGGAGACCGCAAGGTTATCGCTACGGTTGACCTACCGAGTCACCTGGCTCAAATTTCCGGGCAATATCCATCAGTTTTGAATATTACGGCTGCTTCACTGATATACCAGCACACGCTTTTCCCTATTTATGCGCCTTTTATTGAAGAAGGCAAAAGACAGGCCGGCATGCGGTGGATGGCAAATCAATCCAAAGGGCTCATACACTTGGTTTTCGGAATTGCTGCTTCAATTGTTAAGCAGCCGAAGCTACTCAGATATTGTCCCCAGTGTTTTGATGAACAACTAGCCCAATATGGTGAGCGGTATTGGATACGTGGCTGGCAAGTGTCAGGAGTTACATGGTGCCCAAAACACTCCACCCCTTTGTATGAATTTTCTATTCAACCACGCTACGAACATCGGCATGAATTTTATGCAGCGGACACAACACCAGATGGCAGACCATTAAGGCATCATAAAAAAGAAGCTTTACGCATCAGCCATGTTGTCGAACAACTTCTGCAAGTGGAACCACAAAAATCGCCAACTTCTCATCAATGGAGCTGCTATTACCATGATTTAGTCGTGCTAGCCGGTTGTAACAGAGGTTCCAATGTAAAACATGATGAAGTTCGGGAGCGTATCCATTCGTTCTGGAGTAGAGGTTGGTTGTCGGATAACCAACTCACACTGACGAAGCGAGATACCTGCTGGTTCAGAACTATTTTACGAAAGCACCGAAAATCCTTCAGCTTTATGCAGCATCTTATCATTCAGTCCAGTTTACTAGACCGAGATATTTCACCATCTGACATTTTAGTTAACGTAAAGTGTTACCCGAAAAAGCAAAGAAATGTCCATCCAGTGGTTTTGCCGAAGCGGATTAATAGAGACAAAAGAACTCAATGGCTGAAGCTGTTGAAAGAGTGCGGGTGTAAACACGCTCGATTACATAGATCGCAAGGTTTATACATGTGGTTGTATCGACATGATTACGAATGGCTAATGAAAATTAACCGACGTTACGAGCATCCGATCATATATGAAAATAGGCGGGTCGATTGGCCTAAGCGAGATCGTTCGCTCGTTCGTCGACTATGTCAGTTGCGACAAGAGTGTGAACAAGATGATTTTTCTCCCCGTATGTCGAGCACTTTTTTGCTGTCAAAACTAAAGATTGGGGCTATGCCGGAGAGGAAATTTCGGTATTTACCTTTAACTAAGCAATTCCTTGTTAAGTATTCGGAATCGGTTGCTCAATACCAAATTCGACGATTGGGCAATCAGTACATCTCACTATATTTACAAAATATTCAGATTGAACGGTGGCGTTTACTGCGAGGCTCTGGACTGAGTGAAGAGCGTTTAACTCCACTGGCTAGATGTTTTTTAACAGGAATAACGGAAGGTATATGGGCGATTACAGATTTAAGCACATCCCAGAAGATGCGTTAGTGTTGGGCGTTGGTTCGTTGTTTAAGAAAAATAGCAACGTGTTTTGGGGAATTAACCTCAGCTTTTCAAAAAAGCTTGATCGTCCATCAATACCCATTGCTGGTGTTCCATTGATTCGACGCTACAAATCATTAAGTGCAAATCAGTCTAATCAGTTAAAAGGAAGACAGTTAGCTTTTACTATTAGGGATGCTCAGCTGTGGGGCAGAAAGCGTTTAAGGGATTGCCCTGCTTTTCGTTCAATGGGGAATGGGCACAATTCTGAACAGCGGTGCTTTGAATTTGATGTGCCTGATGGTCCAACTGTTTTCCTACCTCAGCTTGAATTAGCACGTGTTCTTTTTCTACATGATAACTATATGTCCAGAATCTGTTTGGAACACGGAAAACTGTCATCAGACTTCAATATCACCAATATAAACGGGCATTGGCAGATTGATGTGATGCCAAGTTCTAGCTATCCGATTGCCGCTTTTAATGATGAACGTTCACGGCGATTCTTGAGTTGGATATTGATGGACCCTGAGGCTCGAACTTCATTTGAAAGTATTCACCAGACAATGATGAGAGAGCATACATCCAGTGGGCAGTATAAATTTTGGGATTTCTCTTTTACGCCTCCTCGCTTAAATAGGACAAAACTAGAAGTGTCAGGGTGGCACGATTGGAACAGTAACAGCTTTTTTGTCTGGGAAATTAGAAGGGTGGAAGACTTGCCATCGAGTATGCCTGATGAACTAGATTTTTATCATCCTGATTTCAGAAGGCAGGTAACAGGTCAAGGGGGCGGAGCTAATTCAGGTAGGCCTAAACGTCCGGAAGAGCACGAACTTGATGATGAGGAAGAGGCTGACCCTGATAAAAAACGTGTTGTTTTAGATTCAGAATCAGTTGGCTTGTCATTTCGCAAGCCATTCAAGACTAATCGAGTAACTGATAAAACTCGGAAGGCTAATCGCGGTAAGCCTGATGATAGTGAGTCTAATGAACAACTTCCCAATAAGTTATCTCCTAATGGTGATAATGCTACAGGTACAATTGCCGGTGCTGATTATGACGTTTTGAATGACGAAAGTGATGACGCTCATCTCTATGCAAGTAAATTTGAGACTTTCTTTCAGGTTATTGATCGTTTGGAAGCTAATCATGGATGTCAAACGTACCGATATCCGCTAAGAAAATTGCCTAAATTGGCGCGTTGTACCAAACACATGATGGCGGATGATGCTAATCCGAGATGTATGGCTATTGTCGAAGTCACTTATCATGGGCAGGTGTATCACTTTGTTGAAGTTGACACCTCTGATGCGAAGAATTCCATATCGACCATGGTATTAAAGTTAAAAGACAACGTTGCGTTGCTTGAGCAAATCGCTGAGTTAGAAGTGCGACTGCTCCAGAAGTCGCTTGCTTGGCCGCGCGATTATATCTCTCTAATTTGTGGAGATGGTAACTTCAAGGGAATCTCTCATCCTCCTTGTAAACACAAAGGTTGTATCGACCCTGCTGATATTGATAAATGGGCAGGATGGTTTATGGGATGGTTGGATTATTAGTATGACACTTTAATACTTCGATTTTTACGAAGTAGAGCCATTTCTTTCTATTTAGTATGATACTTTATTTTTTTACTAAAACCGCAACGTCATTGCACAATGCGGCTTTAGAAAATTTTTAGTATGAAACTTTATTCCTCTCTCACATATTTGTGTTCGGATAATAAAG
>NZ_JAHGUP010000148.1 GCF_001989995.2 Vibrio anguillarum
CCCTTAGCCGGGCGTTATGTCCTCTCGGGAGGTTAAGGGTTACTCCAAGTCTATGACACTACAGCGTATAGATAATGTACTGACAGCTGCTCCAGGAGATAGACTTCGAATAAAGCTGAGTGCTTTTGTTAGATCTTGTTTTTCAATCTTTAAACGATTGGCAATACGCCCATCATTAGTCATATCGGTATCCACGACACTAGGACATAAACAGCAGACCTTTACTCCAAAAGGAAGCAGCTCGTGATAAAGCGATTGGCTATAGCTAACAATTGCAGCTTTTGTTGCTGAGTATGCAGCAATTTTAGGGACTGGTACTAAACCAGCAGTAGAGCCAAGGTTGTATATTTCCCCGTAGCCTTGCTGTTTCATTTTTTCAGCAACCAAATTACAAGCAGTGATAGTAGATAGTAGGTTTACATTTACTAGCTCAGAAAGCTTCGCTAAGGGAAGGTTAGTGTTACCAGCGGCTAATACACCCGCGCTGTTAACCATTGCATCAATGTTTCCATGTTCTTTGATGATTGAGGTGATAATGGTTTCAACTTCAGAAGGGTTATTGAAATCGACTGGTAGTGTCTTCACGGAGCATGACGAATACCGGGACTTTAACTCTGCTTTAGCTTGCTCAAGGTTTTCGGTATTTAAGGCAAGTAATACTAAAGAGTATCCTTCTTGAGCAAAGTAATGAGAAATAGTTTTACCAATCCCGCGACTAGCGCCAGTGATAATGGCAACTTTAGACATAATGTATCCTTATACGATGTATTAAGCGTGCTGTTGGGGGTAATGTACTTGATAGCTTACTAAATTCGAACTGGTTTTTGCACCGAAGACATAACAAACGGCTCAAGA
>NZ_JAHGUP010000149.1 GCF_001989995.2 Vibrio anguillarum
GGGATCATGGGGCGCTTACTTTTTTAGTTTCCGTTGAACCTGTAGAACTGCATAACGCCCAATTAAGGGGTGAGCAACGCTACCACCCAGGCTTAAAGTATGGTGCCATAAACACTTAACTTGAAGTAGAAGCAAAAATGCCAAGCGTTGGGAATCCCTCTTAAATTGTTTGTTATGTGTAATTTTCTATGTACTTCCTTAATGACTCTGTCGATTCAAACAAAGGACTAATTGGAAGGTTAAGATTTAGCTTTTCAATTTCGACTGCCGAAGATCCATGGCATTTCTCAAAGTCATTCCAACTGCTCTTGTGAACCTGCTTTACGATTTGAAAGTCTAGTAACAACTGAGAAAACGCTTCGGGACTATACCCCTTAGTCTCAGCAATAAAATGTTGTGTAGCCGGACGTTTACCTTGAACCAGTGCCAAATAAAATCGAGCGATGTCATTAACATGGATATATTGATTGTAACCTTGAAATGGTATCGCTACTTGGAGAGTTTGGTCAGATAAGGAATCTACAATTCGCTTTAACTGACAGTTTTCACCACCATAAACCAAACTAGGACAGTAAACGACATGCCACTTCTTTTTGATAGCGCAACCTATTGTCACTGTGTCCGGCTTCACTGCCTCTAGAGGCTTAAGCCTAAATTCTTTAAGGTCATTGTGAGAAGCATTGCCAAATAGCCAAACACCCGACGTGTGGATTTTTGTCGCACCTTCAGCCGCTAGTCTATCCAGCTGCGTTAGCAGCTTGGACTCTATATCAGCTATTTCCTCCGGCGAAAATTCTGACCAATGTGGGCGAGCACAATTTATAACGATATCAAAGTAACCAGAGAAATTTGATGGCACACTGGTAAGCTTCCGTGCAGGAGATAAGACACCGCTAGTCCTGCTGTAAGTCGAAACTTCAAAGCCACTTTCGACAAACATCTTAGTCACGTGGCTACCAATATACCCATTGGAGCCTGATATCAGTACTTTCATTCTTTCCCTGAACTCTCGATTACACATAACGCCGCGTTAAGGGGTGCAGGCACGCAATACAAAAGCTACCGCACAATGCCGTAACCACCAAACTCAACGCAAACTGAAAATGCCACGCGTGCCAAATCCCACTTGAACGCTTTGTTATGTTTTTAGTGATACACGACCTTAAAGTGCTCTAAAACCAATAACATATCCTCACTTGGCTCTATACCTAAAGTGTCACATTCACGTGAGAAAAATTTCCAATGAGCATTACGCCACCATTCTAGCGATTTGTCGCCCTCACCCTCACTTGCTGCAAATTCTTCCGTCACTTCGTTGAATCGACAACTTGAGACCGATGTGATCTCAATGATACAAATTGGTTCACCATACCAGTTTGTGACCACTTGAAGGTGGCCAACTATAGGTAATACTTCACTTTCGTGGCTATACCAGTATTCCATGCTGCATGATGCACGCTTCTCGCCACGTAGAATTAAATCAGCACATAGATTTGCGTTATATTCATCTGCACAAAAGTAATCCGAACTAAATGATGTATATTTTTCAGACACTTCACTAGGTAAAGTTCGAAGGTACTGCTGTAAAAATAACTGACTCTTTTCTTCCATGATTCTCTGAACCTGATTAAAAACATAACGCCGCATTAAGGTGTGAGCAACGCTACCACGAAACCCCACCAGACCACCGTAAACACTAAACCCGACGATGGAATGAAAATTGCCAAGCGTTGGGAATCACTCTTAAATGCTTTGTTAGTAATATTTGTCACACTTATTTTTTGTCGCTTTAATAGGCCACAATGACAGAGAGATGCCAAAAAGAAACTGATCTACAACAGCATTCTCGGCAATTCCAAATTTCACCCCTATTTGCTGATATTTTTGATTTAGCTGTACTGCTAGGTGAGAGTCAATCATTGAGTAGGCAGTTTTCCAATCACTTTTGTCATGCGAGTTGGCTTTCTCTTTGACTACGTTAATATCAGTCTCGTCGTCAAAGCTTTGGGCGATGGCAGCACTGCGCCAATCGACAACACCCCACCCTATAGGAAATAGGAACCTTGCAGCTGCGCTAGCCACTTTTGCTGGTCGTCTGTTGAACTCATTATTTCTAGAAATTCCAAATCCATATAAAGTATGGAACGCTTCAATTTGGCCTTTTTTAGTCGTAGCTTTTAGGGAGTTTAAGATCGCATTTTTTGCCATAGGGGCTGTATTTATCCCAACTCCAATAATGCGATTTGGTATATCCATCGCTTTCCAAGTTTCAACTTCATTGATGAACTCTAAGCATATATTCTCTTCAACATCTGAGTTTTTAGCGAACTGTAACGCAATAATTTTACCAGTTAATTCCAATCTCTCGACACGAGAGCTACTTTTGGGGTTATCTCCAAAATATAATTTTAAATATTTTTCCACTTCCACGGAATTTACCTATATTACTAACGCCCGCTTAAGGGGCAGCCAACGCTACTACTAACTTTCCGCATCACACCGTAATCACAAAAACC
>NZ_JAHGUP010000150.1 GCF_001989995.2 Vibrio anguillarum
CCTTAGCCGGGCGTTATGTGTTTTTGAGTTTACAAAAGGAGATTTGTAGTGAAGGTTTATGGAGATATCCAATCTGGAAACTGTTACAAGGTCAAGCTGTTGCTTGCCTTCTTAGGCATTGAACATGAATGGCATCACATCAATATTTTAAAAGGTGACACAAAAACAGCCGAGTTTTTATCCATTAACCCAAACGGAAAAATACCCGCAGTTGTTTTGGATGATGGTCGTTGTTTGTCAGAGTCGAACGCAATTCTTGGCTATTTTGCAGATGGCACAGCGTTAATTCCTAGTGACCAATATGAAAAGGCTAAAATGTACGAATGGTTGTTCTTTGAACAATACAGTCATGAGCCATTTATCGCCGTGGCTCGTTTTATCCAAAAATATCAAGGTATGCCA
>NZ_JAHGUP010000151.1 GCF_001989995.2 Vibrio anguillarum
CTTAGCCGGGCGTTATAAGCTTTGGAGGCTTTAGTGATTACAATTCGAGAAATGGATATTTCCGATTACGATTCAGTGATTGATCTGTGGCGCCAGACGGAAAGCTTGTCATTAAGAGATGCTGATTCTAAACAAAGCATTGAAAGTTACCTTAACCGAAACTCTGGGCTAAGTTTTGTTGCGTTAAGCGGCAATAACATTATTGGTGCGGTACTCGTTGGGACCGATGGTCGCAGAGGGTATCTGCAACATTTGGCTGTTTCATCAGAATTTCGAGGCCAAAAAATAGGTAAAGCTTTGGTTGAAAAATCAGTTGATGCTTTGACTTCGATTGGTGTTTCAAAGACGCATTTATTTGTTTATAGCAATAATGTTAATGCGCAAAATTTTTACGAAAAATTAGGCTGGCTTCCAAGGGATGAAATACGCATGTATTCATTTAATAACTCAAGTAATCCAAACGTTTAGTGGCAGCTTATAACAAACGGCTCAA
>NZ_JAHGUP010000152.1 GCF_001989995.2 Vibrio anguillarum
CTCTTGAGCCGTTTGTTAGTTTTTGTGCTGCAACAAGAACTGCTCTAACATTTTACCCACCAATTCCGGTGATTCTTGATGCGACGAATGTGCTGTCAATGGAATATTGGCAAAACCACAACCTACAATTTTCGACTTTAAAGCCGCTGCCTCATCCAACGAAAACAAGAAGTCATTATCACCTCGCATTACTAATGTCGGGCAACGGATTTTTTCAACTAACTCATGTGGGTAGCCAGATTCTGTTGTGTCAAGCCAGACTGCTTTTACAGCGTCTACGAGTTTAGGGAAATCCGGTTTAGGATTTGACACCTCATATAAAGCAACATCATCGGCAAACCTTGATGCCCAAAATTCAGCCGTCAAACCACTTAGTAATTCAACCGATGGATCATCTGCCTCTAATCGCCACTGCGAACCCAGTGTCACCAAACAAGATACTCTCTCCGGTTCTTGTATTGCTAAACGATAACCTACGATACCACCGTCACTAAAACCAAAAATCGAATATTTCTCAATACCCAAATAGTTAAGAACATGCTGAACGTCTTGTTGATATTGCATGTAATTAAGTGGACGATTGCCTAAAAGAGACTTTCCGTGACCACGGAAATCTATACTTATCAATTGATAGTCAGCAGCAACATATTTATGAATTGAACTTAACTCATTCAACGAACCAAGACCGCCATGAAGCATCAATAATGGCTTGCCGTCATGATTACCTGAAAGCTCGTAATAAATCTCGGAGCCACTAACACTTACATAACCATTTTTATTTTTCATTTTATCGACCAACTACGTTTGTATTGATTTGACCTGAAAAAACTAACGCCCGCCTAAGGGGC
>NZ_JAHGUP010000153.1 GCF_001989995.2 Vibrio anguillarum
ATTAGGCCGCTCTGGTCGCTCCCTAAGCTTCTGGGGTGGCCGCTCAAACAACTTTAGGGGGTTGTCATGCAAACACTCAATTTAGAAAACTCCGTTATTATCGATACCGAAACCACGGGCCTAGACTCTGACGCTCGTATCTGTGAAATTTCAATTATTGATGCTCTTTCGGGTGATGTTCTTTACAGTAATTTGGTTTCACCTCTTCGCTCTATTCCTGATGATGCTCAGAAAATTCATGGCATTACTGATGCTGATGTTCAGTCCTCACCATCTTTTGATTATGTTTGGAATGAAATCAAGTCTATTTTGTTCGGCAAAAAAGTCATCGCTTACAACTTTGATTTTGATTACCGCATGGTAGCTCAGTCACTTTCTGACTTTGATTATCCGCTTCAGAATCTTTCTTATTTTCTTCTTCATGACGGCACTAA
>NZ_JAHGUP010000154.1 GCF_001989995.2 Vibrio anguillarum
TACTCGGTTGCATAACGCCCAATTAAGTGGTGAACAACGCACTGGCCAAGCCACTGCATTGCACCTTAAAGCACTTTACCTGACGCATAGTAAAACTGCCACGCGTTGAGAATCCACTTGAATTGCTTGTTATGTGAATTTTACCGTGAATTCAAAGTAAACCACCGTAGAAATGAAGGAATTTGAATAAGTTACGTACAAAAACGATGCTTACCAAAACCTAAATTTCACAGCGATCTTAGCCAAAGAGATCCACTTACAGAATCAACAACAAAGAAAGCGCCCTTTCAGCAACCGCTAAATTTTTTGCGTCACCAGATTTTCAGAGCTGAATGGCAACAAGAAAACCAGTCAAAAGGACATTTCAATTAAAGCGATTTGAAACTGACGAAACTCAACACAAGCCAGATCCAAAACTTAATTGAGGCAACCCAAGAACCTTGAAAACGATCAATCTCAGGTTGTTCAAGAATCCAGCTCGACCAGGCCAACTTGCCGAAAGCACGGAACGAATTCTCAATGAAATCGTAGAATTAACCTCAAAAACTCATCAAACACATAACGCCGCATTAAGTGG
>NZ_JAHGUP010000155.1 GCF_001989995.2 Vibrio anguillarum
TTTACGGATGTCAGCAAATCAGCTTTGTTTTTCCAAATCACCACGTATCTTTAACTCTTTCCCATGCCAATGTTCGTGGGTTGCTTCATTGGAAAATGGCGTAGGTTGGCTGAATGTTCCACTGGCGCAAAGGCGCTTTGGTTTTATCAATCAAATCAGCAGAATACTTGTTTTAAGTTACTCGCATTTGGCTGCCAAATTGAGTAAAAGGTTTAGGTTTCGTTTATCGTAATGCGTTAAATTAGTCGTTCTTTGCCAAGTTAATGAATGCGAAATAGTAACACCTAACAAAAAATTCAAGCCTGACTACCAACGCGTGGTTGAATTGGTTCCAAAATGGTTTGGTGGTTACGGTGCATTGCTTTCAATGGCTTTGTGCGTTGGTAGCAGCTTAATTCAGCGTTATGTGTTTGGTCAGTTTTTAGGGTCCAAGCTACGATTTCATTGAGAATTCGTTCCGTGTTTTCGGCAAGTTGGCTTGGTCGAAATGGATTCTTGAACAACCTGAGATTGATCGCTTTCAAGGTTCTTGGGTTGCCTCAATTAAGTTTTGGATCTGGTTTGTGTTGAGTTTCGTCAGTTTCAAATCGCTTAAATTAAAATGCTTTTTTGACTGATTCACTTGCTGAAGTTCAGCCCTGAAAATCTGGTGACGTAAAAGGTTTGGCGGTCGCTGAAAGGGCGCTTTCTTTGTTGTTGATTCTGCAAGTGGCTCTCTTTGGCTCAGAACGCTGTGAAATTTAGGTTTTTGTAAGCATCGTTTTTGTATGTAACTTATTCAAATCTCTT
>NZ_JAHGUP010000156.1 GCF_001989995.2 Vibrio anguillarum
TAAGCGGAGAAGAGCCCTTAAACTAATCCAGAGTCTCTATACACAAGCAAACCTTCAAACACGTTTATGTCCAGTTTTGTGTTGACTGGGCATCCTGCTAAAACAGAATTGCCCCTTTGTGTTTTAGTGCGATTACTCAGCAACGGGTTGCGCTACTGAGTTTAAGATACTTATAGTTATGTCTGGATGTTGAACGGCTCTGCTCGTAACTGGACAAAAATAAATCAGCACCCAAAAATATTATGTAAAAGGCTGTTTGTTGCGGAGGGTTAAGATTAATGAGAGAGGATGCCTGAGAGAACTGCGCTCTAGCTTCTGTGTCATTCGAATATAACAACAGACATGAATCTGTTATGATCGTCATCAAAACGTAATCATACATTATTTATGTCAGGCGTCTGATATATACATCAGATAAATCATTCAGGGATAGTAACATGGTAGACAAAACACAGATACTCTTTGAGTCATTACGAAGAACAGATAGCTACACTCTGGCCGCTGATCAAAAAGCATCTTTTTGCCTAGCTGCTGCTGTTACATTTTTAGGTATTTATTCAACGTTGTTTTATAGCGTTATAACTGATGACAATGCTGTAATATCAGCAACTTTGACGATTGCAATTCTAGGGTTGGTGTTATTACCTTGGATTGTGTTCTTTTATACTATAAAAACTATATTTTCACCAAACCTTAAGCCATCAGAAAAAGAATCAATCATATCTTTTGCATCAATAGCTTCAAATACCCCTAGTTTAGAGCAGTTTAAGCTATATTATGAAAGCATAAATATAAACAATGATATGTTTGTAAAGAATTTAAATGAAGACATCCTTGAAAATCATTGGATTTGTTCAGAAATATGCTTTAACAAGATGAAAAACTTCAAAAAAAGTTTACATTGGTTGTGGGTGGCGCTATCAATTTCATTGATAGGCTTGGCTACTATGGTTTATTTTATTGAGCATCATGAATTTACTAAGTTCTTATCAATCTGCAAATGAAATATGAGGGGAACATCCCCCCTCATTTAATTACTTAATGAAGACACCAATTATATCGCTATATATAACAACATTTAAATTCGATTTTGGTGATAATGAAACCTCCATAGTATGCAGTCCCCGATATGCAGTACCTTCTGGAAAATCAAGTACAATTGAACTTTGATACATATCGGTAGGTTTATCTATCTGACGGACTTTGGTATCTGTAAGGCCATTTTCTTCGTTTTGAAGCGCTTCTTTACCATGGTTGTTCTTTATAAACTTTGCATTAAGAGGATATAGAGATGAAAGCTCATTTGGATTTAATATCTCCAACACAAACTTTAATTTCATATCTTTTTCTAAAAAATAAGAAACTGATTTATATTCTTCCCATCCATCTGAATCACTCTTCCTGTAGTAGCATTTGAATTTAATATTATCTCGATAGGTTAATCGACTACTTCCAAGAGTTTTCCAATTTAATGGAACTGGTAACAAATCTTGATACATTTCCATTTTTAATAAACGACATCGACGATTTATTGGAATGCCATTTTCGTCGCTCATATTAGGCAATATATATCGTTCCTCAGATTTATCTTTACCTACGGTCTTAATTTCAGAATATCTATCTGGAAAGTCAACATAATCTAAAATACCTTGCCCCAACATAGCTGTGTTCGTTCGTGCTTGAGATTGGGCTTTTGAAGCAAGATCTACTGGTATACCTAGAGCAGTAACTTCCGATGCATCACCATAACCATAATTGGCCCAAACAACCTCTTTACGAGAGCCATAATCTAACCCCACACGAACTCCTAGGTTAACGTCTTTGCCTATAAGTTTGTTTAGTTCTGGGAAAACCGTTTCAGTAAGAATTAGCTTTAACGCTGAAGATGCGTTTAGAGCATTAGCTATCGCATCTTCAGGACAATTGCCTTTCCCACCAAAAAAAGCCATAACGGCATCTCCCATAAGTCGATGTGGGTAACCATCTAATGCACGAATCACATCAACGCATGCTTGAAGAATTCGGTTTTTTACCACATATGCATCTTGTAAAGGCATTAACAAAGACAGTCTAGAGCTTCTTTTTATGTCTACAAACATTGTCACAATATGATGAAACTCTACTTCACCCGAATCCTTTAAGTGAGCGAAATCTGGATGCGGGCCTACCTTACTTTGGTTTAATCCAACCTTATTAAACCATGGTCGTAAAGCGTTCTGATAGGTGTACTCTTCTGGAGCCGTAAGCTCCCCGCTCGATTCCGCTTTTAAACGACGCGAAACACTAGCGCTCTTATATAAATCAACCGATTCAAACAACTCATCAAATGACTCTGTTGAGAAATTTTCATTACCTATAATTCTTTTAGAACGTTTGCTTTCTAACCCATCTCGGATATCCGAAAAATAACCTTTTGTAATTTCCTCTAAACTTTTTGCTGACACGAATTCCTCCAACTAATCATTATCGTGTACTACTCCACGACACTATAACTTACTTTTTATGCGTGCGAATAGATAGCAATTAATTGCTTATTGATGTAAGTCAAATGAGTTCTAATGCTATAGTCGGATGATAGTTGTGATGTTGACTTTAGCGATAATCACATGTGTCAACATCACATTACTTGGTGGAAGTGATCGGTGCCTGCAAAACTGGACACTTCATTAAGCAACTTTCCCATACCTAAAGGGCTCTTCTCCGCTT
>NZ_JAHGUP010000157.1 GCF_001989995.2 Vibrio anguillarum
TTCAAGAATCCAACCAAGTAAGAGCCATGATAAATAAGCCGCCAAAACAAAGTCCACCTTTCAGCAACAAACCAAGCGTTTGTGTCAGGAAAACTCAACGAGCGAAAACTTCAGCAAGTACAAAATGCTCGATAAACTTGCCCTTTCCACACTTTGCGCCCGCTGAATTGGCAGCAAGCCAACGCTAAAAATGATTGAGGCAAACAAAGAACCTTGCCTGTTTTACGGCTTGAGTTAACCACGAATTTTAGGGTAAAAATGCTCATTTGCCGACAACGCAAAACGAATGGCCGGAGAAATCTAAAAAGATTGAACCCCTAAATTTACCTGAGTTGCATAACGCCCGCCTAAGGGGCTGACAACGCCATGCGTTGACAGTCCCTCTTGAGGCGTTTGTTATGTTTAAGATCCCTTTCATTAAGCTTAACTCTACTTCCATATAGTGCATAACCAGTGTTTGAGTAATTATTACCTTGCTTCATGCTTTGGCAACCAGCAGAACTACCTTAAACGGTAACGCACTCGATCAGAATCGCGCATCTGTTCGATCTCTTTTTTCTTTTAGGCGATAACATAACTTTCATAGTGGGTAGCATGACTTTTTTTATTAAAAATCGAGGAACTTCAACAATTACGCAAATAAGCACTTGATTTCATATCTAAGTGTAATATTATCAGCTGTGTGATTTTCAGGATAAACAACAAAAGGAGTTATATATGCCAGCCAATACAGTATTGCCATTAAATCCCTTAGCAAATAATGGAATAATAATTGGAGATGAAACTTTTCAAATTAATTCAAAGCGTGTTTATTTCCCTTCAGCAGCAAACAAAAATAAAATTGGAGTCAGCATACATATAACTGTCGATGCTATCACAGATCATGCCAGAGAAAACTTTGTGAATTTTTTCGCTCTGCAAGTAAACTTCAATAACGATACTTGGGCACATGGTGGATTTCAATCTCATCTAGTGAATTGGGGAGGATTAGCTAAGCATGGTGGCGGACAATTAGATTACAACGCAATTTCATTACATCAAGCCGCTCAGCTTGATATATTAAAAATTCAAAATGAAACTGACGAGATTAGAAATCAGCCTTTCGATTATGTCGTAGGAAAAGAATATATATATGAAATTAAAAGATTAGATCAAGAAATATTTCCAGCAGGGCAAAATGTTCGAGTTATTGGTGGTGGTGTTTTAGTCACTCCGACAGTCGAAAGAAAAATGTACGTTTGGGAGTTTACTGTAAAACCAGCTGATGGAAATGGACCTTCCGTTAGATCATTTCTTTATAATTCAGCATCTTACTTTGATTTCTTTTGTGTGTGGAATGAAATTAGACATAACGAGGGACAACTTACATCTTGGTCAAATCCAAGATATACCAAAGAAGACGGAAGTGTGGTTACTCCAACAGATTGGTCTCGTTACTAACTGATGTGAATAAATAGCAAAAATGTCTGAAAAATAAGTTGATTTCTTAGTCTTTGTTAGCCCGGACTTGATCTAACCGTCTCCGTTTCGAACGGTGCATATTATTTCAAGTTTGGACTAAGTTTCCTTAATTCAAATCGAACTTTCACTAAATATATCATTTAAACTTGAATCATCAGGTTTAAAAAATTGAAAGTTATACGTAATTTCGGATGCCAGTGATACTAAACATTCTGGCAATATAAAATCTAAACATTTATTAATAGCGGATATATATTCCAGATGATAACTAAATAGCGCTCCGAATGTGCTCATTCATTATTATCGAGAGGCATTTAAGCTTTAGCTATATGACAGTAAGAAATTGAGCTCTACAAAACAACGACCACTTGCTGACAAACCAGAAAGCCGAAGGAACAAAGCAAATACACAACATACTGATTTTATACGATTAAACATAACGCCCGGCTAA
>NZ_JAHGUP010000158.1 GCF_001989995.2 Vibrio anguillarum
AACCCCTTAGCCGGGCGTTACACGAACTCTAAGATCGCAGTTTTTTGGCTCAGTTCAGCGATTGAGCCATTAGTTTTTTAGGTGTGAAAGTAGGGTGGATTTCCTTTTTCTTTGTTGCCTTTTTAGTTTTCATTTCATCAGGTTCGGCAATTGACTATTATTGCCAAAAGTTCATGGGTTTCAGAAGCCAATTTAGGCTTCAATTGTTCATGGTTTTGCCTCATTTTAGTTTGTATCAGTGTTTTGCTCGCCACATTTTCAATCCCAATTGTGGCAAAGGTATTTGGTTTATCAGCCCCAAACTGGCTGAAACCAAATCGTACAAATGGTGTAAGAAAAAGGGATTGTTTCATCTCGCAGTTTTTTCTGTTGATTGGATATTTTGCTCGCTTAATTGAGCTAGTCTAATTAAACTCAGTTTACAGTAAATCTTGGTAAATCAATTCTTTACCAATTAAAGCGAAGCGTTGACAAAGATCGTGTAACAAATGCATCAACACGATTTGCTACACTCGGCGTTGTCAGTTTGCCTTTAGTTTTAGTGATTAAGGCAGTAAAATTCAGCTAAGTCTGTATCGTAGCAAACGTGTTATGCAGGCGTTATGTGTTGGATGAGTTTTTAAGGTCAAA
>NZ_JAHGUP010000159.1 GCF_001989995.2 Vibrio anguillarum
AAGAGATTTGAATAAGTTACGTACAAAAACGATGCTTACCAAAACCTAAATTTCACAGAGATCTTAGCCAAAGAGAGCCACTTACAGAATCAACAACAAAGAAAGCGCCCTTTCAGCCACAACAAAACCTTTTGCTTCACCAGACTTTCAGAGCTGAATTTCAGCAAGTGAATCAGTCAAAAAGACATTTCAATTAAAGCGATTTGAAACTGACTAAACTCAACACAAACCAGATCCAAAACGCAATTGAGGCAACCCAAGAACCTTGAAAACGATCAATCTCAGGTTGTTCAAGAATCCATTTCGACCAAGCCAACTTGCCGAAAACACGGAACGAATTCTCAATGAAATCGTAGCTTGGACCCTAAAAACTGACCAAACACATAACGCCAAATTAAGCTG
>NZ_JAHGUP010000160.1 GCF_001989995.2 Vibrio anguillarum
CTTGAAGCGTTTGTTAGCTGCCTGACGATAGAGCCTAAATTAATAGTGATAACGGCAAGAAATGATTGTGATAGCACTATCATCAATCGCATAAACTAACCTATTCGTATCGTCTATTCGTCGCGACCAAAAACCAGATAAGTTTTCTTTTAGTGGTTCAGGTTTACCTATGCCCTCGAAAGGAGAACGCTTAACATCAGTGATGAGTTTATTTATACGTTTAAGTGTTTTCTTGTCTTGCGTCTGCCAATAAACATAATCATTCCAAGATTCATCAGTCCAAGATAATAAACGACTACTCATCGATTAAATCTCTTTGGCTCACCTTACCCGCTTTAAATTGAGCAATTGAACGATGTAAGTGCTCAGCATTTGCCGGAGAGCGAAGCAAATGAACCGTTTCCATTAAGCTATTGTAATAATCTAGTGACATAACAACGGCATCCTCAGAATCACGACGTGTGATCACGGTTGTATCTGCGTCATTAACAACAGCATCCAAAACGCTTTTCAAGCTATTTCTAGCTTCGGTAAAAGATACAATTCTCATAAAACCTCCACATGTACGTTTAATGAGACAAGTATATGACTAAAAAACCAACTTGTACAGCTAATGGAACATGCGAACTTGTAAGCAGCTAACGCCGCATTAAGGTGTGAGCAACGCTACCACTATACTTAACCATACCACCGTAAACACGAAACCCAACGATGGAATGAAAAATACCAAGCGTTGGGAATCACTCTTAAATGCCTTGTTAGATGCCAGATCGCTGAGCCTGATTTAGTAGTGGTAACGACACGAAATTATCGTTATCGCTTGATCATCAACTGCGTAAACAAGCCTGTTAGTGTCATCAATACGACGAGACCAAAAACCAGACAAGTTTTCTTTTAACGGCTCTGGTTTACCGATGCCCTCAAATGGGGAGCGCTTAACATCATTGATGAGTTTATTAATGCGCTTGAGTGTTTTCTTGTCTTGAGTTTGCCAATACAGGTAGTCATCCCAAGCGTCATCAGTCCACGACAGTAGACGTTGACTACTACTCATCAATTAACTCTCGTGCTGTTGTTTTACCAGCACGGTACTGTGCTATCGAACGGTTTAAGTGTTCAGCATTTTGAGGAGAGCGTAGTAAGTGAACTGTCTCCATAAGGCTATTGTAGTAGTCTAACGACATAACCACTGCATCTTCAGAATCACGGCGAGTAATAACTGTCGTATCGGCGTCATTAACTACGCCGTCCAAAACAGCCTTGAGACCATTTCTAGCTTCAGTAAAAGATACAATTCTCATAAGAATCTCCACATGTACATTTAATGGAACAAGTACAATCTTCACCATTCTACTTGTACAGAAAATTGAACATGAAATATTGATAAGGCAACTAACGCCAAATTAAGCTGC
>NZ_JAHGUP010000161.1 GCF_001989995.2 Vibrio anguillarum
TCTTGAAGCGTTTGTTATGTACGTTTCACCGCCACCACGGAATATGTGTGCCAATGCTTCGATCTACCCAATGAAGTTTTAGCATTTTCATCACGTTCAAAGAACCTGACTATTTCAAAGTCAGAGAACAAACCCTTTACCTCTAACTCCGATAAAGGTGTTGTCGGGCTACGATAGTTTTCAGCCCAACTGTCTTTGAAACCCATGAAGTCACCCGAAAATACCCCACCGACTTCAATTGAAGATTTAATGTTGCGCCAAGTCGTTTCAAACTGGTTTGGGTCAGCAAAGAACAGACTAGAATTTGCGATAACAACACCAGATTTTGGATAGTCAAAAGACTCAAACGAAGACTCTGAAATGTCCACTAACGACCTTGAACCAAACCTGTCTCTACAAATAGCAACCGAATCAGGATTTATATCGAAGCCATGAACTCGAAAACCCTGTTGTTCTAGATACTGGATATCGCTGCCTGTTCCACAACCACAGTCAGTAGCTACTTTGAGATTTGATTCATTGAGACGAACTGCAAACTCAGTACGTTTTAAATGCGGACGAGATAGTGCTTTTTCGTAGAACTGACGCCAAATTTCAGCATTTTTATCCATAAGTTTCTGATTTTCCGTAAAAGTACATAACGCCGCGTTAAGTGGTGAGCAACGCCACCACGAAACCTAACCATACCACCTTAAACACAAAACCCAACGATGAAATGAAAAATGCCAAGCGTTGGGAATCTGTCTTAAACGCTTTGTTATGCTGCTGTTACGAGAACCTCGATGCTAACTTTTTGTACACTGCATCTTTGTCCCGTTTTCCAATAGCCAACACATACACCACGATTTCATCGTCAATAACTTCATAGGCTAAACGATAGCCTGCTGTACGTAGTTTGATCTTGTAAACTGAGTCGTAGCCACGAAGTTTAGACGAAGGAACATGTGGATTCTCTAGCCGCTCTTTAAGCTTCTTTTTGAACTGACTTTGAATTGGTGGAGCTAACTTGCTCCATTCTTTCTTGGCAGCTGGTAGAAATTTAAGCTTATAAGTCATCGATATCTACTTCCACCGCTTCAGATAACTCACCGCGGCGACTTTCAACTAGTTTAGCAAGCTCGTAGTCATCGAGCATATCCATTAGAAACTCATAAGTTTCTGCTGGGACAAGATACGCTGCTGGCTTATTGTGGTTTAGAATAGCAATGGCAGAACCATCAGCTTCATTTAGCAAAGCGGTTGGATTTTTCTTTAACTCAGAAATACTTGCTGAACAATCAGCTAAAACCTGTCTCATAACAACACCAATTAAGTATTTAAATAAGTGCTTATTTTAGGCCTTATTTTCAGTCTTGGCCAGAAGTTTTTGATTGCAGCATAACGCCCAATTAAGTGGTGAACAACGCACTGGCCAAGCCGCTGTATTGCACCGTAAAACACTTTAC
>NZ_JAHGUP010000162.1 GCF_001989995.2 Vibrio anguillarum
AACTAAATAACTTAATGTCGTCAATGCTAGCGTTTTACTTTAACTCACAATGGGGCAAAAATGAGCTAGCCACGATCGCTAGCTCGCTTCTGGACATTTGTGAGTTACGAAGTGCAGTCTGTGAAAGCTCGGAACAGAAGTTCATTTACCGAGAATTGCACATCGTTTACGTTGATTTGCATTATATAGTCTAATCTACGCGCCAGCGCCAGCTATCTCACCAGTCCAACATATTGATCTGTTGAGATTAATTATCTACACTTAAGCTCCATGCTAACGACAGAATTTTTATTGATGATTATTACAAATAATAGAGTATTAGCTCTTTCGTCTATCGCCGTGTTGTTGGCTGGTTGTTCTCCATCCTCCGACCTAACTGTTAGCGGAAGTGTCAGTGATTACAAAGGTTCAGCTAGCATTACTCAAGGTCTCGCAAAAACAGTAGAAGAAAACCTTTTTGAGTGTGCGAATGGTCGAAGCCGTGTTGCAGGCATTGGTGAAATTGCTGATGCTAGCGGAAAGGTATGGACAGTTCCTGCTCAAAACCATTTTACAACTGCGCCAAAAGCGGTCGATCTTTATGAAGAGTGCGCCAACATCACTCCTGAAAGCATTGCCGATGTGGACGAAGACTCAGTCCCTGTGACCATAGTTGATGCAAATGGTGAAGAGATCACTGGTTACATCTTTGCTGACAACTACTTCGAGTTATATATCAATGGTCAGCTTGTTGCGGTAGACACCGTACCCTTTACGCCGTTTAACTCTAGTATCGTAAAGTTCAAAGTAAATAAGCCATACACTATTGCTGTAAAAGTAATTGATTGGGAAGAAAACTTAGGTTTAGGTACAGAAGATAACCGTGGCAAGGCATTCCACCCAGGTGATGGTGGCTTTATCGCAAGCTTTAGTGATGGCACTGTGACGAGTTCCGACTGGCAAGCACAGACATTTTATACTGCACCAGTCTATGATTTAAGCTGCCTGAGTGAGGTTGATGGTAAACGCTTATCGGAGAACTGCACAACAAAAGGCACAGATAACGGTGCAAATGCTTATGCAGCTCACTGGGAGACCCCAAGTAACTGGATGGCAAAAGACTTCGATGCCGTTTCATGGCCTCAAGCGACTGAATATTCAGAAGATGAAATTGGTGTGAACAACAAAAAATCTTACATGAACTTCATTGAGAAATTTAGTGGTGCTGGGGCAAGTTTTATTTGGTCAACAAACGTTGTTTTGGATAATGAAGTCCTACTGAGGTACGAAGTGAAATAACTTTAACCTCTCACTTCAAGAAGCAGTTATATCTCAACTTAACAGATATAGCTGCTTACCTTTCTTCGTTCGTTACTTCTACAGCTTCTTTCCTTCCCCAACAGGTTATGGGGCACAAATGAGTCAGCTCAGATCAAGCTGACTCGAAGATGGACAAAAATGCGTTACTAAAAACCGAACATTAGCAATTCATGAATAACTTTTTATAAGGCAAATATTACCAGTTAATACGCCTTCGTACAGTGCGCATTATTTGCTCTTATGTTCAACGGAACTGGTATCACATTAATTTATGAATTATTAAACTCTTGCAGTTTAGCGAGAGTAAATCATGAAGTATCACGAAATGACCAAAAACTACTTTTTTCGTGAATTTGAATACGGTTTATCTGCGGAAGACACTGCTAAACTTTGTTTTAAAAGTGTGAGAACTGTCAATGAATGGGACGGAGGGAAGAACATACCCAAAGAATGTAAACGCCTGATGTGCAGAGCTTTCATTTCATGATGAATGGAAAGGTCTTACGATGAACGATCGATATTTGAGACTCCCAACTGGGCAACAAGTTACACCGCAAGAGATTTTGACAGGTATTGCACTGATAGAGATACAATCAGAGTTAGACCTAGTGACAACCGCTAAACTTTTGAAACATGCGCGCGCGATATCAAGAATTAAGAAGAAATAACGGACATAGTAATAGAGGGCCGTAGTAGCCCTCATCAAAATTACCACAAAGAACCAAACAGCAATATTCGCTTGTGAAGGTCATCTTCGCCAGAAAAACCAAAACTAAAGTGGTTACTGGAAGTATTTTTATCTTTATATACTACTGACGTCCCATCTTCATCGACATAACTATATAAACGCTTTAAATATCCAATATAAAACCATCCATACTGTCTATAAAAAACAAAATTAAAAACCCCAGACGAGTTTTTATTTTTTGACAAATAAGTCGCCATGTCAAAAAAGTCTTTTTCACTGAATGGATTGTTAATAAATACATAGTGTTCATCGACACAAACAGGATAACTTAAATTGTTATCATTCATATGGTAACCTAGAAAAGAATTTCTATACTGTTTTCCATTTTTAATAACTTTTTGAAAGTAGTGAATACCATGCTTAGAATCAATTAGGCTTTTGTCGATATCTAGTTTTTCGTCCCAAATATCATAGATAGGAATCTCATACTGTGAATATTTGCAATGACTGTCATCTACATCGATGTATAGTATATCTTTATGATCAGCGAACTTAATAAAAGTATTCGATAGCTTGTAGGCAATAGGTAGCGAATAATACAACGCTAAAGAAAAAAATCCTGCAATTGCAATAAACAAAAGATTTAGTGGCTTTTGTTCGACCCACGAACCGCAAACATAATCATGTAGCAAACGCTTAGATTCGTAGAGCGTAAATATTGACAATGCACAATAAACTAGGATTATCATAACAATGATGTAATACAATCCTAAAATTTCATAGCCATAATGACTTGCTACATTATCTATAAATTTGGGCGCTAAAACTGGAAATATAATAACGAAGTTTCTTAGGATGTAATTAACATGAGCGTCACTATTAACATTTAAGCGCAAGATAGACTTACCAAAAGTGCTACCGTTGTTAATTGATTCATGAGCCGACTTTATTAATAAGGAGGTAATGATGACTAGATTTATATCATTACTACCTATTACCTGAGAAAAAAACACAAAAGACAACAAAGAATACGCAATACAATCGATTATAAAAGCATATGTCCTTGTTACTAATGAAAATACTTTTGATATCATATTTCTCATAACCTATCGCCTCTTTAGTGCGGTAACTGTTACAACAAATAATATATAAATAAGCCAGAGCACAGTTGAGGGGATAGTTGAATCATCATTGTCGATGAAAATCTCTTCACCATCATGCTTCATGCGAATAATATTTCCGCCAGAATTCATTGCTGTTTCGAATGTATTAAATGTTCCCCATACAAAGAGCTTGACGCTTTCGGTGTCTCCAATATCTCTAATGCACTTTGATACAAAGCCTTCCAAATCTGAATCGCACAGTTCCAATGGCTCTTTTTTATCCAAAGAAGTTGATTTTGCAGTGATATAGGACACGTAGTTGGGGTTAAGATATATTTGTAACAGACCTTTATCCCGACCAGTGAACTCAATTGAGTTCACTGATAGTGTGTCAACAGCAGACTTGGTTGCCACTGGCATCTTTAACGGACTCGTAAAGTTATGCCACCTAATTTGGGGGGCATCTGATGTTTGTATAAATAACATTGGGATAATAAGCGATAGTACAAATAATATGATATCGCGCTTTTTAGCTACACTTTCTAGGAGTTGTTTCATTGCTACCTCATTCATAAAGGGAATGATTTTGCAGTATTTAATTCAGATAATCAACTAATTATCAGTGAATTAGCGTCTATAGCTTTAGTACTTTCACCCCGTATTACATCTCGGGGATTAACAGCCAACAGCATGAGAAGAATGGATAACTTTTAATAGGGCAAAAGCCTATGAACAGGATGTGAATGAGTAAAGGTCTACCAAATAATGGGGCAAAGGCGAGTTAGCGCTAGTCGCCCCAAAACGTCTATGGACAAAAACGCGTTAGATATAAAACTCTAACGCGTTCACTTCATATAAGGAAATGTATGTTGTAATTTAAAAGTTTGCTAGTTTGATTTACCACTTGCTTTCGAAATCATTGCAGTCTGGGCATGTGTATACATAAGTATCAACCCAACTTGACATTTCACCATTAGGCCAAGATGAACCGCATATTTCACATTCAACCTCTATGTCTTCAGACTCTTCGTTGCCACATAAAGTACAGCGATAGCCAGTTGAGGAATCGTCGTTTGGAATCATCAAGTTATCATTTCCACACTCAGGGCAATCATAAGACTCCCAGTGTACATCATACATATGTTTAGGACGTACACCTCTGAATGCAGACTCGTGAGATTCTCGTACTTCAACCTTAGCTTCTTGCAGTTCGTGCTCATATTCATCAGCTAACGTTTTGAATACACCCAGTTGTTTCTCGTCGATAACCTCTGCTAACCCCAAAATGCCGAATACATCCGTAAATTCATCAAATCCACGAGTGAGCCGACCTAGAGCAAGCCTAACTTCCTTGGTGTCCATTGAAAACTTGTGGTGCTCAATGTCATTTCTTAAGTTTTTCATTGCACGAATTTCAGCAGCTAAATCTGAATCAAAATAAGCCTTGTCTGACTCAACATATGCAAGAGCGCTTTCAACAGGAATGGTATGTGGATTACTATATCCTTTAATTGGAGAGGAAAAATCAAACTCCTCTTCCTCAAGCACCTCATAAGCATCTATAAGAGAGATGCCATCAGCTTTAGCTCGTTTAGATACAACCTTAAACACATTCGAGTAAATTAAGTTTTCATTTACTGTAGATATATAGTGTTTAAGTATTAACTCCATAAAGTGACAAAAATTTAGTATCGCAAATTTATGCGCTCTAATATCGCCATCTTGACCTTGAGCATACTTATCAAGTGATTCATGCAAACTATCCATTGCATTGCCAATTATATCCAATTCGTATTTCGCCATATTTTACCTATTAAACTATCGCCTTGCTAAGGGGCATTTTCGTGTTACATGCCCCCGCCAGCATACATCTGGACAGAAGCTATTTGAGCTGTACCCCGTTTTCTCTAAACGCTAGAAGACGCTCTACAGCACATCTGCAAATTTGGGTATGGCTTTAGATGAATATAACTCTTCTAATTCCAACTTTCCTTGCCTTGCCAAAAGTTGTTTCTTCATTGCTTTTGTCTCGTAATAGTCCTGAGCAACAGCAGTTCCAATAAACTCCACAGACTGATCGGTAAATTGACTTACCGCATGTTTTATTTCTTCCAGAGATACGTTGAAAAACTCTTTGCGTCTATTAATCATATTTAATCGGTGAGAATCAAACTCGTCGTGAAGCTTTTTCTCAAGAGTTGGCGCGTCATTCGTATGAATCATAGCATGTACATCAAAGGTAAAAGGTACTGAAGCATCCCCAAGCTCATTTACTCTATCCATAGGCTCTAATCGGCGAGTCATGCCTATCTTATAGATGTTTTCTCCGAATGAGCCAATGTTAGATATAATATAAACGTGACCTCTCTTGGTTTGCTCCGCCATTGATTGAGCACGCTGGTGCTTTCGTTCTGCTTCTTCTAGGTTGGCCTGTAACTGAGCTATCTGTTCTTCTAGCTCTGATTTCATTTCATCGCTGGCCTTTTCAAGCTCCTGCCGTGCAACTTCTAAGGCTTTTTGATAACGCTTTTCTTCCTTAACAGCTTCATCTTCTGCTTTTTTTATCTCTGCCTCTATCCTTGCTTCCTCACGCATTTGAGCTTTGATTTCTGCTTGCTCTTCTTTCTCGCGTTGTTTCTTTTGACAATATTCATAGGTCAACTGAAGTTCTCTCAATTTTTCTTTAAGATAACGTTCTGTGATAGATATGGCATTTGGTTCATTTAGCTTATTGATTGCTGCAAATGCCTTATTTATACGCTCTTCCATCTTTGTGACGTTTTTCCACGTACAATTTGCAGTAGCTGCCTCACATTCGTTATTGAAGGCTCGTGCAGTGAGGCGGATGCTCTTATCGGTCATTTTCTTACCTTCGCTTCTTGAACCATCGACAGTCCATTCACGGTAACAATATATCGCTCCGCTAGAAGACTTCTCTTTCAGTAAAGCTTTCTGGCGTTCTTTGCACTTGTTAATCTCTTCTTTAAATGTTTCTGATGAATCAAAATCAAACTTTGGTTTATAGAAGCCAAGCTCAATAAGCTCAATATCCTCATTAAATATGGCTATTTGCTTAGTTAGAGAGTCGTAGGTGGCTTTCTTACTCTTGTAGTCAATCTGGAGTTCACTGATCTTCTCTTCAATAGATTGATGCTTCGCATTAGCCTCGGCTCTTTTGTGTTCGATTTCGCGTAAGGCTTGAAGTGCTGTCTCTTCTAACTTTTGCTTATCAGATTTCAGCTGCGCCTTGATTTTTTCGCACTCAGCTTCAACATCAAATATCTGAGAGTATCTTTCTTTATACTCTTCGATTGTTGCCTCTGCCACGGACCGAAGAGCTTCTGTATCTGCAAGTTTTTTGCTCAATTTTGAAGTTTTTCTTAGCAGAAGAAAATCGACAATGAGAAGCAAAACTATAGCCGCCACTAAGATATAAGTCATTGAATTATTATCCATTTATTGCTATGCCAACGATATTTGATATGAAACATGAATGGTAACCAACATCGGCTCTGATGTAATCAAACAAATGTCAGTATTGAGATACAGATATACGAAGAATTGAAGAGGAGCGGCAACATGCTTGGATACTTGCTATTAGTATTTGGGCTCTTCTCCGCTTT
>NZ_JAHGUP010000163.1 GCF_001989995.2 Vibrio anguillarum
CGTCTGGCTATCATGGGGATTGAATCATGAAATTCGCCTGTATGGACTGTGGTACTAACTACGAATCTCCGGTCAATTGCTGCTGTCCTGACTGCCGCTCAGGTATGCTTTACCAGCTTAATATGGACAACGTTCAGGTCTTCGGGAAAAAGTCACAAGGTCACAAAGTACAATCTGACTATGTGTATCGCCCTAAAAAATCCGGCCTACGCCCTGAGTTTGTTAATCATACCGTTAACGAATACACCTTTATCGAGGACTACGAGCAATCACCTGTGATTATCGATTACCTCTGTTTTACCATTAAATTGGCTGACCTGCGTCACTGCAAAAAAGACGCGCCCTACTCTGGTATTCACTTTCCTGAGGCTCCTAAGTTCTCACAACATCATGCGAAAACGATTGATGATATTGAGGCTTATAACCGCTACTTCCGCGAAGTGACAATGGATTACCTACAAGAAACGTTAAGACGTTTTATTCAATACGTGCTTGGTTTTAACTACGGCTCACCACGTGGTAAAGGCTTCCAGTTCTACGAGGATTCGTTTGTTTTAACTTCCGAATATGGCGATGACTATTGCGGCCAAGTTGGGTTTGGCGGAAATCGCGACACTGTGCATTTTCAGATTACAGGCCACGGCTGCAAGCATCTGTTTGCTAATCGCTCTTGTCGTTTCTTGCATCATTGGATTTCAACGGTTTTATGCTGTAAGCAACTCTCGCGTATTGATTTAGCCTTTGATGATTACGATGGTTTACATACTTGTGAGGCTGCGGAAAACGTTTCGCGTCTCGGTGGCTTTAAGCGTTCTCGTGGCTTCAGTCCTAAAGTCTCCAATGGCGATGAGTGGGATTGGGACGAAAACGGCAATAAAATATTTTCTCGTGAAGAGCGCAATTTTGGCTCCCGTCAATCACTCGTATATTGGCGCGTTTATAACAAGAAATTAGAACGTAATATTACGGCTGAGGATTTTTCGTGGTATCGCTCCGAGGTTGAATTAAAGAAATGGGACACGGATATATTATTAAACCCTGTCGGGGGCTTTGTTGCATTAAATGCTTATGCCGCCTCTTTACTCTCAAATACCGTTGAGCCTGTAATAACAAAAACTAAATCTAGAAAGCGCGTTGCTTGTGATGTATTAGCTGCGTCTTATTGGGCTAAGCGACAATATGGCCGCTTGGTTAATTCTTTACTTGAACTTTATCAAGGCGACTTTGAAAAAGTTGTCACCACCTTGGTTAGGGACGATACGGTTTTATTGTATCCCTCTATGCACCGAAAATTAATTAATGCTTTGGAGTAAATTACTATGTCTCGTCCATCTATATTTGTATTGGGTATTTCATTTTTCAAAAACGATTTTAAAGGCGAATTCGCACAACTTAATATTTCGCGTCCTCTAAAGCCGCTTAATATTGATAACGACAAGTTTAAAATGACTCGTCGTACTGTTGGTGAATCGGGTGAAGTCTCCAAGTATGACCAGCCGCTAATCATTGACTTTAACTATGCGCTTGAGCTTGAGCGTGTTGGTGCTCTCGTTCCACGCCGTGAGTATGAAGTGGATTTAGGCTTAAATATGGATGACCCTCTTTCGGGCTCTATCGTCACGAAATTAATCCCAGTGGATGAAGAGATTAAAGCCCACTTTAAAGTGTGTGGTTTAATTAAATAATGTCTAACTGCGTAATACAATACAACGGCTATTTAATGCTTGCCCCACAAGGGTTTGATTGTACTTACGTCATATTAACGCCTAGTGAGTTGGAACAATTACAAAGCAATTCGCTAGGTTCGTTAACTATCGAC
>NZ_JAHGUP010000164.1 GCF_001989995.2 Vibrio anguillarum
TTATACAGTTTAAGAGACGATGCTGGGTCTGTAGCTCAGGTGGTTAGAGCGTTCGCCTGATAAGCGAGAGGTCGGTGGTTCAAGTCCACTCAGACCCACCAATTCTTCCTCCCAGAAGATTGGCACACAGTATCACACACCTGATGGGGTTATAGCTCAGCTGGGAGAGCGCCTGCCTTGCACGCAGGAGGTCTGCGGTTCGATCCCGCATAGCTCCACCATCTTTAAGCGCACTAGCAATAGTGTTTTTAAAAATGGTTTTCATTAGAAA
>NZ_JAHGUP010000165.1 GCF_001989995.2 Vibrio anguillarum
ATTAAAGCGGAGAAGAGCCCTTTAAATGGGCCTTGATTTCAGACACAACTCCAACGCATGGCTTAACTGCTTTTACCTCTAGTGCTTATGTTAAGTATGTGAATAGACTAAGTGCAAAGCGAAATGGAGAAATAAAGCCTCTTTCGTTAACAACAAAAACGCTTAAGTTCCTCGCAGTGGAAAACCTTTATCAGTGTTGCAAAGCATTTGATTTTGTTAAAGAGCATCCTTGGCCTGGTTCTGGTGCCAATATGCAGGCAGGACTGATTGGAGAGGCCGCTCAAAAAGCGAAAACGAAACCTAAGACCCCTATCATCCCTAACGAAGTGCTAATTCCACTTTGTAAATTTACAAAGTCATGTTTAGACAGGGCTGATGAAATTTTGGCATCAAAAGGTAAGCGTGAATCATTACTACTGCGAGACAGTTGCATCTTCTGGTTGCTACTCACAACAGGTATGCGTATCCATGAGGTTTTAGGTATTAAACGCGGAGCATATCGCAGTGAGACAAGAGATGAGGTGACGTATTACTACATTGAAACTACGTCAGAGAAGACCCATACGGGATTAGCTGAATGGATTGCGCCAGAGATTGCAACTCAAGCTATCGACATTCTTGGTCGTTATAGTGAGCCATTGCAAAAGCAGCTTGAAACTGACTTATCAAAAGCAAGGGATAGTCAAGACCATTTGGAAGTTCATAGGCTAGAAGAAATCTCAGACCATATTTGTTTGTCTACATCTAAAACTGCTATTGCCTTATTGTCCGGAAGAACAATTACAGTGAATAGGTTACCTAATTTATGTCAACAGATAGATACTAACTGGAATTTGTCAGCGCACCAGTTTCGCCGCACCTTTGCCAACTATGCAGTGCATTCTGAATTGGGTGATTTAAGGGCACTAAAAGACCATTTTAAACACTGGTCAATCACCATGACGGCTCTGTATGCCTTTAACGAAGATTTAGACGCAGAATTATTCGAAGAACTGCTCCGAGAAAAGTATTTGATCGAAGAAGAAATCAAGCAAGACTGGTTTGAATTAGACACACCGATTACGGGTGGCGATATGGCTGAAAACATCAAGAAAGTCCGTGCAGATGGAGAGCTAATTAAAACTTTCGGCTCTCTCGGTGATATGGCTAAAGCCTACTCTAGCTCTATTCCTATCCGCTCAACAGGCATTGGATGGTGTACCAATGATGATGAATGTAAGTGCGGTAAGCCTGATAGCTGCGAGAGCGGGATTGTAGATAAACGGCATCTTCCCTACTGGGAGGGGATGCTTGTTCAGCAAATGAAACTTATGCAGTTGGATGATATAGGGGAAGCCGGTAGAGATGCAGCTAGGAAAGGTATGGAACGCTGTGAAAAGGTATTGAGTGCTTTAGGTATCGATGTTGAAGCCATGAAGCAGAAGTTTAGCCAAAGAGATCTAATCGAGGTAGAGAATGTCTAACCAGAAAGAAAAGTCGACACATAAAGCGGTAAGACTTTCCATTATTCGCATAGAAAAAGGTCGGCCTAATGTTGTCTCTGATAAGCGTAAAATGAGTGTTGCTGCCGTTGCCGAAGAAGCTGGCGTAAGCCGAGCGTTGATTCATCGCGATTGCCCTGACCTGTTAGAACGTATTAAAGGTGGTGTGAATAAAGGTATTCGACAACAGCGTGATGCCAAGCAAATTGAGCTGAATGAATACAAAGAGCGCAATCGAGAACTTCGAACTGAGGTCGCGGAGTTAAAAGCCATGTTATCTAAAGTTCAATCGCAAAACGCTACGTTAATACGGAAAAATATGGTGTTAAGTGGTGTTAGTACTAAAAACAACAATGTTACACAGCTATCTTACAATAAGTGACTGTATTAAAAGTTAAAACCAATAAATTTACTGAGATTAATTGATGATTTAATTTCAATAAAAACGCAACAACAAACAGCGCATTATAAAACAATCACTTACACTAAGTTACATGTAACGTAGTATTTATAAAATTTGATTGGAAATGTGCCTTTTTCAAGCTACCTATAGCGATTAGAGAGTTAAAATTTGATCATTTTTGAGGTTAGTTACTACCGCTAAGATTTATGAAATGACAATAAACATTGAGTACAATTATGTTAAATCAACATATCAAATCTAGTTTTTTGCCAATTTAGTTCAAAAATAAAACAAAACACAATGTGCATAACAGCTATATCTATTATAAATGTAGATAACTACTTATTTAGTATTGAACAAAAATCACTATGAAAATACCTTTCTTAACATTGTTATTGCTTATTTCTTCTAGCGCCTACGCGGTAAACCATCAAATTGGCGTTGGGATTGGTTACGGTGGTACCGAAGGGCCAAATAATTGGGATGATTCAGGCTTCGCGGGAAAAATTGACTATTCTTACCAGTTTCACCCTAATTTCTCTACAGAGATTGGTTATGCAGGAGTCGATGGTATGACCAACAATATTATTTCCACCACTTTTGGCCAAACCAAACAGCAAGTAAATTATTCAACAGGCTACCTTGGCCTCAAAGCCAGCCTTTCTCCTATTCCGTTTTTTAATCTTTATGCGCTAGGTGGTGCAAACTACTCAAACGTTGAGAAAACCTTCACCCCTACGGGTCAGGCAGAGAGAACCGAATCGCACAAGGGTTTCAACCCATATTATGGACTTGGGGCCGAAGTAGTTGCCTTCAACACGGTCGGCTTTAATGTCGAATACCGTAAATTTTTCTTAGCCAACGATTTCGAGTCCGATGCTGTCTTCGTAGGACTAAACGTTAAGTTCTAACATACGTCAGCAAATCTCTTTACCGAGAGCTTACTTTTTTGTCCGTGAATATATTATGGTTTTTATTATTCCAATTATGTTAAACGGGCGAGTTAACTGTCAAAAACAGCCTTCAGAGCGATTTTCAGGGCAAAATTCGGCTATCTACAGACACGTACTTATGGGCGAGAAAATGGGGCCACACGGTTTTAGCAAACCACATCTATCATCATAAATAGCTTACTCCCAACGCTCACAAAACTAATTCCCTCCCCTTCAAGGGGAGGGTTAGGGTCTGT
>NZ_JAHGUP010000166.1 GCF_001989995.2 Vibrio anguillarum
CAAAAAACACACTGTAAACACTGAACTTCAATTTTGCACTAAAGCCGCCAAGCGTTGGCAATCCCTCTTGAGCCGTTTGTTAGCCTTATGACGTCAAAGATTGTGTCGATACAGCTGTAATCTTGACACCAAAACTAGAAATACTCGGCAATGTTGCATTGTGATGTACTCGGATTTGCTCACCTGACAAATGAGATTTGCTTTGAGTTGTGTGAGCATCTGATATCAAATCCACCGAGTAACCTAAACCAGCAGCTCGTCGCGTAGTTGTATCTACACAAAACTCTGTGGCGTAGCCGCAGATATAAAGATGCTCAATACAGAGTTCTTGCAGCAACGACTCCAAGTTTGTTCGTAAAAACGAATCTGGCGTTGTTTTGCGTATAAAATGGTCACTACTTTCAACGTGTAATGATGACTGTAATTGCCAACCTTCACTGCCATATTCGATTGGAGTCCCAGTTTGTTCATGTTGGATAAAGATGACTGAGATATCCTTTTGGCGCGCCCAATCTGTGACTTTATTGATGCGAGTTAAAACCTCATTTCTTTCAAACGGTTGAGGTGTTGGGTCAAACAAAATATTCTGCATATCAATAACAAGAACTGCTGATTTCATAGAATCTCCTTTTGAATAAGGCTAACGCCCGGTTAAGGGGC
>NZ_JAHGUP010000167.1 GCF_001989995.2 Vibrio anguillarum
TGAGCCGTTTGTTAGCTGCTACACTTTAGCCGGAGATTGACTACCCAACGGCCTAATTTAAAACACATTATGGCTTTCAAACGACAAAGTAAAACGGACAACTGAGAAACTAAAACCTAACCCACGAAACGCACTTGGCAAAGAAGAAATAATAGGAAAACTGACGAGCTTCTAAGACTTAAATTTACAAAGAATTCTTTCGAAGAAGCCAACAACCAAGTGCGCAAAATCCATTTAAACGCGAAAGAGCTTCAAAACCAAAGAAGCCACACCAAAGAAATAAACAAACACACCACTTCCCGTAAACAGACTTCGGTTAGTTCAAGCACTTCACGAACAGTGCCACTGGCGAGATACATGGAAAAGTGCTGACTTTCAGGTGTAAAGCTAGAGTCTCAGACCAAAAAAAATGAACACGGAATTTTATGGTTTTTCTTAACCTCAGCTAACGCCGCATTAAG
>NZ_JAHGUP010000168.1 GCF_001989995.2 Vibrio anguillarum
CACTTTAGCCGGAGATTGACTACCCAACGGCCTAATTTAAAACACATTATTGTTTCAAACGACAAAGTAAAACGGACAATTTAGAAACTAAAACCTAATCCACGAAACGCACTTGGCAAAGAAGAAATAACAGGAAAACTTGGCGAGCTTCTAGGACTTGAATTTACAAAGAATTCTTTCGAAGAAGCCAACAACCAAGTGCTCAAAACCCATTTAGGCGCGAAAGAGCTTCAAAACCAAAGAAGCCACACCAAAGAAATAAACAAACACACCACTTCCCGTAAACAGACTTCGGTTAGTTCGAGCGCTTCACGAACAGTGCCACTGGCGAGATACATGGAAAAGTGCTAGAGCCTCAGACTAAGAAAAATAAACACGGAATTTTATGATTTATCTTAACCTCAGCTAACGCCAAATTAAGCTGCTACCAACGCACAAAGTCATTGAAAGCAATGCACCGTAATCACTAAACCATTTTGGAATCGATTCAGCCACGCGTTGGTAGTCAGGCTTGAATTTCTTGTTAGGTTATACTGTTTAATCTTCACCCACTTGGCAAAGAATCCCGCTAGATTAATGCATTGCATTGAATCACTTCCAAGTATTTCACTCAATTTGGCAGACAAATGCGACTAACCTAAAACAACTGTTTTATTGAGCCAATTAATAAACCTAAAGCGCCTTTGTGCCAGAGAAACCTTCAACCAACCTGCTCCATTTTCCAATGAAGCAACCCACGAGCCTTGGTTTTCGCCACGGCTGGAGATTGCAAAGAATTGGGACAGAAAAAGCTGACTTGCTGAAATCCGTAAACAAATGGCTAGAGAAATCCACAAATCTTTTCCCCAACCATTACGCTTTTCTCTTCGTAAACCTAACGCCCAATTAAGGTGTGAGTAACGCGACCACGAAACCCAACCATATCACCGTAAACACAAGACTCAAAGATGAAATGAAAAATGCCAAGCGTTAGGAATCACTCTTAAATTGTTTGTTATGCCTGTGTTTTTGCATGCGCTAAACTAACAGATGTAAAAAAGCCGATTCAAGTCTGTACGCTTGAATCGGCTTAAAACTGATAACTAAGAGCGCATTGGATTATGCAACAGCTCTGGCTTTCTCAATTGTAGAGTTCTGGGACTCTGAAGCTGCTACGATCACTTTTTTATAAACTTTTTTCTTTTCACTTGAAGATGTACGCTTCACAAAATTTGACAATGGTGATGAAGCAACCTTCTTACTACTAAAACTAAACATAAAGTCTCCTATCAACCTTTTAAATGCCCACAATTTTGTTTACTTCTTCTACAGTATAATTCGGTTTTAGATAAGGTTTCAAGCTACTAACATTACTATGATAAGTTCTAGTGCTACCATCATTATCTTTCAACAACAAATCTACTTGGATTTTTTTACCGAACTTTTCCTTCAGTAGTTCTATAACTAACTGAGAGCCAAAGAATTGTTCTACAAAGTGTTCCGGAAGAATCTTTCTACCTTCAACTTTTTCTCTAGCGTTAACAAATTCCCATGCCAGTTCAGGTCGTTGATACACAAATATTATCAGGACATCTCTATTTTTGTCTAAAGATCTTTGAATGTTTTTTTCTGCTACGTGATAACTTGATAATGTGCCGTCTAACAAAAAACTCTGGTCATTCTTAAAGATATAATCCATAGCCCGTTCAACGAGAGTCACAACTGCTCGCTGAAATAAGTAAGAATTCGAACCGTCATAATCTTCAAATTCAACACGCAAATCATCAGGGTCTATGCGAAGAACTTGTGTTTGGTCATCAGTGATTGAAGCTACTAATTCTTTAGATGACTCCGTTTTCCCTGCACCTGGAGAGCCACTCATAAAAACAGATACTGGAGACTCTTCTGGCAGGTATACAGTTTTATCAGTAAGCCTTCTGCAGATTTTAGTCCTGTTTTTCTTCGCAAACACAACTGCCCTATCTCTGATTGCTATTTCTTCGTCATTAAGATCCAAGGTAACCATCTCTAAATTGTCAGATTCGGCATATTATACATGATAATTTCGGCGTAAAGGCTAGTGTACCCCACGAAAA
>NZ_JAHGUP010000169.1 GCF_001989995.2 Vibrio anguillarum
ACCCCTTAGCCGGGCGTTAGTTTTTCTCAAGAAAATCGCATAAAGGTTGAAGATGGTCTCATATAGAAATATGACTGAAGAAGAATTTCAGTGTTATAGGTTGTATTCCAATGAATTTAGAGGGCAAGAACTCGCTGCCGCAAAGCAAGTATCCCATGCTAAAGGGGTGCAGTTGGCAAACATGGAACTTGATGACTGTTTACCTCAGGGGTTAAAAACAGAAAATAATACTCTTCTGTGTCTCGAAGTTAAATTGAATGGTATTACATATGTAATTGGTTATTTCTGGTATTTTTTAGCAGAAACCTCAGCATTCATTTATGACTTTCAAGTTTTCCCTGAGTATCAAGGTAAAGGTTATGGCAGCCGCATATTTCAAGAATTGAATGAATTTTGGACTGGTAGTGGAATTGAACAGGTTGAATTATTAGTGGCTTACGATAATGAGCGAGCTTTTAAGCTTTATAAGGAAATTGGCTTTAAAGCGACAGGAATAAACATGGTCATGCAGACAAAAAACTAACAAACAATTTAAGAGTGACTCCTAACGCTTGCCGATTTTACTCCGATTTGAACTTTGTGTTTACGGTGCAATGGTTTAGCTCAGGTTTTATAGCGTTGTCGCACCTTAATTGGGCGTTATGAATTTTTCATTTTGGTCAGATTAATAAAATGGAGGGGTAAAAATTATGGATATGGCTTTATGCACAATCGATGGTAAGGAGTGGAAGGCCGATGAATTTTGGGCGTTAGGTGAAAATTCTATCGTAACCATGCGCAGAAATTTGCAATGTATTTCGTGTAATGGAGATGCTTGGTTTAGAAAATCAAGCTACGGTAATAAAGTCCCTCATTTTTGTGCTCACCATGAAGAAGATTGTATTTTTGCTACAAATTATGAAGTCGTAGATGATGGTGATGGTGGCGATGGATCGCCAGCAGCAAATCCTGATAGTGGTATTATTTTAAATCTGGGTTTAGACAAAAATTATGAGGTTGATGTAAAAGCTCCAGAACCGAAACAACCAATACCGACGGGTGAGAGAAGATCGGGGATTGAGGTAAAAAATGGTGGAGGCAAAGATTATCCTGCACATCTAACATTAAAAAATACACTCTATAAACTAGTTCGTTCAGATAAACTTTATTTATCTGATACTAAAGTGACGATTCCATATATCCCTATTCAGGGATTGCCAGAAAAAGCCAGTCAGTTATTTGTGAACTTTAAAGATGTCCATGAAGGCTATAACGGGCTTAACCGAATTTACTGGGGGTTTATTAGCGATGCTGGATTTACTAGTAACGGAAAGCTTTGGCTCAATGCCGGTAGTCGAACTGACGGATTAAGTGTTTCTATAAGTCCTGAGATCACAGATGAGTTTCGCTCGTACTTTAAAGTCGACAAGTCATTAGATCAGCTAGAAGGTTGTCATGCACTGATCATTGGTGACTGTTATTACGCTTCTACAGGAAAGCCAGTAATCTGGTGCAGTAGCCTAGATTACGTGGTGCTACGCCGATACAACTTTGACAAAAATTCATAACAAACGCTTCAAGAGGGACAGCCAACGCGTGGCGCTCTTACTTCAAATCAGCATTTGTGATTACGGTTGTTAATTTAAGTTCAGTGTTTTGCGTTGTCTGCCCCTTAAGCGGGCGTTATAACAACAAGGAGAGTTCAGTGAAAATAACAGTGTTAGATGACTATCAGGATGTGGTCAGAACTTTAGATTGTTTCGACCTATTATCTCACCATGAAGTGTCAGTTTTGAATGAAACACTCCCTGAACCGGAGTTGGTTGCTCAACTTCAGGAAACAGATGTTCTTGTTCTAATTCGAGAGCGGACAGTAATAACAGAGTCCTTGCTATCTCGATTACCTAATCTCAAAGTCATTAGCCAAACTGGCAAGGTCAGCAACCACATTGATGTTAATTTATGTGAAAAATTTGGGGTTCAAGTACTAGAGGGGCGCGGGTCTCCGATAGCACCTTCTGAATTAGGCTGGGCGGTAATTATGGCTGCTAGTCGTTACATTCCTACTTATTCTGCGAACCTTAAAAATGATAAATGGCAAGACTCAGGTGTTCTGGGTTTAGGTCGAACTTTAAAAGGTTTAAAACTTGGTATTTGGGGTTACGGGAAAATAGGGCAACGAATCGCTCAATATGCTAAAGCATTTGAAATGTCGGTTGTTGTTTGGGGTAGTGAGCCGTCAAGAAAGCTAGCACTCGAACATGGCTTTGAAGCTGCTACTTCAAAAGAAACGTTTTTTACTAGCTCTGATATCGTTTCACTCCACCTACGTTTAAATGATGTGACCCGAGCGTGTGTAAAAGCCACTGACTTAAGCTTAATGAAATCTGACTCTTTATTTGTAAACATTAGCCGTTCAGAACTTGTTGAGTCATCAGCCCTCTACAATGAGCTTGTTTCTGTGCCAACCAAGCGTGCTGCTCTAGATGTCTTTGATGTTGAACCAGCATCACTCGATAGCGAGCCTTTACTTTCGTTGCCCAACGTTATGGCAACGCCTCATTTGGGGTATGTAGAGCAAAATAGCTATGAACTGTATTTCAAAATAGCATTTGAGAACATTTTAGCTTTCGAGCAGGGTTCGGTGTAAGTTTCAACATCGAGGAACTCGTTGTTATAACAAACAATTTAAGAGGGATTCTCAACGCTTGGCATTTTTGGTTCTACTTCAATTTTAGTGGTTACGGTACAATGCCTTAGGTTGGGTGGTAGCGTTGCTCACCCCTTAATTGGGCGTTAGCTGAGGTTAAGAAAAGCCATAAAATTAAGCGCTTATTTTTATTAGTCTGAGGCTCTGGCTTTACACCTGAAAGTCAGCACTTTTCCATGTATCTCGCCAGTGGCACTGTTCGTGAAGTGTTTGAACTAACCGAAGTCTTCTTACGGGAAGTGGTGTGTTTGTTTATTTCTTTGGTGTGGCTTCTTTGGTTTTGAAGCTCTTTCGCGCTTAAGTTGATTTCGCGCACTTGGTTGTTGGCTTCTTCGAAAGAATTCTTTGTAAATTTAAGTCTTAGAAGCTCGCCAGTATTCCTCTTATTTCTTCTTTGCCAAGTGCGTTTC
>NZ_JAHGUP010000170.1 GCF_001989995.2 Vibrio anguillarum
ACAAGCAAGACTTTCAGCAAATGCGAAATGCTCGATAAACTTGCCCTTTCCACACTTTGCGCCCGCAAAATTCACAACGCGCCAACGCTAAAACTGATTGAGGCAAACAAAGAACCTTGCCTGTTTTACGGTTTGAGTTAACCACGAATTTTAGGGTAACAATGCTCATTTGCCGAGAATACAAAACAAATGGCCGGAGAAATCCAAA
>NZ_JAHGUP010000171.1 GCF_001989995.2 Vibrio anguillarum
ACGCATGTAACCCCCCAGAATTAAGAAAAAACGCCCCCAATCAGGAGGCGTTGATACCAGTGTAGACCCCGTAAACGAACGCCCCACCAGTAGACAAAGCAATAAGAACAGTGATGACGTCCGAAACGAGTCCTATCATGTTATTAGCCGTTCATTACGCGAATAATCGCACGGAGGCCGAAGCCGATTGCGGCAAGAGCGATAAGACCAACGACGACAATCGTATAGTTAGCTTGACCTGCAGTGATAGCAGCTTGGATAGTATCAGTGACGCCCTCTGCAAATGAGCTTGCAGAAGCTAGGCCAGCAGTAACACCAGTTGCAATTTTTGTAGCGTGTTTTTTCATGACGTTGATGAATTTCATAGTATTTACTCTCTTTACTAAGTTAATGATTAGCCTCGACCGAGGCCTTTTAAAATACGACCCAAAACATGGCCAGAAACGAAAGCTAATAATAAATAACCGCTAACGTCAGCGTATAATTGAGAGTCGATAGTTAACGAACCTA
>NZ_JAHGUP010000172.1 GCF_001989995.2 Vibrio anguillarum
TAAACACAAAAACCAACGCATCTTGCCCTCCAATGGATCCTCGTTAAGGGATTTAAGCGTTTGTTAGGCATTTTCCAACGCATTGATATTATTGCTTAATTCCCAGCATTCTAATGATTCGCCATCACTATCCACAGCAATATTTTTATAAATAAATCCATTTTTGCGAACAACATTTAGTGACGCCGAATTTTTAGAAGAGATTAATGCAAAGACAACTTTGACTAAACCAGATTCAAACGCAATTTGGCAAAGTTTGTTAACTGCAAATGTTGCAATACCTTTGCCTTGAGCCCCAAAAGCTACGTTGTAACCGATTTCGACTCGACAGTTGAACGGTGGGTTCTTGAATCCACAACTACCAATTAGCTGGTCATTTGACTTTATAAAGTATGGTAAAGACCAAACTTCACAAATTGAATCACGATAATGATTAAGAGAGCGTACTAAAACATGATTTGGTGGAATTCCGTCAATCATATACTTGAGCTCAGATTGACCATCACGCAACATTTTTAGCTCACTCTCATTTAGCTGAATGAGTTCCATAATTTCCTTATGCCTAACGCCCGGCTAAGG
>NZ_JAHGUP010000173.1 GCF_001989995.2 Vibrio anguillarum
ACAACACAAAACGAATGGCCAGAGAAATCCCAAAAGATTGAACCCCTAAATTTACCTGAGTTGCATAACGCCGCGTTAAGGTGTGAGCAACGCTACAACCTAACCTAAACCATTGCGCCTTAAACACGAAACCCAACCTTGAACTGATAATGCCAAGCGTTGGGAATCACTCTTAAATGCCTTGTTATATGCTTATTCAGCGCCCGGAGGTGTTGGACTTGGGTTCGTTGGACTACCCCCTGCTCCAGTAGGTTGATAACCTGCTCCCGGCTCACCATTAGGAGTAGAAGTCGGTGATGGCTGAGAGGGTTGATATCCTTTGTGGATTTCTGATGGCGATACTCGTGGTTGATAGCCATCCATACAAGGTTTACGGTCAGTCATAATTTACACATCCCTAAATTCAATATGAGAAATATCGCTGGTCAATATAATTACGCCAGCAGTTTTGTTTATCGCACGCTCAAAAGAGCCGTCACTACCAAGTTTCCATGTCTGCTCAAGATACAGCTGCTCTTCCGCTGGGGAGCTGGAAGCGAACGAATTTGGTCCATAATAACCGCCGATGACGGTGCCATTATTGAGGATCACTTTTACCCAATAGCATTTACCTTGAGCAAAGAAATAGTCCCATGGTTTCTGAGTTGGGTGATGAATACTCTGCTTAAATTTTTCAGATTCTCTCAAGGCTTTCCATAGGAAAGCTAAAACAACTGGAAACACCAATAGAACAAAAACGTAAAACAGAATATATAAGTTCGGATGGGCGTTTTTGAAGCTTTCAGGACCAGAGGGCTCCTCAACTGCAAGGATGAACCAATACATAATTGAGTAGTTCACACAGCTATATGTCACAGCATCGATTAGTTGCTTTGATGAATCTTTTAAACTCGAAGGGTAAAGCAGCTCATAAGTCTTAATACTGATAAAGCCGGGAATAACAAACATGATAAAAATTTGCAGTTTATCAATTTCCCAAATACTCATTACTAGCACATCCATTGTCTAAACTAATTTAACGATAGTACCACACTAAAGCACCCACATGCATATAACGCCCGGCTAAG
>NZ_JAHGUP010000174.1 GCF_001989995.2 Vibrio anguillarum
GTTTTGTCGTTCCAAACGTGCTGATAAATGAGCTCGTGGCTCATTGTTGGATAGCCTCTCATTCTTAGGTATCCGACTATTTGGTCAGGGCTCCAGTCCAGTCGTAGCAAGGCTTCAGGTAGTCTGAAGTCAAGTTCGGTATAGCGTTTATTTCGCCGTGAACGACTAAGCCGGTTGCGCGCCATTTGCTGTGCCCGCTCTGGTTGATAAGAGTACCTATCGAAGAACTTGTTGTAACGACAATTACGTTCAATTTCTCGATAGATAGTGGCTTTGTGACGGTCCAGTTGTTTAGCTATTTTTGCGGTACTGATCCCTTGCTTTCTGAGCGCAGAAATCATATACCTTTCGTTCTCAGTGAGGTGTGTGTATTTCATGTTTTTTACTTCTTGGCGGGAGCAAACTTCATGATTATCGCACCTTACTGTTTTTATGTTCAGAGGTGTCGCACTTCGTACTTGAATCCAAG
>NZ_JAHGUP010000175.1 GCF_001989995.2 Vibrio anguillarum
CCCTCTTGAGCCGTTTGTTAAATTACATTACCTACGGATTTGGCAGAAGAATTGGAACTTTATAACAGAACGATTTATCCCAATAATGAAACGATAAGAGAACCAATAGAAGAAATTGAAGCAGCTGTCGGCAATGATTTAACTAACGCATTTACCACAACTTTACTCGGTTTCTCATTTTGACATTGAGCATCAATAGCCTCTACAACTTCATAAGCTTCTTCACGCTCGGAATCCGATATATTTAGACGCTTAACTTCAGATTTCAAGGCGCTCAGCGCCTCTTGAAGATCGCTATTAATGTTCACAACGTTTGTTGAATTGTCTGTCGAGTTATTGTTGACGCGAGCATTTGCTCCGCTAATGTTATACGTAATTGACTGCACCGCTTTTTCTGCTTCAGGCAAACCCAATTTTTGCACTTTCATCTGATAATGAGCAGGAATATCTCTTCCCATCTACGGAAACCGCATGAACA
>NZ_JAHGUP010000176.1 GCF_001989995.2 Vibrio anguillarum
TTGTCATCCCTAAACCACCGCCTTGGGCGGTGGTGATTGAACCTTGGGGCTATTGCCCGAAGGAGTGCCCATGCTAGAAGTAAACCTCTTATTCACCACAAGTAAGAGGAAACTAAAAACATGGGCGATTATAGAAGTTCATCACATGTATATTGGCGTTGCAAATACCATATAGTTTGGACTCCGAAATACAGATTTAAGATCTTGAAAGGGAATGTAGGTAAGGAGCTTTATCGCTCAATCTATATTTTGTGCAATATGAAAGATTGTGACGTTTTGGAATTAAATGTTCAGCCGGATCACGTTCACTTGGTTGTGATAGTTCCACCAAAAGTTTCGATATCAACGTTGATGGGAGTATTGAAAGGGCGTTCAGCAATCCGCTTGTTTAACAAGTTCCCACATATAAGAAAGAAACTGTGGGGTAATCATTTTTGGGCAAGGGGATACTTTGTTGACACAGTTGGTGTGAATGAAGAAATCATCAGGCGTTACGTAAGGCACCAAGACAAGAAAGATCAAGAATATGAGGCGCAGTTAGAGTTGAAGATAAACTAGCAGTGCAGGGATGCCCCCTTATAGGGGGCTATAAACCAAAGCCGCCTTCTAAGAAGGCGGATTTTTACT
>NZ_JAHGUP010000177.1 GCF_001989995.2 Vibrio anguillarum
GGTAAGAAAGTGCGCGTAGTGTCAATGCCATCGACCGATGCGTTTGATAAACAAGACGCAGCTTACCGCGAAGCCGTACTACCAGCAGCCGTGACTAAACGTATTGCAATTGAAGCAGGTATCGCCGACTTCTGGTACAAGTACGTTGGTTTTGGCGGCAAGATCATTGGTATGACTACTTTCGGTGAGTCAGCACCGGCGGAGCAATTGTTCAACATGTTCGGCTTTACAACTGAAAACGTGGTGAAACAAGCACAAGAGCTGCTTGCTTAAGTCTTCTTATTTTTAATGCAAAAGCCCAGCGAGTCATTCGCTGGGCTTTTTTGATCTTGATGTTTATGGTGCTTTCCATTCCTCAGGACAGGCTTGACGTAGCGCGTCGATAAACAGACGCAGTTTGAGCGGATGTCTGCCTGCTGGATAATGACAACTAATTTCAGTGGGTGGCGACAACCATTCTGGCAAACATGCTTGCACACTGTTTGGGTGCGCTTGTTCAAAGCCTTTGGCAAACCATGTCGGCAGTAAGCCGATGCCTCTTCCTTTGGCTATCGCATCCGCTTGCATAGCTAAATTATCACTCTGCAAGCGGCTTGTGAGCGCAGGTAAAAGATAGCTGCCGTGAATAGGATGGATGAGAGCCAAGGCTTCTTGGCGAAAAGCGATAAAATCAATCCAAGGATGTTTGACTAGATCTTGTGGATGCTCTGGCATGTCGTTATTGGCAAGATAGTGTGGCGACGCATAAGGTGAATATTGCCAATGGCCGAGCAATTCACGTCTCCAGCCTTGTTGAGCAAACGGGCCAATCCAAATCAGTAAATCAGGCTCAAGATGCGACTCTTCTGCCACATATTGGCTGTAGAGTCGAATGTTGATTTCGGTGTGGGTTTGCATGAATTGATCCAATACATTGCTCAACCAGCCACGAATTAAATTCGGATGAACCACCAAGGTCATTTCACCGCTGATTTGGTTATTAAACTCTTGCAGTGCTTCATGGCTTTTTTCTGCTAATTCAAGCAGTTGCTCTGTATAAACTGCAAAAACTTGCCCAGCTTTAGTCAAAGTTAGACGGTTGCCTTGCCGAGCAATTAAGGCTTGTCCGAGATCGTTTTCCAAAGACGCCAAACGTCGACTGAGGGTAGACTTAGGCTGTTCCAGCGCTTTCGCCGCCGCTGTCAGGCTTTTGTATTGACAGAGAGCATGGAAAGCTTTGATCGCACTGAAATCATGCATAAGTAAAATGGCCTTTTAATCTAATCATCACTGTGTTCCATATTCGGTATCGACCATTCCATCTGTCTATCTATCTCAATCATCAAAATTATGAATAATTCACCTCTGAAATTAATAATCATTATCATTTAAAGGAGTGGTACATGTCCAGACTCAATCCGCTGAATGTTGCAATTACTGCGGCGCTCGGGTTATTCACCTCATCACACGTTTTCGCTGAAGAAATTCAATCTTATGAGAAATTAGTGGTGACGGCGGCTGGTTTTGAACAAACACAAGCGCAGGCTCCAGCGAGTATCAGTGTGATTACACGAGAAGAGTTGCAATCACGTTATTATCGTGATGTAACCGATGCACTGCGCAGTGTGCCGGGCGTGTTGGTGACTGGAGGTGGTGACAAAACAGACATCAGCTTGCGCGGTATGAGTTCAAACTACACCTTGATGTTAGTCGATGGTAAGCGTCAATCGTCACGTCAAACTCGACCAAATAGTGATGGCCCAGGTATTGAGCAGGGATGGATGCCACCACTGCAAGCCATTGAACGAATTGAAGTAATTCGTGGCCCAATGTCGACTTTATATGGCTCAGATGCCATTGGTGGTGTGATCAATATCATCACACGAAAAGATAATCAAGAGTGGTCAGGCAGTGTTCAGTTGGATACGGTTTTCCAAGAAAATCGCGATTCTGGCGATCAGAACAGCGTCAACTTTTTCCTGACAGGGCCACTGGCCGACAATCTTTCTCTGCAAGTTTATGGACAGAGCACCGAGCGCGATGAAGATAAGATTGAACGTGGCTACCAAGACAAAAGCTTAAAAAGTTTAACTTCAAAGTTGAACTACCAACTTAATGAGCAGCATGATCTGACTTTTGAAGTGGGTACTTCCGCACAAGATCGCCGAGGCAATGTAGGGTTATCCGTGCCAACGACAGGTTGTAAAGGTGGGTGCGAAGACAGCTTAAACGAATACCGTAGAACCTATATTTCCCTTTCTCACCAAGGGGATTGGGGCGACTATGGTGTGTCGGATACTTATGTCCAACGTGAAGTAAGTAACAATAAAAGCCGTGAGATGGAGATCATCAATACGGTGGCTAAATCAAGCTTAGTGGTGCCATTGACTAACAATACGGCAACCGTAGGCATTGAGGCTTCACATTCAAAGTTAGAAGATTTTACCTCAAATAAAGCCTCTGATTTAACTCAGATTGAAAGCACTCAATGGGCGGCGTTTGTTGAAGACGAGTGGCGCATGACCGAGTCGTTTAACCTAACCTTAGGTGGCCGTGTTGACCACGATGAAAATTATGGTTCTCATTTTAGCCCAAGAGCGTATGGCGTGTGGACCATCAATCCAGCGTGGATTCTGAAAGGTGGCGTGGCAACGGGTTTCCGTTCACCGCAGCTCAGAGAAGTCACGCCAAATTGGGCGCAGGTGAGTCAAGGCGGTAATATTTACGGTAATCCAGACTTAAAACCCGAAACCTCGATTAACAAAGAGTTGGGGTTGATGTACCAAAATGGAGAGGGTCTTAACGCGAGTTTGACTTTCTTCCATAATGATTTCAAAGACAAAATTACCCGTGTTGTGTGCCCCAACCACATTTGTACTGCAGGTCCGAACGAGTGGGGCTCTGATCCCACTTATCGAGTGAACGTTGATGAAGCGTACACGCGTGGGGTCGAAAGTACGCTCGGTTTACCTATCACAGAAACGGTTTATTTCAACGCGAGTTATACCTTTACTGACTCAGAGCAAAAAACCGGAAAATATCAAGGTATGCCACTTGAGCAACAACCTGAACATCGCTTCAGCGCTGATATTGATTGGCAAGCGACTGACAACTTGAGCAGTTGGTTGAAGCTGACTTATCGTGGAAAAGAGAGCAACCCAGTCACTGGCCCTTCTCGTAGCAGCTTGATTGAGCCAGCTTATCAGTTCATCGATACTGGCATCACTTACGCGCTTTCTTCTCAAGTAAGCTTGAAAGGTGCGATTTACAATCTACTCGATGAAGAAATTTCATACCAAGAATATGGCTATGTAGAAGATGGACGTCGTTATTGGTTAGGTATTGACGTTAATTTTTAAACCATCAATACCGCAAGTAAAAATCCGCCTTCT
>NZ_JAHGUP010000178.1 GCF_001989995.2 Vibrio anguillarum
AACCCCTTAGCCGGGCGTTAAATGACAGGTGGAAAATTTGAAGTCTAAAATAAATCAGATAGTTGAATTTATGGAGGAGAACAAAGAACTTCGAGAGCAATATAATACAAATTGTATTAAGAGTTTTATTGCAACTAGTAATAATGCTAAAGAGGTTATTTATTCCATATTTATCAATTCTTTAAAGGCGGGTAAAGAATCGAATCTTAGTAGTAATGGTGATGGAGCTAAGTTCTTTTTTGATAAATTAGATTCTCTACCTGATTCTGAATGTTTAGATTATCGTGACTTTATAAAACACTTCGGCTGCTCAAACCCAAAGGAGCTTTTCTCTCTACTAGAACAAAGAGTTACCGGAATGGGAGCAAAGAAAGCTGCTCTATTTATGAGAGATTTAGACTTTTGCCAGAGAAAAGCCCGCCCAATTTTTACTTCTTATAATGAAAAGGTCGCATCTAAGTCCCTAGTCATTCCCGTTGATGCGGTAATTCGTACAATTTACGACCGCTTGGGTTTGGTTTCCTACAAAGAAAAAGATTACTTCAACAGCATTAATGCTCATGCGAAACAAGAATTTAGTGATCAATTTATGATTATTGAAGACTTGTGGTTTTGGGGGTATTTTTCTACAAAAGGCAGTGAAAACAATAGGGAGATAGTTTTTAACGAAGCAAAGTTTTATACTGATTCATACATATATCCAAATCGCCAATTGGAAAACAAAATTAATGAATTCATATGCTTGTTGAAGTAGTCATTTAACAAACGCTTTAAGACGGATTCGCAACG
>NZ_JAHGUP010000179.1 GCF_001989995.2 Vibrio anguillarum
CCCTTAGCCGGGCGTTAGCAAATTTATTCGACATCTAACTCACATGGAGGAAAAGTAAGTGGAAACAGATAGAGATTCGATTATCGAATCGCATAGACTTGCAAGCCCGGGGCTTCGGTATTTAGGGCAAATCATTGATGGTGCAATAAGTGCCGCAATATTCATTTTCTTTCTTTGGCTCGGTACATTAATTGGTTTATCTCAGGACTCATCTGGCTTAATTGCCTTTTCTGCCGCTGCTTTTTACTTCCTACTTTCTGATGGTTTCGCAAAAGGTCAAAGCCTCGGTAAGAAGCTACTAGGTATCTCAGTTATAGATTCAGTTACAGGAAAAAGTTGTAGTTTCCCTCAGTCATTTTTCCGCAATGTTTTGACACCAATAATCGGCATGATTGACGCGATCTTTATTCTGGGTAAAAGAAGACAGAGATTAGGTGACAAACTGGCGAAAACAATCGTTGTAGTAAATTAGCTAACAAACGCTTCAAGA
>NZ_JAHGUP010000180.1 GCF_001989995.2 Vibrio anguillarum
GGGTTTATGACGCGCTTACCACTATTCAGCAAACATTTATTCTTTGACACTCCATAAGCATAACTGTTTATGAAGCTTGCTTACCAACAACAAGTATTCAAAGAACGTCTGGGCTTTCAAACACCGGAGGAATGTTTTGTTCAATATTATAGTTAATCGTTGCACTTCAAACTTGATACTAAGCACCCACTCGATATAACCGCTCCTCTGAAAAACCTGTTGAATTTAAATCGGCCATTGATCGTCCTCACCATAGACATCCAGTGTTTTTTCTATAGCTTGGACAAAACCTGGTTTAAAAACTACTTCACCATTATTTAAGTCTTCAATTCTTCCATGCTGCCCAATAATTAGCCCCTTCAGTTTTAGGTAATTAGGTTCAATCGCAGACTTAAGAGCGTTGATTTCCGATCCTGTATAAATTACTTTTTCAGGTAACGCGACTGATTCTGAACTAGGAACGCCTTTGTTATACAATTGAATTGGCACTTCTGCATTGATCAAATCAGCTCTCAACCGGTTGACTTCAGCGAGTAGTTTGGACTTATCAGAGATCAAATCACGAACTAACCAACGTGCGGTTGAACTTTCAATATCGTCAACCCAACCATGCTCATTTCTCTTAGCAACAGGTAGCTTAGGCTTATCAATCGATTCAGCGTAGACTTTAATTAAGTCTTTATACAGATGACCTGTTTTGTTACGAATCGCACCGGTATTTGGACCTCCCTTGATAGTTGATATTGCCCCTATATTTGAAATCGAAAAATTTTTCTCACCTGATTGTAATTGCTCTAAACAAATTTCATTGATTAGCGCCAAACTCTTTTTTGATTTATTAGAGTTGGCTTTATTCAAGATTGCTTCATACGCTTCTCGAATATAATTCTTAGATGAGTTCATCAGTTTTAATCTCCAATTTAATCGATTTTTCTAGTAGTGCTTTGATATCCTCTGATAGTGGTACTAGATCTGAATCGTCTGAACTACCCAACAAGTCTAATGGAAGTTCACCATCAAGCACTCGATTAATATTCCCCCATCCGTTTAGGCGAGCCAGCATCAGTTGTGTTATCTGGTTCCCAACATGCAATTGCATTTCTTCACTAAGTTTAAAAAGCTGTGGTTGCATATTGTTATTTGATAGCATCTTATCCAGACTCTGGCTTCTTCGCGGAAGGGCAGTCGTTGCGTTCGCTGATAAGAATATCTCTGCATTTTCACATACTTCAGCCAGAGCTCTATGCTTTGAAACCTCGCTAATGCTTATAGACAGCTTAGGAGCGTTCATAATCATTGGAATTTTACTATCTATCGACGCTACTTTATTGAGAAGTTGCAAAGACTGATCAACCAGCCTAAATATTGATAGGAAGTCACATGAGAGCATATCTAAACGGATTTGCTCACTTTCAAGCAAATTATTTAGTCGTTTTTGTTTCATTTTGACATCAGGAGGAACAATTTTACTGCTATCTTCTAATAAGAAAATCTCCTCATCTAGCGCCTCTATTTCAGCATTAATATCGAGCATCTTGTTCGACACATACTGTTTTGCCTCCGAAATTTCATTACCTTTGATTATTAATCCCACAACAAATGGAGCTCCTGTAACAAAATGTCTGCAACGAAAGCAGTTCTGGCACCCTAAGTACCCAGAAGGAACGGGGTTATACTCAGTTTTCGTCTTTGAATTTTTAGTTTCTTCCCGCTCCAACCCACCGTCGGAGCACCTGGTCGATCCATATGGGCAAAGGCCATAATCGAAAAACTGGATAGAAGCTTTAGGCCACTCCGGATCATGCAAAGCGGAATATACAGGGATTAATAACTCATCTTTATGGTTGTGAATCCGATCCTCCATCAAGAGAGCATTTTTTTGATCTTGTGACCTTGCCAAAAGCCTTTTCTCACCAGCATCAAGTGTTTCAACTATGTCTAGGTGTTTGATTTTGGTGTAGTGCAAAGTCATGATTATTTGAGCATGACCTACGACCTTCATCAGAATATGTAAAGGGACTTCACCGTACAATACTAATGCTGTAATCAAACTCACACGCATCGTATGAGGAGTATATTTAGATGTGTAGCTTGAAGCAGATCTCTCTGCCAACGGAAAGTCAGGTTCTTGAATCTCATAGAGCACTTTAGCAAGTGCCCGCCCAAACACATTTTGCTTCATTGGCTGAAAAGTGCTTGTGTCTATATTACGATTTCCACCCGCCGGATTGCGAAATAAGAAACATTGGGTTCCGCGTTGCTTTAGCACTGAAATTGACGGCTTGTTTGTAGTAAAATCAACTTCAGTCCAACGTGTTGGTTCCTTAAGCGGATTGTATTTAGATTGCCAGTCTCTTAGTCTTATAATCCAAGGGATAGTGCACGTCGGAATGTAAGGTGAAACAAAAGGCTTTCCTGTTTTATTGGTGTTGGTGAACATTTCAATATTGTCGCCATTCTTATGCAGAACTCCGAGATTTGGCTTCTTTTGGCTGCCAGCAAGCGGGTTATCATTTTTTACCCACTCAAAGTCAGGAACAAGTTGTACTTTTTCATCCAAATTTATGGACTTATAACCTTTGTTAATAAGTTTGAATTCATCAGCTTCCCCCGAATCTAACCATAAAATCTGCTGACCTCGAGTAGGGAGGTTTAACAAGCAATAAAGGCCGATAGTTCGTACCGGAGACCACATTTGATATACAGTAACTTTCGAGGTGCGTTGCCCCTTTATTTGCTTGCTTTTTTCTATAACACGCCAAACACAGTCAGGATCTTTTCTATCTATAACTGACTCATCAACGTCATACCAATCAGAGATGTTGAGTTCGTGGCCTACAGTAAGTTGCCTAAAGTTTTCACACCTAACTTGTTCACCACCTTCCTCGACAAACTCAGGTATTAGGTGCGACCTCGCTTTAACAACATATTCATATGGTAGCTCTGGCTTGGCCGTTCCAGCTGCCGCGACTGAATCTGAAACAATGGAAACATTTAAGTAAGGGATACGATACAAGTTAAAACTTGGGACTGGAGTGCGCTCACCAGTGTCCTCATCTTCTAGGTAGAAAGCCTGTTCGAATACGTCTTTTAGAAAGCCAATAATCAAGTTTTTTTGACTATTATTCCGCTGACTTTCAGGCAGTGTATTGATGTAATCTTCCATGGATGGCTGTTCTTGCTTTCGCTCAAAAAAAGGTGCTACTGTATCTACTGCACCTATTTTTCGGATGAACGGTAGGGTGTATAGTAGATAGTGTACTAACCTTGTGCGATTCTGTTGCACACTGTATTTTAAACGCTCACAATAGCACTTAACTAAATCCGCCCATACTGGCAATCCAACGTCAATAAGTGGTTGATATTCAGTGGGTTCCCAAAAAATGTCTTTAGCATTTTTATATCCATCTATGGAATTTGGATGTACTTTTAATCTTGCGTGGCTCCTTGCGTGCCTTTTGTACTCAATCATATTTTTGATGCGATTGTCTTGGCAGTACAGCTTGACCTCAGCAAGGTTGAAGTATTCGATCGCTAGGAACTCTCTATAACTCTTAAATTTGTAGTACTTCGATGGGTCATAGGGCAATTGTTTGTTAACTAAAGCCAATTTTTTGTAATCGTCTCTGGACCACAAATTATTATCACTACAGAACTTTCTTGCCTCTTCCAATGAGTACTTTTTTAGAACCTCACGCCCATAAAAAGCATCCCAGCCCGGAAAATCTGTATAATACTTGTCCAAATTACTGTGAAGCAACGGATTTTGTTTGTAGTACTCTTGATATCCAAGCTTGGTTTTCTTTTCATCTGGTATGATTTTACAGGCGGAAGCTGATGCCTCCTGCCATGTAGCATAAAAATTTAAACCAACAAACTCACTCCAACTATTTAACCCATAGTATACAACTGCCTGTATAGGTAGCCTTTCATCTAAACCACAAATAGCTCTATATTCATCTTCTGTAATTTCAGCACTACCAAGCAACTTAATAGCACGAACTAGAGCAACCTCTCGAGAATAAAAATGTTTTCGACCTAAGTAAGACGGCCAATCAACTGGTTTATGGTATGTATAAAATGGATTGCTCGGTAACTTCGGATCGTTTTTGAAGTACTTCGCATATTGTGTTCTAGTTGGTTCAATAATCCCAAGTTCTTTGAAAATAACATCCGTTGCCACTTTTGCTTCTTCAAATGTTTGGTATTTATCAACAACTATTCCTCTACCAAGAAACTCAGAGTATGAGATAAAGTCGTCGTAGTATCGTCTAGGATTTGATGGGAGCCGAGGGTCGTTCCAATATTCTCTCACATAGTCATTTGAAGTAGGGTTAGTGATACCAAGCTCTTCAAACATACTAATTGCAGCAACGGATGCTTCTTTCACTGTGGGATACAGCTCAATAGGCTCAATACCAAAGAATTTTGCGAACGTAGTAAATTTACTATAATACTCCTCTGGCGCAGATGGTAACTTAGGGTCTTCTTTGTAGTGTTTTCTGTATAAAACTCTAGTTGGCTTTTCTATGCCAAGCTCTTCGAATAGTGCAATTATTGCAGTCGATGCTTCTTCTAGCGTTTTATATTTACCAATAGGCTCCTTTTTGCCAAGGTAATTTATCCATCTGAATTTCTTGAATACTTCTCGTGGGTCTGCGTGTAGCCTTGGATCTTTTTCGTAATGCTCTGTATACAGAGCCACCGTTGGCTCATTAATACCGAGTTTCTTAAAAAGCGCGGCTGCAGCAGCTTTGGCTTCTTTATAGGTTGGGTACTTCTCAACAGGTTTTCCTTTACCCAAATACTCATTCCATGTCTTGAAACTCTCATATCTACGAGGATCCGATGGGAGTCTAGGATCTTTTTTATAATTATCTTTATATAACTCATAGGTTGGAGTACTTATGCCAAGTTTCTTGAATAGGACAACATTGGCAGCTATTGCTTCTTCAATTGTTGAGTATTTCTGCACCATCTCCGCTTTGCCTGCATATGCTTGCCATGTGGTAAAGTCATCATAGCGGCGAGGATCTATCGGAAGCATAGGGTCTTTCTTATAATTTTTCTTGTATAGGTCAACAGTAGGAAAACGAATGCCTATACTTTTAAATAGCGCTATAGTGGCATCCGAAGCTTCTTTTAGTGTTTTATATCTCTGGCTCATAAAGCCCCCTTGAGTAGATTGAGTTTTTCTTTTGTTTCCATAAATGCTGAAATTTTGTTTTCTGCCTTATCCATTTCCGCGTTAATTTCTTCATGCGAGGGTAGAGCGTACTCTTCTTGAGAATGGATACTTCTATGGTGCATCACGGACTGAATGATATGGCTACTTAAGTTCATCTTTTTTAAGTCGTCCTTATATAAGTGACGTAAGCCGTGAGGTGTAGTCCCCTCACTTTTTGAACTTATTAGCCCAACTCTCTCTACAGCTCTTTTAAGGCCGTCTTCTATAGCTTTATAGGACAACGGGTTGCCGTCTTTGAGGTTTGAAAATGCAAAGGGATGAGATTGATTCTTAGGTGCTTGGTACTTCAAATATAACTGCCAATAAATCAAAAACATCTCAGCTGCTTGAGTATTATTAAAGTACGCAATCATGTAATTCTGATTTGGAATAAGCACAGGGTTTTTCCAGCCTGTATACAATGATTTGGGAGAGTTACGGTTGTTTCTTGGCAGCATGCCGTATTCTGTCATCAAATACTCAGCCCTTCGAGCATCGGGTCTGTTATATTTTTTGCGCCATTCATCAGGAGCGAAACCCTTATCAGGGTGATGAACTTTAACTAGTGGTATTTTCTTATCTTTGCTCATATCACTTTTAGCGGGATCTACGGTGATATCTACAACGTATATATTTGGAACCTCAGAAATTCTTAACCCCGCATATCGCATGAGCATAAAAACAAGTACCTTAGCTAAATCTAGGCGATTTTGAGGAGGGTCAGATATTTTTGAACCACAGATAATAAAACTATCCTCCACTTCCAATGATTTATCTCTTGGGAATGTATAAGTGACTTGCTTGTTTTTAGGCCCTTGATGTTTAGCTATAGCACGAACATGCCCTGCTTGTTCCCTGGCTTTGGAATCATCGTAAGTGTGCTTCAAAAATGAGTTGTTCTTTCTATGATGATACGCTGCGAGATTCAGCATTTTTTCATAGGGGGTTGCACTTCGTATAGGGTTGAGTAATGCAGATTCTTCTCCAGTTTCTACATATAACCAGTCAGAATACTCACTAATATATCTAATTAGTTTATTCGCGTGGTGTGGGCTACGCGGTTTCCAGCGCAATCCTATTGGGTCTGTTCCATCGACTTGAACGGTACCGTCATGGATTGCTACAGAAAATGCTTCAAACATTAGCCTAGGTGATCCATATACCCCTAATGTTGCTTGCCAATATTCTAGGAGTAGGCTCATGGCTAGAGCATTTTCGTGGTGCCAAGTTTTACCGCGACCGTTTTTTATTACCTGATATCGAAGAAAGGATTCAAGGATTGCACCGTTTAGAGAAACTACTCGAACCTTAATAGCTTTTAAGCCATCAATGGAAACCTGTCGGTTTCTACAAGTAATCGTAATTTTACCCATGTCATTGTCTCCTTTAATAATATTAAATATTATTTTATTAGGGGTATCTTTTTGTGGTGATTATTTAAGGTGAGTTCAGTATTTATGTCTAAACTCAACGAATGTAGTATAAATATCAAAAAAATATTACAGACTTTTAGGGGTATCTTTCATCTCGATTAAAATGATTTTCCCTAGTGCAGGTAGCATTACTGGATTAGCGGCGGGGGAAGAGCCCTTCATCGTACCGATGGCAATTCCGATGATCGCGGGTCCTTCTGTGATTGCGGCCTTGCTGCTTCTTTCGACTCAGCATCCTGACAAACTCCTCGAGCTGTCAGCCTCTGTACTGCTCGCGTGGGGCGCCACTTTCATCATTTTGATGTTCTACGGTTTCTTCCACAAAGTGCTGGGTGAACGTGGTTTAAAAGCGGTCGAGCGTTTGATGGGATTATTGCTAGTGATGATCTCAACGCAAATGTTCTTAAATGGCGTAAAAAGCTATATGGGGTTGTAATTTTCCGATAAAAAAGCCGCCTTTCGTGTGAACTTGAAGCGGCTTTTCCTATGTTGCTTTTTCTGTACCGTTAACTTACATCATGTGTTTACGGCGGATATCGAGCAGTGCGAAGACTCCAAATATCAGAATCGACCATTTTTCCCAACGGCTCATGCTGATCTTGTCACCAAACGCACCGATAAAAATCAGCATTTGCAGTCCGTGCATAATGAACAAAAATGCCGTCATAATATAAAGTGCAATCGCCGCTTTACCGGGGAATGGCATGAAAATATTCAGTAATAGAATCAACCAAACAAAAGCAATCGCCGCTTTTGCAAGTACCAGTAACACTCTCATTCCGAGCTCCTCTCAAATAGTCGATAACTGACTTGGCCTGCGTTTTTCTCACGGTGCAGACGCCAATTGGCAGGAATACCTTCTAGCGCCAACTCTTTTTCCGTCTCAATATAAATCAGCGCTTCATCGGCAAGCCAGCCATTTTGTTCTAAAAGCGAGACGGCTTCGCTTAATAAGCCTTGTCGAAAAGGCGGGTCGATGAACACCAGATGGTGAGGCGTCCCTTGCTGCTTGAGAAAGGCCAGCGCATCACTATTTATCGCTCGCAAGTTAGTTGCGTTGAGCGCAGCAATATTGTGTTCAAGCTGTTTGAATGCCGTCGGGTTGAGCTCAATCAGCGTCACGGCTTGTGCTTGCCTTGAGGCAGCTTCAAACCCAAGGCTGCCAGAGCCTGCAAATAAATCTAAGCAGTGTGCACCAGCGATCTCCTGTGCTAACCAGTTAAAAAGAGTTTCTTTGACGCGATCCGTTGTGGGACGCAGACCTTGGGCATCATGAACAGGCAGTTTGCGACCTCTCCATAAGCCACTAATAATGCGAACAAAGCCCGTTGAAGGCTTATTTTGTGATGAGTTTTGCTGGCGACGTCTTACCATAGATTTTTTGACCGCTAATAAAGTGATACTATACCCAATCTGCCAACCCGAAGCGGGTTTGGTATAGCCATTGAATTTCAATAATGACAAAGTTTACCAATCTAATTGGAAACTTTTCACTGCTTTGTCATTTTTCTTTTTCTTACGAGGGATAATCCTTCAAGAAAAAGGTCGTAGTTAGTTAGGTAGATCTAGGATATCCCCAGATGACGGAAAAAAAGAAACGTGGATTACTCTCTTGGCTCGGTTTTGGTGACGAAGAATCAAGTAAATCAACCAGCGAAACAGAACAAGTGCTTGAGCCATCTACGCTTGTCGAACCAGTTGATGCTGAGCAAGAACAAGAAACGACGGCAGTTGCTCAACCCATCGAAGAGCCACACACTGCGTTAGCAGAAGCAGAAGCAGAAG
>NZ_JAHGUP010000181.1 GCF_001989995.2 Vibrio anguillarum
AATAATGGGGTGGCTAACGAGACTTGAACTCGCGACAACCGGAATCACAATCCGGGGCTCTACCAACTGAGCTATAGCCACCATCAAACTTTGCAATAACCGCTTGCTTGCCGTTATTTTTCTTTTCATTTTTAACCAATGAGAAGAAAAGAAAAGTGGTCGGTGAAGAGGGATTCGAACCCCCGACCCTCTGGTCCCAAACCAGATGCGCTACCAAGCTGCGCTATTCACCGATATATCTCTTTCTTCTCGATTTTCACCAAGAACGGAAACCGAAGTTA
>NZ_JAHGUP010000182.1 GCF_001989995.2 Vibrio anguillarum
AAATAATACGTTCCCTCGGGTGTTTTGGCCTCGAGCGTAATAAAGAACTTGAAACCATTTGGCCCTTTTTTTGTGGTATGGCCCGTGTAGTACAAGTTTTGAATATCATACAAGCCGAGCATCGAACGTAAACCATCTAAACGCCCAGAACCAGATGGACCACCGGAACCACTAGCAGCCGTATTGCTATTCCCACCATCAGATACAGAAGAATTAGACGAAGAATCCGCTTTATTGCTGACACTGGACGATTGAGAAACGCTAGATTGAGTCGAGTTCGATTGCGCGTCCTGAATCTCCGAAGAAGAACCAAAAACCAGACCGGATAAACCATAAATAAACCACCCCACACAAATTAAACCAAGCAACAAAGATAAAAATACTTTCGGGTTATATAACAAGAGATTCAAAGCACCAGCGCCGCGAGCAATGCCAGTAGCCGTGGACTTATAAAGTAGAAACGCATCAAGCGGGATTTTTTTATTAATTAGATTAGGGTCTTTGCCCTTAGGAACGACGGGAGTAGATGAGTTTTTAGGATGTTTATAAATGAGCGGGTTACGCTTTGCCCAAAAGAATTGATCACGTCCTTTATGTAAAAAGCATTGCTCTGAACATGCGCGGATAGCCGTATCTATTTGCCCCCAATCTGGAGAAAGCAACTCAATATCCCAGTTGTATTTACGATGGCGCATAAAGCCCTCATTAAAAGAAAATGGGTAGATTATGCGGCCTTGGTCGTCATATTCCGCTTGGCCTCGGTCATCAACCTCAGCCGCGTCAAGTTGACTCATATCGGCCGGAGTATAACGAGAGTAAAAAAATGATTCGTAATCTTTAGGTAAATTAGGGAGAAACTCAGATAAAGGCCGATAGAAAACTTTATCCATCCTGAACCCAATGTTTTTAGAGAAAATATCTTGGCACTCATCAATGACAATCAATGCACCAAGGGGACACCAGCAAAAAAAGTGCTGCCAGAGCTCGATACCCTTAGCGTCCCTTGAGAATATACGAATAAGACGAGTAGTAGACGGAAACTCAATATTAAGACGCTTTTGAATAACATCGAGCGGTTGCATTCCCTCAATATTAGTAACAACAACACGGCCCGCCTTTAGTGCCTCAAA
>NZ_JAHGUP010000183.1 GCF_001989995.2 Vibrio anguillarum
TTCATGCGGTTTCCCTGTTTAAAAGAGGAATAAGTTTCATAAAAAACACCGTTAATTGAAAGGCGTGAATGATAGCATAACGCCCGCTTAAGGGGCAGACAACGCTACTACCGAGCTTCCGCATAACACCATTATCACAAAAACCAACGCATGATAAAAATGCCACGCGTTGGCTGTCCTTCTTGAAGCGTTTGTTAGCCGATTTTCAGATCTAGCTTGAAATTACGAATAATCTTTTCATCCAAACAGCTTCGTAAAAACTTATTCATTTGTGTCATGTCATTAGAAGAGTAAAAATCGAGCATGAGCGTATTAAACTCTTGCTGACGTTTGGCTTGCACATTAATGATAGGAAAACCATTAGCCAACAAAATACCGTTCATCATGAACCGACCGGTACGTTTGTTAACATCCCAAAAAAATTGAGCGCGTGCCATTTGTAAAAATGCAGTAATTGCTTGATCGTAAACATCAGATTCACTATTAACCTGACTCTCAACTTCAAGCCATTTATCGTCCAACTCATCTGGAGCGGGGGGCTCATACTCTGAACCCGTAATGGAAACGTAACCAGAGCGAAACTTACCCCACTCTAACGCTTCTTCTTTGCCAGCTATATTGTGAATTTTTAAAGCGGTTTCTTTATTAAATTGAAACTCACCTTGATCAACTAAGCCAAAAATAAGTTCCCATGCTCGAGCTTGGTTCATTGCCATATTTTGATCACTAATTCGATGGCCACCTACGGTGATCCCATCAAGAATCGTTTGCACCTCAGGCAAAGTCATTGCTACACCCTCGAGGTTAACAGCGTCATAAACCAAAGCTGGAACATCTCTTTTGGCAAGTTGTTTAGCCAACGGTATATTTGGTTTCATATTCCACATGTTATCTGTCAATGCTGTCATGGTGGTCTTCTTCAATGTAAGTAAAACTTGGTTAAGTATACACTTACTGATGAGTAAGGTGGTAGAAGTCGGCTAACGCCCGGCTAAGGGGTTGACAACGCACCGCCGAACTCAAAAAACACACCGTAAACACTGAACTTCAATTTTGCACTAAAGTCGCCAAGCGTTGGCAATCCCTCTTGAGCCG
>NZ_JAHGUP010000184.1 GCF_001989995.2 Vibrio anguillarum
GGTGGAAAGTACCCCCGTAGTACAAGACGGGGGTTCTCGTTCGCTCTCGCTCCTCCTCCTCAGTCCTCGTCGTCGTCCGCGCTCTCTCACGAGTAAAGATCCTAATTCTCAATAAATGATCCAGTTTGAAAGAGGCAAGGGCATTGCTCGACACTCGCAAAGCCCAAACGCTGAACGTCCATAGGGTTGCAGTGGCATAAAGCCCCACTGATGCGGTGAGGCTCTGCGAGGGGATGTTCTAGCAGGATGAAGGGTGGCAGCATGTCGATAAGCATAGGCAGTTAGAAACCGCGCCGATTGAATCTAGAGAACCACTAACCCTAGTCGGGCGGCTTGGTGCATCGTTCGCGCACGCGCTCTCTTATCCCTACGGGGTTGGTATGTCATTTTTTGACATACTCGCGCAAATCGGTATGTCATTTATCGCTTGGCAGTAAAAAGGCCGCTAAGCGGCCTCTTAAAAAATAGAGTTGAGTTTGACTTC
>NZ_JAHGUP010000185.1 GCF_001989995.2 Vibrio anguillarum
GTTCATGCGGTTTCCGTACCATAACTACTTTTAATGACTTGATGGAATGTAGGCTATGGCTAAAGGTTTGAAAATGACTCGCGCTTTTAAAGGTGGGCACCTATTAGAGATTGAAAACTTATCAAAGGATGATAATGGTCGAATCTTCTGTGAAGACTCGAAGTGTCGAACTCATATTGAGTACAACTCGGGCTATCCGATTAAAGCAACTAATACTGTCGTAGCACCTTATCTAAAGCTTGCAAAGGGTCGTGAGCATTCTGATAACTGTAAGAACTCAATTTCTGGTGCAGTAAAGATTTTTGTAAGTGAATCTAGTGACATCGAAGATGTTCCAAATATATTTGAATCGAAAGCAGATGGTACGTTTACCCTAAGACTGAACCTTTTGGAGCGTAAGCGCCCCATGATCCC
>NZ_JAHGUP010000186.1 GCF_001989995.2 Vibrio anguillarum
CTTAGCCGGGCGTTATAAGCACCGAACTGTTCAAAATAAGGAGTAATTTTGAGTATTTGTGAATGTGAAGGACCAACAAAGGTCAAAACATCATATATTTGCACTGAATGTAATAAATCGGTGAAAAGTTGGCAACTTAAGAAAAAACTTAAGTATATTGGGATTATTGGTGTCATTGGGTATGGTGTAGGACAAGCTACCGAAGCGGTTATCTTCGATAATAGATACCCTATGGAAGTTGAGTTTGCACTTACTGATGCGTGTGTTAATAGCTCAGGTCGATCATTGAGTTCAGGCCAGTATCAGAAAAAGCAAACACTGTGTTTATGTGCAGTGGAAAGAACGATTAGTGATGTTAGCTACTCCGACTTTAAATCATCAAAGCATCTATTTGACCAAAACCTGAAGCGAAACCTTAATAAGTGCTAGGTACAAGCACCTAGCACTCTTATGCTTATTTAGTGCGTGGAGGGTTGTTACCTCGACCGCCACCTGAAGGATTACCAGTTTTGCTTGGACCATTTGGTGGAGTATTATTAGCCATAAATTTTTCCTTACGTTTGTTAGTTTTATTGTCTCAATCGGACATGACTAATTTACGATAGTGTATAGGGACATTTGGGGACACAATGGATATCAGTGAAATTCAAAATGAAATTAAGTCATTGCTTGACCTTCTTGGTTGGTCTCAAAAGAAACTGGCTCGTGAACTGTATGTGGAAGAGTTTGAGTATGATGATGAACTGGAAATAAGGCGTTATGAGGAAAAAGTAAAAAAGGCTCTTTCCCGCTCTACGACTAAGGTTGAGCTACTTCGGGGTTACTTAAATTTTATCAATAGCCACCCAACATTCAGCAAAAAACGCTTGGTGCTAAATAATTTTCACTCAAGAGAGTGTCTTTCAGATGAGCAGCTAAAAACAATGAAAGAGTTTTCAAGCTTGGTTGATAAGAAAATAACATAATGTGCTTATAACAAACTGTTTAAGAGTGATTCGCAACACTTGGCATTTTTGCTATGCGTTGCGTTTTGTGTTTAAGGTGGTATGCGGTAGCTTCGGTAATGCGTTGCTCACACCTTAACAGGGCGTTATGCCTCAATATTAGAAAATTCAAAAATTGAGAAATAGAATGGATTTAAAGAATTTAAATGTTAATGATTTTACAAATATTGAGCATACCTATGCTTATACAAAGTTGCCCTTAACATATAAGGAATGTATCAAACTGCAAGATTTCTATAGAAATTACATTGATAAGGTCTATAGCGAACCAAGTAAAAATTCAAGCTTACCTAAAGATCTTTTAGATGCTTGTGACGCTCTTGCTGCTCAACATGCCCACTATCAGACTAAGCGGATGTCAATTGTGATGGTAATAGTTACGTCATTAATCACAGGCGTTTTGACATTGTTAGCTGCTGTCTACTCTGAGGATCTTACAATGGCTATATCTCAATTATTGAACAGGTAACTCTCATTATTTCTGTGGTTGGCATAGGCATAACAAACGCTTCAAGAGGGACAGCCAACGCGCGGCATTTTTACTATGCGTTGGTTTTGGTGATTACGGTGTTATGCAGGAAGTTGGTAATGGCGTTGGCTGCCCCTTAAGCGGGCGTTATGCAACTCAG
>NZ_JAHGUP010000187.1 GCF_001989995.2 Vibrio anguillarum
ATTGCAATGGTTGAGTGATTCAAGAATCAACCCAAGCAAGAGCCGTGATAAATAAGCCGCCAAAACAAAGTCCACCTTTCAACAACAAACCAAGCTTTTGAATGAGAAAAACTCAACGAGCGAAAGCTTCAGCAAGTGCAAAATGCTCGATAAACTTGCCCTTTCCACACTTTGCGCACGCTGAATTGACAACAAACCAGCACCAAAACTCATTGAGGCAAACAAAGAACCTTGCCTGTTTTACGGCTTGAGTAAACCACGAATTTGAGGGTAAAAATGCTCATTTGCCGACAACACAAAACGAATGGCCGGAGAAATCCTAAAAAGATTGAACCCCCAAATTCCCCTGAGTTGCATAACGCCCAATTAAGGTGTGAAGCACGCGTCCACAAAACTTAAATAGACCACCTTAATCACTAAACTTAACCCAAACTGAGAATGCCAAGCGTGCTGAATCACGCTTAAATTGTTTGTTAGGTAAAATTCATGACGTAGCTATTGTTGCATCAATGAAGACTTGAACTTTTTCGTACCACATGTAAAAGCCAGTAACTGTTAAAACCATACCAACAAATACCCCAACAACTTGTAAGAATGATAATTGTGCCAAATGCCCTTGTACCAACTCAACTTTCTTAAGTTCACACTCATTTTCAATCTGATCCTTTGCAATTTCTAATGAAAATGAATCAATATCTTTTGGTACTGACGCAACCAGTTCCTCAAGCTGTGATCGCGGTATTTCAATACGATTTTGGTGAAACCAATCTTTAAACTTCATAATAAAATCACCTGGTTTCAAATGTGCATTTTCCTTGCCAAATTCGCCAATAACGCCATCAACGTACTTTATAGAGATCATGTAGTCTCTTAGCATCAAATCAATTTTCAAGGATGTCAGATCATGAATTTTCCTAAACTCAATCACCTGAATTTGATAGTTTTTGCGTACCTTAAACGGGAGCACAATTGATATAAGTAGTACAAATAATCCCGAAATTGACATAAATTTATACAAGCTATCAGTAGGGATAGAAGATAAAGCTGATATATCCACAAATTCTCCTTTTACCTAACGCCAAATTAAGCTGC
>NZ_JAHGUP010000188.1 GCF_001989995.2 Vibrio anguillarum
AAACTTAGTATCAAGTTTGAAGTGCGACACTTTCTACAGATGCGCATGAATATACTCCAGTGGTGTTCTATACCCAAGTCTTTTGCGTGGGCGCGTATTTAATTTATCTGCAATTTCATTACACAGCTTCTGTGTCACGTGTGACATGGAGGTTCGTTTTGGTAAGTATTGTCGTATCAAACCATTGGTGTTTTCATTAGTGCCTCGCTCCCATGAATGGTATGGATTTGCAAAGTAAAACAGGCAGTTATGATGTTTTTCTAGTTGTGCATAACCATGAAATTCAGTGCCGTTATCAGCAGTTATCGTCTTAAAAGGTAAGTCAGAGCGGGTCATGATTTTGCTCATTCTTACGTTGAGTGATTCGCTTGTTCTATCGTCCATTTGCCCCATAAAAGTGTAGCCAGTCATTCTGTCGACTAAAGTGACGATACAGTGCTTGGTTCCGCGGCCAACGACGGTATCAATTTCCCAGTGGCCAGGCTCTTTTCGATGCTCAGCGTCTGCAGGTCTTTCGGCAATATGACGCTTATTTGCCAGCCGTCCTCGACTGTCTTTTGAGTTGTACCTTTTACGCCTTTTCTTGGTGGATTGGCGTAGGTGTTTCCATAGCGTTCCACCGAGAGTTTTGTCGT
>NZ_JAHGUP010000189.1 GCF_001989995.2 Vibrio anguillarum
CCCAGTACAACACTTTGACTTTGTCGCGTTGTTTATTGGTAAACAGGAATAGCGCACCTGTACCTAGCGGCAAATCGGTTTCGGACTCGATAATCGCTGCTAATCCATTGATGGATTTTCTAAAGTCCACGAACTCTCGATACAAGTAAATATTGGGTGCACTAAGCATTCTCTTCATGACAGCACTCCGATTAACTCGGCTAAGTAGGCCACAGGTGTTCCCTGGGGAATGCTGAGTTCAACATCATTAATGGATAGCGTCATGTTGGCGACGGGTGCTTGAGCCACTTGGTAGCGAGTCGTTTTTTCAACGACTTCTGCTTTAACAAAGCCACTGATATTGGCTGACTCTGTTGTTTGTAACTGCTGGCGTTTGGCATAAAAGGTAGACAGACTTAGCTCGTTACGCTCACAGAAGACGCGCTGGGATAGATGGCTGGATTGGTATTTTTCAAACAGGGTTTGCCATTCTTTGTTGGTGCGCCGTTTTGCCATTTCAGATCTCCTTGAGGTTGGAGATTTGATCTTAGGACGTACCGATATTGATTAGAATGTGGGGTTTATGACGCGCTTAC
>NZ_JAHGUP010000190.1 GCF_001989995.2 Vibrio anguillarum
TAACGCCCTGTTAAGGTGTGAGCAACACAATACTGAAGCTCCCGCATACCACCTTAACCACTAAATTCAACGCATAGTAAAAATGCCACGCGTTGCGAATCACTCTTGAACAGTTTGTTAGGGCATCAGAATGTTATAATACTGTGCGACAAAGGAACTCGCTAAAAAGATAAACCCAATTGCACCTATCACACCCTTAGAGCTTAGGAGTACAAAACTCAGCAATGCCTTAGTTAGCAATGGTAAAGTTAAAGGAAAAATACCTTCGCCCAACACTTTCACAAAACCAGCAAAAGCTCCGACAAAAGCTATCATCATTACAACCCCTAATAAAAGAAGAACAGTAGTATTACCTATACTTCCCAACAATAGATACAAGCCGAAAACGATTAACCCTAAAACGAAAGCGCTAACGGCGATAGGCACCATAGAAACTAAATTGCCTACATAACTATTTAACATTGCATTATTAACATCAGCTCTAGTTTCTATAAACCGTTTGGCTTGATTACCAAATTTAACTTTCAGTTTTTCAGACAAAAAATAGTCATAACTCATTAAAAGAGTGGCTACCACCTGAAGATTCAATATTGTTAGTTGTGAAATCATCTTGTTATTTCTTTAATAGTCGATAGTGAGTGCGCTTCTGAGCCTAGTGTACCCCACGAAAAG
>NZ_JAHGUP010000191.1 GCF_001989995.2 Vibrio anguillarum
TGATCTGCTCCAGCCAGACTGGACACTTCATTAAGCGACATTTTTATTTTCAAAGTTAACTGGACTTAGATACCCAAGAGCACTGTGCCTTCTTGTCCGATTATAATCAACCTCGATGTATTCAAAGAGCGTTTGACGCATCTCGTCTCGCGTCATGATCGGCTCATATTGGATCGCTTCAACCTTCATTGAATGGAAGAAGCTCTCAACACAAGCATTATCCCAGCAGTTTCCTTTCCTACTCATACTTTGCTTTAGATTATAAGCGGTTATGATGTCTCGATAATCTTTTGAGCAGTACTGACTACCTCGGTCACTATGAACGATCACCTGCTCAGGGAACCCACGACGGAACAAGGCCATTGATAATGCATCGCAGACCAGTGTTGCGGTCATTCTGGTATCCATAGACCAGCCGACTACTTGCCTTGAATAAAGGTCAATAATTACCGCCAAATACAGCCAGCCTTCACTTGTCGCAACATAGGTGATGTCTCCCGCCCACTTTTGATTCGGAGCCTCCGCGTTAAAATCCTGAGCTAGCAGGTTCGGAGCAACTGGCATTTTATGTTTGCTATCCGTAGTGCACCTAAACTTACGTGCCGCTTTCGGCGTTAAATCCTGACGCTTCATACTAGCGGCAATGGTTTTAACATTACGGCTATCACCGTTCTCTGCCAGCTCTTTCTGGATACGCCTTGAACCATCACGGCCTTTGCTGTTGTCAAAAGCCTTTTTGACCTTCGTATCAAGCTCTTGGCGAGTTACCTCGCGCTGAGTGGCCTTGTGGCGATGCTTAATCCAGTAATAAAACCCACTTCGTGAAACCCCGAACACCTTAGCCATGCGGACAGCACTGAAGCACAGCAGGTGTTCGAGCATAAATTCGTAGCTATCTACTTTAGATTTTTCGCGAAGTAGGTGGCGGCCTTTTTTACGATATCTAGCTCTTCAGCTTGCTCGGCCAATTGCCTTTTGAGCTTTGCGACTTCAGCGGCTAGATCTTTTTCCCGCTGACTGGTGCTAGTATCTTTCTTGGCTGCTTTACGCCAACCGTAGATCTGGGATTCGTGTAACGAGAGATGCTGCGCTGCCGTAGCTACTCCCAGCTTTTCTGCTAGCTTCAGTGCTTCTGCTTTAAATTCAGCAGAATGGAGAATACGTTTTTTCTTGTTTGTCATGGTTCACCTCATTAGTGATTGTACTCACTTAATTAGGTGTCCAAAACTGGTGGTGCGGATCA
>NZ_JAHGUP010000192.1 GCF_001989995.2 Vibrio anguillarum
TTTGAGGCACTAAAGGCGGGGCGCGTTGTTGTCACAAACATTGAAGGGATGCAACCACTTGATGCTATTCAGAAGCGTCTTGATATAGAGTTTCCGTCTACTACTCGCCTTATTCGTATCTTCTCAAGGGATGCGGAAGGGATTGAACTCTGGCAACACTTTTTCTGCTGGTGTCCGCTTGGGGCGCTGATTGTTATTGATGAGTGTCAGGACATTTTCTCTAAAAATATTGGATTTAGGATGGATAAAGTATTTTATCGTCCTTTGTCTGAATTCTTGCCAAAACTTCCCAAGGATTACGAATCGTTTTTTTACTCTCGCTATACGCCTGCTGATATGACTAATTTAGACCCGTCTGAGACTGACGACCGAGGTCGAGC
>NZ_JAHGUP010000193.1 GCF_001989995.2 Vibrio anguillarum
AACGCTAGATTGAGTCGAGTTCGATTGCGCGTCCTGAATCTCCGAAGAAGAACCAAAAACCAGACGGGATAAACCATACGTTAAGTATCCTATGCCTAAAATTATAATTAGAAAAACCGCAATGAGTGCTGGATTTTTCGCTAACACATTGAGAGCGCCAGAAGCACGAGCAATACCCGTCGCTGTTGACTTGTAAAGCAAGAACGCATCAAGCGGAATTTTTTTCTTGGTAAGATTAGGGTCTTTGCCCTTTGGTATCACTGGCGTTGATGTGTTTTTAGCGTGCTTATAGATGTAAGGCTTGCGCTTTGCCCAAAAGAATTGGTCACGGCCTTTATGGAAAAAACATTGCTCAGCCGGTGCGCGGATTGCTGAATCAATTTGACCCCAATCAGGCGATAACAACTCAATATCCCAGTTATATTTTCTATGACGCTGGAA
>NZ_JAHGUP010000194.1 GCF_001989995.2 Vibrio anguillarum
CATTAAAGCGGAGAAGAGCCTCTCAAGTATGGAAAACCCTGATAAGAAAAAGAAAAGACCTGACCCTATCATTTTAGGTGTAAGTCAATCTAAAGCCATGAACCTTGTTGGTATGAATAAATCTAAGTTCTATCGCTTAAAAAAGCACACAAACCTAAATTTCTCATAGTATTCAATTCAAGCGGGTAGGAAGAAAGGTTGGCCCGAGTAAGTGTAGTGTGTGTTGCTATATAGATTAGCAACTCGGCACGGATGCCGTATAGTTCTCGGGCCTTGGGTATTATAATACTTAATACGGAGAACGCAATTGCTTCTTCTTTAGTAGCCGTTTTATTGACAATTCACTCCAATCAACAAACCAATCATTATTACATATGCATTCAATCAGTTCATCTTTAGATACCGACTTAGGAATTACATTCATATCATACAATTTATCGACTATTTTACTCTTGAAATTATTTGTGAGGTAGGGACACCTTAAAGTATCAAATATAATATGAACCGACTCGCTATCCTGTAAAGGATTAGAGCATGAAAATACTTTATTAAATGCCTTGTCACACAAATCAACTTTCAACTTGTAAAAGTTACTATTATTCTTTATGAAGTAAAGACCTACTACTAATTGGAAGTAGTTTACAGTGTCAACTTCATCTTTAACGTTAAGTAGATTTTTTATATCGTCATTAGATAAACTATTTTCAGTATTCAACGATTGCAATGAAAGAGCCAAATTCAATGATTCTACGTTTTCAGTTCCTCTAATAGAATTTTTTATTGAAAACTTAGCTTCTTGAATTATCTTATCCGTTATCATCAATTCAGATTCATAATCTAACTTTTTACATATATCAGAAATCTGAAGTATAATTTCACTAATTATATATGTAGATCTAACACGGCTATCCATAGAATAGATAAAGAAAGACACTTCTGCTATCAATAACAGAAAACGTGATATTGAGTCAGATGTCTTGCTATCCATATTTGACGTTGAATACACGTGGCTAAGTTCAGATATTTTCCTTCTTAGTATTGTTAGGAAATACCCACTAATGCTCTCATACGCTACTTCGTGATTACTTACGATGCACTTCAACTTCGTGATAAATTTATTAGATAGTTTATTGTAATTGTAAAAGCTTGATGTTGTTGTTAACTCCTCCTTTTTTATATCAATATTAACATGTTTAAACAACTCATCAAAAAATGCACTAATAGACATCTTTGCACTAGTAACACCAGTGATAAAAGGTCTATTTAGATGTTCATCTTTAGATTCATTTATAAACAACTTGTAATTGGATAGGTTGTCCAGTGCACATTTTTTAATTGGCGAAAGAATATTATCATCATTGTAAAATAAAAAGTAATCATCAACATACCTTTTTATTACATAATCTCGCCCATACCTTATATTATTATTGGCTAACAAAATCTCAATTTTCGAATCAATTTTTTGCAGCAATATTTCAGCGTATATTCGAGAGAATTCAGGACCTATAACAATACCGTGATTTCTTCCGTAATTTACATATGAAATTAAATCAGAAAAAACACTTTCAAATGAACTGTTTGAATTGCGTGTACTCCTAAGTAGTTCTTCCCCTCTAAGTGCTGTTGGTAACATATCTGTAGATAAGTTCTCAAAGCACTTGGATACGTCAAATTTGTGTAGCTTACAGAACTTCCTCTCGATTCTATGGAATGTATAAGAATCGTAGAACTTATATAGAAAATTATATTTCTTATATGTAAAGAACGAACTCGCATATGCAGGAATTACTTGTTCATTATCAGGTTGAAGGTCTACTCCTTCATCTTTTATTTGACTTTCTACATCTATTTCAGGTGTTTCTAAATAAAATAATGCTGTATCAACAGGATATCTCAAAGAGTACTTACTTATACTACATTTTGATTTTATTATTTCGTTATGATTTCGGTAAAAACTAACAAACTTAGCCTGTCCATATGGATGTATCAAGCTTAGCTTTCTCGTTGAAGACTCACTTTTCTTAATTTTAAAATCGAAAGGCTTCGTTTCCTTAAGAGAGGAAAATAATGTTCTAAAGAGGTCGTGATTTTTCTCGTCACTTAAGTATGAGTAAAAACCTTCATTTGTCACAATAAAAGGAAGTTCATAAGGTTGGACTTCTGTAAGAACTATTCTGTTATAGTCATGTTTATTTATTTTTATCTCGCTAGCCATGTTTCCAGCACCTTACAATATTAGATATTTCTTTACTCGAAAAGCTGACCATACGTTTATTGATATAACCTTCAAAAAATGACATCCTAATACATTGACTTACTACCGAAGAGGGTATTAGCCTAACTAGTTTAGCTAAGCTACCTCTCTTTGCTGTGAGTGACTTTCTTAAAAATTCATTCAATTCGGCTAGCTGAGAATAGTCAGTTATATATTGATTATTATAGTATATACCTGCTTTCAAATTGTTTGACTCAGTTTTAGTGTGTATTTTGTAGTTACTAGTCAAAAACATAATACGGTTAATTAATAGTTCATCGTCCTTATTTTTCCTATAATCCACTATTGACTTTATTACTCTTGTCTTTATTTCTTTGACTTTGTTAGTTGAAAGGGAGTATTTCGAACTTTTATTACTCAATCTAAATTTCACACCTAAGTAATCAAATTCATTTTCAAGGCCTCTATCATTGATAACCATATACTTTTCATTGACTGATAAGCCTAATGATTCTAGTCCTTTATTTAAAGCAAGATCTACTTCTTCTACATTGTCTAGACAGATAATTATTATATCATCCACATACCTGGCATAATAATACACATTACTATTTGATTTGATATATGAATCAAAATCTCTTAGGTATAATTCCGACAAAGTTGAACTTATTGACAAACCACGAGGAAGACCTGAGCAAGAATTATCAATCAAAAATTTATTTAGTTGATTCAATTTATGAATCATCATACTTCCCAGTAGAGAATCTTTTCTAATTTTATTTATTAAACTCTTTCTAGGCACTTGAGCAAAAAAATCTTTTATATCAGCTCTAATCAATTTATAGTCTGTACCATCATTAATTATATCAATTAACTGTTTGAGGATTTCATTCCTGTTACTATGATTAATGGTATATAGCTTTTTTATTATAGAGTTTAATTTTTTAACTGCAAAGTACTCACTCCTATCATCAACATAGTATACATCCTTATCTTTGATCTTTCTTACCTTAACATTTTCAAACTTGAATGATTCTTGTGATACTTCATACGATATTGATGTTATCGTATTTATAACCAAATCACCGTTAACTCCTAGTGAATATTTAGCCACGTCAGAGCCAGAAACAAGTTTATTTAATGATTGAGGGCTAAATGTTTGATCAAGCATAATTAAAAAACAACTATTGACATGGTTAAAAACAAAGTGATTGCAAATAAAGACACCAAATAATACATGATTATTGGAGCCCAATATTCTAATTTTTCTATTTTGGTAGGATAATCACTTGGTTTAAGATCATCTATATTTTTTTCACTTTTTCTTTCTAATCGCCCTCTTGTATAGTGAAACCTCTTATGATTATCCGCACTTTTTCTTAATACAATATATTCATTTATTATTGACCTATTTTTTTCATCATCATTACTACACAATTCAAGTCGATCATTTCATTACCGCTCCTTAAAGCTCTCTCAGACTTTAATGAATATGAGGCAAAAGATACGACTAATGACAGTATCAAAATTATAATTGAAACTACGATTGAAAATAATTCGACTCGTGAAGGGTTAACAAACAGGCAAAAATCTGCAATAAACTTATTAAATATACTGACAAATATAAGTAATGACGATGCAGATGTAAGTGCAAATAAGGATGTATTGTTTAGTCGTTCATACCTCTTGTGCGCATCAAACTTTGCGTATGCTGTTGTTTTTATTCTTTTTTTAAACGAATTAGTATCAATCATTTTTACACCTTTATATTTCCTATATCAAAAAAATTGTCGTTTAGTTCATGTTACCTTTGCCTAGCTCTTCAATAACAATATTTTGGATATTGAACCCCACAAATAGTGCCTTACTTGTTGATTAAAAACCATAATTTATTTACAGGTATAGTGCCGAATCGAGATGCTGTGCAGATGCAATTGATAAGAATATGTTAGGTCTTTTTTACTTCAAGTTTCATCTTCGTCTAGCACCCCTTGTTATTGCTTTCATCTTTTACACAACATGGGACTAGAAAACTAGTTAGATAGAGTTGTAGAGATATGCGTTACTGTTCCTCGTTCAGTTCCCCTACCAGATAACCCAAAAAATCACGGGGTCGCCTCCTGCCTCTTGCTTCCATTAGTTTTCGTATCGCAAAACTTATAGCTCACAATATATGCTTCGTAGAACGAAACACACAATGGGGCAGAAGTGCTTTAGAGTGATTTTCACAAGAACCTATTACAAAATTGAGGGGGTAGAGTTTGTCCAACAACCTGTTGGGCAATTGGGAAACAGCTTGTTTCACAAATAAATCTCATGATGGTTTCTTGCGTTCTAAACACGTATTGGGGCAAAACTGTTTTAGCAAACCACATCGATCATCATAAATGAAATACTCTCAACGCTCACGAAACTAATTCCCTCCCCTTTTAGGGGAGGGTTAGGGTCTGTCTCTTATACACAAATCCCCAAGCCTCTGCTTGGGGATTTTTTTGAACT
>NZ_JAHGUP010000195.1 GCF_001989995.2 Vibrio anguillarum
CTCTTGAGCCGTTTGTTATAAGCAAATAAAACCTTGATTTAATTGATGTTCAACTGTTCAGAACTAGACAAAACCCATGCACTATTATGAGCTTCAAAACCAATTTTCGGATAATAACCTTGCGCTTTCGGCGCTGACAGTAAAACCAATTTACAGCTTTGGCTCAACTCTTCTTTAGTCACTAAGATCAGATATTTACCTATACCATTGGATTGAACGCTTTCATCAACGGCTAAATCAGACAGATAGCAACAATAATGAAAATCTGTCACTGAGCGAGCCACACCGACAAGTTGACCGTTCAGCCATGCGGACACAATTAAATTAGAGTTGTCGAGCATACCCTGAATAGTTGACTCATTATCCAAAGGACGACGCTCACCCAATGAAGTTTTCTTCAGTAAAGTCACGAATTGTTCAACTGAGATTGGATGGTTTACTTTGTACTCGATTTCCATTTTTCATCCTCTGGGGCTGAATTTGCTTATAACGCCCGCTTAAGGGGCAGACAACGCTACTACTGATACGGAAACCGCATGAACAT
>NZ_JAHGUP010000196.1 GCF_001989995.2 Vibrio anguillarum
GACGCCTTGGTGCTCAATGACGCCACGGCGCACATCAAGCACGACCAGCACCTCACGGTGGATAACGACCAGTTCACGCACGTTAAACATAACCACCACCTCACGGTAGAGGGCGAAAGCCGCGAATCGGTTAAGGGTGGCTGTATATTAATGGTCGATGGTTCCTTGCACGTAAAATCAGGGCAAGTTTGGACTAATGAAAGTGGAGATGAAATCCACATCAAAGCTGGACAAAAAGTGGTGATCGAAGCTGGGTCAGAAATTACCGTGACAGCCGGCGGCAGTTTTGTCAAAGTCGATCCTGCTGGTGTCCATCTTTCTGGGGCGGGCGTTAATTTAAACTCAGGCGGAAGTGCGGGCAGTGGCAGTGGTTTTAGTGGTGATTTACCGTTATTACCTGGTGAGCTTGAACTGCAAAAATCCCCCGCGCCACCTCAAACCATTCTTTACCAAGCGCTATTGCAAGCTGAAGAGGCAAGTATCCCCGCAGTAAGAGTTTGTCCTTTAGAGCAAACTCAAGGGTTAGTGAGCCCCCCACCGCCTCCACCTCCGCCATTAGCACCACCGCAACCTGTGCCGGTACAAGCAACGAATTTAGCATCAGATGCTCGTGTTCGAAATACAACTAAGCCTGCTCCGGAGTTTGGTACTCATTTCCCGACTTCCTCAATCGGTATCGAGAATGAGCTGAGTGGTTTGATTGTCGCGATGCCTGCCAATTCATCACAAAAATTTGGTTATGTAAAAAATGCAAAAGGCGAAGCGCTATTCATGTTGACCAAAGATATGAATCAAGGCAGTTATCATTGCCCGCCGCATCTTAAAAATGGTCGAGATTATACAGGGTGGCAAACTCATACAATTGAGCTTATTACTTACCCTTGTGCAATGGATGATGAAAAAGCCGTCGAGGATCGTAAAGCAGGTATGCTTTGGTTAGCGAAGTATTTCACATCGCACATTAGCCAGTTTAACCATCAAACGCTTGCGGCTACGAGTAGTGATGATGGTCAGTTTATTCTAGAAATCTCGAACGTGAATCATATTATCGCTGCTGGAAATGGTGTCGCTGCCGATTACCAAGGTCAAACAATCTCGATGACCCCGAGTGGGCAGCAGGTTACAGTTGGAGTTAGCGCTAAATTATTTGGAACGGGCGCTAATGCTGAGCTTCGGTTACTTGAATTAGCCCCTTGGTATAAAAAATCACTCAAGGATAAGTTTTTGGGCTCTTCTCCGCT
>NZ_JAHGUP010000197.1 GCF_001989995.2 Vibrio anguillarum
TTCAAATTTTGCTTTAGACATGAGTTGTCCCTCTAGGTACGGATTTAGGTGGCTTTGATGACCACGCAACCAAAATTATTGGTAAGGAGTATATATCAAAAGGAGATAATTGCTTGGAGAGCTGGTGCTGATACCCAGAGTTGAACTGGGGACCTCACCCTTACCAAGGGTGCGCTCTACCGACTGAGCTATATCAGCACTCAAAAATTGGAGCGGGCAGCGGGAATCGAACCCGCATCATCAGCTTGGAAGGCTGAGGTAATAGCCATTATACGATGCCCGCACACGTAACTCTGAGAGCTATTTCCTTAAGAATATGGTGGAGGGGGACGGATTCGAACCATCGAAGGCGGAGCCGGCAGATTTACAGTCTGCTCCCTTTGGCCACTCGGGAACCCCTCCAAATTTTTTCTTCATTCTTTCGAAAAAGAATGGTGCCGACTACCGGAATCGAACTGGTGACCTACTGATTACAAGTCAGTTGCTCTACCTACTGAGCTAAGTCGGCATAAGTGGAGCGCATTCTATTGAATGATGCTCAGCCTTGCAAGCCTAAATATTAAAAAAAAACCAATTTTCCATAAATCTCGCCTGTTCGTTGCTTTTTCAAGCAAAATGCGTTTTCTCACTCAATTCTATCGTTTAAGGCATTTCCATTCTTTTCACCTTAATGTATGTTTCATCCTCTTCTTTTTTCTGTCATTCATCGTTAGGTATTTTATGGGTCCTTATATCTCTTTTGATCGCAATCAATGGGCCGAGCTACGTAACTCTGTCCCAATGACTCTCTCTGAGGCTGACTTAAAAGAGCTACAAGGTATTAATGAAAACCTAACGATGAAAGAAACGGCTGAGATTTATCTGCCTTTGGCTCGCTTACTTAATTTATACGTGGCCGCCAGACAAAGCCGAAATGCGGTTTTGCATCAATTTCTCGGTAATACCGATATATCGCCTCCTTTTATCATTGGCATCGCAGGAAGTGTCGCCGTTGGGAAAAGTACTACGGCGCGTTTGTTAAAAGCGCTTCTTTCACGCTGGGAGAATCATCCCAAAGTTGAACTGATCACGACAGATGGGTTTCTTTTTCCCAACAAAATTCTTAATGAGAGAGGAATTATGGGGAAAAAGGGGTTTCCTGAATCTTATGATATGAAACGTCTGGTACAGTTTGTGTCGGATGTTAAAGCAGGAAAAAGAAATGTAAGCGCGCCGATCTATTCACATCTTACTTACGACATCACCACTGAAGAGAAAGTCGTCGATAGGCCAGATGTGTTGATCATTGAAGGATTGAACGTCTTGCAAAGCGGCATGGATTATCCACACGATCCACATCGAGTGTTTATATCTGATTTCTTAGATTTCTCACTGTATGTCGATGCGGACAGTCAACTTATTGAAAAGTGGTATGTTGAACGCTTTATGAAGTTTCGTCACAGCGCCTTTAAGGAGACGGGGTCGTACTTTAGCCACTACACAAAACTGTCTGAGCTAGAGGCGAGAGAAAAAGCTGAGAGCATTTGGCACTCGATCAACGGTAAAAATCTGCAACATAATATTTTACCGACCAAAGAGCGCGCTCAGTTAGTTTTGCGTAAAGGCCTCAATCATACTGTGGAAGAGATACTACTAAGAAAATAGTTTGGTAAAGCGGTTACTCTGCCTTGCGTAACGATATTTCGCCACCAATGTAACTCTCCATTCCATTCTCTGTTTCTAGCAACACCGCTCCATATTCGTTGATCCCGTGCACCACGCCATAGACCTCTTTGGGGCCCATAAGCAGTTTAACTTTTCGACCAATAAAGTTATCGAGTCGATTCCAGCGCGGTATAAAATCCTTCATCCCATAAAGCTCGTAATCACGTAGCGCTTGGTCTAATGATTGAATAAAGACAATAGCGAGCAAGTTCCTGTCTATTTTCAGACCGTCGGCTACCTGCGACAAACTTGCCCATGGCTGGTCAATGGCTTGCTCATTTTCGGGCATGAAAATGTTCATTCCCATCCCAATCACTAAATGTGCCGCTGCGCCAGCCTGCCCTGTCATTTCGACTAAAATGCCCGCCAGCTTTCTATCCTGAAAATAGAGATCGTTCGGCCACTTAAGCTTTACACCGTCAAATCCGATGCTTGCTAGCGCTTCCACAATCGCGACCCCGACCACAAGGCTAAGCCCCATTGCGGCCGCCATCCCTGCGTCGAGTCGCCAGTACATGGAAACATAAAGATTGCTGCCAAAAGGCGATATCCACTGACGCCCACGCCGACCCCGTCCATTAGCCTGATACTCTGCTAAGCAAACGCTGCCCGAAGCAAGGTTATCTACACGTTCTAACAGGTATTGGTTGGTTGAATCGATAATGGGGAAAAGCTCGACAGGGTTACGCACGGCATTTTGGATCTGTGTCGCATCAAGTAGATTCAGTGATTGAGCAAGCTGATAGCCTTTGCCTTGGACGCGGAAAATATCAATTCCCCACTCCTGAATCCCTTTAATATGCTTACTGACTGCGGCGCGAGAAATACCAAGTTCGGCTCCTAGCAACTCACCAGAACAAAACTCGCCACTGGCCAGATGACGAAGTAATGATAGTTTGACACTGTGCTCTTTCACTTTAATTCCTTAGCAAGATGCTCAAGGTTCGTTTCACCCATCGCATCTAAAAATCGGACTTCATGCTCTAAAGATATCGAAAATTTATCCTGAACTGCTATGCAAACTTTAATTGCTAGTTGAATGACATCAAAGGCTGTAGCGCTACCTTTATTTACCAACACTAAAGCTTGCTTCGGATGCACTTGAGCATCACCTAAGCTATACCCTTTGAGCCCACATTGATCAATCAACCACCCAGCCGCTACTTTTCTGCCTTCTTCCACGGGGTAAGAAACAAGATCGGGATAACTCTCAAGAAGAGCCTGCCAATGTTCTAAACTAATAATTGGATTTTTAAAGAAGCTTCCTGCATTACCTAACACCCGCGGATCGGGTAATTTGGCATTGCGAGTAGCGCATACCCGTTTATAAATATCAATAGCTTGGCAGGTGTGACTATCCAGTTCTTGCAAAGGTCCATAATTCAGTACGGGTTGCCATTGCTTCAATAGCTTTAGTCCTACCGCTACAACGATCGCGTTACTGTGCAAAGCGTGCTTAAAAATAGAATCACGATAACCAAATAGACATTGTTTGGCGCTCAGGCGCTTGACGGTTAAGGAGTCTAAACAGAGATAATCAACGTAATCACACACATCTTGAAACTCTACACCATAAGCGCCAATATTTTGAATAGGAGCAGAACCTGCACAACCAGGTATCAAAGCCAAATTTTCAAGACCTGCAATATTTTGCTTCACAGCCCATTCAACAAGTGAAGGCCAATCCTCACCACCAGAAACATGCAAATAATGGTAATTATCATCCTGCGTGTGCTGTAACCCTTTCAGTTGGTTGCTTAAAACCATTCCTTGAAAATCACAAGTAAAAAGGACATTGCTACCTTTTCCTAACATCAACTTAGGCAAAGTCTGCCATTCTGCGCTCTGGTAAATTTCCACCAAATCTTGCACAGAGAAAACTTCAGCTAATAATTGACAAGATTGTTCTAGGCCAAAAGTGTGGTATTTTTTTAAGCTCGCATTGGGATGTAATTGCATGGCATTCTATGGATAAATTAAACTCACGCCATTCTACAACAGATAACTATTCGAAGCAGGAAGAAATGTGGCAACTACAATTTGACATACTCCCCCCGATAAAACTTCCTTTGATCAAACGAATGTACAAAGAACATTACCCTTCAGCAAAAGCTAGGAAAGATGAATTGTGCGTTATAGGCACGCTCGATGGGCAGATATCTGCTGTTGTCAGATTTAAAAATATTGATGTATATCGATTACTGACTGGCATGCTTGTGCTGCCAGAAAACCAAAAAAAAGGGATTGGGTCGCAGTTGCTCAATTATTGCAGCGAGAATATTCTCAATAATCAGGATTATTGCTTCGCATACGCTCATCTTGAGCCCTTTTATGCTCGTCATGGTTTTCACTCCATAATGACAGAAGAACTACCAATAGCTCTTATGCAACGGTTTGAGCGCTATGTATCCAGTGGTAAAGATCTCATTCCTATGAGATACCTAGGCTAGTATGACGAGAATGCGCGGCTTTTCTAGCAATTGAACCGTTGAATTTGGTAATATCCCCAGTTCGCAATTTTGCAAATAAGTAAGGTAAATCATCCAATATGATTGCTCATAGAAACCCATTCGAGCGATTGCCGACCATCGCACAATCACCGGATCATTTTGAAGTTTTATTTTCGGCAAAAGAATTTAAAAATCATCTGATCCAGTCGATCCGTCAGGCAAGTAAACGAATCTATCTTGTAGCGCTGTATTTAGAAGATGACGAAGCAGGCAGAGAAGTTTTAACGGAGCTATATAATGCCAAGCAAAGAAACCCTGGCTTAGATATTGCGATTTGCGTTGATTGGCATAGAGCGCAACGTGGATTAATTGGTGCGGCCGCTTCGGAAGGCAATGCTTCAATGTATCAAGAGTTCTCTCAGAACCACGAACACGCCATTCCCGTATACGGCATCCCCGTGCGAGGTCGCGAAGTTTTTGGTGTTTTACATCTCAAAGGTTTTATTGTCGACGACCAGGTGATCTATAGCGGAGCAAGCCTTAATAACGTTTATTTGCATCACAAAGAGCGCTATCGATTCGACCGCTATCACACCATCGACAATCAATCTCTTGCCGATAGCATGGTACAATTTATTCAGCAAAAAATGATAAGTCATCCTGCTGTCAATGACTTATCAAACACATCGAAGCCAACGACGAAAGATATCAAAACTGACATTCGGCAATTTAGAGCCTCTCTAGCAACAGCAAACTATGAGTTTGAGTCACAGATCCCAACAGCCGATCAAGTGGCTTTGACGCCACTGGTAGGTATTGGAAAGCGTCGAAATAAACTCAACCACAATATTAACCAACTGATCGCTCATGCTAAAGATGAAGTCTTTATCTGCACTCCGTATTTCAATTTTCCAAAAAGTGTCGCTAAAGAAGTTAAGAAAGCATTGAAACGGGGTGTAAAAGTTCACATTGTCGTTGGCGATAAAACGGCAAACGATTTCTATATTTCCCCAGAGCAAACCTTCAAGACAATCGGCGGCTTACCTTATTTATATGAGCTTAATCTACGCCGTTTTGCCAAAGTAAATGAAGCTCATATTGCCAGTCGAAATCTTTCTATCCATCTCTGGAAACATGAAGAGAATAGCTTCCATCTAAAAGGCGTATGGGTGGATAAGCGCTACATGTTGATCACTGGTAATAACTTAAATCCAAGAGCATGGAAGCTCGATCTCGAGAATGCCATTCTCATCCAAGATCACTATCACCACTTAACACCTAAGTTTGAGCAAGAGATCGACAACATCCTTCGACACACTCAACTTGTTTGTACCTACAAACAACTAGAGAAGATAGAAAACTACCCTGATGCGGTACAAAAACTACTGCGTAAAGTAACGCGAGTTAAGGCCGATAGAGTGCTCAAACAGATTCTGTAAAGCACAACACTAAACGATTAGCCGACACAACGTGTCGGCTTTTTTATATGCCTACACGTTGTTTTCATATGGCTATTGATTGAGATAGTAGCGCCTTTCATGCAGCTACTCTGTTCGATGAACATAAGCCAAAAGAATTTCAGCGCTCAAGAGGACATCAAGGAATAAGCACAGGGAATCTAGTTGCAATAGAGAGAGCTTAAAACGACTTAAGCATCTCATTGAAACTCAAACGAAAAAAGCCCT
>NZ_JAHGUP010000198.1 GCF_001989995.2 Vibrio anguillarum
GGGTTTATGACGCGCTTACCTAAAAAACGTCAGCCCAATGTATTTGAACTGACGGAGCTTTACTCTTTTTGTATGTAAGGTGTTTATTCTGCGGCTTTTACTCTGATTTTGCTTTTAGCTACGTCAGAAAGGTTTAGGCTAGAAATTGCAGCATTAGCTTCGTTTTCGTTTGGCATTTCGACAAAAGCAAAGCCTTTTGATTGACCCGTTACTTGGTCTAAAACAAGCGTACATTCAGCTACGGAGCCATGAGCTGAGAATAAAACACGAAGTTCTTGTTCAGTTGTAGAGCGAGATAGATTGCGAACTAAAAGTTTCATGATGAACCAATTGGTAGTAAATGACAGTGCGAATTGTGGCAGCTAAAGATAAGTTTGGCTAAGCAATTCGTTCTCTATACTGAGTATTGGTTAAAAAACTGCATAACAAACGGCTCAAG
>NZ_JAHGUP010000199.1 GCF_001989995.2 Vibrio anguillarum
AAGTAAGAAAAAACGCCCCCTAAGAGGCGTTGACACCAGTGTAGACCCCGTAAACGAACGCCCCACCAGTTGAAAGAGCAATAAGAATAGTGATGACGTCCGAAACGAGGTCTACCATATTAGTGCATTGCCTTTATGATCATGTTTAAGCCAAAACCAGTAGCCGCCATTACGATTAGACCAACAACGACTAAAGTGTAGTTTGATTGGCCAGCAGTAACCGCAGCATCAATAGCTTCAGGAACGGTAATAGCAAATGAGCTTGAAGAAGCTACGGCAGCAGTTACGCCAGTTGCGATAGTTGCAGCATGTTTTTTCATGACGTTGATAAATTTCATAGTATTTACTCTCTTTACTAAGTTAATGATTAACCTCGACCGAGGACTTTTAAAATACGACCCAAAATATGACCCGACACAAAGGACAATAATATATAACCTGTCACGTCAGTATATAATTGAGGGTCGATACTTAACGAACCCAGTGAATTGCTTTGTAATTGTTCCAACTCACTAGGCGTTAATATGACGTAAGTACAATCAAACCCTTGCGGGGCAAGCATTAAATAGCCGTTGTATTGTATTACGCAGTTAGACATGACTAATCCAAAGGTAAAAGAATCATTTCACGGCCAATTTCAATATCACCATAGCGACCGACCGTAAAGGAATTAACAGATAAACGATATTTACCAGCAACATAAGCAGGTTGACCATCTTGAATTTTTACCTTGCATTCAAGTGGGAATTTACCGCCCAAATGAGCATAACCGATTTGTGAAATTTGCTTCCAAGGCTTGCCATTTTTTTCACCCTCACGAATATCTAAAGATTCATTTTCTTTGAATATCTCAATAATTAAATCATTCTTAATCATGTCTATTTATCCTTACGCTATTAGTCTAATTACATTCGCAGTATCAAAACCATACTTTCTACTTAATTCGCCGACTTGAGGCTCGACATACCAGTCAGGACGCTGATTATCAAAATCAACGTTAATTACTTGCAAGAGAGGAATTACATTATCTTTACCCTGCCCTTGTAAGTTTTGAATTTGTGCCTTGCTAAAACCAGCCGCTAAAAGCTCATTAAGATGATCATAAAAAGTACGAGGTGCTGAATATGATTGCTTAACAGATTCATAACCATCAGAAATTAAAGAACGATAAAAACGGAAAATTCTATCAGCTTTAGAAAAGGTAACATTGCCCTTTGGAGTGGTGCGCATGTACAGTGATTTAAGTTTGTTATGAATCTCATCATCATTAAATATATTCATTCTTTGACCCTCCAGAGCGTGAAGTAATGGTGAAAATGCTTTTAGCCATATGTCTTTAATTAGTGATTTACCGTCTTTTTCGTAATCATGTTGATATTTAATTGCTTGATATAAATTTTTAGGGATACCCATTGCATCAAGATAACGACGATGAGCACCAGCTTCAAAACGTGCAAGATTGCGAGCGAAATTAATCAAACGCGGGTCTGACATGACATCAATAACACGGTCATATTGAGTTGTTCCCTTAGCTTGAGATGCGCGCAAGTTAGAAAGTTGAGAATTGAATTCGGGATATTTCAAATAGACCTTACGATCACAATGTCTAGAACCTTGCGTGAAATAACACGTTGTTTCGTGCTCGTTCCTTACGCTTTTTCTCATTTGATTGTTGGATACGTTTTTCAAACACTGGATAACTTGCTTGCACTGAAGTTCGTTATTAAGTCGAGCTGAATAAGTTGCATCAATCGTATCAAGCGTTGCATTGGCAGTATCGAGCATATCGAAAACGTCAGGATAAACATTAACGAAAGCAGCAAGCATTTCATCTGCACCCAAAGCGATAGAAGTAGAGCCGAAAACGTTATGGCCTTGAATGATTTTGGCAGGTGAGCATTTCAACTCAATACAAGGTGAGCGAAAAACAGTGCCTTGAAAAATTTTAAGAGCCATACCAGTAAAGCTAGTCTCCAAGGATTCGTAAGGATGACGTAAGTCTGCTACTTCATATTTGTTATCAAGTGCACCACCCTTGTAATGAACTTGCTTTGCTTCAAGAGTAATTCCACGCCTAGAACATTCCATGATGTCAACAAACTCCACACATTCACCAGTTTTTGACATGCGAGTGTTAGTGACAAATTCACGCTTAAAAGGAACAGAGATTTTAAGTCTATCTATCATGGTAACAATGTCACAAGTGATTTTAATGAGGCACTTATACTATGTCACATGTGACATATCAAGAAAGGATACAAATAACATTGTGACTTAACTACAATGTTGCAATATCAATCACAAAATGAGTAATGAAATGCCGACAGTAAGAATTGACGATAAAAGATGGAGAGAGCTGGAAAAAAAAGCAGTGGATATAACAATAAAAAAGACAAAGCCAGTATCAGTCCCAGAAGTGCTTAAAGCCCTTATTGACAAAAGCCTCAAAGAGCTTAAGGAAGAAGACGTTAAGTAAAAAGTAAAGGTGAATTAATGCGATATTCGCACAAGAGTACACTATTAAAGATAGTGTACTCGCCCTGCTTTCTCCTTCCTC
>NZ_JAHGUP010000200.1 GCF_001989995.2 Vibrio anguillarum
TAGTGGTTCTTTGCCAAGTTAATGAATGCGAAACAGTAACACCTAACAAAAAATTCAAGCCTGACTACCAACGCGTGGCTGAATCTGCTCTAAAATGGTTTTGTGATTATGGTGCATTGCTTAAAGTGACATTGTGCGTTGGTAGCAGCTTAATTTGGCGTTAGGTTTACGAAGAGAAAAACATCATTATTGGGGAAAAGATCCGGGGAATTTTCTAGCCATTCGTTTACGGTTTTCAGCAAGTTAGCTTGGTCTATCCAAATCATCACGTTTCTTTACCTGCTTCTCATGTCAAAGTTTGTGGGTTGCTTCATTGGAAAATCGCGTTGGTCGGTTGAAAGTCTCACTGGTGCAAAAGCGCTTTGATTTAATCAAACAAACTGACTGAGCATTTGTTTTTAAGTTAGTCGCATTTGTCTGCCAATTTGAGTGAAATGCTTCGAATTACTTCAACGCAATGCGTTAAGCTAGCGGAATTCTTTGCCAAGTGGGTGAAGGTTAAACAGTACAACCTAACAAGAAATTCAAGCCTGACTACCAACGCGTGGCTGAATTGGTTCCAAAATGGTTTGGTGGTTACGGTGCATTGCTTTCAATGGCTTTGTGCGTTGGTAGCAGCTTAATTCAGCGTTAGGTGAATTGGAGGAATAATGCAGCAAGTTTTAGAAACGGAACGTTTAATCCTTAGGCCATTTGAACACTCTGATGCAGAGCAAGTATCCGTGTTGGCCGGTGATAAACGAATCGCAGAAATGACGGCAAACATACCGCATCCATATAAAATTTCAGATGCAATTTCATGGATCGAAACACATGAAATTGGCTTTGTCAGCGGGGAGAGTATTGTTTATGCGATTGTCCGTAAAGAATCGTTAGAGCTTATTGGAGCCGTGAGTTTACCGAGCTTAAAAGATGGCCAAGGTATCTTGGGTTATTGGTTGGGCGTTGATTTTTGGGGGCAAGGTTATGCGACTGAAGCTTCAAAGGCATTGATTGAGTACGCAAAAGAAAGTCATGGATTGCGAGAGTTAAAGGTCATGCATCTTGTTGGTAATGACCGTTCAAAGTCAGTTATCGATAAACTTGGTGTTACTTACACAGAAAATCAAACCCTTCGTATGCAAGGTAGTGAGCGAGAAGTTTGCGTTTATCTTTCAGCGGTATAAATTCACCTAACAAAGCGTTTAAGTGGGATTCATGCCGCGTGGCATTTTTGGTATACGGCGAGTTTTGGTGGTGGAAGTGGTCTGCGGAAAGTCGGTTTATGCGGCATTCACCCCTTAACGCGGCGTTAACTGGCAGGAGTAAAAATGAGCAAAAATAGCAAACAAAAAAGAATGCAAAAGCAAGCTAAAGCGAAAAAGGTAGCGAACCAAAAGGCTGAAGCTACTCGTAGAAAGCAAAGCTTAATTCCTACTATCTATTTCGATGAGTCGGGGAACACGGGTTCAAATCTACTGGATAATGACCAACCAGTATTTACGTTGGCTAGTTGTGATTTTCCCCAGAAAGAAGCCGACAGACTTCTTCAGTTGATAGGCTCTCGCGCAGAGAGTGAACTTCATTTCAAAAGGCTTAAACGAAACAAAGCAGGTCAAGATGGCATTATCCGAATGTTGCGTGATCCAGCGGTCAACCCTACTAGTGTGAAGATGAATGTTTTCTTAAAACGATTTATGGTCACATCAAAAATTGTAGACTTATTGATTGAACATATGTTGCACCTTAGAGGAGTTGACTTATATGTAAACGGTCAAAATATCGCCTTGTCAAATATGTTGTTCATTTGTTTACAGTCATTCTGCTCCGAAGATTTAGTTGATGAAATGTATAAGCTATTTGTCAACATGATTAAGGAACAAACGCCAGCTTCAATTGAAGCATTTTACTCAAGCGTTGAATTGGTTAAGGCGTCATCTTCAAGCGAAGGCTTTAAGTCTGATATTGATCAGATTCTTGAAACTAAACAGGTAATTGATAGCGCACTGGCGAACATAGACAAATCAGCATTTGATCCGTCAATTCCTGCTTTATTTACACAATGTATTCAATGGGGTAAAGAGTATCCTAAAGGCTTCCATTTAGTTCACGATGACTCTCATAGCATTGAAAAACAAAGAGAGATGTTCGCTATGCTCATGGATTGGACTCAGGAAAATGTAGAACTGGGGTATGATCGCCGTAAGTTTGACTTGCCGCTAAAAGGTAAGTCCCTCAAGTTTGCTGACTCAAAGAAACACAAACAAGTACAAGTTGCAGACATTATTGCAAGCTCATTTGCGTATTGGGCCGCGGGTGTGTCTAGAGGTGAAACGGAGGATTACTTCTTCCTAGAGTTAGATAAATTGAATCTAGATCGCTTTATTGGACACAATAAAATTTGGCCGACTGCTGATGTTGACCCTAAAGATTTAGGCACAGTTCACGATGGTGGTTTAAATGCAGCAAATCATATGCCGGAGTTTTTAGCTCAATCAATTCCTAATCCAAGGGTTGCAGAAGCAGCCAGTTAACAAAGCATTTAAGAGTGATTCGCAACGCTTGGCATTTTCGCTTCGCTCAAGTATAGCCAAGCGCCGCTCACACCTTAATGCGGCGTTAGCTG
>NZ_JAHGUP010000201.1 GCF_001989995.2 Vibrio anguillarum
AACGCTGAATTAAGCTGCTACCAACGCACAAAGCCATTGAAAGCAATGCACCGTAACCACCAAACCATTTTGGAACCAATTCAGCCACGCGTTGGTAGTCAGGCTTGAATTTCTTGTTAGGTTGTACTGTTTAACCTTCACCCACTTGGCAAAGAATTCCGCTAGCTTAACGCATTGCGTTGAAGTAATTCGAAGCATTTCACTCAAATTGGCAGACAAATGCGACTAACTTAAAAACAAATGCTCAGTCCGTTTGTTTGATTAAATCAAAGCACCTTTGCGCCAGAGAAAATTTCAACCAACCACTACGATTTCCAATGAAGCAACCCACGAACTTTGACATGAGAAACCGTTAAAGAAACGTGATGATTTGGGCAAACCAAGCCGATTTGCTGACATCCGTAAA
>NZ_JAHGUP010000202.1 GCF_001989995.2 Vibrio anguillarum
ATCCCCATGATAGCCAGACGCTCGGTCAGTGTGGTGTTTGTGATATCAACCAGCTTGTAGTACAAGCCTTGAGTGTTGAGATAGTTAACAAGGCCAGTGTAAGAGCTGAAATAATCCCATTCGCCGGAAATGTAGACAGATACGGAGTTGTCAGGCATTAAGTCGTAGTAGATTTTTTCAGCGGCCATGATTAACGAGCCTCGATTTTTGCGTTAACTGCATGAATAAGGCGGCGTGTCATTTCACAGTCAGCTAAGGCGGTATG
>NZ_JAHGUP010000203.1 GCF_001989995.2 Vibrio anguillarum
TTTTTCTTCTACTTCACTTTTAGTGGTTACGGTGTAATGCTTTAGGTTGGGTGGTAGCGTTGCTCACCCCTTAATTGGGCGTTATGTGCTAGTGTACGCCGAATTCTTTACTATGATTTCGTTAATAAAGACTACTGCGGAAATGTGATAGGATTTTTGTTATGAAAGATAGGAAAATGAGTGAGGTCGAAGAGCCCAAGTCACCGTGTATTAGACAGTGCTGTTTAGATGAAATGGATATTTGTTTGGGATGTTTTAGATCGTTGAATGAAATTATTGATTGGCATTCTTCAACGATAATTGAAAAGAACAAGATTCTTATCGTATGCTGTCAAAGAAGGAAATTGGCTCAAAAATCGAGGTTTTAGTTTTATCTAAAAGTACTACTGGTGATAATTTTGTCTAAATTGGCTGAGAGTTTGTTAGAAAATGAGCATATAAAAACGGCCCTTGACGTCGTGGGCCGTTGATATTTAGTAATGCAAGGCTAGTGCTCAGGTGTTTCTAGCAGCTTAATGGCACTTTCAACTGCATTATTGATCGCTTGGTCATTTTCAAGTTTTCCTGAACTTGCTGGCCCAAGGGCTCTAGAGTATAGAGCTAATTGTTTGTCCAAAGGCAAGCCCAACTGTTCATACAGATTTTCGCGAATTTTTGCATGTTGTTCAGGGTCTTGGTTTGCAAGGCTAATAAGTGTTTCATAAATAAGAGCTTTCATATCATGTCCATATTATTATAGTTAACTTGGTGCTTATGGATTATAGCTGAGCCCTTAATGTAAATCTTGTGCAACAATCACATAACAAACGGCTCAA
>NZ_JAHGUP010000204.1 GCF_001989995.2 Vibrio anguillarum
CCCTTAGCCGGGCGTTAGCTATCTAGGATAAATCAGCGGGACTTTGATGGATAAAGATAAACTAGATATTTTTCAACAAATCATAGATCGTGCCCTATGGTCTGGGAGTGAAGACTTAAAGAACCAAGGCTGGTGTATTACTTCAAATGCAATTGAGGATGAGCTATATCGCTTTGTACTTAATAGTGGAATGTCGGAACTGGATGCAATAGAGGTTCTGTTAACTGAACGATTTGACACTTTACTTTTAGTTGAACTGGAAAGAGATACAAGTTTACTCATTTCACCTTACAGTGACATGCTGCAAGAGTCTATTCGGGCTTTTAAGCTTGGTCTTTACAATATTTGTGTGCCGAGTCTGTTTAGTATTATCGAAGCTGCACTTATGTTTCTCGCTAATCGCGGAGAGTATAAAAGTATACGATACGTTTCTGGTATGAGGAGTCGAGCTAATTCAGAACAGCTTCATTACTCATTAAGGAGTAAGCTAAATGACATCGCAAATATCACAGAAGAACTATTTTCTAAGATTCAGTTTGATCAAAAGGAATGTGATACACAACTAAACAGGCACGCGTCAGTTCACGGACGTCGAGAAACGCCATATACAAAAACGGACTGCCTTAAACTATTTTTACTTCTATCTTCTATTAAGTCTTGCTTCTCAAACTAAAGATAGCTAACAAAGCATTTAAGACGG
>NZ_JAHGUP010000205.1 GCF_001989995.2 Vibrio anguillarum
AAGTGTCTACTAAACGTGGGGTACTCGGGAACATAACGCCGCGTTAAGGTGTGAGTAACGCAATGCCGAAGTTTCTGCATTGCACCTTAAACACCAAAACCAACGCAAATTAAAAATGCCAAGCGTTACGAATCATTCTTAAACGCTTTGTTATGCGAATTTTTCAACTCTGCTGACTGAATAGTTGTGGTAATGAGCTCTTCAAAAAGTTCTAACTGCCCGGCTGGAATTAATTGATTCTGAATAGTTTTTCGTTTACTTGAGTCAAACAGCCGCTCTGCCACCCAACCAATGAGATACATCAGTGAAAGACAACCTCCGGCAGTGGCTATGTTACCTTCTACTACTAGAGGCAGATCCTGAACGTCTCCTCCCATCTTTTGTAGAACACTTTTAGCATCTGGATTGGTTGTTAATGGCTTACCTTTTAGTAAACCGAGCTCATGAAGGATGAATGAACCAGCACATATCGAGCCAATTAGCTGTTTGTTTGGGTCAAGGCTCAACGCTGACATAAATTCAGCATCTTTCATCGCTGCTGGAATACCACGTTTACCACTAGTGATAAGAACGACATCTTGGTTCGTCACCTCTGAAATATGCCCGTCTGTTGTAACTTTCATACCAAGGTGGGAATGATGTTCAGGTTTAGTTCCCAGTATGTTGACCGTCCAACTATCGGTTGTCCTCCCAAGCAAGTCATACATAAGAAAAAAGTCTACATCTGTGAAATCATCAAATATAACAACGCCAACTTTGTACATAAATTTCTATTCCTTTCGCTGATCTCATGAATCGCATAACGCCCGGCTAAGGGGTTGACAACGCACCGCCGAACTTAAAAAACACACTGTAAACACTGAGCTTCAATT
>NZ_JAHGUP010000206.1 GCF_001989995.2 Vibrio anguillarum
AATGTGAAAAAACATGTGGGCGATTAGCTCAGTTGGGAGAGCACCTGCCTTACAAGCAGGGGGTCACTGGTTCGAACCCGGTATCGCCCACCACTCTCTAAGAATTTTTGGATGCACATTGCCAAACCAGATTAAGTAATTGAACTGGTCGGTCTGTTTGACTCTGAAAGTCATTAGAAAGTGATTTGTTCCGTTAGGAATACCACTCGCTCTTTAACAATTTGGAAA
>NZ_JAHGUP010000207.1 GCF_001989995.2 Vibrio anguillarum
TCCTTTATTCCATTTAAAGTGGTGTTAGTGCCATCCGCAGCAGAATAAATAGAACGATTCAAGCCACTAATCGAACCCATAAAACTATTGAATTGCTCATCAGTAAGACCACCGCCGCCACCAGTAGAACCACTATTATATATTCGACCTAGCCAGTCAGCCGTAACTTGATTGTATTGGGCGCTTAATTCAGAGTTATTTTGTATATACTCAAGAGTTGTTTTTAGTGAATTTAAAGAAGTATTGGTTGACTGAGTCGCCCCCTTAATAGCAGAAATATCACGAGTTGATTCTAATTGAGATTTTCGCATTTCATGAAGTTTAAGGACACCAAGACCAGTAACGCCAGCGATAGACTTAAATGATTTGCCATAGTCAAAACCAGATAGGACGTTGTCAGGCATAGCATTAATGATCGGTGCAACTACATTTGGAGGCTCAGGCGTAGGAGGCTCGGGAACTGAACCACCAGAAATCATACCGTCGGGTTTATTGCACACAACGCCCGTGGAAATAAAGTCAGATGAACAAGCATCAAGAGTATCGGTACAAACAGAAGCGACAACAGAATAACGACAAGAGCGAACGCAAATATAAGGACTGTTACCGTACTTCGACCACGTCCAAGTTTTAGAGCCTGTTTGGATACCAATTGGACAAAGTGGCTCATCAGCAGCATAAGAAGCAACGGAGGTCAGGAACGCGAGCAGTAAGAAGAGAATGAAAAGAGCGGTATTGATTGCGCTACGCATGTAACCCCCCAGAA
>NZ_JAHGUP010000208.1 GCF_001989995.2 Vibrio anguillarum
TTAGTTGGAACAATTACAAAGCAATTCGCTAGGTTCGTTAACTATCGACCCTCAATTATATACTGACGTAACAGGTTATATATTATTGTCCTTTGTGTCGGGTCATATTTTGGGTCGTATTTTAAAAGTCCTCGGTCGAGGTTAATCATTAACTTAGTAAAGAGAGTAAATACTATGAAATTTATCAACGTCATGAAAAAACATGCTGCAACTATCGCAACTGGCGTAACTGCTGCCGTAGCTTCTTCAAGCTCATTTGCTATTACCGTTCCTGAAGCTATTGATGCTGCGGTTACTGCTGGCCAATCAAACTACACTTTAGTCGTTGTTGGTCTAATCGTAATGGCTGCTACTGGTTTTGGCTTAAACATGATCATAAAGGCAATGCACTAACATGGTAGACCTCGTTTCGGACGTCATCACTATTCTTATTGCTCTTTCAACTGGTGGGGCTTTCGTTTACGGGGTCTACACTGGTATCAACGCCTCCTGATTGGGGGCGTTTTTTCTTA
>NZ_JAHGUP010000209.1 GCF_001989995.2 Vibrio anguillarum
TAGGTTTACGAAGAGAAAAGTGTAATTGTTGGGGAAAAGATTCGGGGATTTCTCTAGCCATTCGTTTACAGGTTTCAGCAAATCGGCTTGGTCTGCCCAAGTCATCAAGTTTCTTTAACTCTTTCCCATGTCAAAGTTCGTGGGTTGCTTCATTGGAAAATGGCGTAGGTTGGTTGAATGTTCCACTGGCGCAAAGGCGCTTTGGGTTTCTCAATCGAATGAATGAGTTACTTGTTTTAAGTTCATCGCATTTGGCTGCCAAATTGAGTGAAAGGTTTGGGTTTCGTTTATCGTAATGCGTTAAATTAGTGGTTCTTTGCCAAGTT
>NZ_JAHGUP010000210.1 GCF_001989995.2 Vibrio anguillarum
GGATGCTGAAGGTTATTTTGCCGCTGAATTCACAACGATAAGCAACCCAACGCGATCAAGAAACAACAAATATGTGATGACTATTTATTGCTTAAGTTAAGCCAGAAAACATGGAATTTACCGTTCAATTTCAACTCGATTTAGCTGATAAAAACTCACTTTGCCTAACGCCCGGTTAAGGTGTGAGCAACGCAACATCGAAGCCGCCGCATACCGCCTTAAACACAAAAAGCAACGCATAGCGAAAATGCCATGCGTTGCGAATCACTCTTAAACAGTTTGTTAGGCTTTTTGGTGAGATAACTCTTGAAGTGAGTTATTTATGAGCTTTTTAAGATAATGCATTTGCCCTTGTTTAGATGGTTGTTCAAGGGATTTTTTAACTAACTCTTGCTCACTTTCAACTAGCTCTCTGAGAGCAGCTTTTAGTGACTCATCAATCTGTTGCTTGAGTTTTTCTATATCTTCTTCTTCAACTTTGCTTCGAACAACTACTTTATCGAGTTCAACGCTAACTTCAGACTCGATATGTCGTGACTTGAGCTGCTTTGCCAAATTATGAGCTAACTTACGTTCAATCTGCAAACGTGTTTTAAGGCTGCTTGAAGATTGAAACATTGCGTATGCAGCGACTGCCGCACCTAATGAACTAAGTACTGCAGGAAGAATTGTCATGATTTCCATTAACTTGCACTCCCACTATTAAAGTTCCAGTAAGGTATACACTCTACCACATGTTTGTTGTAACGCTCACATGCATGAATGCCGAATACCAGAACTATAGTAGCTATAGAACCAAATTTTACCAATGGCAATGAATCTGTTGTGTTACTTAAAATGAATCCAAATGCCATTGAGAATAGAATACTAATGAAAAAGCAAAGCGAGAATATCGCTTTATTTCGTGAAGATAAGCCAATTGATATTGAGTACATCGAAGCTGTGATCGCTAATGTTGCCTCGGTAGGGTTACCTTGAGTTTTCCATGCTTCCAAGATTAGAGGTAGTAACGGAACTAACATGTGAAGAATGATACAAGTCAAAAACTCTGTAATTTCTTCACTTACACCTTTAATTGCTCTCGGTTTATTAGATGTATTATTTGTCATGAATTTCTAGCCAAAAAATTTGCAGGGATTATATACAAACATCTGCATGTAGAAAAGTGCCAACTTCTCAAAAGCCTAACGCCCGGCTAAGG
>NZ_JAHGUP010000211.1 GCF_001989995.2 Vibrio anguillarum
GGACAGCCAACGCGTGGCATAATTAAAGAAACTAAAGATAAAATTGCCGAATATAACTTAGATTTACAAGAAGCAAAGGGAAGTGGCAAGGATAACAAAGTCAGGAAATACCAAAATAAAATTCAAGAAGAAGAGCGTAAATTGGAGTCGCTTCTACAAGAGTTATCCGAATTAGGCTAGATAATGCTAACAAACGCTTCAAGA
>NZ_JAHGUP010000212.1 GCF_001989995.2 Vibrio anguillarum
TTAGCCGGGCGTTATATTTCTTAAGCATATGGAGGCAGCTTGAAAGATAAACCATCAGATTTAGAGAGACTTATTCATGAATCTCTTGAGCAGCTAGGTTGGAGCGCTGATGCGAAAAGCATCGCTGAAAGAGTGCATAGACTTAATATAGGTCTTCCATTAGAAGACGAGTTTTCTATTATCTGTGGCTGGCTCGGTCAATGTAGTTTGGTTCATAAATTAGACCAGCAACAGTATCCAGCTACTTCTAAAAATGATTTTCAGGTTCCGGATCTACTCGCAAACTTTAATGTGCGTGGTGCCGGTAGTACTTCTGTTTTAATTGAAGTTAAGTCTTGTGAGAAAAATGTTTTGTCTCTCAGACCTGACTACGTATCTAAATTGAAGACTTATGGGCAACTCTTAGGGCTTCCCGTTTTAATTGCATGGCGAAAGTATGGGATTTGGAGTCTGGTAGATTTAGATGTTTTCTCAAAGGCCAAGTCAAACTTCAATCTTAACTTCAATGATGCAATGCGTAATAGCTTAATGGGTAAATTTCTTGGTGATTTCTCATACACTCCGCAAGTTAATTCCGGTGTTCATATTAGCTTCAAGAAAGAAAAACTCATTGAAATTATCGAAACAGATGAAGGGGTTCAAGAAAATTGGCACATGGTCATAGATGACGTTTATTTCACAAACGGGGATAATAAGCAGTTAAGAGAGCTATCACCAATTGCTCAGCAGCTATTCCACTCCTGGGATCTTACCACAACAGAGACCCACTCTGATTCGCATGTGGTGATGCACAATACAGTTGATGAAGAATCAGGAATGTTTGCGCATATGGCATTAACTAGATTACTTTCATTTCACGGCCGAGAAGATGAGGTTCATTGGCGGCGCCATTTGCAACATGATTCTGCAATCTCAAGTATTTTAGATTTTAGGAGCGGGATTGAAGAGAACCTAAAAGCAGGCATTATCAAATACATTTTTGACATTGAGCCAGCAAGTATCCCAGATTTTCTGTAAGCGCGTCATAAAC
>NZ_JAHGUP010000213.1 GCF_001989995.2 Vibrio anguillarum
CCTTAGCCGGGCGTTATGCATTACATCAAATTCAGCGTTAAAAGGATGAATAATGAGCGTTCGAAAAGTAGTTGTTATTACTGGCGGTAGCCGAGGGATTGGTGCGGCGACAGCAAAGCTTTTTGCTCAAAACGGTTTTTCCGTATGCATAAATTACAAATCTAATGCTGAGGCTGATAATACTCTCGTTGAAGAAATCAAAGCGTTAGGTGGTCATTGTATTGCGGTTCAAGCTGACATTTCCAAAGAAGGTGATGTTGTTAAACTGTTTGAAACCGTTGACCAAGAGCTTGGTGTTGTTTCTGTTCTTGTCAACAATGCTGGTATCTTAAAGAAGCAGATGCGCTTAGACGAAATGAGTGCAGAGAGGATTAACTCAATTCTCATAAACAATGTGACAGGTTATTTCTTGTGTTGTCGTGAAGCAGTGAAACGAATGTCAACTCGTCATGGTGGTCTCGGTGGTGTCATAGTTAATGTTTCTTCGGGAGCCGCTCGAACAGGTTCACCGAATGAGTACATCGATTATGCAGCGTCAAAAGGTGCAATTGACACGTTAACAAAAGGTCTGTCGTTGGAAGTTGCCGCGGAAGGTATCAGAGTTAACTGTGTTCGCCCAGGATTGATTTATACCGATATGCACGCTGACGGTGGAGAGCCTGACCGTATAGAACGACTCAAAAATAAAATTCCAATGCAACGGGGTGGTTTGCCTGATGAAGTCGCTGAGGCCATTTATTGGTTAGCGTCTGAAAAATCATCATTTTCTACAGGTAACTTTCTGGATTTAGCCGGTGGTTTGTAATGCATAACAAACGCTTCAAGAGGGACAGCCAACGCGTGGCATTTTCACTATGCGTTGGTTTTTGTG
>NZ_JAHGUP010000214.1 GCF_001989995.2 Vibrio anguillarum
TAGTTCGGTGGTTATAATTTTTTATTTAATTACCAGTATGAATTTATAGACATATACATCCTCTTTGGTAAGAATACTTTATTCTTAACTATCTGAGGCATAAGTAAATGAAAGGTACCATCATCGATTTTAATGAGTTGGATCGAACTGGATTAATCTCGGGCGAAGACGGCATTCGCTATCCACTCAATATTAATGAATGGAAGGCAGGGCAGCTTCCTAAATCAGGAATGGCTGTAGACTTTTCTGTGGAAAATGATGAAGCGAAAGCTATTTATCTGATATCTACAAGCGTAGGTTCCTCGAAGAAAATTGCTGCTGCTCTGCTTGCTTTTTTCTTTGGCGCGCTAGGCGCTCATAAATTTTATTTAGGGTATACCAAACAAGGTTTAATAATGCTGCTTGCATTCTTATTTGGTTTTGTATTGCTTGGATTGCCTTCAATAGTCATAGGTGTTATTGCTTTTGTTGAGTTTATTATTTATCTCACTAAATCAGATGAAGATTTTGAAAAAACATATGTGACGGGACGTAAGGATTGGTTCTAATATACTGATGTAATTACGTTTAACAAACGGCTCAAGAG
>NZ_JAHGUP010000215.1 GCF_001989995.2 Vibrio anguillarum
TAACAAACGCTTCAAGAGGGACAGCCAACGCATGGCATTTTTACTATGCGTTGGTTTTCGTGGTTACTGTGTTATGCGGAGAGTCAGTAGTGGCGTTGGCTGCCCCTTAAGCGAGCGTTAGGTTTACGAAGAGAAAAGCGTAATTGTTGGGAAAAAGATTCGGGGATTTCTCCAACCATTCGTTTTCGGGTGTCAGCAAATCGGCTTGGTCTACCCAAATCATCACGTTTCTTTAACGGTTTCTCATGTCAAAGTTCGTGGGTTGCTTCATTGAAAACCGCAGCGATTGGTTGAAATTTTCTCTGGCGCAAAGGCGCTTTGGTTTTCTCAATCAAATCAGCAGAATACTTGTTTTAAGTCGATCGCATTTGGCTGCCAAATTGAGTGAAAGGTTTGGGTTTCGTTCATCACAATGCGGTAATCTAGTGGTTCTTTGCCAAGTT
>NZ_JAHGUP010000216.1 GCF_001989995.2 Vibrio anguillarum
TCTTGAACAATTTGTTATGTTTGTTGTTCAGCAAGAGCTTTAGCAAATATCCTAGATAATGAATTTGGGTCTGAAAATGACTCAAAAACAACCCCAACGTGTTTTGAACAGCTTTCAATCACAGAAATAGGTTTAGAACATGGCTCATTAGGCTTTGCCAATTCTCTTCTAAGTACTACAAATGACTTTGTATCAGCCATTGCTTTTATCGAGTCTAAAGTCAATTCTATGGCTAGGTTATGAGCGATGTTATTTCGAATACGATTTAGACACTTGATACCGGCAAGTAACTCTTCCAATTGTGGTTCGTTTGCTTGCTCTACGAGATCCACCTTTTGTGCAAATGTTAGCTTGTCAGCCTTTTTCCGAGAAGTTGATAATGAGCTAGACACTAGGTAACCTGCCATATAGTGCTCAACGAATAAATGAGAGCGAAGAACTCTACCGATTATCTCAGTATGCTGATGCCATTTAGAGTTTATTACCTGTAGCGAGCGGTCTGAATTTACCTTTAATTGCTCAACGCCACCTGATAATTCAATAACTCTCGCAATTATTTCTGCTTGATTCATTCAGATATTTCCTCGACAAACATAACGCCCGGCTAAGGGGTTGACAACGCA
>NZ_JAHGUP010000217.1 GCF_001989995.2 Vibrio anguillarum
CCTTAGCCGGGCGTTATGAGGAATATGGATATCAAATTAGTACCAGTAGAACTTGAAGAGTTCGATAGTCTTTTTTCTATTGTAAAACAGGCACTTTATTCGCATGTAGATGCTGTTTTTGGCTGGAGTGATGATTTTCAATTTAATCGGCTAAAAAATGACTATGAATTTAGTTGGTTTCACTGGGTTGAACGAGCTGATCAGCGAATTGGCCTGCTTTGTTTCAAGCCTTATGATAATGCACTTCATGTTCATCTGCTTGTTGTATTTCCAGAATTCCAGCGTCAGAGTTTTGGTAGAGATATAATGAATCATGTGCATAATCTCGCTTTGGTTCAGAGACGCAGTCATGTAACATTATCGAGTTTCATTAGCAATCATTCAGCGATAAGATTTTATAAATCGCTTGGTTATCAATTGGTTGATAGTGATGAAAACTTCCTTTCTTTGTCGCTTCAAGTTACCTCATAACAAAGCGTTCAAGAGGGACAGCCAAC
>NZ_JAHGUP010000218.1 GCF_001989995.2 Vibrio anguillarum
ACATAACGCTTAGGCGCTAGCGGTTGTCAATAACGGAGATCGTCTGCGCAGGTTGGTCAGAGGTCTTTCTTAAGGCGAGGAGAGAGAAAAAGAAGGTGAGTTAGGCGTCCAGATTAAGTGGTTTCTGTCCAAAAGTTACTTAGAATTGTCGTTGTGGTGCACTCCATTTCTGGGGACAATGGGGGTTGTTTTGGTGAGCTTGCTCTCTGTACAAAGAAAAGAGGCTGACGTTCCAGCCTCTTTTAACTATCCACACTGTAATTGTATATTTAGCTCTTAACGCTTGGTTTAAGTCACATTCCCTTTCGCCTGAAGATATTGAATTAAAGGCGCATAATCGCCGGCATCAGCTTGGCGTAAGCTCGCAATGTACTCACCCCGCTCTTGGCTTTGTTTATCCAAATCTGTATTGGACCAAACTAAAGGCTTTTGTTTGAGTAGTACCATTCGTATGTAGTCCGTCATCACGCGCGAGTGACGTCCGTTGCCGTTAGGAAAAGGGTGAATTTTAACTAACCTGTGCTGTATCCGAGCCGAGAGTTCTAGGCTGTCATAGTGTTCAAACTCAATCCAGCATTTGATGTCTTCCAGTAAGTTGTGTAAATCTGGCCGGATATTCAGCGGATCGACACCAATGTTCAACTCTCGGTGACGGTAGCTGCCGGCCCATTCCCACACATCACCAAGCAAACGTTGATGCAACTCTTCCACAAACGCCATAGAAAGAATGTCATCCATGCTGGTTTTAGGCGTCGTGGCTAACCAACTCAACCCTTGTAGTATGTTGGCATTTTCAAGCTCATTAAGCTCTTCGCGAGTCGTGATGTGATCAAATTTCAGCCCGGCAACATCATCGGCATTTAGTTGGGTTGCGCCCTCTGGTTCAACAAACAGACTCATTGGTATTTCTCCTGCAAACTGACTTTCCACAAATCTCGGGTGCTGCCCGTTTTAATCTCATTGGCTAATTGAACCAGCGCTTGCTGTTGTTGCTCTGAGGTTAACTGCTGTGCTTCTAAAAACATCGATTGGTGGCTCATGGCCAAACGCTGCTTGGCCAACTCCATAGCGCGCGCTTCTATCATGTCATCAATCGACTGACGCGGAATAATCGCATAAACCAGTTCGGCATCGAGCCCGCTCGCCAGTTGTTTAAGTTGTTTGAGTGTGATGGTTTCATCGGTTTCTTTACGCTCCAATATGGAGACTTGATTACGAGAGAGATTAAGACGTTCACCTAATTGCGCGCCCGACATCCCCAAGGCCTCACGGATACTGCGCACCCAACCATTTTTCGGCGGTTTAGGCACAGATAAACCGAGTAAAGCGCTGATTTTTGCTTTGACTTGCTTGAGTGCAACGGCATAGACACCGGATTTTTTCATAATTTTGTATCTCTAATTAAATACATTGCGATGACAACAGTATCTGATTTTGCATACATTATAAAGATTCTTGTATCTAATTTTTAATACACATCAAAGGAAAATGTATCGATTATAAAATACGCTACTTATTTGGCTATCAGTTTACTGGACAATGGTCGTGACAAATTCATCTTGGAAGAGCAAACGTCTTCGGCAGCGCTAGAATGGGAAGTGAACGGTTTAGGTTGATTTAGAATGGGGGTTGTTTTGGGAAGTACACAATCCAGACTTCTGCTCTGAATGATTTCTGTCCATCTTCGAGTCAGCTTGATCTGAGCTGACTCATTTGTGCCCCAAAGTTTGTTAGCACAGATGAAAGACCGAGTCGCGTTGAGCTATATTTGCGATACATGAACGGCTCTTCTCCGCTTAG
>NZ_JAHGUP010000219.1 GCF_001989995.2 Vibrio anguillarum
GTGAGAGCGCATATTTTGTGGGAGAGTAATAAAGTATCATACTAAGTAATAATGATTCATATCAAGTATTAAAGTATCATACTATGGGCTGCGTAGTTTCTAACTCACAGCCTTTTTTAAAGGTATTTCGTCATGAAATTTTTATGACATGTAAGTGGCTAACAATAAACTGAGGCTTGGGTTTTTTGTGCAATCTTAATGAACTATCAAGCTCTAATATCTTTTCAGTAATCAATGGTGCTCTTCAAAAGAAGGGTTATCAACATCTATCGAGATATATTTTTTTATGATAAAATAACTAGTATTTTGGAGTAATTGTAACCTATTGTATTTATTGCGCTTATTCTGGTCTTGTGCTCGATGCTTAAGATTTGAAGTGCTCAGGTTATTTGATACGTAGAGTATTCAGTTGAACGGTATCACTAGTTGGACTGGTTTATCTTTGATAGGAAAGTAAATGAACCCGCATTCGCTGCCAAAGAAAAAAGAACTTGGCGCATATTACACGCCACCGGAGCTAAGCAAAGTGCTTGCTGATTGGGCTATTCAAAGTACCAACGAAGATATCCTAGAACCTAGTTTTGGTGGTTGTGGATTTTTTGAAAGTAGTATCGCGAGATTGCGCGAGCTAGGCTGTAGTGAACCCGAAAAACAGATATACGGTGTTGATATCGATGAGCATGCTTTTCAAATTTTGGATTCAAAATTCGTCAATTACATTGATAAAAAAAAGCGCTTCATCTTAAAAGACTTCATTCAAGTAAACTCGTCAGAATTCTTAACTAATGAGTTTAATGTAGTCCTTGGTAACCCACCTTACGTCTCGATGCATAACATGACTAACGAACAAAGAAAGTCATGTGACAAAGTTCTGCGTAATTCTCCATTTTCGGCTAAAACGATGGGACGCAACGCTAGCTTGTGGGCATTTTTCTTATTGCACAGCTTAGCTTTCCTTAAGGAAGGCGGACGCGTAGCTTGGGTTCTCCCTAGTAGCTTGTTACATGCCGACTATGCAGAAAAGCTCTTAGAGGTTCATCAAAAGCACTTTAAACAAATTAAGATCCTGAAACTTGCAGAGCGCTTCTTCAAAGAAGAGGGTGCAAAAGAGACATCTATTATTCTGTTAGCCGAAGGGTTTCACAAAAAAGAAACCCCACAAAGCAACCTTTCAGTGAATGTTGTTGGGGGTGTGAGCGACCTAAAACAGGCTATTGCCAATGTTGATGCTGCAACTTCCCTTAGTGTGAAAGACTATAAGCTAAATATTATTTCATCGGGTGCGAAGCTTTCATATAGAAACCTTCTTATGAGAGAGACGACAAAAGAATTAAGTGAATATGTTGATATAAAAATCGGAATGGTAACAGGTGCGAACAACTACTTTATAATCAACCGTTCGACTGCAGCAAAACACCAGCTTCCAGAAGATGTGTTAAAACCTGTTGTTGGCCGATTTCGCTATCTTCAAGGCATCATCCACGATAAACATCGACACAAAAAAAGTGCAAAAGCAGATCAGCGCGTATATCTAGTTTGCCCTACAGAAGAACAAATGGCAGATACCTCGTCTCGAGTATTCCAATACCTGTCCGAAATATCTCTAGAAGAAAGACAAACCAATCGTACCTTTAAAAAACGTCCACATTGGTTTGTGCCTGGCTGGGGAATAGACGGACTAAAAGCAGATTGCTTTTTGTCTTACATGATTCACCGTGGACCACGCATGGTAGTTAACACTGGTAATCAATTTAATTGTACTAACTCTATTCATAAAGTGATTTTCAATGAGCCTGTAAGTGCAAAATATAAACGCGCTATGGCAGTGACTATGCTTTCTACTTTTACTCAGTTCTCTGCAGAGCTGGAAGGTCGAGCATACAGCTCTGGTGTATTAAAAATTGAACCGTCTGCAGGGCGACGTATTAGAGTACTGTTCTCAGAACAATGTATCGATGATTTGGATAATTTAAGAACTCAGATTGAAAGCGCATTAGCAGCAGAAGATTACGACGCTGCGACTAAGCTAGTCGATGATGTACTCATTAAGCATGACCTAATAGCGTACGAAGAGTGCCAGTATCTTGCTAAAGCGGTCCATGACTTAAGACGAGAGCGATATAAGGGAGCTCGAGAATATCATGAGTAGGCTAGTCTGATGGCTAGCTTGCGCTAGCCTCCTAGTATTCTATGAACAGGCTCTAAACGTGAACTAACATCAAGACGCCCAATTAGGTGTTCATAGTAAGGTTTCAACCACATCTGTTCACTTTTAACAAGTAACTCATTCCACTTCTTTTCCCTAGTTATCTCGTTCCCTTTGAGCGAGAATTCTCGAAGAACAAAATCAATCAACATAATCATATCAAAAGGTTGCTGAGGAAGTCGTGGATAGTCTATTGGCTGAAAAAGATTATAGTACGCGTCCTCATCACCTATCCCCAAGTAATCCTTATTAAACTTCCCTCCATACTGGAGGTGAAACTTAGGGCTGTGATTGTCGTCATTTGTTGAATCATAATCAAAATGAAAACGCCTTAGGACATGGAAACCATTATCAATTGGATGTTTATGCCACTTCCATTCCTCAGGAACTGGAGCACAATCAGTCGTGTGCTCTAGAATAACGTTTACGGTCAAGCTTTGCTCAATTAACACACTATCTTCAAACTTTACATAGCCACCGATGGATATGTAGAACTTCCTTGATTTATCTTCAGGATTTGTGTATCCAAATATCACATTTGGATCAATTGAAATAACTTTATTTAGGCGTTTTTGCGCATTAACTATCTTTAAAGCTTGCGTACACTGTGTCTTCAAGACATCAACAAAAGTGCCTAATTGAAAGTTCCTTGATTGAGGAAGATTACCCTTATATGTAACTAGAAAAGTTGCAAATGATTTAAGGAGATCTAGGTAATTTTTTGTAAAGCCCTCATCTACATAATCCAATTAATCACCCTCAATAATTCTAGGATTTCTGAAAAGTACTTCCTGTTTCAATGTTTCGTCAGGAATAGAACAACTCATATGCACGTGATGTAACTTCTTGTTCTCATCATCACGTAAAAAACCTAGTGCATCTGGATAGCGTTCATCACACTCAATACACTCCGAGAATTCATTGGAAGATGAAGCACCTAGCAACAATGATGCTGCCTGCTTAAATGGATGCTTAGATAGCAAGTCTTCTTCATCTTCCATAAAGAGCACACAGTCTTCTATCGTACTAGCCCACCACCTTTCTTCATTGGAATCAGCAAATAACCCACGATACTTTGCAACTTCAAACCTATCCAGAATTTGCCTAAAGTACTCAGTGCTGACTCCCAATAGTAATGCCGCACCTTCACGACTCACCAAAGGCCCCTCTTTCTTCAAAAAAGACTCAACCAACCAATGGAAAAGTCGAATATTGAGGTCTTCGCTGAAAGAAACAGTATCGTCAGTAGTGTTGAGCTCCGCTGAAGTGTTAATAAAGAATGTGCGTAGTAGAGAGTTCAGGTCATCTAAAACTTCATCGGGGGCACCTAATAACTCTACGAACTGACTAAAGTCAGAGCATTGAGCAAGCTTCTTGTGCTCTACAATTTCATACTTAAATATTCTGTGGTCTTCAACAAATTCATTGTTAACAAAGAGATCAAACTCACCCAACTTGTTTGTTCGATACTTCGATAATACTGAAATCAAATATATTGGGATTGATTTTGTATAATCCCTAAGCAACGAATAAAGAGACGCACCCGTTCGGAAAATAGGTGAAATTGCTGTATCAAACTTGTAGTCAACAAGAATGAGATCAAACTCGTCAATGCTTCTCAAATTCTCCTGTAGAGCTTCTTCTTTGGGCTCGATCATCGTTACTTCGATTGATTCTCTTTGCTCTAGTACATTCAATAGCCTTGTTCTAGTGTGTTCAGGGTTCTCTGCCAAGTCATCAATTACTAGAATCTTCATATTATTTTCCAATGGTCACTTTGACTTCTGCGTTCCAATCTTGAGAGGGCTCAGTGAATCTCACATCACCCTTATGTTTTTGTAGGATACTTCGCACGATATTAAGGCCCAAGCCTGAACCTTTATTTATATTGCTCAACTGCTCATCACCGAGTGCTGAAGATATAGAACTATATAGCTTGCCTTCAGGGTCAAAAGTACAAGCCTCAAAAACCTTCTCCCAGTATTCTTCTTTCAAACCAATCCCGTTATCTTGTACACACATATGATATTGAGCATTGTTACGCTCTACTGATATATGAATTTTCCTATCCATTGTGTCACTAGCAATCAATGACTTTATGCTATTAGAAATTAGGTTTATCAGAACTGAATATGCCTCCACTTGATTTAGTTTTGGAACTTTCCAAGTCGGTTTTACTGTGTCATAAGTTAACGTGATATTAAATTGTTTCAAAAAGAAGTTGAAACCAGTGTCAATACGTTCGAACATATTAGAAAAGGAGACCTTCTTATTACTTGCTTTCGTAGTGTCTGAAAATATACCAAACATATCAAAGAGGTCATCAAAGGACTTTCTATATATATCCGCACTTTCAGCTAGGTCATTGAGTTCTTTCTTTATGTCAGAGTCATCAACTTTATCTGCAATAAGCTTCAGCTGAGCAGACTGCCCCATTAAGGCCTGCGCTATACCTTTCACCTCATGTGCGAATATAAATAACAAGGGAGTTGTCGCTGAGACTGCTCGAAGCATTTCCACCTCGGCCTCTTGCTCTCTATGATCCGCACCACCAGTTT
>NZ_JAHGUP010000220.1 GCF_001989995.2 Vibrio anguillarum
CCCTTAATTGGGCGTTAGCTATTGTTTTATTCAGCAGCAAGGAAATTAAAGATGTCAAAGTATCAATTTTTCTGTAAACCAAATTCAAATCGTAATGAATTTACTTATCTGGATATGAGTTCAGAAACTTATTTTTTTGAAAAGGAAGAACTCTTGATAACGGGGTTAGAAGTGGAAGGTGATACGATTTATGCTTCTTCTCCAGAAGAGGCTATTGATAAATTCAAATCAAATTTTTGTGAGCCTTTGAAGGATTATGCAAATTCAAATGTTGCAGGTGGATTGGCGACATTCATTTTTGAATCATTCAAATCAGTCACTGGGAAAAAATAGCTAACAAACGGCTCAAGA
>NZ_JAHGUP010000221.1 GCF_001989995.2 Vibrio anguillarum
AACGCCGCGTTAAGGTGTGACAAACGTTTGCCATACTTGAGCGAAGCGAAACCGGCAAGCGTTTGGAATCACTCTTAAACGCTTTGTTAGCTGAATTTTTCCATAACAAAGTTCTGCAGTTTTTGGCCCCGAACTTCTATCGCTTGCTCTTTTACAACCTTAAAACCAAATTTTTCGTAGAAAGGGCGAGCTGTAATACTGACCTCAGAACAATACTTGGTAATGCCGCGAGATTTACCAACTTTTAAAACGTGCTCCATAAGGCAACGTGCAACGCCTTTGCCTTGGTAATCATGATGACAAAAGAAATGATCGATTAAACCACTTTCTTGAAGGTCAGCATAACCAACAATGACACCCTCTATTTCTGCAATAAAAGGTGAAATAGCGTTTAGTTTATTCTTCCATATCTTGCGGTCGAAATTATCTGGTGCCCAAGCCTCAACTTGCTCTTGGGAATAGTCTCGTCGATTCACGTTACGAACTGTATGATAAAAAAGCTTCCACAACTCACTTGCGTCAGAATCTTCGTATTTTCTAATTTTGATCATGCTACTTATACCAACATTCAGCTAACGCCCGCCTAAGGGGCTGGCAACGCAT
>NZ_JAHGUP010000222.1 GCF_001989995.2 Vibrio anguillarum
CTTGAGCCGTTTGTTATGTTGATCGAGAAAATGGCTACTTACTTCCTATTTCATTGAAATAATCATCAATTATCCTTTGATATGCACCATTTTCTTTCATTGTCCTTAGCGTATGGTCAATCTTTTTTACTAAATCCAAATGTTGATTTTTTTTAGAAAATGCAATGTAGCTTGGCGTTGACTCTAATGGTGGAGTTTCCAAGTAAATATCATTAGTTACACCCATTTGAGCGGCTATATATCTTGCACCAAACTCATTATTGACCCAAAAATCAACTCTGTTAGAAAGTAACATTAGGACACACTGCTCCGCTGAATTAACTTTGTATATTGCTTTAAAGTTGTTTTGAGCTAGCATGCTGTCTAACCAAGTCCCATAACTAACATTATTGACCAAACAGATACTTAATTCCTTGATATTTGACTTACCCCAAATAACATGACTTACATTTGGCCTAATAATTATAATATTTTGATTAAATAGCACTTCATTATTATAGTCAGCAAATTTTTCTCTTTCTGGTGTTTTAAACGCTGTAAATATTGCATCAGCCGTACCATTTTCCACATAACTGATTGCTCTTCCCCATGGCAAAATATTTATTTTAATGGGTGTATCTATTTGTTGGAAAATATCTCTTAGTAGTCTTACAGCAACACCATCAAGCTTATCTTTATCCTGAGTTATATACGGGGGATAATCCAGTGTCACTAACTTAATTTCTGCTCTAGACATGCTTGGGATTATTAGTAACCACAAAATAAACAACATCTGTTTCATATCAAATTTTCCCCTCAATGCCATTATGTAGTCAGTATAGACAAAAGAGTATGATAAACATAACGCCCGGCTA
>NZ_JAHGUP010000223.1 GCF_001989995.2 Vibrio anguillarum
AACTCAAAAAACACACTGTAAACACTGAACTTCAATTTTGCACTAAAGTCGCCACGCGTTGGCAATCCCTCTTGAGCCGTTTGTTAGGTGTATTACCCAAATGCCGATTATGTCCAACCTTGAGACCATTTTTCTTCATTTTTTAACTCAAGCCAATTAATGGAATATTCATTTTTGGAAAGAATAGATTCTAACTTACACAAAGTTACTGAACCGTCTTCTTCATACTCAACCTCTGACACCAAAAAGTGTTTCTCTCGATTTATCGGTTTTACAGCTGTCCATTTGCTATTACGCAATTTTGCCGGATTAATCTGATTCATTTTTAACTCCGTAATATTATGAATTCATTATTTTACGGACATTTTGAAAAATAAGTTCAATTGATGGCTGCGTTACTAAAGACACCTAACGCCCGGCTAAGG
>NZ_JAHGUP010000224.1 GCF_001989995.2 Vibrio anguillarum
CCCTTAGCCGGGCGTTATGAATTTTTATTAAGTTTGGTAGATAAATAAAGTGAAAGATAAAGAAAGTAGTTTCCGAAACTTGTACAAAAAAATGGATTCAACATCTAAAACTAGATTCAATGCTTCAAGAAGACTAAAGTTACATTCTAAGTTTTCCGCATATATCATCGTATTTATATCCCTTGGTTTGATTTTAGTTACACTCATGCAAGCCTATTCGTTGGGTAGTAACATCAACAACAAGATAGTTGGTTTGTTTCAAGCATTTTCATCTATAGCAGTTTTAGTTTATTCGTTACTTATCGACAGAAATAATTACTCAAGCACGTCAGAAAAAATGTACTCTTGTGCAGCGCAGCTTGGTGAGTTAAAGCAAGAGGTTCGCCCATATTTAGATGAACAATCACATAATGAGCAGAAATATCTAGAGTTCAAAAATAAGTATCATCAACTTCTTAAACTGTATGAGACTCACTCTAACAATGACTTTCGAGGGGACTACTATCGGGCAAAGCTTGAAATGCCAGAGGACTATGAGATTAAAGGCTTTGACTGGTGTGTTATTTATTTGAAAATATTCGTATCGCATGTTTTAAATTTCATGTCCTACTTCATAGTTATTTCTGCACTATTAGGTGTCCTTTACTGGATTACATTTGGTGAGCCATTTTCGTTTGTATCAAACTCAGTTCAAGGGGCCGGTGTGTAAAATTCATAACAAACGGCTCAAGAGGGA
>NZ_JAHGUP010000225.1 GCF_001989995.2 Vibrio anguillarum
TTTTCGTGGGGTACACTAATGCTATCGACATAATAAGCAGTAATTCTGGTGCGTTATTTGATCTTTCCCTCAACGATCAGGATCTCGTTTGCATACTAGATATTATTGATAACTAATGAACTAGTTTGTATTGAACTACGTTAAGGGAACAATCTTGAACTTATACAATATATTATGGGTATTCGGTCTAGTTTTTAGTTACGCATTGTTTGAACTTGTTTGGGTAAAACATCCCCAAATGACTCAACGCCTAAAGCTAATGACTCGTGTTCTTTTTGGTGTTGTGACACTGATTTATCTTAAGCAATGGATTTGACGGTTACCTTGACCACGCATATAACAAACAATTTAAGAGGGATTCCCAACGCTTGGCATTTTTGGTTTTACTTCAACTTTAGTGTTTACGGTACAATGCTTTAAGTTGGGTGGTAGCGTTGCTCACCCCTTAATTGGGCGTTATATTCCACAAGCTGATCGGTGAACTTTTTAAGGACAAAGGATGAAATATATTGAAATTCCCAAGTATCTTCATGAGGTCTTTGGTGAAAAGCAATCTTTAATTGAAATTACTTGTACGGCAATATTTGCCTTATTTGGTAGTTTTCTAATTTATTTTCAGTTTTATCGTCCTATAGCCCATGAAAATGGTTGGTTGACAGCGTTAGGTTTCATTCTAATTGCTGATGTGTTGGCTGGATGTATTGCAAATTTTAGCCGAGGCACAAATAAGTTTTACGCAGAAAGGAGCAAGGGACGCTTTCTTTTTATTGCTATACATATTCATATCTTAGCGATAGCGTGGCTTCTTTCTGCACCCTTAGAGTATGCGTTTCTAATCTGGGCCTACACAATAATATCTGCCTTAGTGGTAAATGCTTTAAAGGACAATCGTATCCAACTGTTCATTTCTGCAAATCTAATGTGTAGTGGTTTGTTATTACTTATGTTTTTACCGTTACCCACTTGGTTCTTAATCACCAGCACGTTCTTTTTGATTAAAGTCATGTTTAGTTTCGCCGTGGATCATTATGGCAATCAGGGTTAGATATGTAGCCTATCATGGTTAAGTGAATCGAATATAACAAACGGCTCAAGATGGATTGCCAACGCGTGGCGG
>NZ_JAHGUP010000226.1 GCF_001989995.2 Vibrio anguillarum
ATCCCCATGATAGCCAGACGTTCGGTCAGTGTGGTGTTTGTGATATCAACCAGCTTGTAATACAAGCCTTGAGTGTTGAGGTAGTTAACGAGGCCAGTGTAAGAGCTGAAATAATCCCATTCGCCGGAAATGTAGACAGATACGGAGTGGTCAGGCATTAAGTCGTAGTAGATTTTTTCAGCAGCCATGATTAACGAGCCTCGATTTTTGCGTTAACTGCATGAATAAGGCGGCGTGTCATTTCGCAGTCAGCTAAGGCGGTATG
>NZ_JAHGUP010000227.1 GCF_001989995.2 Vibrio anguillarum
AAAAATATCAAGGTATGCCAGAGTCAAGGTTAGAGGAATATCGTGCCCTACAACCTGGAGGTAATAAAGCCTTATCAATAATGGAAAGTCGCTTAGCTCAAACGGATTATCTTGTTGGTAAGCAACTCACTATCGCTGATATTGCACTGTACGCTTATACGCATGTTGCAGATGAAGGTGGTTTTAACTTATCCGATTACCCCAATATTCAAGCGTGGTGCAAAAGACTCCAAGAGCAAGCAGGCTACGTTGGTATGACGGAAACAAACACATAACAAACGCTTCAAG
>NZ_JAHGUP010000228.1 GCF_001989995.2 Vibrio anguillarum
GAGAGGCTAGAGGTGAAACTCCTCTGGTCTACTCACCATAAAACAGGCTTCGCCCTCTGGTATAAACGCCTTGAAAAAGCCAAGTATAAGTGGCCTTCAAAAGAGAAAAATCAGGTGTTTACCCTCACTCAATTTGAGCTTGATAGACTGCTTTCAGGCTTCACAATTATCGGCCACGAACCCATCAAAATAAACGATTTTACAATGAGTTAATCGAGAATAAAGCCTTATTCTCCAAGCGTTAACGGCACGATTTTAGTATAATCAATGCTATGAAAAAGACGCCAAATATCAACCCAGAAAGCCAAGATGTTGCCGAGCTACAAGCGATGGTAGCTGCTCTGATGTCGGAGAGAAATGAGTGGAAACAAGAGCGCCAATCGCTGCTTGAACAACTCAAACTCGCCTTCGACCGTCAGTTCGCGAAACGCTCGGAGGCATTAAAGCCTTACGATGAATCACAAGGTGACCTCTTCAACGAAGCGGAATGTGAAGCCGTTAAAGAAGACGAGGTTGAGGTGACAACCACGACCACAACGAAAAAGCGCGGTAAACGTAAACCTCTGCCTAAGACCTTGCCTCGTGAGGTTATCGAACTTGATGTAGACGACCATGAAAAGCAGTGCGCTTGCTGCAATCATAGCCTGCATAAAATCGGTGAAGACCGCAGCGAGAAGCTAGAGTTCACGCCAGCGGTACTCAAAGTGTTGGAATATGTTCGTCCTAAGTACGCTTGCCGCCAGTGCGAGAAAACAGGTGACAGCAGCCGTATCGTTCAGAAGCCATCCCCTCAGAGTCTCATCCCTAAAAGCTTCGCCACAGAAAGCTTGCTGACCAACATCATTCTTGGCAAATACCAATACGCGATGCCACTTTATCGCCAAGAATCGCTGTTTACCCAGTCGGGTATCGAGCTATCACGCACCACCATGGCAAGGTGGGTTATCCAAGTCAGTGAGAAGTTCGCCCCGCTGTATGCGGCCTTGAAGGAGAACCTGCTTCAACAAGTGGTGGTTCAGGCGGATGAAACGCCGCTCAATGTGCTCAAAGAAGAGAAGAAGTGTTATATGTGGCTCTACTGCTCAGGCGCTGACTCACCCGAAGCGGCACTGCCGAATGTGAAAAATATTGCCTTGTACGACTATCAAAACAGTCGCGCGAGGGCGTGTCCCGTGGACTTTTTAGGTGACTACAACGGTTATCTACAAACCGATGGCTACGCGGCTTATGATGGTCTGCATCACGTCACCAATGTAGGGTGCTTAGCGCATGCTCGTCGCAAGTTCATGGATGCGAAGAAGCTTCAAGGGAAAGGTAAATCAGGCAAGGCTGATAAGGCGCTGGCTAAAATCCAAAAACTCTACGGGATAGAATCGCGCTTAAAAGGTGCGCCTGCCAAAGAGCGAAAAGCAGAGCGTCAAGCGTATGCCAAGCCGATACTGGATGAGCTTTACCAATGGATGACGACCCAGAAGGTGATTGGCTCTAGCCCACTAGGCAAAGCGATAAAATATACGCTTGGGCAGTGGTCAAAGCTCATTCGTTATATCGACGATGGCCACTTATCTATCGATAATAATCGCGCTGAACGCGCAATTAAACCGCTGGTTATTGGCAGGAAGAACTGGCTATTCTCTAACACACCAAACGGTGCTGATGCGAGCGCGATGCTTTACAGCATCATCGAGACCGCGAAAGCCAACGGTCTTATCCTCTACGATTATATGGTCAAGTGCATGAAAGAGCTGGCGAAAGCAGAGCCTGATATCGACGCACTCCTGCCTTGGAACTTCAAACACTGACAAGTCGCCCCGTGGGTTCATGGGGCGGATACAAAACAGCATAAAGATGAACAGCTTTTAAAAGAAAGAGCAGAGCTTGAAAATACCTTTGGTAAATTTTCTGATAGATGGCTTGTAGGTATCAACCCTACAAGCCGCATTGTGTTAGTCGATATCGTTTCTCGCTGCATCTACTGCCAGCGTATCCGCTCTTTCATTTCCTTCAATGCCGGAATGCGCTTTGACTTTAACTACCTCGACATACTTTCTAGAACGCAGTTCATCGACTTGCTTCCAGAACTGACGATGCTTAACCGGCTTCTTATTCGCTTTACGCCACCTGTAGTGGCATAGTGAATT
>NZ_JAHGUP010000229.1 GCF_001989995.2 Vibrio anguillarum
TCTTGAACAATTTGTTATGTGCTTGGTTCTGTATGCCCAAACTTTATCGCCATTTTTCTCTGACTAGAGCTTAGTGCTTTCCAGATTAAGTGGACTCTATCTATGTGCATGTTGGCTAAGTCTTTTTTGTGACTTTCCCGCTTTAAACTGATTTTGAAAAATGACGGATGGTAATCAATTTTTTGGGAATCTAAACGCCAAAAGACCACAAAAGCAAACTTAGGAGTTAAGCACTTATTCTTCTGATAGTAGTCAAGAGCATTAACAAGAATTGGATTATTTTCTTTTTCAGCCAACGCTTTAAGGGAGGTGATACAAGAATCCAAGCGCATTTTTTCAATGTGCTTATTTAGCTTTTTCTCCGCAGACTTTTTATCGAGAACTAACCCATTTTCAAATACAGCGACATTAAAACGTAAGATACAAGAAGAGCCCACCCAAAGCCTTTTTCGAGTATTCTTATTCTCAATTTCAAAGTGATATCTTAGTTGTTCTTGATCACAGAGCCCACATGATTCCGTTGCTACTTCATGGTCTTCCGTCCTTTCGGTAAAATACCACTCTTTTAGAGCTTCAGATAATTCACCAGAAATAGACAGAGGAAGAACATTTTCAGCAACTCTCTGAGGGTATAAAGTCATGATAGATCCTCTTTTGCACATAACGCCCGCTTAAGGG
>NZ_JAHGUP010000230.1 GCF_001989995.2 Vibrio anguillarum
CCTTAGCCGGGCGTTAGGTGAGCAACTGAGTAATGGGGCAATAAGTGGACGACAAAAAAGCTCTTTCTGGAGCAGAAATAAGGCAGAAAGTACTCAAAAAAGTTGAAGAGTACGAAGATAGACCAGTGTTAGAGCAGTACGCTTTATTTATGGGTAAGGCACAGCTTCTTGAGTTTTATTTGAAAAACCTTTTGTTTCGGCTTTTTGATGTGCCAATTGAGCGCTCTGAAAAATGGACTCTGGGAAAAACAAAAAATGAATTAAAGACTCAAGGCTTGAGGCCTGATTTCATTGAGTTTTTATCGAGAGTAGTAGACTACCGTAATCATATGGCACATGAATTTTTAGCTAACGATGCACTTATTCAATCATTTGCTGAATTTAGTGATCATAAAAGGTTTAGAGAACTATACAAAGCTATATACGAACTTGAGCAACTAATCGTTTTGTATGATTGGTGCGAAGAAAATCAAGGATGGTTGCCCGTCACCTAACAAACGCTTCAAGA
>NZ_JAHGUP010000231.1 GCF_001989995.2 Vibrio anguillarum
TTTTCGTGGGGTACACTAGTGAACAGGAGAAAAATGATAAACCTTCACGAAGAAGCGGCTTGGGTAAGAAGTAAAATAGAATCAGTTGTCGGTAAAGACTGGTTCTATTTTGGTTCTGACTTTCCAATTAATGCTTGTAAACATGCTTCAATGTTGTTCTGCTACCACTTAACCCAAAAAGGCTACAGTAAGCCTATATACCTTGTCTTTGGTATATCTAAAAAGCGTGGCGGTGAAGTTGGGCATTGGTGGGTAGAAAGTGAAGGTATTTTGGTTGATATAACAGCTGATCAATTTAACCTCATTGAAGACAGCGAACTTAGTTATAAAATCAAAATTAACAGGTTATATCTTCCTGTTTATTGTGTCCCCACTTTAAATGCACCTCACCACAAGGTGTTCGAACTCGTTCCCAAAGAATTATGGGCTTGGAACGAAGATGATGTTAGTGAAACCTACCTTGATGAACTAAGCATTTTTTATAGTCGCTTGTTGTAGCAGTTCACATAACAAACGGCTCA
>NZ_JAHGUP010000233.1 GCF_001989995.2 Vibrio anguillarum
AATGCGTATGCAACTGTATTAACCATAACCGCAAATAATGCGCACTAACTCACTAGAGTTTGGTTAGTAGTACCGGATTTAAATGGCTGGCGTAAGTTTGATTGCAAAAATCACAACCACACATTTGACCGCCGCATTCACAAAACTCATCTTCGTTATGCAACTCAGCGGAAAAAGGAACAATCACGCTACAATCACCACAAATACAAAAACGAACCTCTTTATGCTGATTCACGGCTCGATGCCTCCAGTTCTTGGACTTTAAGCTCTGGATAAAGCCGGATGAAACTCAACATACCTTGAAGGTTTTC
>NZ_JAHGUP010000234.1 GCF_001989995.2 Vibrio anguillarum
CTTGATTAAGGCTCCAAACACCAGATGTTAAAAAGCCCCAGTCTTTCGACTGAGGCTTATTAAGGTGGTCGGTGAAGAGCCCGGTTTTGAAAATCAGACGAACCCTACTTTGGCTCTCATTACCTTGATTAAGGCTCCAAACATCAGATATTAAAAAGCCCCAACCTTTCGACCGAGGCTTTTTAAGGTGGTCGGTGAAGAGCCCGGTTTTG
>NZ_JAHGUP010000235.1 GCF_001989995.2 Vibrio anguillarum
CTTAGCCGGGCGTTATATTTTTTTAAGTTCAGCAACCAAAAGGATTCATGATGAACGTGGATAAAGCGAAAAAACGCATATTGAAACGAGTACAAAGAGGTTTCAAAGGTTATCCGCAAATATCATTAGAGTATTTCGGTAAAACGACGGACTTAGCGACCGAAGTCGTTATCATCTTTTTACCTGAAGAGAATGCCGATCCCCAAATACAACGTTTTACAAGTGACAAAGATGCCCGCGAAGACGAAGCGATTCAATCTGTATTGTTAAAAATCATTGAGCGTGCGGAAGCTGATACAGTTTTGGAAAAGCAAGAAATATCAGTTTGTTAATGGTTTTTCGGCAATCCTAAACAGTCGGTCACGTTAGCGTAGAGAATGAAAATATAACAAACGGCTCAAG
>NZ_JAHGUP010000236.1 GCF_001989995.2 Vibrio anguillarum
AATACAGTTGCATACGCATTGGTTATAGTATCTCTCGTTTCTGAGAGATATCACCATGAAGTATCACGAAATGACCAAAAACTCTGTTTTTCGTGAATTTGAGTGCAAGTTAAGTGAAGAAGAGACCGCTAAACTTTGTTTTAAAAGTGTGAGTGTGGTCAAAGGTTGGGACAAAGGAAAGGAGATACCAAGGGAGTGTAAGCGGCTAATGAGAATGGCGAAAGGTCGCGAACTCAGTTCATGCGCAACCTGGGAGCAATTCAAAATGCATCATAACAGGATGGAATTACCGACAGGACAATTGGTAACACCCCAAGAAATTTTAGCAGGTATAGCGCTATTGGAAATTGAAGCCGTTAACGATGTGAAAACACTATCCAAACTGCTTAAGTTCGCAAGAGTTATCAGTAGAATTAAAGGATGATTAGAAGCCCGTAAAGGACTTACTACTCTAATACTAAAAAACAAAACCCAACGCTTGAATTAGAATAGACAAACGTTGGGAATCATTCTTAAATAATTTTTAGTTTTATTTTTTTTGTGGCTTACTGCTTGACTTTAAAAAAGAGCCTACGATACCTACAACTGTTCCTCCACCGATAAGCAAAGCAACTTCAGTTTTGTCTTGTAAGGCTAAATAGAATGCGCCAGTGATGCAGAATAAAACTATGAAAGCAGCTAAAATAAGACTCAATGTTTGGTTGTTAGACTCTCGCTTATTAGCTAAATCTTGATTGGATAAATGTTTTTCATTTAGTTCAATTTCTTTAGCTTTTAACGCAATTATACTCTCGGCATGCTTAGCTTTATTGCTTTGTGCAATTTCAGCCATAACCATCATCCGCTCAGGGAGATCAGCTTGAGTTAAAGCGTAGCCTCGTATATCTTCTGGGGATGGCATTGGTCCATGATGAACTTTTTGCACTATATATTTACTGATCTTTACGGCAGCTTCAGGATCATTCTCAGCTACTCTTTCTAGTACACCATCGATTGCTTCAGCTTCAGTGGAGTTAGAGTTGCTTTCGTCTAGGTCCGTTTCTTGCTGAGTTTCTAGCAATCTGCTTTCATTTTCATCTATCATAATTTGTTTCTAAATGCGTCTCTTTGTGATTTATTAGCGTTGAGCAAGTATTAGGGGCCTTATCTTCGAAATAGTTTTCGATAGCTTCAATAGTCAAGTCTGTAGATAAATTGAGTGTAAGACCGCCTGTTTTAGTATTTAGGAAATTATGTTTAGCAGAACTTAATAGGCTCTGATTCTTAGTACTCTCATGCGTAAGTTCAAGAAATGCTCTACCAATATTTTCAGATACATCTGACCAATGGGATGAAATGTCGTCAGCTAAAACATCATACTGCAAATTAAAATGTACAGCAGCCCGATAGGCTTCTGGCTCTTTCGCTTCCTTAGGACATAAGTCAAACATTGAACCTAAGCTTTTGATAACTAACGTTTTTGTGTTCATATAAACACCTCTGACATGCAATGCTCTTTATATAGTAGATATATATATACCAATAGTACATTTTATGGTTACAAAGTCACGTATTAAAAGTGGATGTTTAACCTCTATGCATTTAAATATCACACTAAATTTTATATAAAAGTATGGATGATAATCAATAGGTTATTCAAAATTCATATAACTGGTACTGATTAGTAGTGCTTAATTTATACGGTGCAGTTCAATTTTTAAGAAGCTAGGAGAAAAGTGACTACGAAGCCTGATAGATTGGTGGAAAGTACCCCCGTAG
>NZ_JAHGUP010000237.1 GCF_001989995.2 Vibrio anguillarum
CTTGAGCCGTTTGTTATATGTTTGCTTACACCTTATCTGCGAAGTAAGCCATGATTTCTTCTGTGGTCATTTCTTTGGTTTCATTAGCAAAACAGTAATAACTTGGGCGCATATCACTAAAATACTGCATGTCCATTTCCAAGTCTTTTAAGTTTGGAAATAAACCCACTGGCATATTGTACTCACCAGTTTCTTTAAATTTGTAAAACAGATGAGTTCCACATTCAGAGCAGAAACCACGAGAAGCCCAAGAAGATGATTTGTATATTTTAACCTTATCATCACCTTCGATCTTTACTTGAGTGCCACATTTCACAGCAAAGAATGGTGCTCCACCCCAAGTTCTGCATGATTGGCAATGGCAGACAGTAAACTTAGGATTAACGTTTTCAGCCGTAATTTTTACCGCGCCACAAAGACAATTAGCCTCAGCATAAGACATTGAGATAACTCCTAAATTGATGAAACATATAACGCCCGGCTAAGGGGTTGACAACGCACCGCCGAACTCAAAAAA
>NZ_JAHGUP010000238.1 GCF_001989995.2 Vibrio anguillarum
TAACAAAGCCACTGATATTGGCTGATTCCGATATCGGCTTTGTTGCTTAAATCGATGGAACTAAATCTAGAAGCTACGATCTGATCGGCTACACCCATCAATCGTCGTAGCCTCATGCCTAAACCTCGTTACAAAACAACTAACTGGAAACAGTACAACAAAGACTTAATCAACCGTGGTTCTCTGACCTTTTGGATTGATGAGGAAACGATAGCTGAGTGGAAACAAAACAAACAAGGCAAGCGTGGTAGACCTCGTCGATTCAGCGACTTAGCCATTACTACAGCACTGATGGTAAAACGCGTTTTCTCTATGCCGTGGAGAGCGCTACAAGGTTTTCTAGACTCTGTATTTAAGCTGGCTAACATCCCGCTTGTTTGCCCGCACTACACCTGTATAAGCCGCCGAGCTAAGGAAGTTGAGGTTTCATTTAAAACCAAAACCAGAGGAGCAATACAACACCTGGCAATTGATGCCACTGGCCTCAAGGTTTATGGCGAGGGTGAATGGAAGGTCAAGAAGCATGGTACTGATGGGAAGCGCAGAGACTGGCGTAAATTGTATCTATTACG
>NZ_JAHGUP010000239.1 GCF_001989995.2 Vibrio anguillarum
TTTTCGTGGGGTACACTAGTACTTTGAGGTAAACGATGATAAATCTGCAAGCAAAAGACCAGTGCCCTCAATATGTTTATAAATACTGTACCCAAGAAGTCTACGAAAAACACATATTGCACGGAGAGTTCAAACTCGGCACTTTAGCTGAATATCGGAGGGCTTATGAGTTGGATGGTGCTGGCTTTGGTGACCCAAGAGAGGGTAATCATGCCCTGTTCGTAAAAGGTCCAACTCTGCTGCCAAATCTAAATACCTCAGTTAATGCGCAAGGGGGTGTTATCATTGATAGTTTTGATAATGCGCTTATCCTAAGTGTTTCTTCTGAGTATAGTGAAGAGGCTCATTTAAAGTGGTTTAAGCGCAAGGGCTGTGGCTATGATCTTTGCATTAAATATCGAGCTGAGGATCTGTTTTTCGAAATAGCTGATAGGCTGCGCTTTCGAATACCATGGCAACGAGAGTTCTTCATTGGAGAGCCAATCTACAATAATGGAAACGTAGACCCAAGAAGGGATTCGTATCATCCTTGCCACAAATATTTTTTCAAAAGCAGAGAGTTAGCTTGGGAGAAAGAGTATAGGCTTGTTTGCTGCACTCCATACCTTAGTAGCCATCAGGCAAAATCAGTATTTCCAATAGCGCTGAAAACAAAAGACATGATCGAGGATGTCATACATCTTCAAGTACGTACATAACAAACTGTTTAAGAGTGATTCGCAACGCGTGGCATTTTTACTATGCGTTGTGTTTAATGTTTAAGGTGGTATGCGGCGGCTTTGGTATTGCGTTGCTCACACCTTAACAGGGCGTTAAACGTCGTTATAG
>NZ_JAHGUP010000240.1 GCF_001989995.2 Vibrio anguillarum
GGCCTGAGTTGGCAGTAATATCCGATAATGTAGCGGGTGATCTCTTGTTGAGCCTCAGCGAAGCTACGATAACCCACAGCTGGCACCCATTCCGTCTTCAGACTTCTAAAGAAGCGCTCCATCGGCGCATTATCCCAACAATTTCCTCGGCGAGATAAACTCTGTTTTATTTGAAAACACCACAGCAATTGACGGTATTTACGGCTGGTATAGTGACTGCCTTGATCGCTATG
>NZ_JAHGUP010000241.1 GCF_001989995.2 Vibrio anguillarum
GGCCTGAGTTGGCAGTAATACCCGATAATGTAGCGGGTGATCTCTTGTTGAGCCTCAGCGAAGCTACGATAACCCACAGTTGGCACCCATTCCGTCTTCAGACTTCTAAAGAAGCGCTCTATCGGCGCATTATCCCAACAGTTTCCTCGGCGAGATAAACTCTGTTTTATTTGAAAGCGCCACAGTAATTGACGGTATTTACGGCTAGTATAATGACTGCCTTGATCGCTATG
>NZ_JAHGUP010000242.1 GCF_001989995.2 Vibrio anguillarum
TATTGTCCATAATGCGCACTTAAGCGTTATTTGGAAAATCCTCAAAATCACAAAAAATAGGATTAGAATCTGGAGCAACGTCTAGTGGCTGTTCGGTGTATGGACAATGAAGAACTACTGTATAACCATCACCAATGAGGAATCCACCGCAAGGACAAGTTAATAAACGTGTAAAATTTGAAAATTCAATCATTTCATAAACTCCGTAATGCGCACTTTAAAAAATAGAATTGAGCTTGACTTCAGCGCGCTCAGGAACTGGCGTATCCAG
>NZ_JAHGUP010000243.1 GCF_001989995.2 Vibrio anguillarum
GTATGCGCCCCATAATCCCACGGGGCGTTTTAATTTCAGTGTGAGACGTTCCAAGGCAGAAGAGAGTTAATATCAGGCTCTGGCTTTGCCAGTTCTTTCATACATTTGACCATGTAATCGTAGAGTATCAGTCCGTTCGCTTTCGCCGTCTCGATGATGCTATACAGCAAAGCACTCGCATCAGCACCAAGCGGATTCGTCGAGAATAACCAATTTTTTCTGCCAATGACCAGCGATTTGA
>NZ_JAHGUP010000244.1 GCF_001989995.2 Vibrio anguillarum
GTGTGTTTTTTAAGTTCGGCGGTGCGTTGTCAACCCCTTAGCCGGGCGTTATACAACCAAAAAATCGGGCATAAACATCTAGCTACGTGCTCGAAGCTTATGCCCATTTATATTTACTCTTCGCCTAAGTAATCATTTGAAATATCTCGAATAACTAGATCTACAACGGCTTCTCCGGATTTACTGCGTAATTGGTGAATTACTTGGTACGGGGTCGTGTTGGTTACTTTGTGCCCATTGTCTGATGAAAAAGGACAAGATATGGATACTTCAATATAGCCAGCAACTTGAGTAGTTCCATCTGGCTCTTGAAGATACAACCTCTCGGTCACATGAGAGCCTGTAGCAGTGCCTGATGTACCTTTGGTTTTTACAACCAAGTGACCCTCTTGCCTTGGTTCGACGTTAGATGGACCAGATATGACGTGACTTTGCACGTCGGTTGGTTTCATGGCGATGCATGTTGTATCTGTTAAGTTTGATACGTATAAAGAGCAGCGTGAATTTCCTGACATTGGTAGTTCCTTCTATTAGTTAGTATTAAATTACAATATGAGTCCGTGCTCATATTGTAATTTACTTTAGCTCGCTTTTTATGGTATTCAAGTTTTAAGTTGAATACTTTTGCTTGTATAACAAGCGGCTCAAGAGGGATTGCCAACGCGTGGCGACTTTAGTGCAAAATTGAAGTTCAGTGTTTACAGTGTGTTTTTTGAGTT
>NZ_JAHGUP010000245.1 GCF_001989995.2 Vibrio anguillarum
CTCTTGAGCCGTTTGTTATACCGTGATCCGATGCACATTGTAGGAACTTCTTTATCAATTGCCATAGTGCCGTATAATCGCGGCCAAATTACACCACAACAATCCATCAGTGAGTTGCAAATGTCCAAACTATTTTTCAAAGGTCGAATCGATGCTAGACAAAACCACGTCATTTCAGGCTACAACGTAAACCGTGATGTAAAAGCAGGCACTGACGAGGCTCCAATCAATGTTGTCGTCCCAACCGAGGCTCGTAAAGCAGAGATAGAAATATTACTTTCTAAGCACTCAATAGTGGCTGATATTGTCATTGACTCAAAGCAACCAGAGAACACTGTTGAGCTTGATACGCTATTAAACAAACCTAAAACGATTACCTATGACAAAACACCAAACCGTAATGAACCGTGCATTTGCGGAAGCGGGAAAAAGTACAAAAAGTGCTGTGCTTAAACCCTCGATAATTACGTCCAAAGCCGTCTTCTGACGGTTTTTTTATAAACTAGAAACTATACGATGCTCTGCGCGTAAGTTAAAACGGTATAACGCCCGGTTAAGGG
>NZ_JAHGUP010000246.1 GCF_001989995.2 Vibrio anguillarum
GTTTATGACGCGCTTACGATAGAATCTATTAGCCAGTTTTATAGTAAAAATTACACGTTCTAGCACGCTTTGAAGCATAAATGGAACAGCCCTGATATTACGGATTCAAAAGAGAGTAAAATGTGTTAACAAGGGTGAACAAAATAGCTCACTTAGAATTATTAGAAGTGACATGGAAAAACTCTTCACTTTACTGTTCGGATAATAATAGGCTGCTTAGGCAGCCCAAATAATTCTATTGCCTATCGACTAGGAAGAGGGTGCTTTTTGAGGGCGTTCAGAATTCTGT
>NZ_JAHGUP010000247.1 GCF_001989995.2 Vibrio anguillarum
GGGTTTATGACGCGCTTACTTTGGAGCAATCTAAATCGGATTTAGATAAGTTGGTTGATAAAAATAGTAATAGTGATTCGGTAGAACCAAAAGTAGGTAAAGATTACGTTAAAACTGAAAAAAGGTTGTCGTCATATTGCAAGTCAGCCACAGGAATTGCTCGTATTCGTAGTTTGATACAAGAAAGTAGTGATGCTAAAGAACTTGAAGCTTTGATAAAAATTGAATTTAAAAATCAGCAAGTAGAATGGAAAGACTTCTTTTACGATGATGCTCGTTATCACGTGCTTCATAATAGAATCGCCCGTGGGAAGATAGAACATCCAGTTGCCATTAGAGTCACTGCAAAACAAACTCGAACTTCAACTAATACAACACATCCTGTATCGACCCAATGTTATTCTGAAGCTAAGGATGGAATTAACTATATTCCATGGTTAAATATTCACAGAGATCTTGAAGATATAGAGCTTACATCTGGAAATGCATATATAGTTTTAGGGCATGTAACTTCTTCGCACAAAGGTCAGTTCAAAGGTTTAAACTTTAAAATTGGTAATAAAAAACAGATAGCTCGAGAATAATGTATGCGCCCCATAATCCCA
>NZ_JAHGUP010000248.1 GCF_001989995.2 Vibrio anguillarum
TAATTTGAAACACATTATTGCTTTCCAACGGCAAAGTAAAACGGACAGCTGTGAAATTAAAACCCAATCCACGAAATGCTCCTGGCAAAGAAGAAATGACCGAGGAAATCACCATTCCTGAACTCGGTAATTTGCAAAGAATTCTATCGAAAAAGCCAACGACAAAGCACACAAAACGAATTTAGGCATTCATGAATTTCAACACCAAAGAAACCGCGCCAACGAACTTAACAAACACAACACTTCCCGTAAGCAGACTTTGTTAAGTTCAAACGCTTCCCGAAAAGTGCCACTGGCGAGATAGTTGAGAAGCTGAGATTTGTCCGGTGTGTAGCTAGAAAACCGAAAGCCTTTCCACCCTAAATTCACCGTTTTCCTTAACCCCAGCTAACGCCCGGCTAAGG
>NZ_JAHGUP010000252.1 GCF_001989995.2 Vibrio anguillarum
AACGACTTCGTTGTTCGATTCTTCTCTGGGTGGGGGTGGGGCGCACCGCCGGCCGACCCCGATCTTCTGTGAAGGGTTCGAGTTGGAGCATGCCTGTCGGGACCCGAAAGATGGTGAACTATGCCTGAGCGAGGCGAAGCCAGAGGAAACTCTGGTGGAGGCCCGAAGCGATACTGACGTGCAAATCGTTCGTCTGACTTGGGTATAGGGGCGAAAGACTAATCGAACCATCTAGTAGCTGGTTCCCTCCGAAGTTTCCCTCAGGATAGCTGGAGCCCACGAGCGAGTTCTATCGGGTAAAGCCAATGATTAGAGGCATCGGGGGCGCAACGCCCTCGACCTATTCTCAAACTTTAAATAGGTAGGAGGGGGCGATAGGTGAACGCTGGTTGCACGGTTCCGTTAAGCCACCAT
>NZ_JAHGUP010000253.1 GCF_001989995.2 Vibrio anguillarum
GCGCATCGCCGGCCCCCATCCGCTTCCCTCCCGGCAATTTCAAGCACTCTTTGACTCTCTTTTCAAAGTCCTTTTCATCTTTCCCTCGCGGTACTTGTTCGCTATCGGTCTCTCGCCGGTATTTAGCCTTGGACGGAATTTACCGCCCGATTGGGGCTGCACTCCCAAACAACCCGACTCGCCGACAGCGCCTCGTGGTGCGGCAGGGTCCGGGCCGGACGGGGCTCTCACCCTCCCCGGCGCCCCTTTCCAGGGGACTTGGGCCCGGTCCGTCGCTGAGGACGCTTCTCCAGACTACAATTCGAGAGGCACGGGCCCCCGATTCTCAAGCTGGGCTGGTCCCGGTTCGCTCGCCGTTACTAGGGGAATCCTCGTAAGTTTCTTCTCCTCCGCTTATTGATATGCTTAAGCTCGGCGGGTGTTCCCGCCT
>NZ_JAHGUP010000255.1 GCF_001989995.2 Vibrio anguillarum
GTCGGCCGGGGATCCGGCGCGCGCCGCCTCGACGTGCCCCTCGGGGCACGGACGCGCTCCAGGCAACGGCCCGCGGGCTCCCCATCCGACCCGTCTTGTAACACGGACCAAGGAGTCTGACATGCGTGCGAGTCGACGGGCGCGTGAAACCCGGAAGGCGCAAGGAAGCTGACGGGCGGGAACCCCCCCCCCCCCCCCCGCGGCGGGGGGGGGTATTTGATGGCTAGGTGAACCGTG
>NZ_JAHGUP010000256.1 GCF_001989995.2 Vibrio anguillarum
TTTCAATGAAGGGCTTTGTTGCTTAATTCGGTTGTAAGACATGGCAGCCCAAAGTTGTTCAGTTATTAAGCAATATACTGAGTTTCAGGCATACCAAGTCCTGTAAGCTTGTTCAGCGCTTTGATCATAGCGTAAGTCTCGCCAACCTGAGCATTGTAATTTCTTAGGCTTAATTTCCCACCTAGCAGCTGTTTTACTCGGTACATTGCTGTCTCTGATAGTGAGCGCTTATGATAGCCATACCGCTTTTTCCATTTCTTGTTGGAGCCGTAGAGCTTTTG
>NZ_JAHGUP010000257.1 GCF_001989995.2 Vibrio anguillarum
GAAGACATAGCAGTTTCATGAAGGTGATTAAATAAGGATTTGTCTTGCCAATAGCCTAGTTCTTTATACCTTTTACTTATGTTTTCAGGCCAAGGTGTAAAATCATCGTTCATCATTATTTTATATCCCTTATACAGTGAGTAACTCATCTACTTGTATTCCAGCCGCACGCAAAATGGTTTTCATTTTAGCTCCGGTTTCGTCGAGTTCACTTTGAGGTGAGGATTCATGAACGATCCCTGCACCAGCATAAATCGACATAGATCGTAGGCT